>CAVZPI010000040.1:0-19770 GCA_963777085.1 uncultured Actinomycetes bacterium | reverse complement strand
TGCCGTGGTCGTCCACATGGCGACCACGAGGGCCACGTCGACCCATGTGAGCCAGCCGCCCCATGCGAGGGGGATCGCGAGCATGACTGCGAGCAGCGGGATCGCAATGAACAGGCCGATCGTGATGCGCATGCCCAGACTGTTCAGCTGGACCGGGTCGGCCGACGCCGGGCGGTGCTGCAGGGTCTGGGCGGATGCGGGCATGGGGCTCCTCGGTGATGCGGCAGCGCTGGGATGCGCTACCTACGCTCTCGTAGGTTACGGTTCCGTAGGTTTCGGCGTCAACCCGCCGAACCGCTCCGTGAACTCGGTCGCGCCCATCTCGTAGATGTCCTCCGGGCCGTCGATCTCGTCGATCTGCCGGCCGGCGCGGCCGAAGCCGAAGCCCTCGACGATGCGTACGGACGTGCGGTTCTCCGGGCTGACCGTGTAGCGCAGCCGATGCACGCCGGCCCGGCCGACTCCCCATCGCCACAGCCCCACGAGGGCCTCCCTGGCATACCCGCGCCCCCGGAAGGCCGGGTGGACGGTGATGCCGACCTCGATCATGCCGTCTGGGTTCGGGGCGTCGTGGAACCCGACGTGGCCGATGACCTCGCGCGTCTGCCTCAGGACGATGAGCCGGACGAGCCAGATGTTGACCGAGGGGTCGACTCGCACGCTCGCGACCCGCCACGGGAGCGGCCCGGGATCGTCCATCAGCACGCGATGGGGATTCGTGTATGGGCGCCCCTGCCAGGGCGACGGTCCGTCGGGGTCATCGAGGAGCGCGACGATGTCGTCGACGGACAGCAGACGGAGCTCGAGTCGCTCCGTGTCGATCAGCTCCCCGGAACCCAAGGCCATGCCGCATGGTGGCATGCGGCCCCTCTACAGTTTCGCTAGCCCGCCGGTTCGACCGGCCGGTCCCGGGTCGTCTAGCGGCAGGACAGCGGACTTTGAATCCGTCAACGAAGGTTCGATTCCTTCCCCGGGAGCCCGGCCCGATCGCGCATCGCCGTCCGTGGACTCCCCTGCTCGTCGGTCGATAGGGTTAGGTGCCCTCCCGGCCGATGCCCGGTATTCGCCGGGCCCGACCCGACTGAGGAACTGATGTGACCACCAGTCGCCCGTCCGTCGTCGTCATCCTCGCTGCGGGTGAGGGCACGCGGATGAAGTCCGCCACCCCCAAGGTGCTGCACACCGTCGCCGGCCGTTCACTGCTCGGGCACGTGATCGAGGCCGCCTCCTCCATCGAGCCGCATCACCTCATCGTCGTCGTCGGGCACGGCCGCGACCAGGTGGTGGAGCACGTCGCGGAGATCGCGCCCTGGGCGCTGACGGTCGTCCAGGAGACCCGGGGAGGCACCGGCCACGCGCTGCGCATCGCCCTGGCGGACCTTGCCCGCCGTGGCATCGACACCTCCGACGGCCCGGTCGTCGTCCTGACCGGCGACACGCCGCTCCTGACCGGCGAGACCCTCGTCGGCATGCTCCTCGAGCACGACAGCACGACGGCCTCGGCCACGGTCCTGACCGCCCGCCTCGACGATCCGACGGGCTACGGACGCATCCTCCGCGATGCCCGCGGCTCGGTTGCCGCCATCGTCGAGCAGAAGGACGCCACAGACGATCAGCGACGCATCGACGAGATCAACTCCGGCATGTACGCATTCGCCGCCGATCGCCTCGGCGACTGCCTGGCCCGGGTCACGACCGGCAATGCCCAGGGCGAGGAGTACCTGACCGACGTGCTCGGACTGCTGGCGTCGGACGGCGACGTCGTCTCCGCATCCCTCGTCGCTGACGCCACGCAGGTTCTCGGGGTCAACGATCGGGTGCAGCTCGCCCGAGCCGCCGCGATCCTGCGTGATCGGATCAACGAGGCGTGGATGCGCGGCGGGGTCTCGATGCTCGATCCGGCCACGACCTGGCTCGACGTCGACGTCGATCTCGCGCCGATGTCACCCTGCGACCGCAGGTCACGCTTCGAGGACCGACATCGGTCGCGACGGGGGCGGTCATCGGCCCGGGCACCACGCTCACCGCCTGCGAGGTGGGCGAGGGCGCGGAGGTCATCCACACCTGGGCCGAGCTCGCGGTCATCGGCGGCGGGCGCGAAGGTGGGCCCCTTCACCTACCTGCGACCGGGCACGGTGCTCGGGGCGCAACGCCAAGGCCGGCGCGTACGTCGAGATCAAGAACTCGGTCATCGGCGACGGGTCGAAGGTGCCGCACCTGTCGTACGTCGGGCGACGCCGAGGTCGGCGAGGGCTCCAACATCGGTGCGGCCACCATCTTCGTCAACTACGACGGCGTCGACAAGCACCGCACGGTCGTCGGCGACCACGTCCGTGTCGGCAGCGACACCATGCTGATCGCGCCGGTGACGATCGGCGACGGTGCCTACACGGCGGCAGGCTCCGTCATCACCGACGACGTCCCTGCCGGCGCGATGGCCGTGGGCCGCGCCCGGCAGCGCAACATCGAGGGCTGGGTCGAAAGACGCCGCCCGGGATCCCCCGCTGCGCAGGCGGCTGCACGAGCCAAGGAAGCATACGGACCGCGACACCCCGACCAGCCCAGCGTAGGAGCCTCGTTGACCCATCTGACGGTACCGAACCAGAAGCGGCTGCTGCTGGTGGCCGGGCGCTCGTATCCGGAGCTTGCCCAGGAGGTGGCGGCGAGTCTGGGCGTGCCGCTGTCGCCGACGCTGGCGTACGACTTCGCCAATGGCGAGATCTTCATCCGCTTCCAGGAGTCCGTCCGCGGCGCCGATGCCTTCGTGCTGCAGAGCCACACGACTCCGATCAACAAGTGGATCATGGAGCAGCTGATCATGATCGACGCGCTCAAGCGCGCCTCGGCCAAGCGCATCACCGTGATCGTGCCGTTCTACGGCTATGCGCGCCAGGACAAGAAGCACCGGGGCCGGGAGCCCATCTCCGCCCGCCTGGTGGCCGACCTGTTCAAGACGGCGGGGGCCGATCGGCTGATGGCGGTCGACCTGCACACCTCCCAGATCCAGGGCTTCTTCGACGGACCGGTCGACCACCTGTTCGCGATGCCCCTGCTGTCCCGGCACGTCGCCTCGCGCGTCCCGCGCGAGCGGATCACGGTCGTCTCGCCCGATGCCGGCCGGGTCCGCGTCGCGGAGCGCTGGACGGACGTTCTCGGCGCGCCGCTGGCCATCATCCACAAGCGCCGCGATCCGGACGTGCCCAATCAGGTGAAGATGCTCGAGGTGGTCGGCGACGTGCAGGGACCGTGTGTGCGTCCTCGTCGACGACATGATCGACACCGGCGGCACCATCGTGAAGGCGGCCGAGACCCTGTTCGAGAACGGCGCGGCCGACGTCATCGTGGCAGCGACGCACGGCATCCTCAGCGATCCGGCGCGGGAGCGCCTCCAGAACTCGCGGATCTCCGAGGTCATCGTCACGAACACGCTCCCGATCTCGCCGGAGCACATGTTCGAGAAGCTGACGGTGCTGTCCATCGCCCCGCTCCTGGCGAAGGCCATCACCGAGGTGTTCACGGACGGCTCCGTCACGAGCATGTTCGAGGACGGCCCGGATGCCTCGCAGGCCAGCCTGTTCGAGCTTGGTGCGACCACCCCGGAGGCCTCGTCGCACTAGACGCTAGACTCCTCCTGATCCTCGGCGAGGGTGCGCATGCAGCACCGTGATCGACGAAGTCGGCGCCCACCAGCGTTGCCGAGGTGACCGACGACGACCGAGGAGTCTTGAAGTGACCACCGTTGCACTGTCCGCCGTTCCCCGTTCCGACTTCGGAAAGGGCGCTGCGCGCCGCATCCGCCGCGAGGGACACGTCCCCGCCGTGATCTACGGCGAGGGCTCCGACCTGGTCCATGTGGCCCTGCCCACGCGCGAGCTCACCTTGGCCCTGCGCAAGCCGCGCGTCGTCTTCTCGATCGAATTCGAGGGCGCCACGATCCTCGTCAAGCCCCGCGACATCCAGCGAGACCCGGTCAAGCGCAGCCTCGAGCACCTCGACCTCATCATCATCTCCACGGCGGAGGCCACCGAGCGCGGCGCCATGGCGGCCGCCATCCAGGCCGCCACCGACGCCGCCGAGGAGGCGGGCATGGACGCCGCATCCGCGGTGCAGGCGCTGGAAGAGGCCGTCGCCCTGGGCGAGGATCCGACCGAGGCGGCCAAGCACGCCGTGTCCGATGCCGAGCACAAGGCCGAGGAGTATGCGGACGCGGCCGCCCACACGGCTGACGTCGAGGCCGCGGAGGCCGCCGAGACGGCGGCTGCCAGCGCGCCACAGCCGGAGTAGTCCACCACCTTGTCGAGCAGCCCGTGGCTGGTCGTCGGGCTCGGCAACCCGGGGCCCGAGTACGCGGCGACGCGGCACAACGTGGGATTCCGCGTGGTGGACCTCGTCGCCGACCAGATGCGCGCCCGGCTCGCCCGTCACAAGCGGGCCCATGCCCAGGCGGCCGAGGGCCGGCTGGGCATGCCGGGCGCCGCGGTGCACGTCGTGCTGGCGGAGCCGATGTCCTTCATGAACGAGTCCGGTGGGCCGGTCAAGGCACTGCTCGACTTCTACGGCATCGCACCGGAGTGCATGGTTGTCGTGCATGACGAGCTCGACATCCCCTTCACCGCGATCCGGGTGAAGCTCGGCGGTGGGGACAACGGGCACAATGGGCTCAGGAGCATCCGCAAGTCCATCGGCACCGGCGACTTCTTCCGCGTGAGGGTCGGCATCGGCCGGCCCCCCGGTCGGCAGGACGCCGCGGACTACGTGCTGCGGCCGTTCGGCACCGCCGAGCGCAAGGTCCTGCCCGACGTGGTCCAGCGGGCAGCCGACGCGGCGGAGTCGATCGTGGCCGACGGGCTCGAGGCGACGCAGAACCGGTTCAACGCAGACCCGACCTGAAGGCAGGAAGGCACGCATGCCCACGAGAAACGACAGTGACCTGTCCCGTGACGTCGCCAGGCAGGCAGGCCGGCTGCTGCTGGCCCTGCGCGACGACTTCTGGGCCGACCCCGCGAACGGGTCCATGGGCGACAAGGACGTCGCGAATGCGCTGCGCAAGCGGGCGGACCGTGCCTCCCACGAGCTGATCATGGCCGAGCTGACCGCCGCCCGTCCGGACGACGCCATCTTGAGCGAGGAGGGCAAGGACGACGACGTGCGCCTCTCGGCGGAGCGCGTCTGGATCGTCGACCCCCTCGACGGCACGTTCGAGTACGGTCAGGGGCGTGCGGACTTCGCCGTGCACATCGCCCTGTGGCAGCCGGCCGGGGCCGTGCTGTCCGCGGCCACGGTAGACCTGCCGGCGCAGGGGCTGACCCGCTCCGTGCTCGACGAGGTCGAGCCGCCGGCCGCCCTTCCGACCGACCGGCCGCTGCGGATCGTCGCCTCCCGCAGTCGCCCGCCCGCCACGCTGCCGCTCACGGTCGAGATCCTCGGCCGCAGGCTGGCGGCCGCCGGTATCACGGACCAGGGCGTGGAGATCATCGATGTCGGGTCCGTGGGCGCGAAGGTGAACGAGATCATCGCCGGCCGGGCCGAGGCGTACGTCCACGACACGGGCTTCTACGAGTGGGACGTCGCCGCTCCCTACGCAGTCGCCTTCGCCTATGGGCTGGTGCCCTCGCACCTCGACGGGGAACCGATCGTGTTCAACCACATGCCGCCCTACGTCACCGACCTGATGGTCAGTCATCCGGCGCTGGCGGGGCACCTGCGCGCGGCGCTGCTGGAGGCAGCGACCTCGTGAACCTGACCGGGATCCTCGGCTGCCTGGGCGATGACTCTGCGTTCGAGGCGATCCGCGAGCTGGCGGAGGCCGGCACCGGCGCTCTGGTCGAGGTGCCCTCGTCGGTCCATCCCGTCGTCGTCGCGCAGATCGCGGCCCACCGGAGGGCGGGCGCGCCCGTGATCGTCGTGACGGCCACCGGTCGGGAGGCGGAGGACGTCGCCACCGCGCTGCCCGATCTGCTGCCCGGCGCGAGCGTCGCCGTCTTCCCGTCCTGGGAGACGCTGCCGCACGAGCGACTGTCGCCCTCGACCGACACCGTGGGCCGACGTGTCGCCGTCATGCACCGCCTCGCCCATCCCGATCCCCGAGACCCCGTCACCCAGCCGATCGACGTCCTCGTGGCCTCCGTCCGTGCCTTCCTCCAGCCTGTGGTCGCCGCTATCGCGGACGTGCGCCCGGTGCGACTCGTGGTGGGTGACGAGGCGCCGCTCCAGGGCCTCGTCGACGCCCTCGTCGGCCTGGGGTACGAGCGCATCGACCTCGTCGAGCGGCGCGGGCAGGTGGCGGTTCGCGGCGGCATCCTCGACGTGTTCCCGCCCACGGAGGAGCACCCGCTGAGGGTGGAGTTCTGGGGCGACACCGTCGAGGAGATCCGGACCTTCGCCGTCGGGGACCAGCGCTCGCTGGAGATCGCGGAGCACGGCCTCTGGGCGCCGGCCGTCCGTGAGCTCCTGCTCACCGACGACGTCCGCGAGCGGGCCGCGCACCTCGCCGTGCGGCTGCCGCACCTCGCCGACATGTGCGGCCGGCTGGCCGAGGGAATCCCCGTGGAGGGCATGGAGTCGCTGGCTCCCGTGCTCACCGACGGCATGACGACGCCCCTCGAGCTGGTGCCCGGACGGGCCCACGTGGTGCTGCTCGAGCCCGAGCGCATCCGCAAGCGGGCGCACGATGTGGTGCGGACGGCCCAGGAGTTCCTCGCCGCCTCCTGGCACAACGCGGCCGTCGGAAACCAGACGCCGATCGACCTGGCGGCCGCCAGCTACCGGGAGCTCGACGACCTCCGGCACATCGCCCAGATGCGCGGGGACGGCTGGTGGCGGCTGACCCCGCTCGCCAGTGACGTCGAGCTCGATGACCCAGGCGAGCTGGCCGACGACGACGGCGAGGGCCAGCGCATTCGCATCGCGGCTCGCGAGATCGATTCGTACCGCGGCGAATCGGCTCGTGCCCTCGCCGACATGCGTGCATGGTCGCAGGAGGGGCGGCGGGTCCTGCTGCTTGCCGAGGGCCACGGATCCGTCGACAGGCTCGTCGAGGAGCTCGCCGACGCCGGGATAGCGGTGACGCAGGCCCCTGACGTCAGCGCCCCACCCGCAGCCGGACTGGTCACCGTCTCCCGAGGACGGCTGCTGCACGGCTTCGGACTCGACAGCAGCAACCTGTTCGTCATCACCGAGACCGACATCGTGGGCCAGCGCACGTCCACCAAGGACATGCGTCGGCTGCCATCGAGGCGTCGTCGCGCCATCGACCCGCTCACGCTGCGGACGGGCGACTACGTGGTGCACGAGCAGCACGGCGTCGGCCGCTACGTCGACATGGTCCAGCGGGCCGTGGCGGGCGCGGAGCGCGAGTACCTCGTGCTCGAGTACGCGGCGAGCAAGCGGGGCCAGCCGCCTGACCGGCTGTTCGTGCCGATGGACCAGCTCGACCTGATCACCAGGTACGTCGGTGGTGAGGCCCCGACAGTCCATCGCCTGGGCGGTGCGGACTGGCAGAAGGCCAAGGGTCGGGCGCGCAAGGCCGTCAAGCAGATCGCCGGTGAGCTCATCCGCCTGTACGCCCTGCGGCAGGCCAGCAAGGGCTACGCCTTCGCCCCGGATACGCCCTGGCAGCGCGAGCTCGAGGATGCCTTCCCGTATGTCGAGACACCGGACCAGCTGTCGTGCATCGACGAGGTCAAGGCCGACATGCAGCGCACGGTCCCGATGGACCGGCTGATCTGCGGCGACGTCGGCTACGGCAAGACCGAGATCGCCGTCCGCGCCGCCTTCAAGGCCGTGCAGGACGGCAAGCAGGTGGCCGTCCTCGTCCCGACGACGCTGCTCGTGCAACAGCATCTGTCGACGTTCGCCGAGCGCTACGCGGCCTTTCCCGTGCGCGTGGCGGCACTGTCCCGCTTCAGCACGGAGAAGGAGTCGAAGGCCACCCTCGAGGGGGTGGCGGACGGGGCCGTCGACGTGGTCATCGGGACGCACCGGCTGCTGACGTCCGGCGTGCGCTTCAAGGACCTCGGTCTCGTCGTCATCGACGAGGAGCAGCGCTTCGGGGTCGAGCACAAGGAGCACCTGAAGGCGTTGCGCACCAACGTCGACGTCCTGGCGATGTCGGCGACGCCCATTCCGCGGACGCTCGAGATGGCGGTCACGGGCATCCGGGAGATGTCCGTCATCCAGACCCCGCCCGAGGAGCGTCACCCCGTCCTGACCTTCGTCGGACCGTATGACGACAAGCAGATCGCCGCTGCGATCAACCGCGAGCTCATGCGCGAGGGTCAGGTCTTCTTCGTGCACAACCGCGTCGAGTCGATCGACCGGGTCGCCCGTCGCATCGGCGAGATGGTGCCCGACGCCCGAATCGCCGTCGCGCACGGCCAGATGAACGAGCATGTGCTCGAGCAGGTCATCGTCGACTTCTGGGACAAGCAGATCGACGTGCTCGTCTGCACCACCATCGTCGAGTCGGGCATCGACATCCCCAACGCCAACACGCTGATCGTCGACCGGGCCGACACGTTCGGCCTCTCGCAGCTGCATCAGCTGCGGGGCCGGGTGGGCCGCGGCCGGGAGCGCGCCTACGCCTACTTCCTCTACGCGGCGGACAAGCCGCTGACCGAGACCGCGCATGAGCGGCTCGCGACGATCGCCCAGAACACCGACCTCGGCTCGGGGATGCGCATCGCGATGAAGGATCTCGAGATCCGCGGCGCCGGGAACCTGCTCGGCGGCGAGCAGAGCGGTCACATCGCCGACGTCGGGTTCGACCTGTACGTGCGCCTCGTCGGCGAGGCACTCGCGGAGCACCGCGACGAGGTCTCGACGGCGCCGGGCGAGGTCAGGGTCGAGCTGCCGATCGATGCGCACATCCCCGCCGAGTACGTCCCGCACGAGCGGCTGCGGCTCGAGGCCTACAAGCGCCTCGCCGACGCAGCGTCCGATGCTGCGGTCGCCGAGGTCGCGGGCGAGCTGATGGACCGCTACGGGCCGCTGCCGGACGAGGTCGAGGCACTGCTCGACGTTGCCCGCTTCCGGGTCCTGGCGCGGGCGGCAGGGCTGTCGGAGGTCATCCTGAAGGGCACTGCGGTCAAGTTCCACCCGGTGCAGCTGCCGGAGTCGGGCCAGATGAGGCTGACTCGCCTCTACCCGCGCACGCTGGTCAAGCCGACGATCCGTACGATCATGGTGCCGCGTCCGGTGACCGCCGCCTTCGGGGGCCAGCCGCTGCGCGACGCAGAACTGCTGTCCTGGGCGACCGACCTTGTGAAGGCCGTCCTGCTGCCCGCACCACCCAAGGGGGAGTGAGCGATGAGTCCCTCCCGAACCGCCATGGAGAGTCCACGATGACCACAGTCCGCCGCCCGTCCGCGCGTCATGCCCTGACTGCCGTTGCACTCGTCGCCGGCAGTCTCCTGCTGGCGGCCTGCGCAGACCAGACGGCGGGCGCGGCCGCGACGTACAGCGACTCGCGCATCAGCGAGCAGCAGCTGAGCTCGGCCGTCGAGGAGATCCTGGTCGCCAAGGAGCAGCCGGCGGATTCCGTCGACCAGTCGCTGACCGCCACCACCCTCGGCCGGATGCTCACCGTCGAGCTGGTCGACATCCTCTCCGCGCGGGAGGGAGTCGTCATCAGCCAGGGTGCCATCGACGAGCAGCTCGCGGCGTACGACGGCCAGGCGGGGGGTCGCGACGCGGTCGTCACGACCTTCGTCGAGCAGGGCGTGGCCCCCTCGCAGATCGAGGACGTCGTGCGGCTCAACCTCCAGGCGCAGGCGCTTGGCGTGAAGCTCGACCCGAGCGGCTCGGCGGAGGAGCAGGGCCAGGCGGTGTTCGACGCCGTGGTGGCGCTCAGCGATGAGCTCGCGGTCACGGCGAGCCCGCGGTACGGGACGTGGGATGCGCAGGCCCTCACCCTCGGCCCGGTGCTCAACGACCTGTCCGCGCCGCCCGCGATCGGCTGATGTCCGAGGAGGGGGCGGCCCGGCCGGGGGAGCGCCTGCTCGAGCTGGTGGCGGTCATGGACCGACTGCGCTCGCCCGGCGGGTGCCCCTGGGATGCCCGGCAGACGCACGAGTCGCTCGTCGAGTACCTCATCGAGGAGGCCTACGAGACCGTCGAGGCGATCGAGGAGTCCGATCGGGTCGGGCTGCGCGAGGAGCTCGGTGACCTGCTGCTGCAGGTGGTCTTCCACGCCCGTATCGCCGCCGAGGATCCCGTTGATCCGTGGACCGTCGACGACGTCGCCGACGGCATCGTCGCCAAGCTCATCTCCCGGCACCCGCACGTGTTCGCCGGCGCGTCCGCCGAGACCGCCGAGCAGGTCGAGGCGAACTGGCATGCGCTCAAGGCGAAGGAGAAGGGACGGGCCTCGGTCACCGACGGCATACCATCGGCCCTGCCGTCACTCGTGCATGCGGGAAAGGTGCTGTCGCGCAGTGCGGGGCTGGCCGAGCGGCTGCCCGAGCTGCCGTTGGCCGAGGCCGCGGCCAGCGGGATGCAGGCGGTGGGCTCGGAGGTCGAGTTCGGCGACCTGCTGCTCGCCCTGGCATCCCTCGGCCGGGCTCGCGGATTCGATGCGGAGACGGCCGTCCGGGGTGCGACGCGACGCAGGATGGCCGTGATCCGCGAGGTCGAGGGCCTGGGATGAGCGCCACGGATGACTTCCACCGCCTTGCCGGGCGCGTCGTAGACGATGCCCTTGCGACCGACCCGGTGTCGGCGACGTGGCTGGGGGACCATCGCTTCGACGACCGGCTTCCGGAACTGTCGGTCGACTCCGTGGCCGCGCGCGTGCGGGAGATCGACGACCACCTCACCGAGCTGGACGCCATCGACGACGTCGAGCTGGACGTGGGCGATCTCGTCGACCTCGAGATCGTGCGCGCCAGCCTGCTCAGGACGCGGTTCGAGCTCGATGAGATGCGCTCCCTGACGTGGAATCCGATGGTGTGGAATCCCGGTACGGCGCTGCACCTGCTGGTGTCCCGCGACTTCGCGCCCGACGCGGATCGCCGGGGGAGCCTGCGCGGCCGGTTGGCCGCCATTCCCGGACACCTGGCCGATGCCCGGACGCAACTCGACGGGATGTCGGCGATCCACGTGGAGACGGCGCTGCAGCAGCTCGCCGGGACCCGGGACCTGATCGAGGGTGAGGTACGCGCCTTCGCGGAGCGCGACGAGGTCGTCGACGCCGCCGCCGCAGCGGTCACCGGATTCGCCGGCTGGCTGTCCGACCGGCTGCCGGAGTCGCATCGCAGCCCGAGGCTCGGGGAGCGTATGCACGCTGCGGCCCTGTGGCACGGACTCGACGACGGCGTGTCGGCGAGTTCCCTCGTCGAGGACGCGCGGGACCACCTCGATCTCATCGGCGCCCTGCTCGCCGACACCGCACGCGAGTACCTGGGCAGTCGCGAGCAGGGCCCGGACGTCGTCCGTCGCGCCCTCGACGAGGTGGCCCGCCGCGCACCCGTCACCGACGACACGGTGCTGGGACTCATGCAGGGGGCGCTCGACCGGACGACATCGTTCGTCCGCGAGCGTGACCTGGTCACCATCCCGGACCTCGACGTGCGGATCATCGAGATGCCCGAGATCCATCGGGGAGTCGCTGTCGCGTACTGCGATGCACCGGGACCGCTCGAGGTCTCCGTCCTGCCGACCTACGTCGCGGTGGCGCCGACTCCATCGGGGTGGCCGGCCGAGCGGGTGGCCTCGTTCTACCGCGAGTACAACGCCGTTCAGCTGCACGGGCTGACCATCCACGAGGCGATGCCGGGCCACGTCCTGCAGCTCGCCCATGCCCAGCGGCCGCCGTTCCCGACGCCGGTGCGCCGGTTCGGGCGGAGCGGCGTCCTCATCGAGGGGTGGGCGGTGTACGCCGAGGAGCTCATGCTCGACCAGGGGTACCGGCCCGACGGCGCGGACGACTCCCGGCTCGCGTACCGGCTGCAGCAGCTGAAGATGCAGGCCCGGGGCGCCATCAACGCCATCCTCGACATCGAGGTGCATGCCGGCGAGATGGCCCAGGACGAGGCGCTCGACCTGATGTGCGGCAAGGGCTTCCAGGAGGAGGGTGAGGCGGTCGGCAAGTGGCGTCGGGCGCTGCTCACCGCGGCCCAGCTGCCGACGTACTTCGTCGGCTACCGGGCCGTGAGCAGCATCGCCGCCGACCTGCGCGTGCTGCATCCAGAGTGGTCGGACCGGCAGGTGCACGACCTCATGCTCGGCCACGGGTCGCCCTCGCCGCGTCACCTGCGCACGCTGCTCGGCATCTGACCGGTCGGCCGCCTTCCGCCGCCGCGCTACCTCAGCCGGATGCCGGGTCCGCTGGCGTAGTCCCATACGGCCATGACGATCGCGTAGCAGCCGGCCGCGATCATCGCGCAGACCAGGGCGGTGACGTACCTGCTGACCGTGCCGCCGGGAGCGCCCGGCCCGCCCAGCATCGAGTCGAGCAGACCGCCCGCACCGGCGGCGTCGTGCCAGCCCAGCCAGGCTGACGGATTCAGGACCCGGGTCCACGAGGCACTTCCCACGACGAGGAAGCCCGCCAGGACCTCCTGCATCAGCGACAGGACGGAGACGAGGGCGGCCCACAGCCCGACGGGTACGGCCACGAGCGATACCAGCAAGGCGACGATCTTCCGGTTGCGGAGCATTCCGGCGTCAGATGTTGATGTTCGTCATGTCGGGGTACCGGTCCCCGGCGGCTGCGCCGCGCGGCGCAGCGGCGTCGATGAGGTGCATGTCCTCGTCGCTCAGCCGGACGTCGACGGCGGCGACGTTCTCCTCGAGGCGTGCCATGCGTCGAGTGCCCGGAATCGGCACGACGTCGACGCCCTGCGCGAGGATCCAGGCCAGCGCCAGCTGCCCGGCGTGAGCTGCATCCTGGCGGCGATCTCGTGGATGCGGTCGACGAGCTCGAGGTTCCGCGCGAAGTTGTCGCCCTGGAATCGGGGGTTGTTGCGCCGGAAGTCGCTCGGGTCGAGGTCGTCGATACTGCGGATCTGCCCGGACAGGAAGCCGCGTCCGAGCGGGGAGTAGGCCACGAAGCCGATGCCCAGCCGGCGCACGGTCTCGAGGACGCCATTGTCCTCCGGGTCGCGGGTCCACAGCGACCACTCCGACTGCACTGCCGTGATGGGGTGCACGGCGTGCGCGCGCACGATGGTCTGCGGCGCGGCCTCGGAGATGCCCAGGTGGCGCACCTTGCCGTTCTCGACGAGTTCGTGCAGGGCTCCCCAGGTCTCCTCGATCGGCACGCTGCGGTCGACTCGGTGCTGGTAGTAGAGGTCGATGTGGTCGATGCCGAGCCGTTGGAGCGAGGCGTCGCAGGCGGCGCGCACGTACTCGGGTCGACCGTTGATCCCCAGCCGGGAGCCGTCCTCGCGCCGCTCGTTGCCGAACTTGGTGGCCACGACGACCTCGTCGCGCCGGCCCGCGATGGCCCGCCCGACCAGGCGCTCGTTGGTGAAGGGGCCGTACATGTCCGCCGTGTCGACCAGCGTCACCCCCAGGTCGAGTGCCCGTCGGATGAGCGCGACGGCGGCTGTGGTCGTCCCCGACCTGGCCATAGAACTCGCTCATGCCCATGCAGCCGAGTCCTTCGGCCGAGGTCTCCAGCCCTTGCCCCAGCGTCCGCTTCTCCATGTGAACTCCCTCGCTCGAGCCGCAGGTCGCTGCGCGAGATCAACCTACGCCGTCGGCCACCGCTCGATGGACGTCATGGACAATGGCCCCATGGCCTTCTTCCGATCCCGCACCCTCCTCATCACCGTCTCGATCCTCACGATCGTCGCCCTGTCCATCTCCATGGCGGTCATGTTCATGTGACGTGACATCCGGGTCGCGCCGGTGGGGGGAGGCACGCGGGGTCGGTAGGGTGGCGTGAGTGGGCGCGTACCGGGAGTTTCTGCGAGTCCCGGGCGTCAAGCCGCTGCTGCTGACCTCCACGTTCGCGCGCCTGGCCTACGCCATGGTCAGTCTGGCCATCTTCTTCCAGGTGGAGCACGTCACCGGCAGCGTCGGCACCGCGGGCCTGGCCGTCGGGGTGTCCAGCGGCCTCGGTGCCCTCACCGCCGGACCGCGGGGGCACCTGGTCGATCGCTTCGGGCAGACACTGCCGCTCTACGCACTGGTCCCGGCGTACTCCGTGTCGAGCCTGATGCTGGCCTTCCTCGCCACCGACGCGCTCAGCGCGGTGGCGCTGGCCGGGCTCGTCGGGCTGACCGCGCCGCCGATCAACATCAGCATCCGGCCGCTGTGGGCGGACATCGTCGGCATCGAGCGCGTTCGGCTCGCCTACAGCGTCGACACGGCGTACACCAACCTGCTGCAGCTGCTCGGGCCCGTCATCGCGACCCTGGTGGCGCTGCACGTGTCAGCGACCGCGGCGATGGCCGCGGTGGGCGGGTGCATGCTTGTCGGGGGTCTGCTGCTCGCCTTCAACGTGCACTCGCGTGCCTGGATCCCGGAGGAGAGGCACCACGGCGAGCAGGGGCTCTTCCGGTCACCGGCCATTCGACTGCTCGCCCTCGAGGGCGTGGCCATGGGCCTGTCGGGCGGGTTCGTCACGATCGGGATCCCCGCCCTGGCAACGATGTCCGATCAGGAGGCGATGGCCGGCCCGCTGATGTCCGCCATGGGCGTGGGCGCCGTCATCGGGACCATCTGGGCCGGGGCGAAGGCCAAGGACATCGCACCGGCCAATGGCCTGCGCGCGTCGACCGCCCTCTTCGCGCTGGCCCTGCTGCCCATGGCGTTCCTGCCGATCGGCCCCTGGCTGATGCTGCAGATCCTCGTCGCCTGGGTCTTCCTCGGTCCCGCCCAGATCTTCTACCTCGAGACGATCGACATCGTCCGTCCGCGTGGCACGGCCGTCGCCGCGCTGGGGTCGCTATGGATGATCGAAGGTGCTGCCGGTGCGATCGGCAACGCCATCGGGGGGAACGTGGCCCAGGCGTACGGACCTCATGTGACCCTTGCCCTGGCCAGCGTGTTCGTGATCTTCTCGCCGATCATCTTCACGATCGGGATTCGTGGCGTCCTGCGTCCGGCCAGCAGCGCGGTTCCCCAGCAGGAGTGGGCGGCCGAGTCCGGCTGAGGCGTGATGGGCAGTGCGAATTCCCCCGCCCGTGGGCGCGCAAGCGATTGCATCGACCCCGGGGGCTGCCAATAGACTGTCTGCCATGGCGCTCATCGACTCGATCATTGCCCGCGAAATCCTCGACTCCCGTGGCAACCCCACGGTCGAAGTGGAGGTCCTGCTCGACGACGACACGGTGGCCCGCGCCGCGGTGCCGTCCGGAGCGTCGACCGGAGCCTTCGAGGCGGTCGAGCGCCGTGACGGTGGCACGCGGTATGGCGGCAAGGGCGTCCTCGACGCGGTCGAGGCGGCAGAGGTGGAGATCGCGGCCGAGGTCATCGGCATGGACGCCACCGAGCAGCGACTGCTCGACCAGGTCATGATCGATCTCGACGGCACGCCGAACAAGGCGCGCCTCGGGGCGAACGCGATCCTGGGAGTCTCGCTCGCCGTGGCGAAGGCGGCGGCCCTGTCGGCCGAGCTGCCGCTGTTCCGCTACCTCGGCGGACCCAACGCCCACGTGCTGCCGGTGCCGATGATGAACATCCTCAACGGCGGCGCGCATGCCGACTCCAACGTCGACATCCAGGAGTTCATGATCGCGCCGATCGGCGCCGAGACGTTCTCCGAGGCCGTGCGCTACGGCGCCGAGGTCTACCACTCCCTCAAGAGCGTGCTCAAGAAGTCGGGCTACTCGACCGGCCTCGGCGACGAGGGCGGTTTCGCGCCGTCGCTCCCGAACAACCGCGCGGCGCTCGAGCTCATCGGCACCGCGGTCGAGAGCACCGGGCTGGTCATCGGCACCGACATCGCGGTCGCCCTCGACGTGGCCGCCACGGAGTTCTACGCCAACGGCAGCTACGCCTTCGAGGGCGCCGAGCGCTCGTCGGAGTGGATGACCGCGTACTACGAGAGCCTCGTAGCCGACTTCCCCCTGGTGTCGATCGAGGACCCGCTGTCCGAGGACGACTGGGCCGGCTGGGTGCACCTGACCACCGTCCTCGGCGACCGCATCCAGATCGTCGGCGACGACCTGTTCGTCACCAATCCCGTGCGGCTCCAGCGCGGCATCGACGAGGGCGCTGCCAATGCGCTGCTGGTCAAGGTGAACCAGATCGGCACGCTCACCGAGACCCTCGACGCGGTGGCGTTGGCAACCCGCAACGGCTACCGGAGCATGATGTCGCACCGCTCGGGCGAGACCGAGGACACCATGATCGCCGACCTCGCCGTCGCCACCGACTGCGGCCAGATCAAGACCGGGGCGCCGGCCCGCTCGGAGCGCGTGGCCAAGTACAACCAGTTGATGCGCATCGAGGAGGAGCTGGCCGAGGCGGCCCGCTACGCGGGAGCATCCGCGTTCCCGCGTTTCGGTCGCTGATCGACGCGGGAATCCGTGACACGATCGCGACGTGAGGCCGACCAGCGCTGACGCGCACCCTGTGCGTCGCGACACCGGGCCGGCACGAGACTCCTTCACCGGTCGGGCGTTCGTCCTTGCACTGGTGGCCGTCGCACTGCTGCTGACTCTCGCGGTTCCCGTGCGCACCTGGTTCTCCCAGCGTGCCACGATCGCCGGCCTGCGGGCCGATGTCGCGGCGGCCAGCGATCGGGTGGCCTCCCTGCAGGTCGAGAGGCAGCGGTGGGAGGATCCCGCGTTCGTGGCGGCGGAGGCGCGCCGGCGGCTGCACTTCGTCCTGCCGGGCGAGGTGGGCTACGTGACGATCGGCGCCGACGGCGCAGCCGTGGCGGGGGCGGCTGACCAGCAGGGTTCGACCGACCCCTGGTACGTGTCGCTGTGGGGAGCCCTTCGGGAGGCCGACGACCATGCCGGACAGGGCTGAGGGCCTGGGCCCGGACGACTCGGCGGCGGTGGCCCGCCAACTCGGCCGGGTGCCTCGGGGGGTCGTCCGCGTGGGCCACAGGTGTCCCTGCGGAGAGCCGGATGTCGTGACGACCCGGCCGCGACTGCCGGAGGGAACGCCGTTCCCGACGCTGTACTACCTGACGTGTCCCCGGGCCGCTGCCGCCATCGGCACCCTGGAGAGCAGTGGCCTCATGCGCGAGATGGAGGGCCGGCTCGCCGAGGATCCGGTGCTCGCGGCGGCGTACCGGGCGGCGCACGAGGCGTACGTCGCCGAGAGGGACGCCCTCGATTCGGTGCCCGAGATAGCGGGGGTCAGCGCGGGCGGCATGCCCTCACGAGTCAAGTGCCTGCACGTCCTAGCCGCCCACGCCCTGGCGGCGGGACCGGGCGTGAACCCCCTCGGAGACGAGGTCGTGGAGGCGCTGGGCGCGTGGTGGACTGCGGGCTCGTGTGCCTTGGCGGCCGACCCCCCGTCGGGGCCGAGGGCATGAGCCGCCCCGTGGCGGCGATCGACTGCGGCACGAATGCTGTCCGCCTCCTGGTCGCCGAACTCGACACCGAGGGCAGGCTGGTCGAGCACGCCCGCCTGATGCGGATCGTCCGGCTCGGTGAGGGAGTGGATCGGACCGGGCAGTTCTCCGCGGCGGCTCTCGAGCGCACATTCGAGGCACTCGATGAGTACGCGGAGGTGATCGCGCGACTGGGCGTCGACAGGATCCGATTCGTGGCCACGTCGGCCAGCCGTGACGTGGCCAATCGCGCCAGTTTCGCGGCGGGCGTCGAGAAGCGGATCGGCGTGCCCCCCGAGGTCATCAGCGGAACGGCAGGAGGCAGCGCTGTCCTTCTCCGGCGCGGTGCTCGGACTGCCGGCGGGCCTGATCGAGCAACCCGCCCTCGTGGTGGACATCGGCGGCGGATCGACCGAGTTCGTCCTCGGCGGATCCGAGCCCGCCTTCTCAGCGAGCGTCGACATCGGCTGCGTGCGCATGACGGAGCGGCACCTGCTCGGCGATCCGCCGACCGAGCCGGCCAGGTGGCCGCGACGCAGTCCGATATCGAGCCGCCGTCGCCGAGGCATGAGCCAGGTACCGGCCCAGAGGCGCCGTCGCCTGGTGGGCTTGGCCGGACGGTAACCACGGTGGCGGCCATGGCGACTGGATCTCCCCGAATACGACGCGACGGTCCTTCACGGCAGCGTCATCAGCCGGGATGCGGTCGCCGCTGCGACCGGCCGACTCGTGGGAATGTCCCGCGCCGGAGAGGGCTGCGCTTCCCTATATGCACCCGGGTCGCGTCGATGTCATCGCCGGCGGCGCGATGATCCTGCTGGCGGTGATGACCGCAGTGGGATTTGTTCAGGTGGTCGTGTCGGAGACCGACATCCTCGATGGCATCGTTTACAGTCTACGGCCCTGATGAGCCGTAAACGTGTGCAGCCTTTCATGTAACCGCTTGTGTCCGTGGCCCGGACTGCCTAGACTCGCACGTCAGGAGGAAGTCGTGGCCATCACCATCAAGGACGTCGCCGACGCGGCCGGCGTCTCGACCGCAACCGTGTCACGGGCGCTGCGGGGGCTGCCGAATGTCGACGCGACCACGAGGGATCGAGTCCAGCGGATCGCAGCGGACAAATCTTCAAGATCGTCCAAGTGTTCAAGAATAGCCTCGGTAACGTAAAAAGTCTTGCTACGCCCGGTGAGCGCGGCCAGATTTTGCAGTCTGGCTTCAACATCGCCGGGTAGCCTGATTGAGATAGCCATAAAGCCTCCTTCATTAAATAGTGCGATACAAGTATCGCTCAACGTAGACAGAAGCGCAAGGCACAGATGTAAAACTTTTTTACTTCCTCAGCAATTGTCCATCCCGTAGATTACGAACCGTACCTGAAGCAGTTCCAGTTAACTCAAAATTCATCAAAGGGAGAACATCATGTGGACAAGCAAGCAATCCTCTAACCGTCAGACAGGTTTCACACTGGTCGAACTGGCCATCGTACTGGTGATCATCGGTCTGATACTGGGCGCCGTGCTCAAGGGTCAGCAGATGATCGAGAATGGCCGAGTCAAGAGCGTCGAAAACGATCTGAAAGGGGTATCCACCGCCTATTACGCCTATCTGGACCGCTACAAGGCGATACCCGGCGACGACTTACTGGCCACCACACATGTCAGTAGCGCCACAGTCACAGCCGCCCTCGGTGACGGCAACGGGACCCGGTTCTTCGCCATCAACGAGGCCTTTCACATGCAGTTGCTCGAGCTTGCGGGCAAACCGCTGGCGCACCCAGGTCGTGACCGACCTGCGCAAGGTCATGAAGCTCAATCGCCATTTGTCGCTGTTCAGCGAAGGCCAGCCTGGCCCGAATCGCTGGACGAGCATCGTCGTTGATGCAGGCCCTGCTGGCGCGCGATGTCAAGGCCAGGCCAGCCCTGGTGCTCGAACATTTCCGCAATGGCTTCGCTGCTGCCGCGGCCGAGCCTGGCCGAATGCCGCGATTGCCAGGAGCAACCAGCCGCTGAAGAGCTGCGAGCCGCGGCCGTCAGCTCCCCAGGAAGTCCGCTTTGCCCAGCGGCACGCCACATGGCGCAGCAAGGCGTAGGTCATCGAGAGGTGAAGTAGAAATTGGCCAGCGCCGTGATTCTTGCATAGGTTTCACCGTCAAAACGCAGGCCCTCGCCGCTTCGGTGGGATGACGATTTCTCGCTGCTCGGACCCATCGACCTGCGCTGCACTGACGGACTGCACAAACTCAAGCGTCTTGCGCACGCGCTCGCGCAAATCACCGAGCTGGCTTCCTCGTCTTCCCATTTCGGGTTTTCAT
>CAVZPI010000039.1:0-26288 GCA_963777085.1 uncultured Actinomycetes bacterium | reverse complement strand
ACCTGGACGTGACGTGCTGCGTCTCCGATGCCTTCGAGCTCGATGGCCTGCCCGCGGCGATGGCCGTGGCGATCGAGTCATGGCACCAGGCCGCACGCCAGGCCGGACCGGACGCGGGCGTCGAGCCTGCGGGCACCGCCCATCGGAGAGCCGACCGGTCGCACTACACCCACCTGATCGACGAGCTCCCCGAGGCATCGCTGGCCTCCCTGCTGGCCGCCCTCATCGAGCCGCTGGAGGCGTACGACTCGACTGCTGGAGCCAGCCTCGTCAGCTCGTTGGAGGTCTTCCTCCGCCACGACGGATCAGTCCAGGCGGCCGCCCGCACGATGCACCTGCATCCCAACTCCCTGCGCCACCGCCTGAGCCGCGTCTACGAGCTCACCGGCCGCAATCCACTGCTCTTCCGCGACCAGGTCGACTTCGCCCTGGCGTTGCAGGCGAGGCGAAGGTGGCCCGCCTCCGGCAGTCCCTGAGGTCTCGCCGCAGCGGACGTGGCTACTCGTCGAGGGCGATCGCGACCGTCTCCTCCTGCGAGACGAGGCGCGCGTCGGCGTCGTAGACGCTCACGGTCTCGTCCTCCAGCAGGAGGACTCCGTCGGTGTCGAGGACGTCGACGGTCTCGTCGACGATGGATCCCTCCGGGCCGGTCGCCACGATCACGTCGTCGACCACCGCGCCTATGGTCTCGCCCGCGTCGTCGAGGACCACCTCGATGTCGACCTCCTCGCCGATCTCGATGTCGTCGTCAGCCATGGATCCTCCTGCCTGGGTCGAGCCGTGGGCGCGGGCTACTGCCCGGCCAGCCTGTGGAACGCCCCGAAGTCTAGGTGCCGCGATGGCCCGACACCGGAAGTAGCGGACAGGACCCGACCAGCCGTCCGGCCGGGTCCTGCGGATGGACCCCGACGCCATCGACGGCTGAGGCACGCAGCTGGCCGAAGGAGCGCTCACACGGCGTAGATGACGCCGTTCGACTCGACGACGTCGATCCTGTCCAGCGGCCTCCTGGCCGGTCCGCGCAGGACCTCGCCGGTGCTCCCGTCGAAGCGCGCGCCGTGGCACGGGCAGGCGAACTGGTTGCTGGCCTGGTCGAAGCCGACAGTGCAGCCCTGGTGCGTGCACACCCCGCTGTAGGCCAGGAAGGTGCCCGTCTTGGGCTGCAACAGGAATGAGGGTGCGTTGTTCCTGGGGTCGGTGAAGGCCTTCACGCCCCCGACCGGCACGTTCGCTGCCTGCGCGATCCTCACTCCGCCGGCGGGCTTGCCCGAGCGGGTCGAGCCGGATCCGGACGCGTCCGACACGGATCGCGCCGGGCCGGCATCGGCCGCCGCCGCCGAAGTGCCGCCCGCGACGATGCGGCCCGCCCCGCCGAGAAGCACGGCACCGAGGCCGATGACGGCCGCGACTGCCCCGGTCCGGAGCAGCGTGCGCCGCTCGACGCCGGCCGACACCGTTGCGGACTCGTTCAGCGAAGCGGGGACGGCCAGTCGCATCCTCCGCCTCGTCGTCTGCCGAATCAGCGCCGTCAGCGAGTACAGGCCACCATCGCCGCCGACGATCAGCGGCGTGAAGGCGAACACGAAGACGATGTCGGGTCCGAAGAAGTAGGGATCGGTACCCCAGCTGACGGTCAGGAAGAACGACACGCTGAGCAGGAGGCCACCGAACGCAGCGATGCGCGTCCACAGTCCGAGCAGCACGCCGAGGCCGACCGCCAGCTCGCCCAAGGCGATGGTCAGGCCGAACAGGGCCGCATGGCCCGCGGTGAACGAGACGAGGAAGCCGATCGGGCTCGTGGACGCGGCCGCCAGCATCTGCTGCTGCACGCCGTTCGGGGAATTCGCGTCGAGATAGCCCGGATCGAAGAACTTCAGCAGGCCCGCATAGACCATGGTGACGCCGAGGAACAGCCGCAACGGCAGCACGACCCAGCCGACCTGCAGCATCCTGGACCGCCAGACGGATTCCGCTCGTCGTGAGCTGCTCTGCACCATGACCGTAGATTCCCATCGGGCACCTGTGCCTCCGCTGAAGCCCATGACCGCCTCGTCCCGACGGTCCGAGACGCCCCACGGACCGGGAGAAGGCCGATAATTGCCCCGGCAGCCCGTTGCCGCGGCCGCTGACGCACGAGGCCCGAGGAGCCGCCCGCGATGGCCACGACGCCGATGAGCGCCCAGGACGCACTGTGGCTGACGATGGACCGGCCCAACAACCTCATGGTCGTCGACAGCGCAGTCGTGCTGGCCGGCTCGCCCAGCCTGGCGCACGTCGCGGAGGAGTTCCGTGCCGCCGTCGCCCGGTTCCCGGTGCTCGGCCGCAAGCCGCTTCGACGCGGGTCCACGTGGTCCTGGGTCGACGATCCACGCTTCGATATCGGCTTCCACGTCACGCAGGTCGCGCTCGACGAGCCGGCGGACATGGCCGCGCTGCAGGCCTTCGTCGCGGCGCAGCGGGCCATTGCCCTGAGCCAGCATCGCCCGCTGTGGCGGGCCTTCCTGGTCGCGCCGCTGACGCTCGACGACGGCAGTCAGGGGTCCGCGGTCGTGACGCGGTTCCATCACGCCATCGCCGACGGAGTCCGCCTGACCCAGGTGCTCCTGGGAATGTGCCGCACGGACCGTGCCACGGTCGTGCCCGAGGTCGCTCGCGATGGCACGGGCGGCGGAACCTTCCCGACGCTCCGGGGCGCCATGGCCGGGGCCGGCGAGGTGGCCCGTGTCTCGGCCTCCACCGTGCGGGCTGCGGAGGGGAGGGTCGGCCACCTGGCGATGGCGGCGGGCAGGCTGGTGATGGACCCCGTCCAGGCCATCTCGACCGCCGCCGAGCTGCCGCGCGCGGGGCTGCACGAGTTCGGCCGCGGGGTGGGCATGCTCCGCCATCCCGACCGGATCGTCGACGTGCTGGAGTCCCTCGGCGCCACGAGCCACCGTTCCATGAACGACATCAGCTCCGTCATGAAGCTGCTCCTCACGGGCAGCGACCGAGCCATCTGGACGGGACGGCCGGGCACCGCCAAGGCCGTGGCCTGGTCGCCACCGATACCGATGGCCGATGTCAGGCGGATCGCCCGCAATCGGAAGGCGACGGTCAACGACGTGCTCGTCGCAGCGGTGGCAGGCGGAATCCAGGCTTACCTCGCCCGACACGGCGAGAGCGTCCAACAGGTCGTCTGGATGGTGCCGGTCAACCTCAAGAGCTTCGAGGCGGATCTGCCTCCGGACCTCGGCAACCACTTCGCGCTCGTCATGCTGACGATGCCCCTGCATCATGAGTCCGCCGCCGAGCGCCTGGCCGAGGTGCACCACCGCATGCAGCGCATCAAGAACTCCGACGAGGCCGTCCTCACGTTCGGCCTTCAGCGCACGATGTCCCTCACGCCAGCCGTGGTCGCATCGTTCCTGACGGACTTCTTCGCCAACAAGGCCGTCGGGATCCTCACCAACGTGCCCGGACCGACGGGTGAGATGACGCTCGCCGGGATCCCCGTCCGCCAGGTCATCGGCTTCGCACCCTGCTCGGGCGACCAGCCGATGACGGCGACGATCTTCAGCTACAACCAGGGCGTGACGATCGGCTTCGCGACGGACGCCGGCCTCGTGCCCGATCCTCAGGCACTGGTAGGGCTGGTCGTGGACGAGGTGGCCGCCCTTCTCCCGCACACGAGGGGCAAGGGCACCGGAGCCGCGGCGATCTAGGATCGGACTACTCGAAGCGCGAGGGGTCGCCCGCTCCGCGGCGCAGGATCACCGGCTCCGGCCCCGACAGGTCCACGACGGTCGTCGGCTCGATGCCGCAGTCGCCCGCGTCGACGACCGCATCGACGAGGTGGTCGAGCCGCTCCTTGACGTCCCAGCCCTGCGTCGGCGGCTGGTCGTCGCCCGGAAGCAGCAGGCTGCTCGAGACGAGCGGCTCGCCGAGCTCGGTCAGGAGCGCCTGGACGACGGCGTGCCGCGGGATCCGCACGCCCACCGTCCGCTTCTTGGGATGCTGCAGCCGACGTGGCACCTCGCGCGTCGCGGGGAGGACGAACGTGTAGCTGCCGGGCGTGCATGCCCGGACCGCCCGGAAGGCCGACTTGTCGAACTCGACGAACTGGCTCAACTGCGAGAAGTCGCTGCACACCAGGGTGAAGTCGTGGCCGGCATCGAGATGGCGGATCTCCCTGATGCGCCCGAGTCCCTCGGCGTTTCCCAGCCGGCAGCCGAGCGCGTAGCAGGAGTCGGTGGGATAGGCGACGAGGCCGCCACCGCGGATGACCTCGGCCACCTGGCCGATCACGCGCGGCTGGGGGCTGTCCGGGTGAACGTCGAAGAACCTGGCCACGCCCGGCAGACTACGCGCGCGGTCCCACCGTGACCCTGTCGCGGCCGGTCTCCTTGGACTCGTACAGCGCCTCGTCGGCCGCGGACATGACGTTCGCGAAGTCGCCCCTGCGGCCGCCCACGACGTCGGACACGCCCACGCTCACGGTGATGTGCCCACCCGGCGAGAGCCCGCTCAGGTCCAGCGAGGCGATCGTGGTCCGTATTCGCTCGGCGATCGCCACCGCGCGGTCGGTCGCCGCCCCCGGCAGGCACACGAGAAACTCCTCACCGCCCAGCCGGTACGCCGAATCCCCGTCGCGGATGCACGAGCCGAGCACCTCCGAGATGCGGCGCAGCACCTCGTCCCCGGCGGCGTGACCGAACGTGTCGTTCACCTCCTTGAAGTGATCGAGATCCAGCGAGATGAGCGCATAGTCCCCGTACGGAGTCATCGCCTCGAGCGCCCGGCGGTTGCCCAGCCCGGTAAGCGGATCCGTCATGGCGGCCACGCGGAAGGCGGCAGAGCGCTTGGACTGGCGGGACCGCTCCAGGTACTCGTCGACCGCCGGTCGCACGGTCGGGGCCAGGGCCTTCAGCATCCGCATGAGGTCCTCATCGGGGTGGACGTCGTCGGCGGTGTGGATCGAGAGCACAGCGGCCGGATCGCCCGCCAGTTCGATCATCGGCCAGTCCGGGTTCGGATCGCACCGGAGGGGCGCCGAGACGCCGAGCCCCCACATGGTCCATCCCTGATCGGGGACGTCGATGAAGAGCGCGCAGTCACGGGCCTCGTGCGTGCCGGACAGGATCGTGTTCATCGCCGCCACCAGCGAGGTCGGCTCGGCGATCGTCAGCAACGCCTCGGTGATGCGCGTCCGGGCCTCTGCGATCCGCAGCAGTCGCTTCAGGTCGATGTCCGCGTCGGCCAGCGTGAAGACGCCGCAGTCGATCCCGGCGAGCGCCTCGAAGGCGTCGGCGACGAGCTCGCTCGGGATGATGTGACCGTGCTGCGGCGCGATCTGGCTGATGCCCGGCCAGCGCCGCTGGACCCGCGCCAGGCCGGCGGATAGCAGTTCCCTGCTCGGCATGTAGTGCTGATGGAACGGTCGTGCGCTCTCCACGATGTAGTCGAGGTCGTGCGAGATCAGCACGTTCGAGTCGGGCACGAAGCCGCCGAAGAGGTCGGACGAGAACAGCGTGCCGGAGCCCGTGTCGTAGGAGACCATGGCTCCTGGGAAGTGCAGGTACGGGGTGAGCTGGAACTCCAGCCGTCGATCGGGGCCCAGGGGGAGCATCCAGTCGTGCTCCTCGACGAGGTAGTAGTCGAACCGATGGCCGTAGTGCTTCAACAGGGCCTTTGCGCGCCACTCGCTGACGACGAGGATGTCGTCACGGCGCAGGCGTTCGGACAGGTACGGCAGGCTGGCCGCGATGTCCGGATCGGGGTGGTGGCAGACCAGGTACGCGATCGAGTCGAGGTCGGTGATCTGCGCCACCTTGTCGAGCGTCGACTCGATCGTCAGCGGCGAGCCGGGATCGAGCAGGACACCGCCGTCGGGGCTGTCGACGTAGTACGCGTGGCATTGGAAGCTGTCGTTGGGGAGCACCGCGCCCACCCACCACACCCGATCCCCAAGTCGCACCGGAGGATCATTCGTCATCGTGGCGCCCCCTGCCGCATCGTCCCGTCGTCGAGCACTATCGCCGACCCGAGCCATGCTAGGCGGCACCGACCGCCCCATGCCTCCCGAGGACCGTTTCGCAAGCCGAGGACATGGGGGTCGTGGGCGAGGATCTCGATCTCGCGGACGTGCGGGTTCTCGCTCGGAATCGGCCAGCGCCTCGGCATCACCACGGCCCTGCTGGTCGATCCGGCCGTCGTCTCGATGGGCGAGTTCATCGGGTTCGGGCTGACGGCCTCTCGCTGGGAAGGCTCCTGCGCAGCATCGGCGGCGTCGTCTTCCTCGCCTGGGTGGCCGCTTGCCTCGCGGCTGCGGCATACGCCCTCCACAACCGCGAGGCCTAGTGGCACTTGCGCCACGAATAGTTGATTGTTAAACTATATGGAGCGAAAGGAGCCACCGTGGCCGCTACGACTGCCGACCCACTGAGCCTGCCCCGACTCTCCACCCCCGCCGAGGTGCGACCAAGGCGCGTGAAGGCACTCGTGAACGCTCCGCAGGCCTTCGAGGGCGAGGGTTTCCCCGTCCGTCGCGCCTTCGCCGGAATCGACTCGCGCGACCTCGACCCCTTCGTGCACATGGACCAGATGGGCGAGGTCGAGTACGCACCGGGCGAGCCCAAGGGCACGCCGTGGCATCCGCACCGCGGGTTCGAGACCTTCACCTACCTGATCGACGGGCAGTTCGTGCACCAGGACTCGATCGGCGGCGGCGGTACGATCCTCGACGGCGGCACCCAGTACATGACTGCCGGCGACGGGATCCTGCACATCGAGACCCCGCCCGCGCACCTGGTCGAATCCGGCGGCCTCTTCCACGGCGTCCAGCTGTGGATCAACCTGCCGCGCGCCAAGAAGCGCATAGCACCGCAGTACCAGGACCTCCAGGGCCGCGACTCGATCCTGCTGACCAGCGCCGACGGCGGGGCCGTGCTGCGCGTCCTCGCCGGCCAGATCGACGGGCATCAGGGACCGGGCATCTCGCACACGCCGCTCGCCATCGGACACCTCACGCTGGCGCCGGGAGCACAGGTCGACATCCCGTGGCGCGACGACTTCAACGCCCTCGCGTACGCCCTCGCGGGCGAAGGCACGGTCGGCGCCGACGCCCACGCCATCCACACGGGCCAGACCGCGGTCCTCGCCAGCGGCAACGTCCTGCGCGTCACGGCCGACCCGACGCAGGAGTCCCGGACCCAGAACCTCGAGGTCTTCATCATCGGCGGAGTCCCGCTGCGCGAGCCGGTCATCCAATACGGTCCGTTCGTGATGAGCACCAAGGCCGAGATCATCGAGGCCTTCGAGGACTTCCAGGCCGGTCGACTCGGCCAGGTCCCCGCGAACGCCATCCAGCCGCACCGCTCGACCAGCTGACGCAATGCCCGTCGATGCCGTCCCGCCCGACGAGGTCGACCGCACCCTTCTTCGCGCCCCACTGCTCGAGGGCCGCTGGGACGGGATGGCGAGCGCCACGCCGGCCGATGCGGCAAGAAGGACGAGCGCGGCCGCCCAGGAGATGTGCACGGAGGGCATGGCAGAGAACTGGTCGGCCCCGGGGATCGCGGCGTACACCGAGAGCCCGTTGACGGCAGCCGAGCCCCGCGAGGATCACCGTCCCATCCTGGACCTCGTCAGTGCGCGGCCCGGCGCACGGCATCGATGCTGGCAGCCACGTCCGCCTCGTCGGTGCTCCAATTGCTCACCGATACCCGGAGCACGTCCTGCCCCCGCCAACGTGACCCGGACATCCAGGCGGCTCCTTCGGCAATCAGCCGAGCGGTCACCTCCCGGGTGCGCTGGTCGGACTCGAAGCCGACGCATACCTGCGTGTAGGCGACATCGTTGAGGATCCGCGCACCAGGGACAGTCGCGATACCTGCGGCGAGCGCGCGGGCATGAGCAGCGAGCCGCTCGACAAGGTCCGCGACGCCACTGCGACCCAGCGAGCGCAGTGCGGCCCACACCGGCACGCCGCGGGCGCGGCGAGAGAACTCCGGCACGTTCTGGAAGGGATCCGGGCGGCCGGCGGCCGCGACGAGGTAGCTGGCGGTGGTGCCGAGCGCGGCCCTGAGGGGTTCGGGGTGGCGGACGATCGCGATGCCGCAGTCGTACGGCGTGTTCAGCGTCTTGTGGGCGTCCGTGGCCCATGAGTCGGCACGCTCGTACCCCTCGACCAGCTGCCGCAGTGCCGGTGACGCGCCCGCCCACAGGCCGAAGGCACCGTCGACGTGCACCCACGCACCCCGGGCATGCGCCAGGTCCGCGCACTCCCCCAGCGGGTCGAAGGCCCCCGAGTGCAGGTTGCCGGCCTGGAGGGCGACGATGGTCGGCCCGTCCGCGTGCGCCAGCGCGTCGGCCAGCGCGTCGGCGCGCATGCGCCCCTGCCCGTCGACGGCCACCGGCGTCGGTGCGCCCAGTCCCAGGTATCTCAGGGCCAGGTCGATGCTGGCGTGGCGGTCCTCGCCAACGAGCACCGTGACCCGGGGTGCCCCGGTCAGCCCGTCGCGATCGAGATCCCAGCCGGCCTCGGTGAGCACGTGCTGCCGGCCAGCGGCGAGACCGGTGAAGTTGGCCATCGTGCCGCCGGTGACGAAGCCGACGTCGCAGCCGGACGGGAGTCCCAGCAGATCGAGTATCCAGCCGGCAGCCACCTCCTCGATGGCCACCACTCCCGGCGTGGCGTACCGCAGCGCGGCGTTCTGGTCCCAGGCGCCGACGAGCCAGTCCGCGGCCAGCGCCGCCGGGAGGGTCCCGCCGATCACCCACCCGAAGAACCTGCCCGAACCCATCGCCATGAGCCCCGGCTCGACAAGACCGGCCAGCAGGTCGATCACGTCCGCCGCGGGCGTCGCCGAGTGCGGCAGCTCCTCGTCGGCCGACGCCAGCACCGCTTCCACGTGAGCGTACGGCGGTACCTGTCGGCCGGACTCGCTGGCCAACCAGCGCCGTGCGCGGTCCGCAGCCCGGTCCAGGGCGTCGTCGTACTCCTCCACGCGGAATCCCATGGCCGTGAGTATGCCCGGATCAGCCCGCCCCGAGCATTCGACGGGCTATCGGGGCGCGCGCGACGTGGCGGCCTTGTCGTGCCGCCTGCCGCTCCCGGGCTCCTCGAGCACCGGAAGGGCGACCGTGAACGTCGAACCCCGCCCCAGGCCCCCACTCGAGGCGGTAAGGGTGCCCCCGTGGTCGGTGACGATGGCGCGCGCGATGGTGAGGCCGAGTCCGCTGCCGCTGCCGTCGGTGGTCACGCGCGACGGATCGATGCGGTGGAACCGCTCGAAGATCGAGTTGAGCTGGTCGGCGGGAATGCCGTCGCCGTCGTCGTCCACCGTGATGAGGACGAAGGCACCGTGCCGGTGGTTCTCGACGTCGACGCGGCCGCCGGCACGCGTGTGGCGCAGCGCATTGTCGAGCAGGTTGGCGAGGACCTGCTGCAGCCGCACGCTGTCGCCCCGGATCGGGCAGGGCGTGCCGCTCTCGTCAAGCCCGAGGGCGACGCCCCTGTTCTGGTACCGCGGCGCCGCGGCAGCGACGGCCGCCGTGGTGATGCCCCGGGCATCGAGCCGCTCGAGGACGAGCCCCAGTGCGTGCTCCTCCGCGGCAGCGGTCTCGCGCAGGTCGGCGGCCAGGCGCCTCAACCGGTCGACCTGGTCACGCATCGTCGACCACGACGCGGCATCGAGGGGCAGGACCTCGTCCTCGAGCCCGTCGATGTACGCCTCCAACGTCGCCAGCGGCGTGCGAAGCTCGTGGGCAAGGTCGGCCAGCAGGCGAGACCTCGTGCTCTCGGTCTCCGACAGGCGACTGGCCATGTTGGTGAACGATTCGGAGAAGCTGATGGAGCTCCCGGCTGAACGTGGCATCGGGAACGCTCACGTCGTACCTGCCCGCCGCCACGGCCTCAGCGGCCTGCGCGAGCTCCTCGACCGGTCGAGAGACCCTGCGCACGAGGAACCACGACACCAGGCTGGCAGCCAGCAGCGCCGTGACCGAGGCCACGGCGACGGAGATGGCGAAGGCGGTGGCGAAGGCCTCCTCTGCATGCGACTGCACCTGCGGGGAGTCGACGCCCACGTGCGTCAGGTGCTCGTGGAAGAGCCCCGGTGCGACCAGCGTGGCGGTCACCGCGAGCGTGATGGCGCCCACGCCCACCACGATCGCCTGCATCACCATCATGCGGGTGGCGAGGCGAGCCCGCGGGGAGGTCATCCCGTGCCCATCCCGTAGCCCACTCCCCGGACGGTACGGACGAACCGGGGTTCGCTGGCATCGTCGCCCAGCTTCGTTCGCAGGTGGCCGATGTGGACGTCGACGACATGCTCGTCGCCGAACCAGCCGGCGCCCCACACGGCGTCGATCAGCTGGCGGCGGGTGAGCGCCGCACGGGGGCGGGAGATCATCGCGGCCAGCAGATCGAACTCGGTGCGCGTGAGATCCACCGGAAGCCCGTCGACGAGGACGTCGCGCGACTCCGGGTCGACGGACAGGCCGCCCACGACCAGCGGCTCGGCACCGGGCGGTGCCAGGCTTCCGCTGCGCGGTCGCCGGAGCATCGCGCGCACACGTGCGATCAGCTCTCGGGGCGAGAAGGGCTTGACCAGGTAGTCGTCGGCACCCATCGACAGGCCGAGCACCTTGTCGACCTCGCCGTCGCGGGCGGTCAGCATGATGATGTAGGCGTCCGAGAACTGGCGGATCCGGCGGCACGCCTCGATGCCGTCGAATCCCGGCAGCATGACGTCCAGGATGATCAGGTCGGGCAGGCTCTCACGGGCCATCTCCACCGCGTCGGGCCCGTTGTGCGCGACCGACACCTCGAAGCCCTCGCGCGCGAGGTAACTACCGACGACTCCCGTGAGCGGCACCTCGTCGTCGACGACAAGCACCCGCAATGGTTCAGCCAACGCGCCCGTCCCTTCGTGGTCCCCGCAACGCTACCGCGGGGATCCCGTGTGCAGGCAGGCGATGCGACGACGGGCTACTCGCCGCGGAACATCGCGTTGATGTCGTCACGCTCGATCTGCGTCTCGGCCCGCGAGAGCAGGTGCCTGCGCCACTTCTCGGCCGACCACCGATCGGGATTGGTTGGGGGCAGCAGTCGGTGGATCAGGTTGGTGCTCACGACGAACGTCTCCTTGGTCACAATTGTTCTGTCCTCGAACATACCTCGGGTGAGCGACCCACGCGAGCAGGCGCCTCACGGATCGTGAGGTGCCTCACAGCAACAGCACCACGATTCGGTAGCCGCGCCGCTACCAGGCGTAGGCCTCCGGCGCGGTGCCGCCCGGCCCCGGGAAGATCCCGTCGATACGGTCGAGCGCCTCCTCGTCCAGGCAGATGTCCAGGGCGCGCAGCGCTCCGTCGAGCTGGTCGACGTTGCGCGGGCCGACGATGGGCGCGGTCACGGCGGGCTGGTGCAGCAACCATGCCAGCGCGACGTCGCCGGGTGCCTCTCCCCGCTCGTCGCAGTAGCCCTCCCAGGTCTCGATAGCCGGGCGATGCTTCTCCAGTGCCTCCTCGGCCCGGCCACCGCGTCCGCTCGCCGGCTCGCCGTCCCATCCGCGCTGCTTTCGCAGGACTCCGCCGAGCAGGCCGCCGTGCAGGGGCGACCACGGAATGACTCCCAGCCCGTAGGCACTGCGCTGCGGGCAGGACCTCGAGCTCGACCGTGCGCTCGACCAGGTTGTAGATCGACTGCTCGCTGACGCAGGCCCAGCGCGCCCACGCCGACGGGCCGCCTCCTGGCCCTGCGCGATGTGCCAACCGGCGAAGTTGGACGACCCGACGTAGAGGATCTTGCCCTGCTGCCGCAGGATCTCCATCGCCTCCCAGATCTCGTCCCACGGAGTCGCCCGGTCCACGTGGTGCATCTGGTACAGGTCGATGTAGTCGGTCTGGAGCCGCGTGAGCGAGGCGTCGCAGGCCCTGCCGGATGTTGCAGCGCGGAGAGCTTGCCGTCGTTGGGCCAGTCGCCCATCGTCGCCGTACAGCTTGGTGGCCAGTACCGTCCGCTCCCGACGGCCGCCTCCCTGGGCGAACCACTCGCCGACGATCCGCTCGGTCAGGCCCTTGTCCTTTCCCAGCCGTACACGTTGGCGGTGTCGAAGAAGTTGACACCCTGCTCCATGCGCGTGGTCCATGATCCCGTGCGAGTCCGCCTCGCCGGTGACTCGGAGCCGAAGTTCATGGTGCCGAGGCACAGCCGGCTGACGGACAGGCCTGTCCGACCGAGATGCGCGTACTGCATGCCCAACCTCCTAGTGTCCTCTTCGCCGACCCATCGACCCTAGCCCGTCGTTGCCGGCAGAGCCGCCGACGAGTCGATGGCGACCGTGCCGTGGGATGACTCGCCATCCGCGGCCCGGGCCAGGCAGGCCGCTCGAGCAGGCGGCCTCCGCCGTCCGGGTCTAGGACGCCGAGGGAACCGGAGTCGCAGCCGCCGCGTCGAGTGCGTCGAGCTCCGTCTGAACCTGCTTGGCCAGGTCCGAGGTGGGGGCAGTGGCCACGACCTTGGCCCACTCCTCGCGCGCCCCGGCCTCGTCGGAGGGGGTCTTGTCGAGGTAGTAGAAGCCCAGCCCGTAGTGCGCCTCGATGTTGTCGGGGTTGATGTCGAGCGCCGTGTTCCACGCCTTGACGGCCCGCTCCTTGTCGCCCGACTGGAAGGCTGCGGCAGCCACGGCGATCCAGGACCCGTCGTCCTTCGGGGTGACCGCAGCGATCTTCTCGTAGAAACCGAGCGCGTTGGTGAAGTCGTTCGCGTCGTAGTACATGTTGCCCAGGGTCTGCAGGGAGTCGGTGTCCTTGGGATTCGCGGCGATCTTCTCCATCAGTGCGGCGATCTGCGCCGGGTCGACCGGCGTCGCGCTTGGTGCGGCGCTGGCCGCGGCACCGCCGCCCGCGGCCGGGGTGGACGAGCCCTGGCCCAATGCGTACGCGACGAACGCGATGGTCACCGCCGCGATGACGCCCAGCACCACGAACAGCCCTGTTGGGCGCCGTCGGGAGCCGGCCACCGGCTGCGCACTCGATGCCGACCCGGCCTTCGGCCCCGGGGACGTTCGAGCACCCGGCCGGGTGCCGGCGGCCGAACGCTTGGCCTGGGAGAGGAACGCCTCGACATCATCCTTCGCCACCTTCTCGGGAGCGTCTGCCTGCGCCAGCTGCTCGGCCGCGGCCAGCAGCTCCGCGACGGGGTCGGATGCCGCCGGAAGGGGCTCCGGCCGGCGTGCCGCAGCACTGGCCGCTGCGAGCAGCTGGTCCAGGTCGTCTTCGTCCGGGGTCATGTGTTCCATCTCCGATGGAGTCGGCAGGCGGGCCCCGTCATCGTACAAGCCCTGCGTGATCCCTTCGGCGCTTCCGGCAGCGGCCCTCGGCAGGTGCGCCCCAGTCAGGTCGCCGGCTGCCAGCACTCCTCATGCGCCCGGCCGAAGGCGGGCGGGGTGGGCGTGTAGCCACCGCAGAACAGTGGCGAGGTCACGATCATGTCCGCGGTCGTCCTGTTCCCTGCGACGGGGATGTTCCACAGGGTCGCGATACGCAGCAGCGCCTTGACATCGGTGTCGTGCGGCTGGGGCTCGAGCGGGTCCCAGAAGAAGATGAGCGCGTCGATCCGACCCTCCGCGATGCCCGCCCCGATCTGCTGATCGCCTCCGAGCGGACCGCTGAGGAAGGCGTGCACGGGAATGCCAAGGCGCTCGCGCAGGATCCGGCCCGTGGTGCCCGTGGCGTAGATGCGGTGCAGGGCGAGCAGGGCGCGATTGTGGAACGCCCAATCCGCCAGATCCGCCTTCATGTGGTCATGGGCGACAAGCGCAACGTGTCGCTGCCCGCTTCGATCCTCAGAGGGGTCGGCCCAGTCGGCCATGTACTCGACTCGCTTCGATGCCATGCCCGCAGCGTGACCTGAGCAGGTGCCACCGCGATCGCCGCTGGCGTAACGACCGGGGAAGAGCATGCGAACTCTCCGCGCGCTATGGGTGCCGGACCGCTGCGGGCACGGACGTGCTCTCGCGGATCACGATCTCGGCACTGATCCTCGGCGAGCGCACCTGCTCGCCGGCGATCAATGCCAGGGCCAACCGCGCGGCCTGCACCCCCTGCTCGAACAGGGACTGGGCGACGGTGGTCAGGGGTGGCATGCTGCGGCCGGCCTCGAGGATGTCGTCGAACCCGACGACCGAGAGGCCTTGCGGCACCGGTCGGCCGGCCGACGCGGCGGCCGCGAGCACGCCGAGGGCGAGGACGTCGGTCACCGCGAAGATCGCCGTGGGAGCCGACCCGGCCGGGCCGGTCAGGAGCGGGAGCGCAGCCCGGCTGCCTGCCTCGGGCGTGTTCTCGTCGGCGATAACGACGTCCACTGCTGAAGCGTCCAGACCGGCGTCCGTGACCTCCTGGAGGAATCCCTCCACACGGTGCCGGATACCCACTCTGGGGGCCCCTCGCTGCGACCCCGTGACGGCCGTGCCCTTGCGGCTGGGTCGCGTGACGATCCCGAAGCGCGTGTGGCCGAGCGCCAGGAGGTGCCTCGCCAGTTGCGAGCCACCTGCCCGGTTGTCGATCCCGACGAACGGGACGCCGGGGAGGCGGGGACTGCCCGCCGTGACCAGGGGGAGCAGGCGGGCCTGCACGGCCGCCACCTCCGGGTCTGCCTGGTCCACGGCACACAGGATGAAGGCATCGACGATCGCGCTGCGCACGAGCGCGCCGTCGAGATCGACCTCTCCGGGCACGAGCAGCATCGCCTTGCCGGCCGCACCCAGTTCACTCGAGACGCCCCGCATGAACTCCACCAGCCCGGGATCGGTGAAGGCGTAGGCGAGCCCCTCGCTGAGCAGCACGCCCACGGCGCCGGCCTGCCGGCGACGCAGGGAGCGGCCGGCAGGGTCGGGCCCCGGGTAGCCCAGGGCGCGCGCGGCCGCGAGCACCCGCTCCCGCGTCGCCTCCGACATCTGGTCGGGCCGGTTGTACGCGTTCGAGACCGTCATGCGCGAGACTCCGGCCGCCTCGGCCACGGTGTCGAGCGTCGGGCGACCCTGCGACACGGCTCCTCCAACCTCGGGACCCCCCGCGGAGCCTGACAAACCGTACCTGTATCGTTATAGTCTGTATCCATAAAGAAGCCGAATCGAGATCTTCGTGAATGTGCACTCCTTCGTCCTGCCACTGGCGTACCTGGGCGCCACGCTGGGCGTCGCCATGGTTCTGCCGCAGCTGAGCCGGACCATGCGGCACCCCAGCCTGCCGGGCGTCTCGGCCCTGTCCTGGGGCCTGACGGCGGTCGCCTGTCTCGCGTGGCTCGGGTACGGGGTGCGCACCGCCACGATGCCGCAGATCCCTGGCAACATCCTTCTCATCACGGGCGCCGTTGCCGTCGTGCTGCTGGTCCCGAGCCCTTGGTCCCGGTCACGGCGCGCGCTGTCCCTGGGCACGTCCGCAGCGGCCATCCTCGCGCTGGCCGTCGTCCTGCCGGCGCAGACGATCGGCTACGTGGCCTTCGCCATCGGGCTGGTGTCCGCGTGGCCACAGCTGGTCGAGTCCTTCGCCAACTGGCGCTCCGGCGGCGAGTCCGGCCTGTCCCTCACCACGTGGTCCGTCAAGCTCGCCTCGAGCAGCTGCTGGCTCGCCTACGCCCTGCTGGCCACCGACCTGCCGGTGGCCGTCGCCTCGGCGTTCGGCATGACCGCGAATATCGCGGTCTTCGGCATGGAGGCCTCGCTTCGCCTGCGGGGCGTGCAGCGCGCCGAGCCCGCGCTCGAACGGGCCTGAGCCCGCGCGCCGTTCTCGGCCAGCCGGTCGCTGGCCGCCTGCGGTCGACCGCGCCGAATTCCCAGGTTCACTCGGGGGAGTCGGGCTCGCCTGTGCCGAGCCGGGCGTCGTCACCCCGAGCGGATGCCCTCAGGCGTCGATCTCCCGGTCCGCGCCCACTGTCTCGGTGGGCTCGCCGTCGTGGGGAAGCTCCCTCGTGAAGGGCAGGGAGAGCAGGGCCAGGAGGGCCGCGCCGAGCAGGCCGGCCTTCAGGGCGCGCAGCTGCGCGGCCTCGTAGTCGTCGACGAGGGCGGTGGTCGTGGTCTCGTCGAGGCCGGCTTCCTGCGCCGCGGCAGCGATCTGCTCAGAGGAGACGAAGTCGACACCGGACCCGGCCGCCGTGCTCACCTGCGCGGAGACCTCGGCGCCGATGCGCTCGTCGGAGGAGATGTTCGTGATGAAGTTGCTGGTCAGGCCCGAGAGCACGACCGCCCCGATGAGGGCCACCCCCAGCGACGACCCCAGCTGCTGCCCGGTGAATTGCAGTCCGCCAGCCTCTCCGCGCCCGGATGCGTCGACCGAGGCCTGCACGACCTTGCCCAGCTGCGAGGCCAGCAGGCCCATGCCGATTCCCAGTCCGGCCATCGACACCGCGAAGGCGGTCTCGGCCAGGTCCGGCTGGATCGTGGCGAGCAGGAGGAGTACCGACGCCAGGGCGATCCACAGGCCCGCGCGCACGACCCCGCGGATCGAGTACCGAAGCGCCAGGCGCGCCCCGACGGCCGAGGCGACGAACATCGCGATCGAGACAGGAAGCATCTTCACGCCCGTCTCCAGCGCGTCGAATCCGAGCACCAGCTGCAGGTACAGCGGGACGGTGAAGAAGACGCCCATGAGGATGAGGTTCTGGCTCAGCAGGCCGATCAGTCCGGAGCGCAGCGGCGGGATGCGCAGCAGGTTCAGGTGCACCAGGGGATCGCTGCCGATCGTCTCGCGGTGCCGCTGCCAGGACACGAACCCCCACAGCAGTACGGCGCCGAGCGCGATCACGAAGAGCGTCAACGAGAAGCCGAAGGGCTCCACCGGGGAGTCCAGCGGCTGGACCCAGCCCCAGGTGCTGGACTGCAGGACCCCGAGCACCATGAGCCCCAGGCCGCTCGCGGACAGCACCGTGCCGACGATGTCGAGGCGGGGCTTCGCGCCCGGCCTTGCCGCGTCGCCGATCAACCGGGTCATCGCCAGGATGAGCAGGACGAGGACGACCTCGCCGACGAACACGATCCGCCAGGACAGCTGGGTCGTGGCCCAGCCGCCCAGGATCGGGCCGATCGCGATGCCCGCGCCTGCGACGCCGCCGATGACGGCGTAGGCGACGTTGCGGTCCTTGCCCCGGTAGTTACCGGCGATCAGCGCCACCAGCGCGGGCATCACCAGCGCCGCGCCAAGGCCCTCGAGGATCGACCAGCCCAGGGCGAGCACCGCCACCGTGGGAGCCAGCGCCGTGACCAGTGACCCGCACCCGTAGACGACCAGGCCCACGGTGAACGCACGCCGGCGACCGATGATGTCGCCGATCTTGCCGCCCGTGAGCATGAACATCGCCATCGTCAGGCAGTAGAGCGTGATCACGGCCTGGATCGTCGTCACCGTCGTGTCGAAGTCGTCGACCAGCGTGCTGATCGACACGTTCATGACCGACTGGTCGAGCACCATCACGAACTGCGCCGCCGCCAGCGCCACCAGCGGCCACCACTTCTTCATGCGATCCCTCGCCTAGCCGGCGTCATGGGGGTCAACGTATCGAACGCTCGCGCTCGCTGCGGGCAGTTGGGCTGTCCCTGCACGCACGGATCCGCGAAGGCGGATCGGGCGGCTACCGCGCCATGCACCCGCGGGAGCGGGAGGATGCGGAGAACACGATAGAGGGATCCACCGTGAACGCACCGCTGCCGTCGCCCGCGCCGCCGTCCCTGCGTCGGCGCACGCTGGCCGTCATCTCCCTGGTGTCGCTGGTCGGCCTCGTCGTCCTGCTGGCCACGGCACTGGTGCGCGATCCGGTCCTCCTCGTCGGAGGCCTGGCCGGTCTCGTCATCTCGGTCGCCGGAGGCTGGTGGCTGGTCACCGAGGCCGGTCCGCGGCGACTGCTCGGGGTCGCCGGCCTCGCCATCGGCATCGCGATCATCGTCGCCTCCCTGGTCAGGGCCCTCTCGGACGGGGACGGCGACTTCCGAAGACTGATCCTGCTGCTGGTCCTGCTGGCCGTGATGGTCTCAACCGCCCGCGCCGCGCTGGTCCGCGACCTGCACGAACTCGACCGGGCACGGTCGGGACTGGTCCGACCACAGCACCCCGTGCTGATCTGCAACCCCAAGTCCGGCGCCGGCAAGGTCGACAGGTTCGGCCTGATCGCGATGGCAGGGGACCTCGGTGTCGACGTCGTGCTGCTCGAGCCCGGGCTGGATCTCGCCCAGCTCGCGCGTGACGCCGTCGCCCGCGGGGCCGACTGCCTCGGCATGGCCGGCGGCGACGGGTCCCAGGCACTGGTGGCCTCCATCGCCATCGAGAGCGGCCTGCCGTTCGTGTGCATCAGCGCGGGCACCCGCAACCACTTCGCCCTCGACCTCGGGTTCGACAAGGAGGACCCGCGCAAGGGCATGGTCGCCCTGCGTGAGGGCGTGGAGCGGCGCGTCGACTACGCAACGGTCGGCGACCGGCTCTTCGTCAACAACGTGTCGCTGGGGATCTACGCCACGATCGTCCAGGAGGAGCGCTACCGCGGCGCCAAGATCGAGACCTCGATGGCGCGGCTCCCCGAGATGCTGGGCCGCCAGGCCGAGCCCTTCGACCTGCAGTTCACCACGCCGGACGGCACCGCCGTCGACGGCGCCTTCCTGATCCTCGTCTCCAACAACCCGTACGTGCTGGGCCCGTCGTTGGACATCTCCCAGCGCCGCGCCATGGACACCGGTCGGCTCGGGGTCTTCGCCGTCACGGCGGAGTCGGGCGCCGAGGCGGGCAGGCTCGTCGCGAGGGCGACGATCGGACGCGGCACGCGCGACCCGAACCTCCACCAGTTCGAGGCCACCGCCTTCGAGGTGCGCTCCCGCAGCGGACGGGCCTTCGCCGGAGTCGACGGCGAGAGCCTCGACCTGCCCACCCCGCTGGAGTTCCGCAGCCATCCGGCCGGCCTGCGCATCCTCGTGCCACCGGAGAACCTGGCCATTGCGGAGAGGCGTCGCGCGCGGGCCGTCAGCGCAGGCGCGCTCGTCGCCATCGCGCTGGGCCGACCACCCACGGCCGACGGCGAGAGCGGATGAACGCCGCCGCCATCACGCAATGGGCTCCCCGCACGACGACCCTGCGCGGATACCAACGACGATGGCTGGCCAAGGACATCATCGCGGGGCCTGGTCCTGTCCGCCCTGCTCGTCCCCCAGAGGGGATGGCCTACGCCGAGCTCGCGTGCGACAGCTGTCCGAGACCCTCCCGCCGGGCGGCTGGGTCGTCATCGCCGCCGAGGCTGACGTGACCGTCGAACTCGCCGACGCGGCGGAGGTCGGTTGGGTCGTCGACGTGCCGGCGGAGCAGGCCGCGAGGCCATTCGTCGCCCGATCCGGGCGACCAAGGTCCCGGCCGAGGACAGGCCGAGGCAGCTGGGCGGCACCCTTCATTGAACCTTCATCCAAGCGGGTTCGTATGCATATCCTGCGGGCTCGACACTGTGGGCACGCGCATGAGCAGCAGGAGGACCCATGACCGTCCCGGTCGAGTCTGGCACCGAGCAGACGAGCACGATCCCCATCACGGGCATGACGTGCACGGCCTGCGAGCGACGAGTCACCAAGGCCCTGCTCAAGCTCCCCGGAGTGGACGCGGCTGAGGTCTCCTCGACGCGGGGCATCGCCGTCATCTCGGGCACGCGACTCCCGGCACGCGACAGCATCGACTCTGCCATCCGCTCCGCCGGCTACGAGCCCTCCGCGCCACGCTGGCTCACCAAGGACGTGTCCGTCTGGAAGACGGTCGTCATCACGGTGCTGGCGATCGGCTGGATCGCGTTCGTCCTGACCGCCTCCGGGATCTCCAGCACGTTCTCCGGGATGACGGACCCGTCGCGTGGCGGCCTCCTGGTCGCCCTGACCCTCGGCCTCACCGCGGGCGTGTCCACCTGCATGGCCATGGTCGGCGGCCTGGTCCTGGGCATCTCCGCCTCGCACGCGGCGAAGCTCGCGGCCGCCGGCACCACGATGCCGTCGTTCGCACACCGCATGCGCCCGCACATCGCCTTCAACGTCGGCCGTATCGTCGGCTTCGGCGTCCTGGGCGCCATCCTCGGGCTGATCGGCTCGAGCCTGAGCCTGCCCACCCGCCTGATGGCCATCCTCGTCCTCGCGGTCGCCGCCGTGATGTTCCTGCTCGGCGTGCGCCTGACCGGCCTCTCCCCTCGCATGGCCGCATGGTCACCGAAGCTGCCCGCAGGCCTGTCACGGACCCTCGGCATCGACACCGCCGCCGAGGGCTCCTACAGCGACATCCGCACAGCGATCGTCGGCGCAGCGACCTTCTTCCTGCCCTGCGGATTCACCCAGGCGGTCCAGATCTACGCCATCTCCACCGCCAACCCGCTCACCGCCGGCCTGGTCATGGCCACGTTCGCAGTCGGCACGACCCCGGGCCTGCTGGCTCTGGCCTCCGTACCCGAGGTCGCCACCGGCAGGAGCCGCGACACCGTCCTTCGCGTCGTCGGCGTCGTCGTCCTCGCCTTCGCCCTGCTCAACCTCTCCGGCGCCATGAACCTCCTCGGCGTGGTCAGGGCCTCGTCCCCGGCCGCTGCTGCCGGCTCCGCGGTCGCGAGCCAGCAGGCCTCCGGCAACGTCACCATCAGCGGCGGCGTCCAGACCGTGAGGATGACCCAGACCCCGCGCGGCTACGAGCCGTCGGACACGGTTCTCTACTCGGGGATGCCCACCACGTGGGTCATCGACGCGACCTCGCCGTACGACTGCAGCGCCTTCCTGCGGGTGCCCGACCTCGGCCAGCAGATCAACCTCACCCAGGGCGTCAACACCGTCGACCTCTCGACACTGCCTGCCGGCGTCATCCCGTTCACCTGCGTCATGGGCATGTACTCCGGCAACCTCATCGTCGTCGACCCGCCGACCGCCAAAGCCTCTCCGGCACCCAGCAGCAGCACCGTTTCCGGCTGACGCGCACACTGATCAGGTACACGACCCTAAGGACCCGTCTTGAGCACCACCACCGCTGGAGAAGCCGGCACGACGTCGATCGAGCTCTCGATCGGCGGGATGACGTGCTCGTCGTGCGCGATGCGCATCGAGAAGAAGCTCAACAGGCTCGACGGTGTCACCGCGACGGTGAACTACGCGACGGAGAAGGCGAAGGTGACCTTCCCCGGCACCGTCTCCCCTGCCGACCTCGTCGCCACCGTCGAGGCGACCGGCTACACCGCGCTCCTGCCCGCGCCGCCCGTCGTGGACGACGACGCCGGATCCACAGCCCCGATGGTCCACGACGAGGCCGCCGAGCTCAGGCAGCGCCTGATCATCTGCGTGGTTCTCACGCTGCCGGTCCTGCTGATGGCGATGATCCCGGCCCTGCAGTTCGACAACTGGCAGTGGCTCTCGCTGACGCTCGCGTCTCCGGTCGTGGTGTGGGGTGCACTGCCGTTCCACCAGGCTGCCTGGGCGAACGCCAAGCATGGTGCCGCGACGATGGACACCCTCATCTCCGTCGGCGTGTCCGCGGCGTACCTGTGGTCGCTGTGGGCGCTGTTCTTCGGCACCGCCGGGATGACCGGCATGAGGATGCCGTTCAGCCTGCTGCCGTCCGCAGACAGCGGCGACGCCCTCTACCTGGAGGTCGCCGCCGCGGTCACCTGCTTCATCCTGGCCGGACGCTACTTCGAGGCCAGGGCCAAGAGGCAGTCCGGTGCCGCCCTGCGTGCGCTGCTGAACATGGGCGCCAAGGACGTCGCCGTCCTGCGCGGCGAAGGAGCGGCCCGCGCGGAGGCCCGCATCCCCGTCGGCCAGCTGCTCGTCGGCGACCTGTTCATCGCCCGTCCCGGCGAGAAGATCGCCACCGACGGCGTCATCGTCGAGGGCACCTCCGCGATCGACGCCTCCATGCTCACCGGTGAGCCCGTCCCCGTCGAGGTCGGGCCCAGCGACCCGGTGGTCGGTGCCACCACCAACGTCGGCGGCCGGCTCATCGTGCGCGCCACCCGGGTCGGCGCAGACACCCAGCTCGCCCAGATGGCCCGCCTCGTCGAGGACGCCCAGAACGGCAAGGCCCCCGTCCAGCGCCTCGCCGACCGCGTCTCGGCCATCTTCGTGCCCATCGTGATGCTGCTGTCCGCTGGCCACCCTGCTCGGCTGGCTCGTCACCGGGCACCCCGCGCAGGAGGCCTTCACCGCCGCCGTCGCCGTCCTCATCATCGCCTGCCCCTGCGCCCTGGGACTGGCCACGCCGACCGCACTGCTGGTCGGCACCGGACGCGGCGCCCAGCTCGGCATCCTCATCAAGGGCCCCCAGATCCTGGAGTCCACCCGCACCGTCGACACCATCGTGCTCGACAAGACCGGCACCGTCACCTCCGGCCGGATGAGCCTGCACGCCGTGCTCCCCGCGGCCGGTCAGGATCCCGCCGAGATCCTCGCCCTCGCCGGTGCCCTCGAGGACGCCTCCGAGCACCCCATCGCCGCAGCCATCGCCAGTGCCGCGCGCGACGCCGGGCCACTCGCACCCGTGTCCGGATTCGCGAACGTCCAGGGCATGGGCGTCCAAGGCCTCGTCGACGGCCACGCCGTCATGGCAGGCCGGTCGTCCTGGCTGGCCAGCGAGTTCGCCCTCACCGTGCCCCACACCCTCGCCACCCATGTGATCGACGCCGAACTCGACGGGCGCACCGTCGTGCTCACCGCATGGGACGGCGCCATCCGCGGCGCCCTGGTGGTCTCCGACACCATCAAGCCCACGTCCGCCGAGGCGATCCGGGAGCTGAGGAGCCTGGGCCTGCGGCCCGTGCTGCTCACCGGCGACAACCAGAGGGCTGCCCGCGCCGTCGCCGCCGAGGTCGGGATCGACGAGGTCATCGCCGAGGTGCTCCCGGCCGACAAGGTCGCCGTCGTGAAGCGACTCCAGTCCGAGGGCCGCGTCGTCGCCATGGTCGGCGACGGCGTCAACGACGCCGCCGCGCTGGCCGCCGCCGACCTCGGACTGGCGATGGGCACCGGCACCGACGTCGCCATCGAGGCCTCCGACCTCACCCTCGTCCGCGGTGACCTGCGCACCGCCGGCGACGCGATCCGGCTCTCCCGATCCACCCTGCGCACCATCAAGGGCAACCTGTTCTGGGCCTTCGCCTACAACGTCGCCGCCCTTCCGCTGGCTGCCCTCGGATTCCTCAACCCCCTCATCGCCGGCGCCGCCATGGCCTTCAGCTCCGTGTTCGTCGTCTCCAACAGCCTGCGCCTGCGCCGCTTCACGTCCTGGTCCACCACCTGACCGGTGGCTCGCCGCGGATCAGCGTGACAGCGGAAGCCGAACCGTCAGCGTGGCTCCGGTGCCGGGGCCGTCGCTCGACGCCGTGAGCGAGCCGCCCTGCGCCTCGACGAGGCTGCGGGCAATCGCGAGACCGATCCCGCTCCCGGTCTCGGACGGGCGCGACGAACCCACCCGGTAGAACCGCTGGAAGACCAGCTCGCAGTCAGCCGGCGCGAGACCCACTCCGCAGTCCGTGACGCACAGTACCGCCGTGGTCCCCTGAACCGCGGTCGTCACGGTCACCCGACCCTCGCCTCGACTTGCGCGCAGGGCGTTGTCGAGAAGCTGGCCGAGCACCTCACCCATACGATCCGGATCGAGCACGACCCGGGGCCCCGGCCCCTCCGGGCCGGCCAGGGCGACGCCCGCAGCGGCAAAGCGCGCTCCGGCGCTGGCGATCGCCTTGCGAGCCACGTCGGCCAGGTCCGCACCTTCGAGATCGATGCGGAAGGCCCGCTCGTCGGCCCGGGACACCGAGGCCAGGTCCTCGATCAGCCGCGACAGCCGTTGCGCGTTGTCCGTGAGAGCGGAGAGCGTCTTCTCATCGGCTGGAAGAACGCCGTCGGCAACGGCCTCGACCGTGGCGTCGATGGCGGCGAGCGGGGTGCGCAACTCGTGAGCGAGATCGGACATCAGTCGGATTCGCGTGCGCTCGCTCGCCTCGAGCCGTTCGGCCAGCGCGTTGACCGCGTCGGCGAGATCGTCGAGCTCGGGTCCCATTCGCGGGGACGGGACGCGCGCGGAGTAGTCCCCGCTCGCCAGCTGCGTCGTCGTCGCGGCGGCGATCGCGACAGGACGGCTGATGCGGCGCGAGACCAGAGTGGCCATGGTCGCCGCGACGGCTGAGGCGATGACGACGCCGACGAGCGTCGACACGAGGATCGCCGTGGCGAAGCCCTCGTCCACGTGCCTGGACAGCACGTCGTCTGCGGTCACGCCGGCCTGGGCCAGGTGGCCGTAGAAGACGGCGGGTGCCACGAGTAGGAACACCACGAGCAGGGTCCCGGCGCCGGCGAGGACTACCAGCACCATCGCTGCCAGGATGCGGGTCGATAGCCGGGGGCCCCTGCCATCGGACATGGACGTCACCCCGCCCCCATTCGGAAGCCGACACCGCGCACGGTGAGCAGGTACCTGGGCGCGGCCGTGTCCTCGCCGAGCTTGGCGCGGATGTGCGCCACATGGACGTCGACGACGTGGTCGTCACCCACCCAGCCCCGTCCCCAGACCTCCTCGACGAGGTGCGCGCGCGAGCGCACGCGGCGAGGCGCGGCACTGAGGACGTCCAGGATGTCGAACTCGGTCCGGGTGAGGTCGATCGGCTTCTCGGAGAGGGTGACCTCCCGGGACTCCGGGTCGATCCGCAGGTCGCCGAACACGCGGGCGCGCTCGGTCCCGGAGCGCGGCACCGACCGCGGACGCCGGAGCATGACCTTGATCCGGCCATCAGCTCGCGCGCGCTGAACGGCTTGGCCAGGTAGTCGTCCGCGCCCACGGACAGGCCGATCAGCGTGTCGATCTCGTCGGTGCGGGCGGTGAGCATGATGACGTAGGCGTCGGTGAACACGCGGACCTGCCAGCACACCTCGATGCCGTCCAGCCCGGGAGTCCCAGGTCCAGGACGATGACGTCGGGGTGCTCGGCTCGGGCGGCCTTGACGGCGCTGAGGCCGTCGGCAGCCTCGAACACCTGATAGCCCTCCTGCTCCAGGTAGCCGACGACGACCCGCCTGATCGCGTCCTCGTCCTCGACGACGAGGACGCCCAGGCGGCCGTAGCGGATCCCGAAGCGCCCGCCATTCTCAGGTGCCGCCCGGGGTGACGACGAAGCCGCCCATCATCCCGCCACCACTGCCGGTCCAGCCCTGCCCCATCATGCCTCCGCCTCCTGCGCCCGCGCGGCCCGCACGGCCGGCGAGGACCGTGCCGGTGTCGTCGTTGACCACGATCCTTGCCACGACCGCGCCGTCCCTGCTCACCGTGAACACGTAGCCCATCGGCATCGCGAAGCCGGCATCGGCTGTCGCGCCGGGCTGGTTCTTCGCGACCCACTGGTCCGCCAGCTCCTTCGCCTTGTCCAGGGTCACCTCGGGCGCGTCACCGGAGTCCGCCGAGCCCCAGCCGCCCATCATCCCGCCGGGGCCGCTGCCCCAGCCCGGACCCCAGGAGTTGCCGGTAGCCCCGGCGGCTCCGCTGCTCGCGGCATAGGCCGCCGCACCGGCCATGGAGCCGACGAGAACCAGTCCGGTGGCGCCCAGGGCGAGCGCGTAGACGCGTCGTGTTGCTCTCATGACTGCTTCCTCATCTCGCTCAGCGCGCCACGGCGCGCACGGTAGGTCTGCTCGTCGATCTCGCCCGCGGCGAACAATCGGTCAAGGATCTGCTCGGCGGATTCCGCGGCCCCCGGCCCGGGTGCGACCACGGGCCGGCTCGCCGCACCGCTCCCCGGGAGGAGACGGGCGACCAGGTAGACGACCAGGCCGATCAGGATGATCCAGAACAGGCCCATCCCCATCCACATGAACGGCACTGCGCCATTGACGCCACCGCCATACCAGTCCATCATCGCCGAACTCCCGATCGCCTGACCCGTGACTACTAGCGACTCCGGTACCCATACTCCCCCGCCGAATCGTGAGGTCCTGCCTTCGAAACCGTCAAGATTCCATGTGCATCGAAGGCGCATCAACTCGGCCGGTCGGACAGGCAACGTCCGCCGGCAAGGACGGTCATCAGGAGCGGTGCAGCCTCTCCCGGACGAGATCGTGCGGGAGGGCGTAGCTGGCATGGCCGGACCTGCCGACCATCGTCTGGTTGCACACCAGCGCGTTGAGGACGGCCTCCTCCACGCAGTGCACCGTCGCGGCGTAGAACGCGTCCATGCGATTCCACGGGACCAGGCGCATCGTGCGCAGGCCCGCCTGCGATGCCGGCTCGGTCGGGAAGCCGCTGTCCAGCGCGCCGGCATTGCCTGTCGAGAACGCCAGGAAG
>CAVZPI010000038.1:0-31706 GCA_963777085.1 uncultured Actinomycetes bacterium | reverse complement strand
CACCAGCCGCAGCAGCAACCTCGCGGCACAGGACCGCCCACTCGTGGTCGTCGAGGTCCCGCGCGAGCAGGCCCGCGTCGAGCACCCACCGGATCCCCGGCACCTCGTTCCAGCCGGAGCCGTGGACCAGGGCGTGCAGGAGGTGGTAGACGGGCCGCGCCGTCCGGAACTCCCGGCCCCGCACAACGACGCCAATGCCGGTGCCGACCAGCCTCGCCTCGAGCCCGGGGTCGGCGCAGTAGTCGTGCAGCCGCCAGTTCAGGTCGATGGTCCCGGCCGGGCCGCTGAAGCCGAACGAGCGATAGGTGGACAGCACGTAGTCGAAGGGAGCGTCCGGCGACGGCCGCAGGCCTGCCGAGACCAGTGCGCCGGCGAACGCGCGCGCGTCGTCCGGGGCCACGAGGATGTCGACGTCGTCCCCCGGCCGGGTGGGCGGATCGCCGCCGTAGACCAGCGTCTGCAGGGCCACTCCCTTGAGCAGCAGGAAGGTCAGCCCCTCGGCCTGGAGGCCGGCGAGGATCGGCAGGGAGCCCGCGACGTCTCGGTGGTAGAGGTACCAGTGCCGCGCGTACACGCCCTTCAGCCGGCCATGGTCTCGCGCCGCGAGCCCGAGTCGGCTCACCCGGCGGTACAGGAACGGCAGCAGCCGGTACGAGCCCGCGTCGACGTCATCGAGCAGCACGAGCGACTCCCACTCGCGCAGGCGCCGCTCGAGCGTGTCATCCGGCGCCAGGCAGGCGCGCAGCAGGGCCAGCTGCCTCGGCTCCGGCACCCATGGCGGGTCACGCCTGGTCACGACGGCCGGGCCCGCCTCGCCAGCCTCGCCCTGATCATCGTGAAGTACTCGCCGTAGCTGTCCTCTCGAATCGACACGTTCTCGCCGTGGATGCGGCGGATGCACACCCTGCGGTCCAGCCGTCCGATCCGCGCGCCGACGTCCTGGGCACGCATGATCCAGCGTGGCCAGCTGTAGTTGTCGTCGTCGAACGGGCCGACGGACTCGAATGCCGTCCGCCTGACGATCGAGCATGACGGCAGCGGCGCGGACGTGACCTCCCCGAGGTGACGGAACCCGAGAGGTCCCGCATCCGCCGCCGCTCCGGCAAGGCGGTTCTCCAGCGAGCCGTGGACGATGTCGCTGTCCGCACCGGCCATGGCCTCGGCCAGGGCGGACGCGGCCCCCTCCAGGAGCAGGTCGTCATGATCGAGGAAGATCACGTACGGAGCCCGCGTCGCCTCGAACCCCCTTCGCCTCGCCGCGCCGCCGCCGCGCACGGCCTCGGCGATCGTCGGGACCGCATGGCGCGCGAGCAGCTCGACGGTGCCGTCGGACGACCCGTTGTCGACGACGACGAGCTCGCCGACGACGTCACCCTGCTCCCGCGCGCTGGCGACCGCGTCGAGCACCCAGCGCGCCCCGTTGAAGCACGGGATCACGACGGCGACGCAGCCCTCAGGCCTGGGCACGCAGCCCGTCCTGCCCTGCGAGCTCGGCCCTGATCACGCGGCCAACGTACCGGGCGAAGCCGTCGGCGGACAGAAGGCTCAGGTATGCCGCCCGCGCGGCACGCTGGCGCGCCTCGAAGCCTGTGGGACCCCACTCGCGGTGCGCGGCGATGATCCGCTCGTCGATGGCATCCAGCTCGGGGAGCGGCACCCAGACTCCGACGTCGTGCCAGTCGATCGCGTCCGCGCACGGCAGCACGAGCTCGGTGTCCAGGATGACAGGGATCCGGCCCGCCGCCAGCGTCTCGAACAGCCGGATCGAGAAGTTGCCGGCCCCCCGCACGCAGAGCACGTAGTCGCTCGCCAGCAGGTGATCGAGGTACTCCCGCCGCATCCGCGCGCGCTCCTGCTCGTCGTGCGCCCCGAAGTAGCGGTCCCGGACGACGATGGCCGGCTGCACGACCGTCGAGGCGGCGATGGCACGCAGCGCGCGGCGGCGCAGGAGCCCGCCGATGTCGACCGGTGACGGCAGCACCCGATCCGCACCCGGGGCGACCTTCTCGAATCCCGCCGAGGCCACGTTGGCCGGTGTCGGCGCCCGCAGCGTGGCGTGCAGGCCGGGCAGGCTCACCTGCCCCATGAAGCCCACGGTCGGTCGGTCCCGCCACGGCCGCGGATCGATCTCGGCCCCGTCGAGCGGGTCGGGCACGACGACCGGCATCGCGTACTCGCACGCGTACCGCTGCGACGCGACCATCGACGTGCGCAGGATCATGCTGTCCGGCTGGCCGAGAGCCAGTGGACGGGAGTGGTCGTGCGACAGGACCAGCAGCGTGCGCAGGCCCGCGACCGCATTCGCCGCCACGACCTCGAGGAGCCGGTCCCGGTCGTCACCGCTCGCGACGCACGACGAGACCTCGAACGGGAAGAGGGCGAGCCGGCCCGGTGGAGCGGCGCGAGCAGGCCGAGCCGAACCGCCGGCCCGCCGCCCGTGTCCGCGGCCGGACGCGCCAGGAAATGCAGATGCCCGTCGAAGTCGCCGGGAGTGATCACCACGCAGACCCCGCTCATCGGCTCACACCCCCGCAACGCGTCGGTACACGGCCTCGTGCGCCGTCACGCAGGCCTCCCAGCCGAAGTGCTCGACGGCACGGGCTCGGGCGGCCAGCCCCATGCGAGCCGTCCCGTCCGGGTCGGACAGCGCATCCTTCAGCACCGAGATCAGCCCGAGGATGTCCCCCGCGTCGAACAGGCGCCCGGTCGTGCCGTCCGAGACGATCTCGGGAAGGGCGCCCGCGCGGGAGGCGATCACTGCCCTGCCCGCCGCCGCGGCCTCGGCGGCCACGAGGCCGAAGGGCTCGGCCCAGAGGGAGGGCACGACGACCAGGATGCTGCCCGCCAGGTACTGCTGCACCTGCTGCTCCCCCACCCATCCCGCGAAGGCCACCGATTCGCCGATGCCCAGGTGCTCGACGAGCCTGCCCAGCCCCTGCCGCTCGCGGCCGTCGCCGGCCAGCACCAGCCGCAGCGAGGGGTCGTCCCGGACGAGGACCGACCACGCGACCAGCAGCGTGGCGAATCCCTTCTCCGACGAGAGCCGGCCGTAGGCCATCACCTGCCGCGACTGCGGATCCGCGGCCGTGGTGCGGGAAGGCAGGGGCACTCCATTGCGGATCAGGGTGATCCGATCCCCCAGGGATGGAAGGGCGCGCGCCAGTCCGGACGCGGCGCTGTCCGAGACCGCGACGAGGACATCCGCCGTGGCAGCCGCCAGCCGCGTGACGGCCAGTGATCCGACGCCCGTGGCGGCGACGACCCCATGATCGGTCAGGATGAGCGGCACCGGCGACGGGAGGTTGCGCGCGGCCTCCCGCCAGACGAACAGGTCGGGCGCAATCGCATGCGCGTGGCAGACGTCGGGCGTGAAGGCTGCCAGCGCCTGCGCAAGCCCTGCCCGCGCGATGCCGAGCTCGTCCGCGTCCTGCCCCTCGAACGCGCCGCGCACCGGGATCCGGACCACCTCGAAAGGGGCCCGGGCGTCATCGGCAAGCGCGTATGCGGCAGTTGCGTCGACGACCTCGGGGGCGACCACGAGGACCTCGTGGCCACGCTCGGCCAGGGTCGTGGCCAGCCGCCGGACGAAGACCTCCCGGCCGCCCATGACCGGCAGGTAGGGCATGGCCCACTGCAGGATCCTCATGTGCGCCCGCCGTCATCGGCCGTGGCCAGCCGCCGGAGCAGGTCGGTGACCAGGGCAAGCTCGCGCTGCGGGTCGAACGACACTGTCAGGCCGTAGCACGGCAGCGCGCGCACGAGTCCGCCGATCAGGCGGACCGCGCTCGACCGGTGGGACGACATCGCCACGGAGGCCGGCAGGATCGCCTGCAGGACCACCCGCTCGTCGATCTGCGCGAGCTGCACGGACGTCCCGACCGACGGCACGACGATGGCCAGCGGCACCTGCCGATAGGCCATGCAGTCCGGCCTGATCCGCTCCAGACGGCCGGCATGCTTGCCGTCGGTGGTCGTCCCGGGAACCTCGTCCCACGGCAGGTCGGCGTCCCATGCCGGGCTCGATGGCGCCAGCTTCACTGTGCGGTACATCGAGTAGAGCATGGGCTCAGGGCGTCCGTGGCCGGGCGGGCGCAGGTACAGGAAGTCGTCGCCCAGCGTGCTGAGTCCGCTCGCGACCGCGCCCGCGACCAGCGAGGACTTGCCGCTGCCCCCCTTCGCGGAGAGCAGCAGGCAGTGCCCGTCCTCGCCGATCGTGCCGCCGTGGATGCTCACGAGCCCGCGCCGGGAGAGCAGCCGTTCCAGCAGGGGCCGGGAGAACTCGGGCCGGCGCCAGCGCAGCGGGTCGAAGCCGTCCATCATGAGGAAGACCGTCCCGGCCCGCCTGTCCTGCGCCTGGAGGACGCCGCAAGAGCGGTCGTAGCGGAAGTCGTGCCGCTCATCCCCGTAGTGGTCCCGGCGCCACGTCCACCTCGACGGGACGGCCCGCGAGGGTGGTGCGCCGCGGACCAGCAGGTGGATCACCGTGCCGGCCGGCCCGACCGCGCACTCCAGGTGGCCGAAGGGCTCGGTGAACGCCTCGAGCCATTCGGCGTGGGGGGCCGTGACGTGCAGATCGGTGCCGGCGACCCGGAAGGCTCGCAGCGGCCACGACCCCGCTCGCTGATGCCCATCGGCGAGGACCACGAAGTCCGCGAACTGCTCGGCCAGCGGCTCCTCAGGCATCGGGCCGCTTGAACACCGGCCAGCCGTCGGGATCGACCTCGTGGATGGGATCCGCGAGGAGCAGCTCCTCCATGTCGGTGTACCGCGTGAACGCCGCGACGGGGACGGAGGCGGACGGGATCCAGTCGCTCGTCAGGAGGCCCTCGGCGACCAGCGCAGCCAGCACGTCGGCCTCGGGACCGCCCTCGGCCACCTCGCAGGCACCCGTCCCGCGGACCTGCTCCCACAGTCGTCCGGCATCCTGCGTCAGGGTGTAGTAGGCGCCCGTCCGGATGTCGATGACGATCGTGTCGGCCTCGAGGGTGTCGCTGATGACGTGCTGCGCGGGCGTACAGCTGATCCTCATGCCGCGAAAGTACCAGCGCAGCGGCGCCCGATGACGCGACCCGGACATCCCGTCCGAGGATGGCTACAGGCGGGCGGACAGGCAGACGACCGCCGAGCCGAGGTCGTGGTCGGGCTTCGGCACCCACTCCAGCCCGGTGCTCCTGAGCAGGCCGAGCATGGCCCGGTTCTCGGCGAGGACGTAGGCGACCAACTGGGAGAAGCCCATGCGTCGGGCGACGACGACGAGATGGTCGGTCAGCAGCCGCCCGACCCCGCAGCCCTGCCATGGGTCCTCGACGATGAGGGCGATCTCCGCGGCCTCGGACTCCTGAGGGCCGCTCGGGAAGACGTTGCCCAAGGCGACCACCACGTCGTTCACGTCCGTCACGACGAGCGTCGCGCCCCGATGGCCGCCCGTGATCCGGTGCAGGTTGTCCTCGCGCCACTCGCTCATCGGCGCGAAGTAGCGCTGGTAGCGGGAGGCCGCCGACGCCCGCTCGTGCATGCTGGCCACGCCCTCAGCGTCCTCGGGGCGCCCGAGCCGGATCGAGACGGCTCGGCCGTCGGCGAGGTTCTCCCGCCATCCGAAGCCGCCCGCCTCGCCGCGGGCCTCGGCCAGCGCAGACACCAGGGCCAGCAGGGCGGACGCCCGGTGCTGCTCCGTTCTCGTGAACGGCGCCTTCACGCGACGCAGGATGACGTGCCGCTCGGGCGTCCACTGCAGTCGCAGCACGAAGGCCGAGGCGTCGTCACCCTCGGCGGCGGTCGTGACCTCCCAGGAGTCCGCGAGGACCAGGTCGGCGGCCGCCTTGGGCGCGGCCTCGGGATCCTTGGCGAGCGCGGCGCTCAGGTGGAGCACGCGCGTGGCCACGTCGGAGGCATCGTCCACCACCCCACGGGTCACGATGACGTCAGTGCCGACCGACGAGATCGCATGGACGATCGTGGCTCGATCGACCTCGGCCGGCGACGCCAGGATCAGGTCGACCAGCTGCTTGCGATCCGCGAGGGGAGCCGTCGACAGCGCGACGACATGGACCCTGAGCAGGGAGAGCGCGCGCAGGACCTGGGCGGTTGCCGAAGCAGTGCTCGCCACGGAGACGCGGGCCCGCCATCTCGTGCTCGCCTCCCCCGCCTCGGGGGGATCGGTGGCCGCGAGCGCCTCGAGCAGCCGGGCGGCCAGCGACGTCCACGACTTCGCATCGCTCCATCGATTCGAGAGCGGTGCCAGCATCGCCAGGCCCAGGCCCACCGCGATGAGGTGCAGCGCTGCGGATTCGTCCAGGTCGTCAATGTCCTGGCGCTCCTCGGCGTTGCCCGCCCCGTACCCACGAAGCTGCTTGACCACGATCTCGGCGGCGTCCCAGCGCTGGTTGAGCCGGCCTTCGATGACGCGGCGCAACGGCTCGTCGTACGGTGCGACGGCAAGGGCCTGCACCTCGAGCGGGTCCCAGGCCGCCCCCGGGTCGCCGAGCACGTCGCGGGCCGCCCGCAGCAGCGACTGGAGCGCGGGCTCCGCCGGATTGAGCGCCTGGGCGGCGATGTGCTCCGCGACCGGCGGGAACGGGAGCCGCTGGACCACCTCGCGCAGCAGGTCGATGCGGTGCCGGCCGACGGAGCTGACCGTGCGAAGCGGCAGGTCGGCGGCCTTCGCGATGTCGCGTCGGCCGGCGATGGCGATACTGCGCTCGGAGTAGACCTCGGCGGCGGCCGCGATGACCCGCTCGCGCTTGGACAGGTCGTCGGACATGGCCGACACGCTACCCCTCGACCGCTTGCGACCAGGCCCCTCGCCGACGACTCGCTACGCCGAGCCCAGCGCCTCGCTCACCGCCCGCTGCACGTTGACGAGGATCTGCGCCTCACGCTCCCGCTCGCAGGTGCGGGCCACCACGACGCGCACGCCGCCCAGCCCGAGTGCCTCGTCGATGGCCGCCGCGAGGGCGGCCGCCGTGGCGGCGACGGTTGCCTCGATGCCGAGGTCCCGGCTCAGCGCCGCCACATCGATGCCCAGCGGGACGCCGAAGACCCGCTCGAATGCCCCGGCGTGCTCGGGGCCGCCCTGCTCCAGTGACGAGAAGATGCCGCCACCGTCGTTGTCGGACACGACGATGACGAGGTCGGGCCGCTCCTCGTCCGCCGGGGCCAGCAGGCCGTTGCTGTCGTAGATGAACGTCTGGTCCCCCATCAGTGCCAGGGCCCCGGATCCGCCCGCGCGCTGCAGGGCGCCCGCCGCGCCCCAGGCGCTGGACACGCAGCCGTCGATGCCCGACGTGCCGCGATTGCCCATGATGACCGCGTCCTGGACGGTGTTGGCAGCGAACGAGCCGACGTGCCGGACCGACCACGACGCTCCGATGAACAGCAGGCCACCGTCGGGCACGGCGCCCGCGGTGATGCGCGCGACGTGCATCCCCGTCAGGGAATCGTCCGCGGCGAACAGGGCCGTCTCCACGGCCGCTGCGGCGAGCACGTCGGCACGCTGCCAGGACTCCAGCCAGGACTCGTCCGAGTCGGCCCCGCCGGGGGGCAGCGGGACACTGGAGAGCACGACGTCGGCCGATCGGGTGGGGTCACTCCACTCGGGGCGGGAGTCGACGGCGACGTGCAGCCCCGCACGGGCGATCATGCGCAGCACCGAGCGGTTGAGCCCGACACGGCCGACGGTGACGACGATGCCCGGCACGTGGGCGTCGGCGAAGACGGCATCGGCGAGCAGCAGGGGACCGTGCGACAGCGCGGTGGTGCAGCCGGCCCCGTTGCCGCTCGGCTCGGCGATCACCGGCCAGCCCATGGCGTCGGCCAGCTCGTCGGCCAGCTCGACCGACTCCTGGTCGTCATGATCGCCGAGCACGACGAGGCCGCGCGCCGGGACCTTCGGGTCATCGAGGAGGGCGTCGAGGACGTCGTCGAGGGGCGTGCTCATCCCGGCGACCAGCCGGGCGTCGGCGGTCCACGGCCGGCCGTCGGGACGACCGTCGAGGCTCTCGACCCAGTCGTCGTCGCCGTCGGGCACGAGCGGCTCGGCGAACGCCACGTTGAGGTGGACCGGTCCCGGGCGGACGGCATCGGTCGCCGCAGCCACGACGCGCGCCACTGTCGACCGCCAGTACCGGACCGCGCCCGGCTGGTCGATCGCCACCGCCATGTCGACGGCGAGGCGCACGTCGGCGCCGAACAACCGACGCCTGACCGATGGTCTGGTTGGCGCCCACCCCGCGCAACTGGGGCGGGCGGTCCGCCGTGACGGCGATCATCGGGATGCCGGACTGGTCGGCCTCGACGATGGCCGGGTGCAGGTTGACCGCCGCCGTCCCCGACGTCGTGACGACGATGGGCGGCACACCCGTGACACGCGCGATGCCGACGGCGAGGTAGCCGGCGCTGCGCTCGTCGAGCCGGACGTGGAGCGTCATCTCGCCGCGCGCCTCGGCGGCCGCGAGCGCCAGCGCCAGCGGCGTGGACCGCGAGCCAGGGGACAGCACGGCGTCGGTCAGGCCGCAGCGCAGGAACTCGTCGACCATCACGGTCGCCTGGGCAGTCGAGGGGTTCACCGGGTCAGCCTTTCATGGCGTCGGGCCGACAGGGCGGCATGCCGTCACCTCGCGCCGTCGACCAGGCGGCCCACGCGGCCATCCGACCCCGCCGCCCACGCAGTCGCGAGGCGACGGCGCCACCAGGCCGCCCGATCGTCGGGCAGCCGGTCGCGCGCCGCGAGCAGCGCCGGCAGGTCCGGCATCACGCGGCCGACGGCCAGCACGCCGTCGACCGGGATCAGGGGATGGTCGACCACGTCGTGCAGCAGGAGGGCGCCCGTGCCGAAGCCGCAGGCGTACGGCAGGTCGTCGAAAGCGGCCGCTGCCGCGAGCGCGACGGCCAGACCGACGGACGAGTCGAGCGAGCCGCTGACCACCACGGGGACGTCGAGCGACGCCGCGATCCGCAGCGTCGCCGCGACGCCCCCCAGCGGAGCCGGCTTCACGACCGCGATGTCGGCGATACTCGGCGACCCGCACCGCACCGGGGTCGGCGGCCGTCCGCAGGATCTCGTCGACGGCGATCGGCACATCGGTCACCCGGCGCAGGGCCAGCAGCTCCAGGGCGTGCGGCAGGGCTGCTCGACGTACTCCAGCCCGTACGCGCCGAGGCGGCGCATCGCGACGGTGGCCCGCGGCAGGTCCCATCCCGCATTGGCGTCGATCCTGATCGACCCCACGCCACGGCCCAGGACGGTGTCGAGCACGTCGCGGACCGCGGCCACGCGGGCCTCGTCGTCGGCGAGGTCGTCGTCGCCGACCTTGATCTTGATCGTCCGGCACCCGACGCCGGAGCACCGCATCCCGCGCGAGCCCTGCCGCGTCGGCGGAGTCGACCGCCGGGATGATCGCGTTCACGGGAACGGCGGGACGGCGGGCCTTCGGCCATGACCCGAAGGCGGCCTCGACGGCGCTGTCGAGCCATCGTGACGCCGCGGCATCGGAGTAGTCGTCGAAGGGCGCGAACTCCCCCCAGCCGGACGGGCCCTTGATGAGGACGCCCTCGCGGGTGGTGAGTCCCCGGAACCGGCGGCGCAGCGGCAGCGCGAACGGCACGGCGGCGTCGAGCAGGACCCGCAGACGGGGATCGGCGAGTGGCATCAGGGACGCTTGGGGTACTTCCGGAAATCGGGCTGCCGCTTGTCCTTGAACGCGTCCCGCCCCTCCTGCGCCTCTTCGGTCATGTAGAACAGCAGCGTCGCGTCACCGGCCAGCTGCTGGATCCCGGCGAGGCCGTCGTCGGCCGCGTTGTGCGATGCCTTGAGCATCCGCAGCGCCAGTGGCGACATGTCGAGCATCTCGCGGCACCAGGCCACGGTCTCGACCTCGAGGTCCTCGATCGGCACGACCGAGTTCACCAGCCCCCAGTCGTACGCCTGCTCCGCCCCGTACTGCCGGCACAGGTGTACCAGACCTCGCGGGCGCGCTTCTGCCCGACGATCCGCGCGAGCAGGCCGGAGCCGTAGCCGCCGTCGAACGACCCGACCTGCGGCCCGGTCTGGCCGAAGCGGGCGTTGTCCGCGGCGATCGAGAGGTCGCAGACCACGTGCAGGACGTGGCCCCCGCCGATCGCGTAGCCCGCCACCATGGCAATGACCGGCTTGGGCGTGCGCCGGATCTGGATCTGCAGGTCCAGCACGTTCAGCCGACCGATGCCCTTGCCGGCGATCTCGTCGTCGCCGATGTAGCCGTCGTTGCCGCGAATCACCTGGTCGCCGCCGGAGCAGAAGGCCAGATCGCCCTCCCCCGTGAGGACGATCACGCCGACGGAGTCGTCGTCCCGTGCGCGGTTGAACGCGTCCTGGAGCTCGAACAGCGTCTGCGGACGGAACGCATTGCGCTTCCTCGGCCGGCAGATGGTGATCTTCGCGATGCCGACGTCGTCGCCGGTGGACAGCTCGTACCGGATGTCGCGGAACTCGCCCTCGCCGCGCCACCCGCAGCCGGGACGCGCGGAGGAATGGGCGGGATCGGCGAGGGCGGGCGAGCCCTCGGGGGCCACGGGCGGCAGCACGTATCGGGTACGGGTGTCCATGCCCGGAAACCTATCGCCCTACGCTCGTCACGATGTCCCGTCCACTCCCCCGCGAACGCCGCCGGCCCCTGCTGCGCGTCCCCGTGCCGCCAGGCGTCGCGGGACCCGCCGCGCTGCTGCCGGCGCTGGCCGCCGCCCTCGACGGCAGCGGCCCGGCCATCGCGCCCGTCCCCACCGTGACCGCCCAGGTCTCGAACGACTACGTCATGTCCCTGCTGCGCGCCCTGCTCGCGGGCGAGTCCGATCCCCCGCTGGAGTCCGACGACGTCGCCGTCGTGATGGCGACGTCGGGCTCGACCGGTGCACCCCGCGGCGTCCTGCTCACCGCGGCCCAGCTCACCTCGTTGACGGCCGTCGTCAACGGCCAGGGAGCCCGCCCGCAGTGGATCGCGGCACTGCCCGTGACGTCGATGGGCGGGCTCAACGTCATGGTCCGCGCGCTGGCAGCCGAGCGCCCCCCGTCGCCATGACCAGCCTGGGTGGTGCCGAGCCGTTCACGCCGCGCGGGTTCCACGCCACGGTGGAGACGGCGTCAGGCGTCACCGACGACGTGCGCGTGGCGCTCGTGCCCGCACAGCTCGCGCGACTGCTCGCCGACGATGCTGGCATCGACGCGCTCCGGGCCTGCACCGGCATCCTGGTGGGCGGCGGCTCGACGCGCGACTCGCTGCTGTCGACGGCGACGGAGCTCGCCATCGGCGTCACGACGACCTACGGCGCGACGGAGACGGCCGGCGGCTGCGTCTTCGACGGCGTGCCGCTGCCCGGTGTCACGGTCGGCAGTGACGCAGCGGTTGCGGGGCGGCCGGGCATCCTGACCGTCGACGGGCCGTGCGTGGCCCTGGGCTATCGCGGGGAGCCCGGCCTTACTGCCCAGCGCTTCGGACCCGGCCGGTTCCTGACGACCGATCTCGGCATGGTCGGCCCCACCGGCGTCGTCACGATCATCGGCCGGGCCGACGACATCGTCGTCATCAAGGGAGTGAACGTGTCGCCGAGCGCCGTCGAACGCGTGATCGCGGATCTGCCCGACATCGTCGCGACCGCCGTCGTGACCGTCGACGATGCCGCCGGCGACCCCCGCATCTGCGCGTTCATCGAGGTGCGCGACGATGCGCCGGCCGCATCGTAGGCGGTCAGCGACGGCGGTCGCCACGGCCCTGGGCAGCGTCGCGCGACCATGGTCGATCAACCGGGTGGCTCGCCTGCCGCACCTGCCCAATGGCAAGGTGGACCGCCGGCTCCTGCAGCAGTGGGCCCGACAGGAATGGCAGGCGGACTGACGTGGCGACCCCAGGCGAGTGGTGGGAGGGCGCACGCCCCCGCACGCTGCCCGCGGCCATCGCACCGGTGGCGGTCGGCACCGGGCTCGCGGCCCACGCGGACGCCCTCATGCCCGGCCGGGCGCTCCTGGCACTCGTCGTCGCGACGGCCCTCCAGGTAGCCGTCAACTTCGCCAACGACTACAGCGACGGCGTGCGGGGGACGGATGCGGCCCGCGTCGGGCCGGTGCGGCTGGTCGGGCAGGGGCTGGCCCCGGCCGGCCACGTCAAGGCGGCGGCGTTCGCGTCCTTCGCCCTCGCCGCCCTCGCCGGTCTCGTGCTCGTCGCACTGACCGCCCAGTGGTGGCTCCTGCTCGTCGGCGCCGCCTGCATCGCGGCGGGCTGGCTGTACACCGGAGGGCCCCGGCCATACGGCTATGCCGGACTCGGCGAGGTGTTCGTCTTCGTGTTCTTCGGCCTCGTGCCCGTCGTCGGCACGGCCTACGTCCAGACCCTCGCGATCACCATCACCGACGTGGTCGCCTCGATAGGCGTCGGCCTGCTCGCCTGCGCGATCCTCGTGACCAACAACCTGCGCGACATCGTCGGCGACCGCGCGGCCGGCAAGGTCACCCTCGCCGTCCGCCTCGGCGATCGGCGGACGCGGATCCTGTACGCGGTGGTGGTCGTCGTGGCCGTCGCCATGCCCGCTGTCGTCGCACTGCTGACGTCGCCGTGGGTTGCCCTGGCCTGCCTGACGGGGGTGGTCGCCATCCGGCCCCTGCGGATCGTGCTCGGTGGCGCGCTCGGCCCGTCGCTCATCCCGGCCCTCAAGCTCACCGGAGTGCTACTGCTGGTCTACGGCCTCGTGCTCGGCCTGCTGCTCGGCCTCGCCTGAACCCTGCGGCGCAGTCGGATCGGCGGGCTCGTCGTCGACGTCCTCAGCGCGGGCGGACGCGTCGATGCGCGCATTTATGCGGCCGAAGAACCCTGCCGCGAGGGTGCCCACCTCGCCACGAGGGCGGTCCAGCACGACGATGCTGATCGCACCGGACATCAGGATCGCGGCGACGACGGCCAGCAGCCCATGGATCGGCGTGAGGTACTGCAGGACCGCCCACACTGCCGCGAAGAGCGCCACGCGCAGGATGGTGTAGACGAGGACGGCACGGGCCTTCGCCCAACCCGACCCCGCCCTTGCCGCTGTCGGCTGCACCGCTGGACTCACCCGCCTACCGTACGCCGCTGAACCGGCAACGTGACCCCGGGGACTCCTACGATGGGCCCAAGGTCGACGCAGGATCGCGGGGGTCGACGGGAAGGTCGCGTGGACGGACATGACGACCAGCGCGCCGGCCGGGGTCGTCGATCCGCTGAGGTGGGCCGAGGGGTCCGGTGACGGGCTTGGCCCCGACGCGGAGCGGGCCGCCGCCGGGCATCCGGGCGCGGGACTGCTGGTGCAGGAGGCCGGGGGCGCCATCGTGGCCGCCAATGAGGCGGCAGCCACGCTGCTGGGCCTGGACTGGGACCAGCTCATCGGGCGCACGACACGCGATCCGCGGTGGGCGGCGGTCACCGAGCGCGGGCTGTCCGTCACCGGCGACCAGCATCCGGCAATGCGGACCCTGACCACCGGTGCCCCCGTCCGGGGCTTCCTCATGGGCGTGACGATCCCCGGTGGCTCTGTCCCGGGTGCCTATGAGGACAGGACACGGTGGTTCGAGACGGCCACCGATCCGCTGTACCGCCGGCCGGCCGACGCAGCCGCCACGGCGCGGTCGTTCGCGCTCCACCCGGTGGTGCCGCCCGCCGGCGTGCTCGTCGCCTTCACCGACATCTCGGAGCTGCCGCGCGGCCGAGCCGCCACCGAGTCACTGCTCGCGTCCTACCGGCTGCTCGGGCAGATGGCCACGGATGTCATCCTGCGTACTGATGCCAACGGCGTCGTCGAGTGGATCTCCGACTCCGTGAAGCGCGTGCTGGGCATCGACGCGACCCAGGTCCTGGGCCAGTCCCTGGTGCTGTGGCTCCACCCCGCCGACGTCGAGGCCGCCGCGGCACTGGCCGCCATCACCGTCCCGTGCTCCGAGGGCGACGAGGCACGCGAGTTCGAGTGCCGGTGGCGCACGGGCGGACGCAGCTTCCGCTGGATGTCCGCGCAGGCACGGCCGATCCGGGATCGCCGCGGGAACGTCGTCGGCGCCGTCGTCGGGCTGCGCGACATCAACGAGCAGGTGCTGGCCCGGCAGGCCCATGCCGTCAGCGAGCGTCGCTACCGGCTGCTGGCGGAGAACGCCACCGACGCCGTGTACCTGATCAACGCTGCCGGCGTGATCCAGTGGGCATCGCCCGCCGTCAGGCGCGTGCTCGGCTTCGACCCGAAGGATCTCGTAGGCACCCCCTCCGCCAGCCGGGTCCATCCCGACAGCGTGCCCGTCCTGAGGGCCGTGCAGGCCCGCGTCGAGCGCGGGGAGTCTGGGGTCCAGGTCGACCTGCGGGTCCGCACGGCCTCCGGGGAGTACCGCTGGGTGTCGTCGGTGTCCGGACCGGCCCTCGATGAGGGCGGCCGCATCGTCGGCCGCATCGCCTCCCTGCGCGATATCCACGAGCAGGTGCTGGCCCGGCAGGCCCTTGCGAGCAGCGAGCGCACGTTCCGGCTGTCCCTGGACGGCGCCCCCCAGGGCATGGCCGTCATCGGGCTGGACGGCCGCTTCATGCTCGTCAACGACGCGCTGTGCCGGCTGACGGGCCGCGACCGCGGCTGGCTGCTGCAGCACACCGAGACCGACCTGCTGCATCCCGACCGCCGGGCACCCGACCTCGAGATCCGCGAGCGGCTGCTCTCCAACAGGGCGCCCGCCGCCTACCACCTCCACGGCGGCCAGCTGCTGACGGCTGACGGCGGCAGCGTGCAGGTGGTGCACTCCATGGGGCTGGTCCGCGACGACGACGGACGGCCGCTGTTCTTCGTCTCCCACTACGCCGACGTGACCGAGGCGCACGATGCACGTCGGCGGGCCACCGCCTAGGCTGAGAGGCAGGGAGGGAGGACGCCGTGCTGAGAGTCGCCGCAGTGCTGTTCGTGATCGCGCTGTACATCTACTTCATCATCGACGTCCTGCGGACCCCCCGCGACGACACCCGTTCGCTTCCCAAGCTCGTCTGGCTGCTGCTCGTCATCGTCCTGCCGTTGCTCGGCGGCCTGCTGTGGCTCGCCCTGGGCCGCGTGTGGCCGGCACCGGGCTCGCGGTTCGGCCGGGGCCGCGGTCCGCTGGCCCCCGACGACGACCCGTCGTTCCTCAAGCAGCTCGGCGACGACGTGTGGGTGCAGCGCATGCAGCGCCGTCGCGGCGACCCTCGCGGCCCCGGCGACCCGTCCGCCTGGCCCGTCCACCTGACCCCGTCCACCCGAAACCCCGTCGACCTTGAGGTTGGCGGGCGAGTTCCGCGGGCGGACGCCCGCCAACCTCAAGGTCGGCGGGGTGGGAACGCAGGTGGTCACATGCCGCCGTAGGAGTGCAGGCCGGTGACGAAGATGTTCACGCCGAAGTAGTTGATCAGGAAGGCCACCCAGCCACCGATGACGATCCACGAAGCGCGGTCGCCCCGCCAGCCGGCCGTCGACCGAGCATGGAGGTAGGCGGCGAAGATCACCCACGTGATGAACGCCCACGTCTCCTTGGGGTCCCAGCCCCAGTAGCGACCCCAGGCGTTCTCCGCCCAGATGGCCCCCGCGACGACCGCGAAGGTCCACAGTGGGAAGGCGAAGGCGATGATGCGATTCGTCAGCAGCCGCAACCGCTCCGCGGCGGGCAGCCGGGCCGCCCAGCCGGTGACCCCGCCCGTGGGCGCCCTGCGCTCTGCGCGGGAGCGGACGAGCGACAGACCCGCCGTGGCGCCGGCGAGGGTGAAGGCCCCGGAGCAGATGATCGCTGCCGAGACGTGGATGACGAGCCAGTACGACTTGAGTGCCGGCACGAGCTGCGCCGCCTCCGTGTACAGGACCGTGACGGCCAGGCCGAGCGTCAGCAGCGCGGGCATCACGACGAACAGGCCCAGCCAGCGCAGGTCGCGCCGCGTGGACATGGCCAGGAACACGCCGAGGATTCCCAGCGCCGCCGTGATGGAGAACTCGTACATGTTCCCCCACGGCACCCGACCCGCCCAGATGCCACGAAGGACCACGCCGACGCAGCAGCGTGAAGAAGGACAGCCACGTCAGGGACATCCCGATGTTCGCGGCGCGTCGTCCGGGCTCCGGGCCGGCGTCGGTGGCCGCGCCGACGCGGGTGATGACGGCGGTCCCGCCGGCACTCTCGACGAGATCGGGCCTCGCGGCCGCTACCGCCGGCCTGCTGCGCCCGACCGCGAAGGAGACGGCGAAGCAGACCATCGCGATGGTCAGGCAGATCATGGCGGCATAGACCGCCGCATTGCTGGCCTGAGCCAGTTCGACGCTCGTCACGTGGTCGTCCTCTCGGGGGTGCTCTGCGGTCCGTCGAAACCGCGCCGCCAGGTGCGCGACGACCCCGGCGACGTCGTCGGGCAGGTTCGCGGCCTCCGTCCTGGCCAGCCCGGCGACGTGGATAAGGGTAGCCTTCCCGGGCTTCGCCTGGACTTTGACCCACAGGCGTCGACGCCGCACGAAGAGCGACAGCATCAGGCCGGCGATCGCGACCACCGCCCCGGCGAGGGCGAACTCCTTGCCCGGGTCGTAGGCGATCTGGAACGAGGCCCACCGCTGGAAGCCGGTGAACTGCACGGTGCCGGCGCCGCCGGGCAGCGTCCACGTCTGGCCGGGTCGCAGCGACTCCAGGTCGATCTTCTGCATCCGCGTCGTGTCCAGCTCGTAGACGCTCTGCGGAACGCCGCCGTCCAGGCCGAGGTCGCCCGTGAAGGCGGCCAGGAAGACGGACGGGTCGTCCGGGGCGGGGAAGGACGAGAACCCGCCCCGCACATCGTCCAAGGCCGTGGTCGGCAGGAACATCCCGTTCAGGCCGAGCGGGGGCTCGGCGTCCGGCACCTTCACGACTCCCGTCGAGGTGAAGTTGCCGTCCTGTGGCAGGAACACCACCGAGTCGTCGAAGGCGACGTCACCCGTGGAGTCCGTGATGACGAAGTGCGGTGCGTAGCCGTGACCGACCAGGAACACCTTCACCGAGTCGACGGTCAGCGGCTCGTTGACCTCGATCGTGGTCGCCGTGCCGTCGGACTGCGGCGTCGGTCGGTAGGTGACGTCGGCCTGGAAGAGCCGGGGGGCGCCGCGCTGGGCGGCAGCACGCTCGAAGTCGACGGTGAACCTGTCGAGGGAGAACGAGAAGGGCGCCAGGGAGCTCGGGTCGACGAACCGGCCGCCGCCCCAGGCGTCGTACTGCGTCAGGGAGTTGGAGAATCCCGATCCCTCCTTGACGATGACGTTGCCCTTCCAGCCGAACAGGCCACCGTAGGCGACGGCCAGCAGGACGACGATCAAGGAGAGATGGAACGCCAGGTTGCCGGTCTCGCGCAGGTAGCCCTTCTCGGCCGCCACCCAGACGCTGCCGTCGCCGCCGTCTGCCTCCGGCGACTCGCCGCGACGCACCCGCCAGCGCCGGGACTTCAGGTACTGCTCTGCCACGGCCAGGGCGTCGGCGCCGTCGGCCTGGATCTCGAGCTCCGCGGACACCGGCAGCCGCATGAGCCGGCGGGGAGCAGGCGGTGGCGGCGTCAGCATCGCCCTCGCATGCGTCCTGGTGCGAGGCAGCACGCAGCCGATCAGCGAGATGAACAGCAGGAGGTACACCGCGGAGAACCACGGCGACGCGTAGACGTCGAAGAAGCCGAGGCGGTCCAGGGTGGGGCCGACCGTGGGGTTCCCCGCGAGCCACTGGTCCACGCGCAGCGGGTTCGTGCCCCGTTGCGGGAGGACCGAGCCGGGGATGCTGGCAAGGGCGAGCAGGAACAGCAGGATCAACGCCGTCCGCATGCTCGTCAGCTGACGCCACGTCCAGCGCAGCAGGCCCACCGCACCAAGGGGGGGATCAGCCGTCACAGCGGCGTCTGGAAGGACGGCATCTGGACGCGCAGCCAGATCGTGAAGTCGGTCCACAGCCCGGTCACCAGGAGGATGCCGACGAGGATCAGCATCCCGCCGCCGATTCGCATGACCCAGACGTAGTGCCGACGGATCCAGCCGATCGCGCCGGCCATGCGGCTGAAGGCGAGCGCCAGCAGGACGAACGGCAGGCCAAGCCCCAGGCAGTAGGCCAGCGAGAGGACGGCGCCGCGCAGGGCACTGGCCTCGCTGAACGCGAGCGACTGCACGGCGGCCAGCGTCGGACCGATGCACGGTGACCAGCCGATGCCGAACACGATGCCCAGGAGCGGCGCCCCCGCGACGCCCCACTTGGGCGCCCTGTGGAACTTGTACTCGCGCTGGAGGCCGGGAATCCAGCCGATGAAGGCCAGGCCCATGACGATCACGAGGACGCCCAGGACGCGGTTGATCACATCCGCGTACTGCAGGAGCAGGGCGCCCATGCTGCCGAAGAGGACGCCGTACGACACGAAGACCAGGCTGAACCCGGCCACGAACAGCAGGCTGCCCAGCAGGACCTGTCCGCGCTTGCCCCTCGAGTCGGCGAGCTCGGCGCCGGTCAGCCCGGTGATGTAGGAGATGTAGCCCGGAGCGAGCGGGAGGACGCACGGGCTCAGGAACGCGACGATCCCGGCCACGAAGGCGATCGGCAGGGCGGCCCACAGGCCGCCCGTGGTCACGATCTCCAGCAACCCGTCCACTACGCGTCCTTCTCCGCCGGATTCGTGACCGGCGATTCGGCCAGCAAGGGCTCGATCATGCCACGGAGCGAGGACTCGCTGACCCGGCCCAGTGCCCGGGCGGCCACTCGGCCGTGCCGGTCGATCACCAGCGTGCTCGGAATGGCCTGCGGCGGGAGCGAGTCGCTGAAGAGCAGCTGGAGTCGGCCATCGCGGTCGATGACGTTGGGGTATCCGACGTCGAAGGCGGACACGAACCCCCGGGCGGACACGTCGGAGTCACGGGTGTCCAGACCGACGAACTGCACCCCTTGGCCGGCGAGGTCGCGGGAGACGGCCGCCAGCGTGGGCGCCTCGGCCCGGCACGGCGCGCACCACGATGCCCAGACATTGAGCACGACGACCTCGCCGAGGTGGTCGGCCAGATCCAGGGTCTGCCCGTCGAGGGTCTGCCCCGACAGGGCAGGAGCGGCGGGGCGCTTCGCCTCGGCCAGGACGACCAGGGAGCCGTCGCCCGCCACGAAGCCGCTGTCCGTGCCGCCCTCCGACGCCGAGGACCCGCAACCGGCCAGCAGCATGGTCGTGGCGAGCAGGGACGACAGGGCGAGTGCCGTCGGGGCGTTGCGCATGGCCTGGGTCAGGCTCCGGCGATCTTGCTCGAGCGGGCGAGCAGGTCGCGCGAGGGCTCGGTGTACGTGATCGCGACGAGCTCGTCCGCGCGGTACTCGAGCGAGGTCAGCGAGGCGAGGGTGCACTGCCGACTGCGCGGGTCATGCCACAGCCGACGCTCCTCCGCGGCTAGCCGGGCGACCCAGATCGGCAGCTGGTGGCTGACGAGCACGGCCTCATGTCCCCGCGCCATGTCTCGAGCGGCGTCCACGGCTTGGTGCATCCTGGCCGCCAGCTGGTCGTACGGCTCGCCCCAGGACGGCTTGAACGGGTTCCACAGGTGCCGCCAGGCCTTCGGCTGCTTCAGCACGCCATCGCCGACACTGACGCGCTGGCCCTCGAAGACGTTCTCCGCCTCGATGAGCCGGGCGTCGGTCTCGACGGCGAGCTCGTGCCGCTCCGCGATCGGGCTCGCAGTCTGCTGGGCCCTTTCCATCGGCGATGCGACCACCAGGGTCACGTCGCGATCGGCCAGTGCCTCGGCCGCCCGCACGGCCATCTCCTTGCCGAGATCCGACAGGAGGTAGCCGGGCAGGCGCCCGTAGAGGACCCCTTCGGGGTTGAAGACCTCGCCGTGCCGCAGCAGGTGGACCACCGTGCGGTCCGTGCCGCCGGGCACGCTCGCGACGCCGTCGGGCACGATCAGGTCGCCTTCCGGCGTGCCGCCGTGCGTCGCCGGCTCGGACGCCACGTGCCCTCGCCCGACTCGATCGCGGCCAGTCGCAGGACCTCTCCGTGCGCGGCCAGCGCCTCGACGAGACCGGCAGCGGTCGTCGTGTCGGCGAGAACGTCGACACGAAGGCCGTGCTCCTCCGCAGCCTTCGCGGTCTGCGGCCCGATGCAGGCCACGACGGTGCTGTGATGCGGCTTGCCTGCGATGCCGACCAGGTTGCGGACGGTGCTGCTGGACGTGAACAGGACCGCGTCGAAGCCGCCGGTCTTGATGGCCTCACGCGTCTCGGCGGGCGGCGGAGCAGCCCGGACGGTGCGGTAGGCCGTGACGTCCTCGACCTCCCAGCCGAGTTCGCCCAGCCCGGCGACGAGCGTGTCGGTGGCGATGTCGGCCCGTGGCAGGAACACCCGGTTGATGGGATCGGTCAGCGAGTCGTAGGTCGGCCACTCCTCGAGCAGGGCGCTGGTGGTCTGCTCGCCCTGCGGCGTGATGTCGGGTCGCACGCCGAACTCGATGAGCGCGGCCACGGTGGGCTCGCCCACCGCAGCCACCTTCAGCCCGGCGAACGACCGGGCGTCGAGGCCGTACTCCTGGAGCTTCTCGCGGATGGCCCGGACGGCGTTGACCGACGTGAAGCCGATCCACTCGTAGCGGCCCGAGACGAGACCGTGCACGGCGCGGTCGATCTGCTGCGGGGTGCGGGGCGGCTCGACCGAGATGGTGGGGACCTCGATGGGAACGGCACCGTGCCCACGCAGGAGTCCGACGATCGAGCCGGCGTGATCCTGCGTGCGGGGGATGAGCACACGCCAGCCGAACAGCGCCTTGACCTCGAACCAGTCGAGCTTGTCGCGCTGCGAGACGACCTCGCCGACGACCACGAGTCCCGGACCGGCCTGCTTGGCGGCCTTCGCCACGACCGCGATGCCGCCCAGGGTCGAGACGACCGTGCGCTGGTCGACGGTGGTGCCCCGGCGCGTGATCGCGATCGGCGTGCGCTCGTCGGCGCCTGCTGCGACCAGGCGGGCCGCGATGTCGACGGCCCGGTCGGCGCCATCCAGGAACACGAGGGTGCACCGCGGCGACGTCAGGCTCTCCCAGACGAGCTCGGTGTCGTTGGCGTCGACGATCCGCACCTGACGGGTGCGTCCGCCGGTCAGCCCGAAGCCGGCATAGGCGGGCACGCCGGTGACCTCGCTGACGCCGGGGGCGACCTCGAAATCGATCTTGGCCCTGCGAAGGGCGGCGGCCTCGTGCAGCAGCGTGCCCTCGATGACGGGGTCGCCCGAGATCAGTCGCACGGTGCGCTTGCCCTCACGCGCCGCCTCGACGATCAGCGCACTGCGCTCGGCCTGGCCCAGGGGCATGCCGATCGCATCGACGGCCACCGTGACCACGGACTGCGGGCCGGCATGGGCCTGGGCCACGTGCACGGCATCCGCATCGACCACGATCACCTCGGCGGCCTTGAGCAGGTTCGCAGCGCGGATCGTCAGCAGTTCGGGGTCGCCGGGGCCGGCCGCCACGAGCGACACCTGCCCATGCGGCACCTTGCGACGCGACCTGGCCGCGGTCTCCTTGTGACTGGTCGCCTCCTTGACGGGTGCCTTGGTCACGGGGGCGGCCTTCGCTGGCGTGGCCTTCACGGGGGTTGCCTTCCTGGCAGTGGGCGGCTTGCTGGCGGGGGCCTTCGCGATCGGGTCCTTGGCATGCGCGCCCGTGGCGACCGATCGGGTGACGGCCGTTGCGACGACGGCGGCCTTGCTGGTGGCGACTCTGGTTGTCATGTGTTGATCGCCTCTCCCAGCGATGGTGACGGCTTGGTCTGCGGTTTCTTCCTTGCGGGCGCGGCCGACCTGCTCGCCTCGTCGTTCCGGCGCTGCTCGTGGAAGGCGAGGATCTGCAGTTCGACGGCCAGGTCGACCTTGCGCACCTCCACATCGTCCGGAACCGCGAGGACGACCGGGGCGAAGTTCAGGATGCTGCGCACGCCCGCGGCCACGAGGCGATCGCAGACGCCCTGCGCCGCGTCCGCCGGTGTCGCGATGACGCCGATGTGCGCGGAGCCGCTCGTGATCAGCTCCTCGAGCTCCGCCATGGGCTGCACGACGATCTCGTTGCCGACCGACCCGAGTCGGCGTCCGACGACATCCGGATGCGCATCGAGCAGGCCGACCACGGAGAACCCACGCGAGGCGAAGCCCCGGTAGGCGACGAGGGCCTGGCCGAGGTTGCCGGCTCCGACGATCATGACGCCCCACGGCTGGGTCAGGCCCAGCTCCCGCGCGATCTGGAAGGTCAGGAAGCTGACGTCGTACCCGACGCCCCTGGTGCCGTAGGAGCCCAGGTGCGAAAGGTCCTTGCGCAGTTTCGCCGAGGAGACCCCGCAGGCCTGTGCCAGCTCCTCCGAGGAGACCGTCGTCACGTTCGCCTCGGCCAGCTGGCCGAGGACGCGGTGGTAGATCGGCAGCCGCGCGATGGTGGCGTCAGGGATCTCCCGGGCAGCGGCGCGACCACGATTCGGCCGACGCAGCGGCGTGGCCGCCACGGGTCGGGGCGAACGGGACACAGGCACGGTGCTCCTGAGGGAAGTGTCGAGATCTGAGGCCGAACTGGCCTTGGAGCAGGTGTTCGACGTGCCTAGATTAGGCACTTGCGCACGAAGGCACAAAGTTGACCGGACGTTAGCGTCCGATTATCGGGCGACTTGCCTATTCGGGGCTTCCGGTGCCCTTGGTGAGGGTGGCCCGCAGGCGGTCCGGGTTGACTCGCCAGAAGTCGTGCAGGTGGCCGTCGACGAGCACCACTGGCACCTTCTCCCAGTAGGCCTCGTGCAGTGCCGGGTCGTCCTCGACGGACAGCTCGACCCAGGTGTCGCCGGTGTCCAGGCAGACAAGTTCGACCACGTCGCGCGCCACGTCGCACAGGTGGCACCCGGACTTCCCGATCAGCGTGATGCGGGCCGTCTGCGTGTCGCTCACGATCCGTAGCCCTCGTCGCCGTACACCTCGCGAAGTCGGCCCTTCGCGACCTTGCCCGTCGCCGAGTGCGGCAGCGTCTCGACCACGCGGATCACGGTCGGGCACTTGAACCGCGCGAGTCGCTGCGCGCAGTGCTCGGCGATCTGGCCGGCCGTGACTGCGGTGCCCGGTCGCACCACCACGATCGCGCTGACGGCCTCGCCGGTGGCGTCGTCCGGCACCCCGACGACGGCCACCTCGGCCACCGCGTCGAGATCGTCGATGACGAGCTCGATCTCGCGCGGGTACACGTTGAAGCCGTTGACGAGGATGACCTCCCGGCGGCGGTCGACGACATGCAGGTCGCCGTCCTCGTCGGCATAGGCCACGTCCCCCGACCGGAACCAGCCCTGCTCGTCCGGCCCGCCCGCGGCATCAGGCCAGTAGCCGCGGAAGACCGACGGTCCGCGGACCCACACCTCGCCCGGGTCGCCCTCGTCCACGTCCGCCCCGGACTGGTCCACGAGTCGGATGTCGAGGCCCGGCAGCGGTCGCCCGACCGAACCGGCCTTCGGCGTGCCGGACACCAGCGTCGTGGCGATGACCGGCGCGGTCTCGGTCATGCCGTATCCCTCGAAGATCTCCAGGCCGGTGAGCTCGGCGAACTGCGCGAACACGCGCGGCGGGAGCGGCGCGCCGCCGCTGGACAGCAGCCGCACAGTCCGCATCGCCTCGCGCGCCCCGGACGTCGCGCACCAGGCCTGGTACATCGCCGGTGCGCCCGCGACCGTGGTCACCTGGTGGGTGGCGATCAACTGGAGGGATTCGGCCGGATCGAATCGGTCGTTGATGACGCAGGTCGCGCCGGCCGCCATCGCCAGGCCCAGCCCGGTGTTGAGGCCGTAGACGTGGAACATCGGCAGGACCAGCAGGACGACGTCGCTGTCGACGACCGCAGGCGGGTCCGACAGCGCCAGGAGCATCTCGATGTTGGCGCGCAGCGCGCCGTGCGTGAGCATCGCGCCCTTCGGACGTCCGCTTGTCCCTGCAGTGAAGAGCAGCAGCGCGAGCGCGTCCGCCGACGTCTCGACCTGGACGGGCGCACCGCTCGAGGCACCCAACTGCGCCCATTCCGGGTCGGCGACGCACACGACGTCGCACCCCGGCAGCGCCGCCGCGGACTCCTGGCCGACCCGCTCGGTCGAGGGCTGGACGACGAGCATCCGGGCCCCGGAGCCGGCCAGCAGGACGGCGACCTCGGCGCTGGTGTAGGCGGGGTTCAGCGGTACCGAGACGAGCCCGGCCCTGGCCGCGGCGAAGTAGGCCACCACGAACTCGTAGCTGTTGCCCAGCAGAATCGCGACACGGTCTCCCGCACGCAGGCCTCGCTGCGACAGGCCGATGGCGTAGGCGTCGGCGGCATGGTCGACCTCGGCCCACGTGAAGCGGCTGTCGCCGGCTATCACGCAGGTGGCCTCGGGGTGCCGCGCGGCCGAGTCGCGCAGGAATCCGGCTATGTTCGCATCCACACTGCTGCCTCCGCCCCTTGCCAGACTCGTGCCCACGCCCGAGTCTGGCATACCGGGCCGCGACGCTGGGTACTCTCACCCTGTGAGCGAACCCCTGCCGGATCCCGGTGCCGTCGTGCCACCGCTGGCTCACGACATCCTGTCGCGGTACCGCAGGGCCGGCGAGGCGTCCGCTGCCGCCGCTGGACCCGGGCACGCCGTTTCCGCCACCGCGGACCCGACGGGGGCGGCCTTCTTCGACGTCGACAACACGGTGATGCGAGGCGCGAGCATCTTCCACTTCGCGGTCGGCCTGGCTCGGCGCAACTTCTTCACCGGCCGCGAGCTCGTCGGCTTCGGCGTCAAGCAGGTCAAGTTCGTCCTGAGCGGATCGGAGGACGTCGAGGACATGGCCTCGGCTACCGAGGCCGCGCTGTCCTTCGTCGAGGGGCGTCGCGTGGACGAGCTCCTGCGCCTGAGCGAGGAGGTCTTCGACGACACGATGATCGACAAGCTCATCCCCGGCACCCTGGCCCTGGCCCAGGGCCATCTCGACGCCGGCCAGCAGGTATGGCTCGTCACCGCGACGCCGGTCGAGCTGGCCACCCTGATCGCGACCCGCCTGGGCCTGACGGGGGCCCTGGGCACGGTCGCCGAGGTGCGCGGGGGGGTCTACACCGGACACCTGGACGGCCCACCGCTGCACGGCCTCGCGAAGGCCGAGGCCATCCGGGCACTCGCCGCCCGCGAGGGCCTGGACCTCACGCGCTGCTCGGCCTACTCGGACTCGTCCAACGACATCCCGATGCTGTCGCTCGTCGGCCACCCAGTGGCAGTCAATCCGGACTCGGCCCTGCGGGCGCACGCCGTCGAGAACGACTGGAAGATCCGTGACTTCCGCCGACGCGAGCAATTCAGGAGGTTCGCCCTGCCCGCGGCGTCGGGTGCGGGCGGCATCGCCGTGGGCATCGCGATCGGCTACGCGTCCGCCCGCGCCCGCCGCATCCGCTGACCCTGCGGGCGGCGTTCCCGTCTCAGCCGAAGGCGGACGGGCGCTTCACCAGCAGGCGGTACAGCGACTGCTGTATGTGCTCGCGCACCTGGTCGGTGAGGTTGAAGACGATCATGGGGTCGTCCGCGGCGCCCTCGGGCAGGTGGTCGGTGCGAATCGGCTCCCCGAAGTGGATGAGCCACTTGCTCGGCAGCGGCACCATGCCCAGCGGGCCGAACCACGGGAAGGTCGGCGTGATCGGGAAGTAGGGCAGTCCGAGGATGCGGGCGACCGTCTTGGCATTGCCGATCATCGGGTAGATCTCCTCGGCGCCGACGATCGCCGTGGGGATGATCGGCGAGCCCGTCTTGAGTGCCGCCGCGACGAACCCGCCACGGCCGAACCGCTGGAGCTTGTAGCGCTGGCTGAAGGACTTGCCAATGCCCTTGAAGCCCTCCGGCCAGACCCCGACGACCTCGCCCGCCGAGAGAAGGCGCTCGGCGTCCGGATGGCAGGCCAGCGTGTGACCGGCCTTGCGCGCGATCTCTCCGAGGAACGGGGTCTGGAACACCAGGTTCGCGCCCAGCATGCGCAGGTGGCGGTGCGCCGGGTGCTCGTCGTGCAGGGCGACCTGAGCCATCACCGAGTCCAGCGCGATCGTCCCCGAGTGGTTGGCCACCACGAGCGCCCCGGAGTCGGAGGGCACGTTCTCGAGCCCGGTCGCCTCGACCCGGAACCACGTGCGGTAGAGCGGACGGGCCAGTGCCAGCAGGACACGATCGGTGAGCTCGGGGTCGAAGCCGAAGTCGTCGACGGGATAGCCGCCGTTCATCCGTCGCCTGGCGAACTCCACCCAGCCCTCGTCAGCGGCGAGGCGCTCGACTTCGGCATCGGTGAGGACCTCCGGGTGCCCCGGCAGCGGCGTGGGCACCCGTCGGGACACGATGGCGGGCCGCGGCCGCGCCGGCTGGGGACCGGTGTTGCCGACCATGCGCGCCGCCTTGGACGGGCCGGGCCGCGGCTCGCCTGCATCCGAGCCGCCGATGGGGACGACATCCGCGTCAGGCAACGTCCACCTCCGCGTCTGCGCCATGCCGTTGCACGAACTGCATGAACGCCTCCTCACCGGTCAGCGTCGGCTCGAACCCGAGCGTATGACGCATCGCCCGCGTGTCCAGGGCCCGCCCGTACGTCAGGTACCGCACCGCCTCCGGCGAGAAGTCCGCGAGGCCCCTGGCGCTCAGGCCACGGCCGACCACGCCGAACACTGGACTGGGCACGGCGATGGTGGGCCGTCGCGACCGCCGCACCGCCTGCGACAGCATCAGCACTCCGTCGCCCGCGATGTTGAACGTGCCCTGCTTCGGCGACAGGACCGCGCAGCGCAGGGCCGCCAGCCCGTCGTCCTCGTGCACGAACTGCAGCCTCGCGTCGAACCCGAGCACCGTCGGGACGAGCGGCAGCGAGAAGTAGGCCGTCAGCGCGGTCTGGACGCGCGGGCCGATGAAGTTGGCGAATCGCAGAGTGGTCACCGACACGTCGGGCCTTCGGCGCGCGAACCCGCGGACGTAGGTCTCGACCTCGACGGAGTCCTTTGCCCATCCGGACATGGGCGCGTGCTTGCGGCTCCATGTCCTCGGTGAACATCGCCGGGTCCTTGGAGCCCGAACCGTAGACGGCGGCGGTCGACTTGACGACGAGGGATCGCACGCTGGTCGTGCGCTGGCACGCAGCAAGCAGCTGCATCGTGCCGATGACGTTGATCTCCTTCATCGTCGACCGCCCGCCGGCCTGCTTCGGGGTCGCGATCACCCCCATGTGCACGACGGTGTCGACGCCCGCCTCCCCCATGACCTTGGCGATCACAGGATTGCGGATGTCGGCACGGACGAACTCGGTGCCGGGGATCGGCAGGTCGGGCGCGACGACATCGACACCGATGACAGTCAGTCCCGGCTCAGCGGCCAGCAGGGCGGCAACGCGGCCGCCGAGATACCTCGACACGCCCGTCACCAGCACGGTGCGGCCCATGAGACCCCCTCATGCCGTTGGCGACGATTGGCCAATGACCAGGGCGCCACGCCGGCAGCGCCTGCCGCGCAGGTCCGTCAGGCGTGGCGCGCAGGCTACTTCTTGTTGCGGCGCTGGACCCGGGTGCGACGCAGCAACTTGCGGTGCTTCTTCTTCGCCATCCGCTTGCGCCGCTTCTTGATCACAGAGCCCATCAAATGTCCCTATCGCTCGTCGAGCGTCCAGCACTCGATCATTTTTCGGGCGGCCCGCAGGCCCGCCCGGATGTCTGCCTCTGCGGGCCAGCCTAGCGGCGGACCCGCGGCGTGGCCTACGCGGTCTCGACGAAGGAGTCCCGCAAGTAGTCGTGAACGGCCTGCTCCGGCACGCGGAAGGACCGGCCCACGCGGACCGCGGGCATCTCGCCGTTGTGCACCAGGCGGTAGACGGTCATCTTCGAGACGCGCATCACCGCGGCGACCTCCGCCACCGTAAGGAAATGCACATCGGAGAACGCCCGATCAGGGGTCGTCGACATCTCGCACCGAACTCTCTGCCCAGGGCCGCACCGGCTTCCCCTCCGGTGACACGACGGCCGTGCAGGCCCTGCGAAGACTAGTGGCCGGTGAGGTGGTTGGGAAAGTTGATTCGCGAATTGGGTTCAGAACCACAGGCCCGGCTCGACCGCCAGCCCCCAGCGTGGGTACACCGCGGCTCGCGTGGCAAGTACCGCCGCATCGATCGGGTCGTCGGGGTCGAAGCCCTGGTCGAACGGCTTCGGCCAGGGCTGGCGCCCGTCGGTCATGCGCCCGGGAGCCTGCCGGCCAAGGGCCTCCTGCACGAACTCGTGGAAGGCGTCGGGCACGGCGGACTCCGGTGGGATCGGGTGCCCGGCTGCCTCGGCGATCAAGTGCGTCCAGGCCCGTGGCACGACCTCGACCCATTCGTAGCCGCCACCGCCGGTGGCGACCCAGCGGCCCCCCGCATAGCGGTGCGCCCATCGGTGCAGCGCCTCGAAGGCCATTCGCTGGCCGTCGAGCGAGACGAGCAGGTGCGCCAGCGGGTCCTCGAAGTGGGTGTCCACTCCGTGCTGGGTCACCAGCACCTGGGGGGCGAAGGCGCCGAGCAGGTCCGGCACCACGGCATGCAGGGCGCGCAACCACCCCTGGTCGCTCGTGCCGGCCGGGATCGCGAGGTTGGCGGCCGTGCCCGGCGCGGAGGCACCGCCACTCTCCGTGGGCCAGCCCGAGCCCGGGAAGAGGGACTGGGGGCTCTCGTGGATCGAGATGGTCATGACACGGGGGTCGTCCCAGAACATGGCCTGGACGCCGTCGCCGTGATGCACGTCGACGTCGACGTAGGCCACCCGCTCCACGCCCTGGTCGAGCAGCCAGGCGATGCCTACCGCGATGTCGTTGTAGACGCAGAAGCCCTCTGCGGCACCGGGCAGCGCGTGGTGCAGTCCGCCCGCGAGGTTGATGGCGTGGTCGGCCCGGCCCTCGTGCACGGTCCGCGCTGCCAGCAGTGTGCCGCCCGCCACGCGGCTCGCCGCCTCATGCATGTTCGGGAAGACCGGATCGTCGTCGGTGCCCAGCCCGCGTGCAGCGTCGTAGAAGTGCGGGTCGGACGAGGCCCGGCGCACCGCCGCCACGTACTCGGCCTCGTGCACGCGCAGGAGGGCCTCCTCCGGCGCCAGGTCCACGGGACCGACCACCTCCACGTTGACGTGGCGGAAGAGGCCGAACTCGGCGGCCAGCCGCATGGCCAGCTGCACGCGGACTGGAGCCATGGGGTGCCCAGGGCCGAAGTCGTACTCGGCGAGCCGGTCGTCCCACACGACCGCGAGGCGGTCTCCCACTCTCAGCCCCCGGACAGTTCACGACTGCGGTCACGTGCGGCCGCGATGGCCGACACGACGGCCTGATGGACGCCGAGCTGCTCCATGGTCGAGATGGCCGCGGCCGTCGTCCCGTTCGGACTCGTGACGTTTCGCCGAAGGGCCTGCGCTGTCTCGCCCGATGCCTCGAGCAGCGTCGCCGAGCCGAGGATGGTGTGGTGGACCATCGCCTGGGCCGTGGCCTGGTCGAGCCCGAGTTCGACGGCCGCGGCGATCATGGCCTCGGCCAGGAAGAACACGTATGCGGGACCGCTCCCGGAGACCGCCGTCACGGCATCCTGCAGGTCCTCCGGCACGTCGAAGACCGATCCGACCGACTGAAGCAACGACACGGCCGTGGACAGCGCCTGTGCCGAGCAGCCGGCGCCCGTGCTTACTCCCGTGACCCCGCGGTCGACCCGCGCGGGCGTGTTGGGCATCGCCCTGACGACGTTGACCCCGGGCTGCGTCCGCGCCTCGATGAACGACGTGCGTACGCCCGCCGCGATCGAGATGACGAGGGTGCCGGGCGCGATGAGCGCGCCGACCTCGTCGAGCAGCGTGGCCATGTCCTGCGGCTTGACGACCAGGACGACGACGTCGGCCCCGCGCACGGCCTCGGCGGCGTCCGCGATCGAGATGTCGTGAGTGCGCAGCAATTCGGCCGCGCGCTCGGGCCGACGCTCGGCGATGACGACTTCTGGGTGCGGCACCACGTAGCGAAGGAATCCGCTCGCCAGTGTCTCGCCCATCACGCCGCCACCGAGAACGGCGATCCGCATCGTCATCATGCCTCCTGGCAGTTGCTGGTCACGGGGCTCCGTCGGTCAGGAAGTCGAACCCGGCAGCAGGGAACGTACCGCCGCCGCGATCGTGGTCGGCTGCTCGGCCAAGCCTCCCACGAGCCTCTCGAACCAGTCGGGGCCGTACGGGACATAGATGCGCACCCGCTCGCCGTGCGCCGCCAGTCGCTCCTGTGCCGACTCGAGCCGACCCATGTACAGGGCGAACTCATAGGAGTGCTTGGGCCGTTCGTAGCGATCGACCAGCTCGCCGAGGATCTCGATGAGCCGGGGGTCGTGGGTCGCGAAGGACGGCTGCCCTCCGCCGGCGAGCAGCTTCTTTGCGCAACGCACGTATGCCTTGTCGATCTCGATCGGCTGGGAGTACGAGACCGACGAGGATGTGCGGTGGCCGCCCTTCACGAGCCGCACGTGCCGATCCGCGAAACGTGCGCAGTCCGCCTCCGTCCGCCGGAGGCAGGCCTGCAGTGTCATGCCGACCAGCAGTCCGCGCGTCCACATGTCGGCCACGAGCTCGATCGTGGGATCGACGTCGAGTGCCGGCCCCATGCCCACCATCACCGCCACTCCCGAGTCGGATGCCAGCCCGCAGAGGGAGTCGAGGCGGTCATGGGCGCCGGCCAGGTTCGAGCCGGCGGCCAGCGACTCCACGAACACCGAGACCTCGCAGGTCTGGCCCAGCCCGGCGACGGCCACGCGGTCGACCAGCGCGGCATACTCGGCGAAGACCAGGTCGGCTTCCCCGTCGGTCTCGACGGACGGGGCGGCGCGCTCAAGGCTCGCCCAGAATCCGCGATCGGCAAGGCCGTGCACCACCTCGAGGGCGTCGTCGGTCGTCTCGCCGCCCACCACCCGTCGCACGAGGACCTGTGCGCCCGGCGCGCGGCTCAGCAGCCCGCCGAGCGACTCGTTGTGCGCCAGCGAGGAGAGGACGTCCCGGATCACCCGGCCCCTCCCCTGCGGGTCGGGTCGAGCAGGGCCGAGATGGTGGGACCGACCAGGGCGACGACCTCGTCGTCCGACGCCGACGCCAGCGGCTCGACGCGCAGCAGGTACCTCGTGGTCGCGATGCCCACGAGGTACGACGAGATCAGCGTCACCCGCAGGCGCGCGTCGGGGATCCCGATCGCGGCGACGACGCGATCGACGATGACGATCTGCACGTACTCCGTGAGGAAGCGCAACTGCGCCAGCGTGTCGGGATCCGTCGACATCGCCGCCCTCGCGGCGCTGGCGGACATCGCGCTGGCGGCGTCGGACCTGATCAGGCGCGTGAGGTCGCTGCGCACCTGCTCGTCACCCATCAGCCTCAGCGTCATCCGAACCAGCCGGTCGCCCAAGCCGTCCAGGCCGGGCGCGATGAGCTCGGGGACGGCCTGCCCGGGGTCGAAGGGCAGCCGCATGGCGGCGGCGAACAGCCGCTCCTTGTTGTCGTAGAGCGACTTCACGACGCCTGGAGCCACACCGGCGGCAGCCGCCACCGACTTCATGGTCGTACTGGCGTAGCCACGGGACTCGAACGCGAACCGTGCCGCCTGCAGGACCGCGTTGGCAGCCTCCTGCGGACGGACGTTCGGGATGCGGGGATCGAGGGCCACGTCTCCAGACTAATCACCG
>CAVZPI010000037.1:0-20026 GCA_963777085.1 uncultured Actinomycetes bacterium | reverse complement strand
CGCCGCCTCGGCCACCAGCACCAGCGCCGGCACCCGCCGCATCATCAGCAACGACCAGGGCGTGGGGTTTTGCGTTCACTTGGGCCAATGTACGTCGACGGCGCGCGCCGCCTACCGCACGCTGCTGCGCAACGGCACCTCCATCACGTCGGCCCAGGCCGAACGCGTGCTCAAGTTCGTGCGGGGAGACCGCAGCGTGAATGGGGTTTCGGGCCTGCGCAATTTCGACGAAACCAACATCATGGGCCCGATCGTGAGCGCAGCCCCGTGGCTGCAAGACCGCCCGGTCGCGCGTTTCCTCGAGTCCGACAACCCGGGCTATTCCAGCTTCGTCACCACCCACCTGAACCGCACCAGGGTCCTGTGGGCGGGCGCCGGCGACGGCATGCTGCATGCCTTCAATGCCGGCACCGGGGCGCCGGTGATGTCCTATGTGCCCGAAACCCTGGTGCCCCGCCTGTCTGGCCTGGCCACCACCCCAGGGGTGCAGGCCCTGGTGGACGGCAGCCCCTTCACCGCCGATGTCGACCTGAATGCGGGGGTGAACACCACGCGTGCCTGGCGCACCTATGTGTTTGGCACCCTGGGCCGGGGCGGGCGAGGGGTCTATGCCCTCGATGCCACCAACGTGGCCGCGCTGGAGGCAGCCAGACCGGCAGCAACCCGGCCAGCATCTTCCGCTGGCAGTTCACCGCCAACGACGATGCCGATTTCGGCCATGTGCTGAGCGACATCGGCGTGGAGCCGGGCACCGGCCAGGCCGCCCCGGTGGTCAAGCTGCAGGATGGGCGGTTTGCGGCTGGCGGCCTCGACGGTCCGGTCGTCGAGATCGGCGCCGGCTCGGGCGTGGGGCGGACGTGGATCCCGGGGATGACGTGCACGGACGTCGTGCCTTCCGACCGGCTCGACGCGGTCGTGGACGCCGGCGACCTGCCCTACGCAACCGGGACAGTGCGGGCCTTCGTGCTGAAGGACGCGCTCCACCACCTGCCCGACGACCGCCTTCCTGGCCGAGGCGACTCGGTGCCTGCGCCCCGGTGGCGCCCTGGTGATGTGCGAGCCCTACTGGGGGCCGCTCGCGCGGCTCGTCTATCGACGTGCCCATCCGGAGCCGTTCGACATGGGGCAGGCCGGCTGGGTCCTCGGCTCGGACTCGCCGTGGGAGAGCAATCAGGCCCTCGCCTGGATCCTGCTGCGCCGCGACCGTGACCTCTTCGTCGCGAGCCTCGACGGGCTGCGCGTGGGAGAGGAGACGGTCGTTCTCGGGCCCAGCTACCTGCTCTCGGGCGGCGTCTTCGGCCGGCTCCCGGTGCCGAGCGGCCTGCTGCTGCCCCTGCTCGAGTGGGAGGCACGCCGCGGGCGGTGGCTGGACCCCCTCCGGCTGGAGGTCGTGGTCACGCTGCACCGCGTCGGTTCCGAGGCGGACGCCCACGGCTGACCGGCTCGACGGTGGGTACGCTGGCGGCTCGCCGCCCATGATCCCGGGCGGGGGCACACAGTGAGAGGCACCCGTCCAGGATGTCGACCTACCGAGACAACCACCTCGAGCGCCAGGCGGAGCACACGCGCCGACGCGACTCGCCGAGCGCCGAGCCACGGCGCGCCAGCCGCTTCTTCCACCGCGAGGTGGATCGACTTGTCGCCTCGCAGGTGCTGCCGGACTCCGTCGTCGTCGACGCGGGCTGCGCGACCGGCTCGACGCTGCGGGCCTGCCGGCCCCGCGTGGCCGTCGGGATCGACGTGAGCGAAGGCGCCATCGAGGTGGCCGAGGCGCGGCAGCCGGACGGTCACTGGCTGGCGGGTGCCATGGAGGATGCGGTGCTGCCCCTAGCAGAGCCGCCGGACTACGTCATCCTGTCCTTCCTGCTGGACGAGGTCTACGACGTCGACGAGGCGCTGGGACGGGTGAGCGGCTGGTGCTCGCCGACGACCCGCGTGGTGGTCGCGTCGTACAACAGGGCGTGGCGGCCGGCGCTGCGGGTGGCGGAGCTGCTTGGGCTCAAGGGCAGGACTCCGGGCGAGAACTACATCCCCTGGATCGAGGTCGAGAACCTCCTCGCGCTCTCCGGGTTCGAGGTCACCAAGCGGGTCGACGGGATCCTCTGGCCGGTGTACGTGCCGCTGCTCTCGCGGTTCGCCAACCGCTGGCTGGCACCGCTGCCGATCCTGCGCAGCCTTGCCCTGACCCGGGTCACGGTGGCACGCCGTCGCCAGGCTCCGCCCGCGCCGGTCGAGTCCGTCTCGGTCGTCGTCGCGGCCAGGAACGAGGCTGGCAACATCGAGGCCCTGCTGGCTCGGATGCCGCGGCTGGCGCCGAGGCAGCAGGTGATCCTCGTCGAGGGCGGTTCGACAGACGACACGTGGGAGTCGATCCGCAGGTGCGTCGGAGAGCGGTCGAACGACGACGGGACGGAGTACATGTGCCTCCAGCAGACCGGCCAGGGCAAGGGCGATGCCGTGCGCGCGGGGTTCGCGGCGGCCAACGGCGATGGTGCTGATCGATCCTCGACGCCGATCTGTACGGTACCGCCTGAGGAGCTGCCGAGGTTCATCAGCGCCATCGCCTCGGACTCGGGCGAGTTCGCGAACGGCTCGCGGCTGGTCTACCCGATGGACGAGCCGCGCGATGCGCTTCCTCAACCTCGTCGGCGAACACGGCTCTTCGGCATTCTCTTCACGTGGCTGCTCGGGCAGCCCGTCCGGGACACGCTCTGCGGCACGAAGGTGCTGCGGGCCGAGGCCTACGACCGGCTAGCCGCCCAGCCGTGGCCTACTTCGGCGACTTCGACCCGTTCGGCGACTTCGACCTGCTCTTCGGCGCCTCGCGCCTCGCGCTGCGCGTTCGCGACGTGCCGGTCCACTACAAGGAGCGCACCTATGGGGCGACGAGCATCTCGCGCTTTCGGCACGGACTGCTGCTGATCAGGATGAGCCGGGTCGCGGCCCTGCGGTTGAAGTTCGTGGGCTGACGGGCAGGCCGACGACCGCGAGGACCACGGTCGCCCACGCCGCCCACCCGCCCTGCGCAGCACGGCCCTCACGGTAGCGACGGCCGACGGGCGTCGGAGCCGAGGAGGAGGCGAGGCAGCAGCAGGGCGTTGTCCAGCCTCGACCGACGGCGCACGTCGCGTCGCAGCCATGCGCGGGCGAGCGCGGTGCGCCGACTTCCGGCGAGCGCCTCGGCGAGCTCGAGCTGGTGGGGCGTCAGGACGTCTCGGTAGGCAGTGACGAGCTCGCGGGCCTGCGTGGCGATCGAGGGCACGGACGGGTCGGCCCGCAGCCGGGCGAAGCGCCGAAGGCGGTCGGACACACCCGTGTGCAGGCCGACCGCGTTGCCCTCGTGGAGCCGGTAGTCGACCATCGGCCGGTCCTCGACCAGGACCACGCCCGTGGCCGAGGCCACCAGGTACAGCCACGAGTCGTGCATGAGGACCCCATGGCCGGCCGCCCGCTGGCTCACGAGCTGCTGCAGCGCGCGGTTCCAGACCATCGTGCAGCCGGGGACGATCGTCTCGACGAGGGCGTTCCCGAAGGACGGGCGGGGGGGTGTGGCCGGATAGGGGGCGCGGTAGGCGCGCCCGACTGCGCCGTCGCGAAAGGGCCTGATGCGCGATGCCCACAGGGCCGGCCGTCCCGACAGGCCGGCCAGCGCCGAGGCGGCGGCGGAGAGCTTGCCCGGTGCCCAGATGTCGTCCTGGTCGGCGAAGGCGAACAGGTCGGCGTCGAGGCTGGTCGCCCTGATGAGTTCGAGGTAGGCGCGTGGCACGCCGAGGCCCGTCGCCAGGCGCGTGCGACGGGCGGCCGGCAGGCTGGCCAGCAGGATCCGCTCGGCTTCGGCACCTTCCGAGTCCAGGTGGTACTCGACGTCGACCTCGCAGCCGGCCTGCGCGGCCAGCGACCGGGCCTGCTCGTCGATGTAGCGCTCGCCCTCATGGACGGACAGCAGGACGCGGACGGACGGCACGGCCTCGGCCTAGCCGACGCCGCAGTGGCGGTAGAGACCGTGAAGGCCCTTGAAGCTCACGGGGGACTCGGCATTGGCGTACCACTGCGAGAGGTCGTCGAGATCCTCCTCCTCGGCGAAGCCGGTGAGGGCGGTCACGATCTCCAGGGCCGAGTCCTGCCCCCGCACGAGGTCGAGCTTCAGCGGCGTGCCGAGGCTGCGCGCGAGGGTGAGGGCGAGGGCGTGGGTCGCGTTGCGCCGCTCCATCTGCAGCCCCAGAATGGCGCTGACCAGATGGGCGTCCGTCGTGGTGCCCGGTCGGCCATGCAGCGCCCTGGCCATCGACTTCCCGGCGTCCGGTCCGTCGGTGGCGCGGTAGAGCTCGGGCGTCCAGACTGCCTCCGGGCGGGCCGCCAGCGCCCGGCTCAGGGCTATGCCGCCGTGCAGTCCGTCGAGGGCGAACCCGGCGGCGCGAAGCGTCCTGGAGAAGCCGATCTCGCCCTTCCTGATCGCGTGCGACTTGCTATAGCGCACGCTGTAGTCGCGGAAGAAGCCCTCGATGACGCCGGACGCCAGGGTGCGTGGGCTCAGCCGCACGAGGAAGGACTGCACGTGGGGGTGGAACTCCTTGTTCACCGTCGTGGCGCACACGTCGCTCGACGCGGACATGAGGCCGGCGACGATCGTCCCGGTGGCCGGCAGGTAGTAGACGCTGTCATTGGCGAGGACCAGCGGCAGGGTGCGGTAGCGAGGGTCCGACAGCAGCCGGAGGACGCCTGCCTTGTAGGCGCCCCAGTCGCCGCCGTAGTTGATCCGCTCGTGTATCTCCGCGCACAGCGGGGACCACAGGACCAGTTCGGCGGGGGTCAGCGGTCGGTTGGCCACGAGGACGACGTCCACGTCCTGCTCGTGCAGCGCGCTCAGGAGTCGCGTGAAGGAGCGGTCCTGCTGGTAGTAGACGCACACGACCGCCCCCGCCAGGAACCGGCGCTCGGCGGACCCGCCCACGAGCACGAGGCCCTTCTCGGCACCCGCCCTGCGGTAGGCCAGGTTCGCGCGGATCCTGCGGGGGGCCGTCGTGACGAGCCACAGCGACCAGGCGATGGGCCTCATCAACGAGTAGAACACGGTGGGCATCCTGGCTCAGGCTCCTCTTCGAGCGCGGGTGCGGTCGGCGGGATCGTGGCGATCTCCTTGACGGGGAGCCTACTGGCCGTCGGGAGCATCAGGAGGCGATGACTGCCGCGCCGGCCAGAGCGGTCGCCATGACCACGGCGAAGCCCACCGATGCCCTAGGTCGCCGGGCGAACAGCGGTGCCGTGGCGACGGCCGCGACCGGGATGAGCGGGGTGAGGTAGCGGTACTGGGACTGGAAGTCGAACCCACCCATCGCGTAGTTGATGGTCGGCCAGGCCAGGCCCATGGTCACCGCCGCGACCGCCACGCCCACGAGCAGGTGCCCGGCCCGCATCGACAGGCCGCGCACCTTGCCGCCGGCGCCGGCCGCAGCGCCCAGGACCATCAGGCTCAGGGCGCCCGTCAGGTAGGCGAGCGGATCGGGCACGCTGCGGCTGGCGAACACCTGCACTCCGTTGGCGACGCTGTGCGCCGTCGTGGCCCACGGGAAGGAGTCGGCCAGGGAGATCGACAGCACCGCGTAGAGGACCGTCGACGATGACGTGTCGGACACCAGGTTGAGCAGCAGTTGGTAGGCGACGACCGCGGCACCCATCGACGCCAGCTGGAGCCCGAGGAGACGGCTGACGGGCGACGCCAGCGCCCGCTCGACCGATCCGCGAGACAGCAGCCAGGCGACGAGCAGGGCCAGCGGCGCCACGACGAAGGTGGCCTTGGTGAGCCCCAGGGCGGCTCCCGAGGCGATGGCCAGCAGGGCCAGCCACCGCCAGCGCCGGCGCGTGCCGCCGCGCTCGGCGGACACGAACGCGACAGTGATGAGCACGGCGAGGGCGCCCGCGAGGGGCGCGCCCGCATCGTTGGTCAGGTAGGACCACGATGCCGCGGCCGTCGGGTTGGCGAAGGCGACGGCGGCGATGCCCGCGGCGGCGCGGCCGCTGCGCGTCACTCGCGAGACGACAATGCTGAAGACGAGGATGAACAGGCCGATCCACGCCAGGTTGGACAGCCGCAGCGCGGCGAGCTGGGCGGTCGGCGGCCGATCCGGCAGGTCCAGCAGTCGCCACGTGGCGGCCGCCGGCAGATAGCCGAGCGGCGTGTGCTGGGCCTCGTAGGAGTACCCCTGCGGCGGGTAGTCCAGCGCGTTCCTCTGGTGCTCGGAGCAGTCGGTGGCCGGCGCGAAGGCGGTGCCTGCGCAGTCGATGATGCGAAGGGTCTCCTGCTTGTACCGCGAATCCCAGCTGGGCGGGTGCCCGCCGGCCAGCGTGATGGCGTAGTCGACATGGGCCCCCTCGTCCAGCGGGCTCAGGGCGGCCTCGTGATCGATGAGCAGCTGGGGGAGCCCGGTCAGCAGGAGTCCGAGGAGGGCCGCGACGAGGAAGGGCCGCCAGCGGCTGGGGCGGACTCGGTGGCCCGGGCGTGCGGTCGTCGACGTCATGACGGGGTCGGCCCTTCCTCTGCGGCCGTCGGGTAGGCCGTGTCGGTGATCTCGTCGAGGCGCACGTCCCAGGCCATGTCGGCGAGACCGCACCTCTCGACGACGACGAGGGATGACTCGTAGCCGGCGGCCCTCTCGGCATCGAGGTGGTCGGCCCGCGTGTAGAAGGGCAGGATGAACTGCGGGTGCCCCATGGCGCGGTCGACGATGCGGAAGCCGGTCCGCCGATTGAACAGGGCGTCCCAGGCGGTGTCGGAGAACCGCCAGAAGTCCCAGGGGATGTCGTGCATTCCGATGGTCTGGTGGGTGCTGACGAGGGCCTTCGCCCCGGTCTTCATGACCGCGTTCATCTCGAGCGCCACCTTCCACGGCATGAGGAGGTGCTCGAACACCGAGATCGCCATGACGTAGTCGAAGCTCTCCGCGGGCAGCAGGCGGGACAGCTCGTGGGCATCGCCGAGGACGTCGACGTTGTCACCGGGGACGATGTCCAGGACCGTTCGATCGGCCAGCGGCACGAGCCGGCCCCAGTCGTTCGCGCTGCGATCCCGTCCGCCGATGTCGAGGAGTGAGGCGGACGGGTGCGCGTTGACCTCGGCGTAGAAGGCCGCCGAGACAGCGCCCGCGGGGTCGGCCAGCAGGCGCTCGGCGACGAGGTCGGCAAGCGGCACGGTCCGGTGCCAGCCCGCCTCCGTCACGAACTCCACCTGGAGCCCGTCGGAGTAGCCGCCCTGCAGGAGGACCTGGACGCAGAACCCCTTGTCCGGCCCCAGTGCCGCGGCGACGCCGCCATGCTCGACCCCGATCCTCGACGTCTGGGAGATGCGCTCGACCCCGGCCAGGTCGACGCTGCGCAGTCGGTCGGTGGCGTGGCTGAACCACCCGCTCACGTACACGGTGTCGAAGAACTTCGTGGCGCAGTCGACCATGAAGGCGTAGCCGTCCTCCTGCATGCCTGCCTCCTAGGGCGCGTGATGCGGGGGCGCGGGCTGGGCGGGCATCGCGACATCCTCGTTGCAGGGCAGGAGCACGGTGCGTGATTCGAGGACGGTCCGGAAGCCCTCGGCCTCGTAGGTGAGCCGTGCGGGGTTGCCCGCGGTGACGGCCAGGGTCAGGGAGTTGTGCCCGTCCTCGCACAGCAGTCGCTTGGCGCGCCGAATCAGCAGCGGTCCGACACCGCTGCCCCGCAGGCTCGGATCCCGCCAGATGTCGGCGATCCAGGCGCCGCCCCGAGGGGGTTCCAGGGGACGGACGTTCACCATGATCCCGGCGACCGGGCGGCCCTGACTGACCAGAAGGGTCGTGGCTCGGTGCATGGGCCCGAGCTCCGAGCCGTCGATGAGCCGCATCAGGAAGGCGATCGACGAGCGGTCGTCGCCGGCGAAGTGGTCAGGATGCTCCGGCGGGAAGGCCGCCCGCCAGCTGGGCAGGATGGCTGCCCACATGCCGGACGCCGAATCCGTCGGCAGGGGGGACATGGTGAAGCGGTCGTCGGGGCCGGTGTCGTCCTCCCACTGGCTGCGCAGGTCGCACTGCATGATGTGCGCGTGCCGCGTGCGCGTGGCGCCCAGCCCGACGAGCTTGACGGCCAGGCCGGCGTCGTCCGTGTACAGCAGCCAGCCCGGAAGCTGGGCGACGGCTGCGGCGGCGGCATCGGCGTCCGTGCGCCCGCTGACGACCGAGGCGAGGTCGGCGATGGGCGCGCCGTCGCGAACGTCCTCCGCGTACCGCAGTACGGGGCCATCCGCGTCGAAGAGAGCCTTGCGTGGCAGGGCGATGGCGCACTCTCCCAGGGCTCGAAGGATCCTCGTCAGCGGCCGCGTAGTGCGACTGCCGCCAGGTGCTCCTGCGACAGGCTACCGGTCGTGCCCCGTCCGAACGCCTTCACGGCGGGCCTGCTGCCGGCTTCACCCGCGCCGCCGGTGCAGGGCCCCGACGGCGAAGGCGGCGAGGCCGATCGGCGCGACGATCGTCGCGCCGGCCAGCCAGCGGCGCTGCCCCGGATCGGCGAGGCGGATCGCGCGGGCCAGGTCGCGTCCGGCACCGGTCACGACTCCCGCGACGCTGGCCAGGGGGGCCGGGCCGCTCAACTGCGCCCACGCCGCGGAACTGCGCCTGCCCCGTGCGAACTGGTCCGAGACGAGGGTCCGCACGGTCGTCGGATGGAGGTGGGCCGTGCGCACGCGCGGCTCCCAGGCGATCGGGACGGTGCCGGGCCAGCGCGCGTGCAGCTCGGTGTCCTCGCCGGACCGGAGGTCCTCACGGAAGGTGCCGAACTCGCGGAACAGGCTCCGGTCGTACGACACGCCGTAGCGCAGGGCCTGCCGGCCGTCCAGCCCGGGCATGCGGCGTCCGAACACGAGGACATAGGAGGCCCAGGAGGCCAGGGTGCCCGGGTTGGCGTTGGTGACGGCACTGGCCACCGCTCGGCTGCCCGACCTGTGCGCCGCCAGCCGGGCGTCGACCCACCCCGGCTCGGCCCGACAGTCGGCAGCGAGGAAGGACACGTACGGGGCTCGTGTCGCGGCGATGCCGGCGTTTCGTGCTCCGCCCGCGTGGAGCCGCTCGGGAACGCTCATCACGCGGGCACCGAGGGGAGCCACGGTCGCGGCCGCGTCTCCGCCGCCGGAGTTCACCACGACGAGCTCCACCGCCTCCCGCTGTGCCAGGACGGATCGCACGGCGTCCGTCAGCTCCGGCTGGTTCCCCACCGACAGGACGACCACCGCCAGTTCGGGCTCCCGATGCAGCGGGGCGTAGGCGCGGCCGGCCGGCAGCCCGGCCAGCTCGAGGCCGGTGGACTCGGTGAGGTACGCGTAGCCCTCGGGCTGGAACTCACGTCCCGGATCGGCCGCCTCGCAGCGGGTCCGCCTCAGCGCGCGGTCGGAGGGCTGCACCATCCTCAGGTGGTACAGGTACGCGTCGACGGGCGGATAGCCGCCGCGCGTACGGCTGTTGAGCGGCGCCCAGTGCGAGTGCTGTGGCCGAGGGTCGTGCTCCGCGTCCGGTCTCCACGCGAACAGCCGGGAGCGCCACCGTCCGCTCCACACTCCGTCGATTCGGTACTGGTCGGGTGCATCCCACAGCTCGCGCACGCCGACCGCGGCGGCCCTGATGCCGCGACGTTCGAGGAGCGGGATCTCGACCCGTACGCGGCTGCCGAACTCCTCCTCCATCCGCTCGTCGGCATCGACGGCGATGAGCCAGTCCGCGCCGTGACGTCCGGCGGCATCCGTCAGCGCTCGATGGATGGCCGGCTGGTCCCATGCAGCGCAAGCGCCGGCCGGTCGGCGGATGAGCTCGATGAGCCCCTCCTGGGCGGCGACGAACTCGGCCGAGCCGTCGGTCGAGCCGTCGTCGTAGGCGATCACGCCGTCGACCTGGTGGGCGTTCGCGGCGAACCACCCCGGCAGGAACCGCATCTCGTCGCGGAACGCGAGCAGCGCGAACAGTCGGACATCACCGGGGTCGCGAGCCCCGCTCCGCCTGCGAGACAGGTGCAACTACACGCCCATCGGGTGCCACACGGTCTTCGTCTCGATGAAGCAGCTCATCGGACCGATGCCGGGGTCGGCATGCCAATCCGGGTCCGACTCGGCCCGACGGACCCGCTTGACGGTGCCGGCTGCGTCGCGCTCGAGGCTCGTGGCCAGCCCGCGGTCGGTGACGCCGGCCAGGTCGAGCGCGTTGACGTCGGCGTGGGTGGCCAGCCACGGCATCATCTCGGCCGGATCGCCGGTCAGGATGTTGATGGTGCCGCTGGGCACGTCGGACGTGGCGAGAACCTCGGCGAGGGTGATGGCGGGGACAGGTCGTGCGGTGCTCGCGATCACGAGGACGGCGTTGCCCGCGGCGACGACGGGGGCGACGACGCTGACCAGTCCCAGCAGGCTCGAGTCCTGCGGGGCGACGGCCGCCACGACTCCCGTCGGCTCGGGTATCGACAGGTTGAAGTACGGGCCGGCCACCGGGTTCGCGGAGCCGAGCACCTGGGCGAGCTTGTCGGTCCAGCCCGCGTACCAGACCCAGCGGTCGATCGCGGCATCGACCTGCGCGGCCGCGGCGGTCTCGTCGACGCCCTCGGCCTGGCGGACGTCGGCGATGAATTGGGCCCGACGACCCTCCATCACCTCGGCGATCCGGTAGAGCACCTGACCCCGGTTGTAGGCGGTGGCCGAGCTCCACGACTCGAAGCCCTTGCGCGCCGCGAGTACGGCGTTGCGCGCATCCTTGCGCGAGGCCAGTGCCGCATTGGCGAGGAAGGTGCCGTCCGCGGCGGTGATCTCGTACGTACGACCGGACTCGCTGCGCGGGAACGCGCCACCGACAAGAGCTTGTACGTCTTTCGGACTTCCAGCCTGTCGTTCATCGCGCCACCTCCGTCATCGTCGATCCGATGCGCACCTCGCGACGGGGGCCGTCCGGCAAGGTAGGCCCCGAGCCCCTGGACGGCCGCCCTCGCGGCCGAAGCCGGACTCCTTGTAGCCGCCGAACGGGCTGGCCGGGTCGAAGCGGTTGAACGTGTTGGCCCACACCACGCCGGCGCGCAGGCGCTCGGCGATCCACAGGATGCGGCTGCCCTTCTCGGTCCAGACTCCGGCGGACAGGCCGTACGGGGTGTTGTTGGCCTTCTCGACGCCTCCTCGGGCGTGCGGAAGGTGAGGACCGACAGCACGGGCCCGAAGATCTCCTCGCGCGCGATGCGGTGGGCCTGCGTGACGCCGGTGAAGACGGTCGGCGCGAACCAGTAGCCGCGCTCGGGCAGCTCGCAGGGCGCGCTCCAGCGCTCGGCGCCCTCGGCCTCTCCGATGTCGGACGAGCTCGCGGATCCGGGCGAGCTGCGCCGCCGAGTTGATGGCGCCGATGTCGGTGTTCTTGTCCAGCGGGTCGCCGAGCCGCAGGGTGCCGAGGCGGCGCTTCAGCGCGGCTCGATGCACCTCGTCCGCGACGGACTCCTGCGAGCAGCAGGCGCGAGCCGGCGCAGCAGACGTGGCCCTGGTTGAAGAAGATGCCGTTGACGATGCCCTCGACGCCTCGTCGATCGGCGCGTCGTCGAACACGATGTTCGCGGCCTTGCCGCCGAGCTCGAGGGTCAGCCGCTTGTCGGTGCCGGCGACGGCTCGCTGGATCGCCTTGCCCACCTCGGTGGAACCGGTGAACGCGACCTTGTCGACGCCCGGGTGCTCGACGAGCAGCCGACCCGGTCTCGCCGGCGCCGGTGACGATGTTGACGACGCCGGGCGGCAGGTCGGCCTGCCGGCAGATGTCGGCGAAGGCGAGCGCCGTCAGCGGCGTCGTCTCGGCCGGCTTGAGCACGACCGTGTTGCCGCAGGCCAGCGCGGGCGCGATCTTCCACGCCAGCATGAGCAGCGGGAAGTTCCACGGGATGACCTGGGCGGCGACGCCGAGCGGTCGGGGTCGCGGGCCCGTATCCGGCATGATCGAGCTTGTCGGCCCAGCCCGCGTGGTAGAAGAAGTGCGCTGCCACCAGCGGGATGTCGACGTCGCGCGACTCGCGGATCGGCTTGCCGTTGTCGAGCGTCTCCAGCACGGCGAGCTCGCGGGAGCGCTCCTGGATCGAGGCGGGCGATGCGGAAGAGGTACTTGGCGCGGTCGCGCCCGCTCATCGGTCCCCAGGACTTCTCGAAGGCCTTGCGGGCCGCGGCAACGGCACGGTCGCACGTCGGCCTGGCTCGCCTCCGACACCTCGGCCAGGACCTCCTCGGTGGCCGGATTGAGGGTCGCGAACATCGAACCGCTCGGTCGGCGTCGACGAACTCGCCGTCGATGAACAGGCCGTACGACGACTCGATCTTGACCACGCTGCGCGACTCGGGTGCGGGCGCGTACTCGAAGGTCACCGCAGCTCCTGTCAGTCGATCGTGACGTAGTCGGGACCGGAGTAGTGCCCGGTGGCCATGCGCTGCCGCTGCTGCAGCAGGTCGTTCAGCAGGGCGATGCGCCGAAGCGGAACAGGTCGGGCGTGAGCCAGGCTCGCCGGCCGTCTCGTTGACGAGCACCAGGTACGTGATCGCGTCCTTGCTGGTGCGGATGCCGCCGGCGGCCTTCACGCCGATGCGTCCGGCCCGGTCGCCGCGTGGAAGTCGCGGACGGCCTCGAGCATCACCAGCGTCACCGGCGGCGTGGCGGCCGGTGCGACCTTGCCGGTCGACGTCTTGATGAAATCGGCGCCCTGCGAGCATCGCGAGCCAGCAGGCGCGGCGCACGTTGTCGAGCGTGCGCAGCTCGCCCGGTCTCCAGGATGACCTTCAGGTGGGCGTCGCCGCAGGCCTGCTTGACCGCGACGATCTCGTCGAACACCGAGCCGTAGTCGCCCGACAGGAAGGCGCCGCGGTCGATGACCATGTCGATCTCGTCGGCGCCGGCCGCGACCGCGTCCGCGGTGTCGAGGAGCTTGACGGCCAGGCTGGCGCGTCCGGACGGGAAGGCGGTCGCGACAGCGGCGACGTGCAGGGCATCACCGACCGCCTCGCGTGCGGTCGCCACCATGTCGCCGTACACGCAGACCGCTGCCACGCCGGGCGTCGAGGCGTCGGTCGGGTCCGGCCGCAGCGCCTTGGCGCACATTGCGCCCACCTTGCCGGGGGTGTCGGCACCCTCGAGTGTCGTGAGGTCGACCATCCGGATGGCGAGGTCGATCGCCCACGCCTTGGAGGCGTTCTTGATCGAGCGGGTGCCGAGGGAGGCGGCGCGCCCGTGGGCGCCCACCTCGTCGACGCCCGGCAGGCCGCGCAGGAACTGCCGCAGGGATCCCAGACGGACGTCGGGAAGGGCACGGGCGGGCGCGGGGAAGGCACCTGCCTACCCTAGCCACCGGGAGACGTCGGCACCCATGTCGAGCAGCTGGGCGGCTGCCTCGACGCGTGCCGCGGAGAGATCGTCCGCCACGTGCACGACCGCCTGCAGGTAGCACTTGACCTTCGGCTCGGTTCCGCTCGGGCGCACGATGATCCGGGCGCCGCTGGCCAGCCCGAAGCGGAGGCCGTCGGTGGGCGGGAGCCCGTCGACGCCCCGCTCGAGGTCGTCGAACGAGGTCACCTCGACTCCGGCCACCGTGCGTGGCGGGTCGGCCCGCAGGGCCGCCATGACCTGGCCGATACGGGCCAGGTCGCTGACGCGCACCGACACCTGGCTGGTCGCGTGGACCCCGTGCCGTCGATCCAGGCTGTCGAGGACGTCGAGCACCGTGCGGCCCTTCTCCTTCAGCCGCGAAGCGAGCTCGACCATGAGGAGCGCTGCGGTGATGCCGTCCTTGTCCTGGACGTGGGTGGGGTCGACGCAGTAGCCGAGCGCCTCCTCGTAGCCGAACAGCAGGTCGGGCACGCGCGCGATCCACTTGAAGCCCGTGAGCGTCTGCTCGTAGTCCAGGCCGCCGTCGGCGGCGATGCCCGCAAGTTGGGAGCCGGACACGATCGACTCGGCGAAGACGCCGCGCCGCGCCGTGCGCCGGTTGCCGCTCGCGATCCACCACGCGAGCAGCGAGCCCACCTCGTCGCCTGTCAGCATCCGCCAGCCGTCCGCGGTCGGCACCCCTGCGGCGAAGCGGTCGGCGTCCGGGTCGTTGGCGATGACGATGTCGGCGCCGGACGCCCTCGCCGTGGCGAAGGCGAGGTCCATGGCCCCGGGCTCCTCCGGGTTCGGGAAGCTGACAGTCGGGAAGGTGCCGTCGGGGGCGAACTGCTCCGTCACGATCACGGGCTCGGGGAAGCCGGCGGCCTCCAGGACGCTGAGCAGGATGTCGCCGCCGACCCCGTGCATGGCGGTGTAGGCCGTCCGAAGGTGCGACGGCGGGCCATCCTCGACAAGGGTCGCGGCCCTGGCCACGTACGCCTCGACCATCTCGTCGTCGAGGGTCACCCACTCGTCGCCGTGCGGCAGGTCGGCAACGCGGCCGAGGGCCGTCACATCGGCGATGTGCGCGCTGATCTGCGCATCGGCCGGTGGGACGATCTGCATGCCGTCGCCCAGGTACACCTTGTAGCCGTTGTCCTGTGGCGGGTTGTGGCTGGCCGTGACCATCACCCCGGCCGCGCACCCGAGCCTGCGGACTGCGAAGGCGAGAATCGGCGTGGGGAGGGGGCGCGGCAGGACCATCGCGCTGATCCCGGCGCCGGTCAGGATCTGCGCCGTCGCCCTCGCGAAGAGGTCGGAGTTGCGCCGGGCGTCGAAGCCGATGACGACCGCCCCGCCGCCGCGCTCGTTGAGGTAGCGGGCCAGCCCCGCAGCGGCCCTTGCCACGACGACCAGGTTCATCCGGTTGGAGCCCGGGCCGAGCTTGCCCCTCAGGCCTGCCGTGCCGAATTGCAGGGTGCCGCAGAAGGCGTCGTGGAGCTCGGCGAGGGCGCCGTCGTCCCCCTGCTCCGCCGCCGCGATGAGGGCGAGCAGCTCCGAGCGCGTCGCCTCGTCCGGGTCGTCCGCTGCCCATGCGCGTGCCTGCTCGAGTACGTCGCTCATAGTGCGCGGACCACCTTCGCGAGCAGGCTGCCCATGCGCGTGGCCGCGGCCCTGCCGGCCTCGAGGACCTCGAGGTGGTTGAGCGGTTCGCCCGACATCCCGGCGGCCAGGTTCGTCACGAGCGACAGGCCGAGGACCTCCATGCCGAGCGACCTGCTCACGATGGCCTCGAGCGCCGTGCTCATGCCGACGAGGGTGCCGCCGATCGCGCGGACCATGCCGATCTCGGCCGGTGTCTCGTACATGGGACCCCTGAACTGCGCGTACACCCCCTCTGCCAGGCCGGGCTCGATCTGCTGGCACAGACCTCGCAGGCGTCGGGAGTACAGGTCGGTGAGGTCGACGAAGTGGGCGCCGTGCAGCGGCGTCGCGCCGGAGAGGTTGATGTGGTCCCGGATGAGGACGGGAGTGCCGGGCGACCATGTCGGATCGAGTCCCCCGCAGCCGTTGGTCAGGACGACGGTCCGGCAGCCGGTAGCAGCCGCCGTGCGCACGCCGTGGGTGACCGCGTCGACGCCGTGCTCCTCGTACAGGTGCGTGCGGCCGAGGAAGACCAGCACGCGGGTGCCGTCCGCATCGACACTGCGCACCCGGCCCGCGTGCCCCTCGACCGCTGGCGGGGAGAAGAACGGCAGGTCCGTGATCGACAGGTCCGCGGTGGTCGTGCCCAGCAGGTCTGCTGCCGGCACCCAGCCGGAGCCGAGGACGACAGCCACGTCGTGGCGCTCCACGCCGGTCCGTTCCGCGAGGACGGCGGCGGCCTGCGCGGCGCGCTCCTTGGCAAGGGCGGTGCTCTGGTGTTCGGTCACGACCCGACGATAGTCCGACGGGACCCGCCGACGCCGCGTTTGGGTCCTCCGTGCGACCTACTCGGCGGCGATGTGCAGGCGCCGGGCCGCCTCGGCGATCGACCCCGACATGCTCGGGTAGACGGTGAAGGTCGCGGCCAGCTCGTCCACGGTGAGGCGCTGCTCGACGGCGACGGTCAACGGGTGGATGAGCTCGCTCGCGTACGGGCCGACGATCACGGCGCCGGCGACGATGCGGGAGCCGCGCCTGCAGAAGAGCTTGACGAACCCGTCGGCGTGACCCTCCATCTTGGCGCGGGCGTTGTGGGCCAGCGGCACCATGGAGACATCGCCGCGGAACCGGCCCTCGTCGAGGTCGCGCTGGGTCAGGCCGACCGTCGCGATCTCGGGATTCGTGAACACGGTGCTGGATACCTGCGTGAGCTCGAGCGGCGTCACGGCATCGCCCAGCGCGTGCCACATCGCGATGCGCCCCTGCATCGCGGCCACCGAGGCGAGCATGAGCACGCCCGTGCAGTCGCCCGCCGCGTAGATACCGCGGTGCGACGTGCGCGAGACGCGGTCGACCTGGATGAATCCGCGCTCATCGGTCTCGACCCCCGCGCTCTCCAGGTCGAGGTCGTCGGTGTTGGGCAGCGACCCGACGGCCATCAGGACATGCGACCCGCTGACGGTCTCGCCGGTGCTCAGGGTGACCTCCACGCCGTCGTCCGTGCGCCGGGCGGCCACGGCGCGCGAGCGGCTGCAGCACCTCGAGGCCGCGCCGGCGGTAGACGTCCTCGAGAACGGCCGCGGCGTCCGGGTCCTCGCTGGGCAGGACGTGCTCGCGCGAGGAGATGAGGACGACGCGGCTGCCGAGCGCGTGGTAGGCGCCGGCGAACTCCGCCCCGGTCACGCCGGAGCCCACGACGATGAGCCGTTCCGGCACGTCGGGCAGGTCGTACACCTGCTCCCAGGTGAGGATCCGCTCGCCGTCGGGCAGCGCCTCGGGCATGACGCGGGGGCGTGCCCCGGTCGAGAGCAGCACGATGTCGGCGGCCATCTGCTCCTGCCGGCCGTCCGCGTGCGTCGCGGCGACCTGCCCCTCCCCGGCGAGCCGGCCCGAGCCGTGCACCAGTCGGATGCCCTCGCGCTCGAGCCGGCCGCGGATGTCGTCGCTCTGCGCCTGGGCCAGCTGCGTGATGCGTGCGTTGACGGCGGCGAGGTCGACTCCGACGAGCGTCGGGTCGGGGGTGCGCCCGTGGATCAGCACGCCCAGCGTTGCGCTGTTCGCCGCCTCCGTGATGATGTTCGCGGTGGCGATGAGGGCCTTGCTGGGAACGCAGTCGGTCAGGACGGCCGACCCGCCGATGCCGTCGCGGTCGATGACCGTGACGTCGGCCCCGAGCTGCCGCGCCACCAGCGCCGCCTCGTAGCCGCCCGGACCGCCGCCCACGATCACGACGCTGGTCACGTGCTGGCCCTGTCCGCCATCTTGTCCTGGGTCACGCCCGGTATTCTTCCGTACTCCACGGCGGGTCCCTACTCTTGTGCGTGTGACGTTGTACGCGGCATACGGAGCAAACCTCGACCCCCGTCTCATGGCGCAGCGCGCTCCCGCGTCGCCCGTGTCGGGCTGGGGGTGGCTGCGAGGCTGGCGGCTGACCTTCGCCGGCGAGGACGTCGGCTGGGACGGTGCCCTCTCGACCGTCGTCGAGGACGAGCTGCAGGCCGTGTTCGTCATGCTCTACGACGTGACCTCGCTCGACGAGCAGTCCCTCGACGCGTGGGAGGGCGACGAGCTCGTCAGCTGGAACAAGGTCCGTGCGCGGGTGCACACGCTCGATGGCGAGGTGCTCGCCTGGCTGTACGTGCTGGATGCCTACGAGGGCGGGCTGCCCTCGGCCCACTACCTCTCGGTCATCACGAACGCTGCCGAGGCCGCAGGTGCGCCCTCTGATTACGTGGCGCGCCTGCGCCGACTGCCCTGCCGCGACATCCCCTAGCAGCGCCGCCGCGCGCCGGTGGCGAGGGTGCGGCGATGCCCCACCCCCTTCGCATCCAGGCGACGGTCATGCAGGTCCTCGCCCTGTCGTGCGGACCAGTTCCCGTGCGGAGCCTGGTCGACCTCGGCCTGGCCCGCGGGCAACTGAGGGCCGCCTGCATCGCGGGTGAGTTGCTCGTTGTCAGGCGCGGAGTCGTCGTTCCCCGTATGTCCTGGCAGGACGCGGACGAATCCCGGCGACGATGGTGGGCACTGGAGGCGGCCCTGCTCGCCTATCCGGGGGCCTGGGCGAGCCACGACTCGGCGGCCCGGCTGCACGGGCTGCCGGACTACCGACTCGAGCGCGATCCCGCGGTGACAATGCCGCTCACCCACATCACGCGGCCATGCGCGCGTCCATCCGGCAGGCCGTCGGTGATCGGGAGCTCCGAGCGGCCGCCCTTGACGAGCGGATACGGGCGCAGACGCGCGGAGTGTGGCGCGAGGCCCTCGTCCCGTACGCGCGACATCGGTGGGTCACCAGCGTCCGAGCGGCGGTGGAGCTCGCCGATCCGGCCGCCGAGTCGGTACTGGAGTCGATCTCCAGGGTGACAGTCCACGAGGATGGGCTGCCCATGCCCCGATGCGGGGTCCCGATCCAGGGCGACGACGGTTGCACCTACCGGGTCGACACGCTCTGGGACCAGCAGCGCGTCATCGGCGAGGCCGACGGGGCGGGCAGGTACGACACACCTGGCGCGTTGGTCAAGGAGAAGCGACGTCAGGAGGCCATCGAGGCGACCGGCCGTCGGTTCGTCAGGTGGGGATGGCCACGGGTCGTGCCGGCGGTGGAGTCAGAAGTCGCCGCCGCCGAAGTCGCCACCACCGCCGAAGTCGCCACCACCGCCGAAGTCGCCACCACCGCCGAAGTCGCCACCACCGCCTGCGCCCCAGCCGCCATCGCCGCCGCCGCCAGCCGCATCGGTGCCCGTTGCCGCGACGGCAGGCGCGTGCCACATGCTGCTGAGCATCGTGCCGACCACCACCGCGGTCATGACGTCGCCGAACGGCGAGTAGTAGCCGCGCGTGTAGCCGCCGTACTCGGGGCCGGCCTGCCAGTACGGGCGCTGCCCTCCGGCCGTGGTCACCTGCAGGCCCTGCGGCTGATCGCCGGTCAGGACCGTCACCGCGCATGCCTTGCACATGGGCACCTCGCGAGCCGCGAGTCCCGGCGGCGCCCAGTTCACGTCGTCGACGCTCGGGCCGTGCCGCGGGTCGACGAAGCAGGGCGGGCGCCGTTCGGGCAGCGGCCGCTGGGCCAGCCGGGCGTCGACGCACGCCAGCGCGAACCGACCGTCCTCGAGCGCCGTCGTGACGCTGCCAGCATCCGCTGGGCTGCGCATGGCGGCCACCGCCGACTTGGCCCGGTCGTAGCCGTCGAGCGCGCGCTGCATGTCGGCCCTGGTCTCGTCATCGAAGTCCGGATCATCGAGGCTGAAGGCCCCGAGCCGCTCTCCGTACGCGGTGACGTCCTCATCGACCGTCCGCCGCACGGCGGCGAGCTGCACCGCCTGCCTCTGCCGCGACCTGCGGTACACGATGACCACGACCACTGCGCCGCCGATGAGCATGACGAGCAGCACGATCAGGACCCCCGAGCCACCGCCCGCCGCTCCTCCCGACGAGTCGCCGGCGCCGAATCGAGCATCCGCACGCGTGACGAAATCCGAGAGCACCGCGTAGGCGCCGGCATCGCGCTGACTGCGGAACGCCGCGGTGGCCAGGTCCGCTGCGCTGCCGGACGTGGCGCCGGCCCGGAACTGGCTGCCGACGATCACGGCGTACACCCCGCCCAGCCCGACGGCCTTGTTCAGGGCGGTGAGGGTCTGGTCGACCGTGCCCCCGCCGTTCGCGGCCTCGGGCAGGATGGCGACGAAGATGGGGACGCCCGAGTCGGTGATCTGCGTCTCGAGCCGTGCGGCGTCGGCATCCGACAGGGCGCTCTGCGCGCTCGGGTCGTTGTAGACGGCCGCCCCGGAGCGCAGGGCAGCGGCGGCCTGCTCGACGTCGGCCGCGGCGCTCGCGGCGGGCGCACCCACGACCAGCAGCGATACGGCCGCCAGGACGGCAGCCAGGGGTGCGAGCCAGCGGGGCCGTGCGGCAGCGGTCATGCGTCCACGCTACGTCATGCCGAGCAGGTGTCAGTCCTTGATCTCGCACAGGACGGTGCCGGTGGGGACGGTGGCGCCCTTCTCGGCGGTGAG
>CAVZPI010000036.1:0-11861 GCA_963777085.1 uncultured Actinomycetes bacterium | reverse complement strand
TGCTGTTCGAGCGCGGTGTCGAGCACGGCCTCGAGACCGACGGCCTGGGGGAGTGGCCCGGCTTGGTCGAGGAGATCCGGGCCGACGTGCTGCCGCACATGGGCTGGAACACCGTCCGCGCACCGGAGGGTTCGACCCTGTTCGCCGACGTGCGCGACGAGCGGTTCTACTTCGTCCACTCCTACGGCGTGACGAGATGGCAGATGACCGCGGCGGACCCGAGCCCGACTGGCGCCGCTGGTCACCTGGACCCGGCACGGGCAGGAGTTCGTCTCCGCCGTCGAGGACGGCCCGCTGTGCGCCACCCAGTTCCACCCCGAGAAGTCGGGCGACGCGGGCGCGGGACTGCTGCGGGCCTGGGTCCGCTCCCTGCGCTGAGGGCTACGGCTGTGGATAGGGTTGCCGGGTGATGAAGCCCCGCCCCGCCGCCCTCGTCCTCCTGCCCGCCGTCGACGTCTCGGACGGCAAGGCCGTCCGCCTCGTCCAGGGCAAGGCAGGCACCGAGACCGAGTACGGCTCGCCCGTCGATGCTGCGCGCAGCTGGGTCAACCAGGGGGCGGAGTGGATCCACCTGGTCGACCTCGACGCCGCCTTCGGGCGGGGCAGCAATGCCGGCCTGCTCGAGCGCGTCGTCCATGACGTCCGCGGCGCGGCGAGGGTGGAGATGTCGGGCGGCATCCGGGACGACGAGTCGCTGACGAAGGCCCTCGCCACGGGTTGCGACCGCGTCAATCTCGGCACCGCGGCGCTCGAGAACCCCGAGTGGACCGAACGGGTCATCAAGGAGCACGGCGACCGGATCGCGGTGGGCCTCGACGTTCGCGGCCACACCCTGGCCGCGCGAGGCTGGACGCAGGAGGGCGGCGACCTCTGGGAGACCCTCGGCCGGCTCGACGACGCCGGATGCTCGCGCTACGTCGTCACCGACGTGGCCAAGGACGGCACCATGCACGGCCCGAACTTCCACCTGCTCAAGCAGGTGTGCGAGGCGACCGACCGGCCGGTGATCGCCTCGGGAGGCATCGCCCACCTCGAGGACCTGCACAAGCTCGCCGACATGGTGCAGCACGGCATCGAGGGGGCCATCGTCGGCCGGGCGCTGTACGACGGCGCGTTCACGCTGGCGGAGGCGATCGCCGCCATCGAGCCGCGGTTCGATCCGTACCAGTGGGGACCCGCCCAACCGTGAGCGTCGCCGTCCGGGTCATCCCGTGCCTTGACGTCGACCGCGGCCGGGTCGTCAAGGGCGTCAACTTCGTCGAGCTTCGTGACGCCGGAGACCCTGTCGCGCTGGCGCGGGCGTACGACGCGGCGGGAGCCGACGAGCTCGTCTTCCTCGACATCACCGCCTCGAGCTCGGATCGCGAGACGACGTACGAGGTCGTGCGTCGCACCGCCGAGACCGTCTTCATCCCGCTGACCGTCGGCGGCGGAGTGCGGGAGCCGGAGGACTTCAACCGGCTGTCTGCGGGCGGGGGCCGACAAGGTGAGCGTCAACACGGCGGCCATCAGCGATCCGACCCTGCTGAGCCGGGCGGCGGAGCGGTTCGGCGCGCAGTGCGTCGTGCTCAGCGTCGATGCGCGTCGCTGTCCCGCCGGTGTCACGACGGCGAGTGGCTTCGAGGTCACCACGCATGGCGGCCGGCAGAGCACGGGCATCGATGCGATCGAGTGGGCGATCCAGGGAGCCCGGCTGGGGGCCGGGGAGATCCTGCTGAACTCCATGGACGCGGACGGCACCGAAGCGGCGGTTCGACATCGAGCTCATCGAGATGGTGCGCCGCGAGGTGACGGTGCCGCTCATCGCCAGCGGCGGGGCCGGTCGGATCGAGGACTTCGTCCCGGCTGTCCAGGCGGGCGCCGATGCGGTGCTGGCGGCCAGCGTCTTCCACTTCGGCGCCCTGACGATCGGGGACGTGAAGGCGGAGCTGGCGCGAGCCGGCTACCAGGTCCGCTGAGGCGCCGCAGACCCCGCCGACCTTGAGGTTGGCGCGCGAATTCGCGCGCAGAACCCCCGCCAACCTCAAGGTGGACGGTTTGGATGGCGAACCCCGGAGCAGGCGGCCCGGACAGCCCGGCAGAATGGGGCGCATGCCGCCGGACCAGATTGACGAATTCCTCGCCCGGACCCATTTCAACGAGGACGGGCTCGTGCCCGCGATTGCTCAGCAGTGGGACAGCCTCGAGGTGCTGATGATGGCCTGGATGAGCGCGGGGACGCTGCGCGAGACCCTGGCGACGGGTCGTGGCGTCTACTTCAGCCGCAGCCGCGGCGAACGCTGGGCGAAGGGCGACACCAGCGGGCATGTGCAGGCAGTGCGCGAGGCGCGCCTCGACTGCGACGGCGACACGGTGCTGCTGCTGGTCGACCAGTCCGGCGCGGCCTGCCACACGGGTGAGCGGACGTGCTTCGACGCGGACGTCCTCGTCGTCGACGGGGAGGACCGGGCGTGACCGACTTCACCGGGGCGGTGGCCCCCGCGCTGCCGGAGTTCCGCGATCTTGCCCGCGATCGACGAGTCATCCCGGTCGTGCGGCGGATGCTTGCCGACGGCGTCACGGCGGTGGGCCTGTTCCACGCGCTGTGCCAGGACCGGGCCGGCACGTTCCTCCTGGAGTCCGCGGAGCAGGGCCGTAACTGGTCCCGCTACTCGTTCATCGGGGTGCGCTGTGCGGCCATGCTGACCGATCGTGACGGCACCGCCGCCTGGCTCGGACGCGCGCCGCGGGGGGTCCCCGAGGGCGGCAGCACGGTCGAGGCCCTGCGCGACACGGTGGAGTTGCTGCGCACTCGGCCGCTGCCGGGCCTGCCGCCCCTGACCGGCGGCCTCGTCGGCTACCTCACCTACGACGCCGTGCGCGCCTGGGAGCGGATCCCGGACGCCAATCCTGACGAGCTGGGCATCCCGGACGTGGGCTTCCTGCTGGCCACGGATCTCGCCGTCCTCGACCACGCGGACGGCTCGATCCTGCTGATCGCCAATGCCATCAACTACGACGCGACGGACGCGCACGTCGACGAGGCATGGCACGACGCCGTACGGCGCCTCGACCGGATGCAGGGGGACCTGTCCCGGCCGCAGGCCATCGCCGTCGCCACCTACGACGGTGGGGCGCAGATCGCCGTGCATGCGTCGACGCCCAAGGACGAGTACCTCGCTCAGGTGGAGGCGGCCAAGGAGTACATCCGCAGCGGCGACGCTTTCCAGGTCGTGCTGTCGCAGCGCTTCTCGGTGCCCTGCTCGGCGGACGCGTTCGACGTGTACCGCATCCTGCGGGCGACCAACCCGAGTCCGTACATGTATCTCATCAGGGTGCCGGAGGACGATCGCGGCCGTCCGGACGAGGCGGAGGGCGCCCTGTCCGAGCGCGTCGCCTTCGACATCGTCGGGTCGTCGCCGGAGGCGCTCGTCACGGTCACCGATCGGCACTGCGTCGTGCACCCGATCGCCGGCACGCGCCGCGCGGCACGTCGGCCGAGGAGGATGCAGCGCTCGCGGAGGAGCTGCTCGCACGGACGTCAAGGAGCGAGCCGAGCACGTCATGCTCGTCGACCTCGGTCGCAACGACCTCGGTCGCGTCTGCGCGCCCGGGCACGGTCTCGGTCGTGGACTTCATGAGCGTCGAGCGCTACTCCCACGTCATGCACCTCGTGTCGACGGTCGTCGGTACGCTCGGCGAGGGTCGGACCGCCTACGACGCACTGGCCGCGACCTTCCCTGCCGGCACCCTCTCCGGCGCGCCGAAGCCGAGGGCGATGGAGATCATCGACGAGCTCGAGCCGCTGCGGCGCGGCCTGTACGGCGGGATCGTCGGGTACTTCGACTTCGCCGGCAACCTCGACGCCGCCATCGCCATCCGCACCGCCGTCATCAAGGACGGGACGGCCCACGTGCAGGCCGGCGGCGGGCTGGTCGCCGACTCGGTGCCCGAGGCCGAGGCCGACGAGTGCGCGAACAAGGCAGCCGCGGTCCTGCGCGCGGTGGCTGCGGCGCAGACCCTGTCCAGCGATGGCTGACCCGGTTCCCGGACCGTCGACCCAGGACGCACGGCGCCGACGCGACTACGGCCTGGCCCTGCTGCTGCTGGCACTCGGCGGCGTGACTGTGGTGCTCGCATACGGCATGCCCTGGGGGTCGGTCGAGATCCCCCTGGTGGCCGGCCTCGAGGGCTCGACGCACTCCCAGGCCCTGACCGGCCGCGAGCTGTTCCCCGCGGCCGGCGCAACCGGGTGGGCGTGCCTGGCGGGGATCGCCGGCGTCGTGGCTACCCGCAACTGGGGCCGGCTGCTCGTCGCCGTCCCGCTGCTCGTCGCCGGGGCGGCGGCGGCCGCCGCCGCCGTGGCCTTCGGCGCGTCCCCCGCGGCGATCCTGGAGTCCGCGGCCGGCGGGTCGAGCGGGTCGGCGGCCCGCCTCGTCGCGACCCCCACCGGCTGGTGGATGGCCGCCCTGGCCGGCGGCCTGATGGTCATCGGCATGGCGGGCTGGGTGTTGGCGCGGGGGCGGACGTGGCCGGCCCTCGGCTCGCGCTACGAGCGCGCGGGCGCGCGCGAGCGGGAGCTCAGCGCATGGCAGGCACAGGACTTGGGACAGGATCCGACCGACGATCTGGTTGAATGACGCCCATGTCGCAGCCCCAGATCGCACCGGTCCACCACGATGACCACGGCTCCACGCCAGCTGCCTGGACCGCTGTCGCCATCATCACCCTTGCCTTCGTGGTCGGCACAGTGGCCGTCATCCTCGGCAACTGGACGATGTTCTGGGCAGCTGCCGCCATGGTGGTCGTCGGAGCGATCGTCGGCAAGGTCATGGCGATGATGGGCATGGGCAAGGCCAGGACCTGAGGACCGCCGCGTCGCGGTGCGACAGGTCTGCCGCTACCGGCTCGGCCACGCGGATTAACGCGAAATTGACGTAGCGCTGATCCTGGCCAAACCGTTCGCGGCGATGACGCCGGGCGGGTCTGACAGTCTGGTCCCGTGACCACTGACGGATCCCGCGGACTCGTGCTCGTCGTCGAGGACGAGCGGGCGATCTCCGACTTGCTGCGCATGTACCTGACCCGCGAGGGATTCGGCGTGCACGTCGCCTCCGACGGCGTCTCCGGACTGGCCGCCGCGCGCGCGCTGCACCCGGTGGCCATCCTGCTCGATGTCGGGCTGCCCGGCATCGACGGCACGGAGGTCTGCCGGCACCTGCGGTCCGACGGCAACTGGGTGCCCATCCTGTTCTGCACGGCCCGCGACGACGAGGTCGATCGCGTCCTGGGCCTCGAGCTCGGCGCCGACGACTACATCACCAAGCCCTTCAGCCCTCGCGAGGTCGTCGCGCGCATCAAGTCGGTCGTGCGCCGGGCCTCGCTCGTGTCGTCCGACGAGGCGCCGCTGACGGTGGGCACCGTGGTCCTGGATCTCGTGACACGGCGCGTCACCGCCGACGGCGCGCCCGTGATGCTCACCGCGACGGAGTTCGACCTGCTCGCGCACCTGATGGCCCATCCCGGCCGCGTCTACTCCCGCGAGCAGCTGCTCTCCGAGGTGTGGGGCTACGCGGCGGTGGTCGGCACTCGAACGGTGGACGTCCATGTCGCCCAGGTCAGGTCCAAGCTCGGAGAGCGCAGCCCGATCCGGACCGTTCGCGGCGTGGGGTACTCGGCAGAGGCCGGCGACCCGACGTGACGGGATCGACGTGAAGCGTGCCCCCCGCTCGTCGGCCAGGATGAGCATCGTCACCCGCACGGTCCTGCTGACCGCCGCCATCGCCGCCATCGCGGTCTTCGCCGCCGGCCTCGTGTCCTACCCGCTGCTGAACTCCGCCGCGGAGAGCCAGACCCGCGGCGAGCTCGTCGGACTGGCCGACCTCACCGCGACGGCCCTCGACCGCGATCCCGGCGACGGGCGCGAGGGGGAGCCGCTTCCGCATCCGCTGATCGAGGCGCTGCAGGCCCGGCAGATCACCGGCTACATCACGGCCCAGGGCAGCACGCTGCCACCGGCCGTGTCGGCGCAGATGGTGACCGCAGTGCTCGGAGGCGCCAGCGTGTCGGCGGAGGGGGTGGGCCCCTCTGGGGAGGTGCTCATCGAGGGGCGTCCCCTCGTCGGCGGCGGTGCGCTGTTCCTCGAGCAGCCCTACACGGTGGTGGGCGGCGAGGCGTCCGACGGCCTGCGCAGGATCGCCGTGGCCCTGCTGCTGGGCCTGCTCATCGCCGTCCCCATCGGCGTGTGGGCCGCACGTCGGCTCACCCGGCCCCTGCGGGCCGCGCGCGACGCGGCCAACCAGATGGCGGACGGCTCCCGCAGCGTGACCCTGCGGCCCGAGGGTCCGGTGGAGATCGCCGACATCGCCGTGTCGCTCAACCGGCTGAATGCGGCACTGGTCGTCTCCGAGGGCCGGCAGCGGGAGTTCCTGCTGTCGGTGTCACACGAGCTGCGCACCCCGCTCACCGCGGTCAAGGGCTACGCGGAGGCCCTGTCCGACAACGTCATCGCGCCGGAGGACGTGGCCAGGACCGGCGCGATCGTCTCCGCCGAGGCGGCCAGGCTGGACCGGCTGGTGCGCGACCTGCTCGACCTGGCGCGGCTCGGGGCCGTCGACTTCCACATCTCCCCGCTCGACGTCGATCTGGTGGAGATCGGCGAGGACGCGGGCGCGGTCTGGGTGGATCGCGCCACGCCGGAAGGAGTCCGCTTCGTGCTGGAGCTGCCGACCGGCCCGGTCGTCGTCCGCACCGATCCGATCCGGGTGCGCCAGATCATCGACAACCTCGCCGAGAACGCGTTGCGGGTCTCCCCGCCCGACTCGGTGATCGTGCTCGCGGTTCGACAGGAGGGAGCGTGGGGAGTCGTCGAGGTGCGCGACTCCGGGCCCGGACTCACCGTTGACGACGTCGGCGTGGCCTTCGAGCCGGGCGTCCTGCACGAGCGGTACCGGGGTGTGCGGCCGGTGGGCACGGGCCTGGGCCTGGCCCTGGTGGGCAAGCTGGCGCAGGGCCTGAACGGGTCCGCCGAGGCAGGTCAGGCCATCGAGGGCGGCGCGCGGTTCACCGTCCGACTGCCCATCTGACGCGTAGGCTGCTGCCGTGGCGGTATTCCTTGACGAGGACGTGGTCGTCGCGGCCCGCGTCGACACGCGCAGTCGCGCCCGCCGCATGGCCGGGCCGCTGGCCGCCCTTGCCGGGACCGCGGCGGGGCTCGGCTACCTCGCCGCCGTCGATCCCAACCAGCCGGGTCACTACCCGCTGTGCCCGACCCGGGCGCTGTTCGGCGTGGACTGCCCGGGGTGCGGCCTCATGCGCAGCACGCACGACCTGGTGACGGGCAACGTGGCCGGTGCCCTGGACCACAACGTGCTCATCGTGCTCGTGGTCCCGCTCGTCATCGTGCTGTGGGGGCGGTGGGCGTGGCGTGCCTGGACCGGACACAGCACCGAGGTCACGTACGCGAGGTTCCGGCGGCGCAACGCCGCGATGCTGGTCGGCCTCGTCCTCGTCCTGGCCTTCGGAGTCGTCCGCAACTTCGTCCCGTACCTCGGGTCCGGCCTGGGCTAGGCGGCCGGACCGCCCACGCTGCCTCACCCTGCGGCATCGGGTCCGATTCGCGCAGTTAGTCTTGGCCGCGTGACCGTGCTGGACGATATCGTCGAAGGGGTGCGCGAGGACGTCGCCGAGCGCATGGCCGCCGTGCCCCTGGACGTGCTGAAGGCACGGGCCGCCCGTGTCTCGCCTGCCCGCGACGTTGCTGCGATCCTCGGCGGCGCCGACGTCAGCGTGATCGCGGAGGTCAAGAGGTCCAGCCCCAGCCGCGGCCAGCTGGCCGACATCCCGGACCCCGCCGCGCTGGCCCGGGAGTACGAGGCGGGCGGCGCCCACTGCATCAGCGTCCTGACCGAGCAGCGCCGGTTCGGGGGCTCCCTGGCCGATCTGGCCGCCGTTCGCGCCGCGGTCGACATCCCGGTACTGCGAAAGGACTTCGTCGTCACGAGCTACCAGCTGTGGGAGGCCAAGGCCTACGGCGCCGACATGGTTCTGCTTATCGTGGCCGCGCTCGAGCAGCCGGCACTGGTCAGCCTGATCGAGCGCACGCTGAGCCTCGGACTGACGGCCCTCGTGGAGGTGCACGACGAGGCCGAGATCGCCCGCGCCGTCGACGCGGGCGCCGGGATCATCGGGGTCAATGCGCGCAACCTCAAGACCCTCGAGGTCGACCGCGGCGTGTTCCAGCGGGTCGCCCGGCTCATCCCCGACTCCTGCGTGAAGGTCGCCGAGTCGGGCGTTCGCGATGCGCACGACCTGATCACCTACGCCGAGGCCGGCGCCGACGCGGTCCTCGTCGGGGAGAGCCTCGTCACGGGCAGGGATCCCCGCACCGCCGTCCACGACCTCGTCACCGCTGGCGCACATCCGGCCCTGCGGCACGGTCGAGACTGATCGGAGAGAACGATGCCCGCCCAGACCCCCGACCACCCTTCCTCCGCCGGCGCACAGCCACCCGGGCACTTCGGCCCCTATGGTGGGCGCTTCGTCCCCGAGGCGCTGACGGCCGCGCTCGACGAGCTCGACGCGGCCTACCGCGAGGCGATCGTCGATCCCGCGTTCATCGAGCAGCTCTCGACCCTCGAGCGCACGTACACCGGCCGCCCCAACCCGCTGACCCCGGTCGTCCGGTTCGGCGAGCTCTGCGGTGGCGCGCGGGTCTACCTCAAGCGCGAGGACCTCAATCACACCGGCTCCCACAAGATCAACAACGTCCTCGGCCAGGCTCTGCTCACCTTGCGCATGGGCAAGTCCAGGGTGATCGCGGAGACCGGAGCCGGCCAGCACGGGGTCGCCACGGCAACGGCGGCGGCGCTCATGGGCCTCCAGTGCACCGTCTACATGGGCGAGGAGGACACCAGGCGGCAGGCGCTCAACGTCGCCCGCATGAAGCTGCTGGGCGCCGAGGTCGTCCCCGTGACCGTCGGCAGCATGACCCTCAAGGACGCGATCAACGAGGCCATGCGCGACTGGGTCACGACCGTGGACCCACCCACTACGTGCTCGGCACGGTGACCGGCCCCTCGCCCTTCCCGACGATGGTCCGGCACTTCCACGAGGTCATCGGCCGCGAGGCGCGCGAGCAGATCCTGGCCGCCGAGGGTCGGCTGCCCGGACGCCGTGGTCGCCTGCGTCGGCGGCGGCTCGAATGCCATGGGGCTGTTCAGTGGCTTCATCGACGATCCGCGGCGTGCAGCTGCGCGGCTACGAGGCCGGCGGCGACGGCGTCGAGACCGGGCGGCATGCGTCGCGGTTCTCACGCCGGCGGTCCCGGCGTGCTGCACGGCGCCCGCACCTACGTCATGCAGGACGAGTGGGGGCAGACCCTGCCGTCGCACTCCATCAGCGCCGGACTCGACTACCCGGGCGTCGGCCCCGAGCACGCCTGGCTGCACGACACCGGTCGCGCGGTCTACGAGCCGGTCAACGACGACGAGGCGATGGCGGCCTTCGCCGCGCTGTGCCGCACCGAGGGCATCATCCCCGCCATCGAGAGCGCGCACGCGCTCGCCGGCGCCATGCGGCTGGGCCGCGAGCTCGGCCCCGAGGCCGTGATCGTCGTCAACCTCTCCGGCCGTGGCGACAAGGACGTCGACGACGGCAGCCCGCTGGTTCGGCATCGACCTCGGCCGGGTTGCGGGGGAGGCCCTGCAGGTTGAAGCCCCCGACGTCGAGACGGCGGCGGGCCGATGAGCAGGTCCCTGGCGGAGGTGTTCGCCCAGACGCGCGCGGAGGGTCGCGCCGCCCTCATCGGCTACCTGCCGGCCGGCTTCCCGACCCCCGAGCGGTCCGTCGAGCTGATCACCGACATGGTGGCCGCCGGCGTCGACATCGTCGAGGTCGGCCTGCCGTACTCGGATCCGCTGATGGACGGGCCGGACATCCAGGCGGCCGTCGACGATGGCGCTGCGCGCCGGCACGACGCCCGACGTGGTCCTCGACGTCGTCGAGGCCGTCGCGTCGACCGATGCGGCCGTGCTCGTCATGTCCTACTGGAATCCGATCGAGCGGTACGGAGTGCAGCGGTTCGCGGACCGGCTCGCCGACGCTGGCGGCTGCGGCGTGATCACCCCCGACCTCACGCCCGAGGAGGCCGGCCCCTGGACCGCCGCGACCCTTCGCAGTGGCCTGGACAGGATCTTCCTGGTCGCACCGTCCTCCACCGACGCCCGCATCACCGACATCTGCGCCGCAACCTCGGGCTTCGTCTACGCCGCCTCGACCATGGGCGTCACCGGGGCCCGCGCGCAGGTCAGTTCGGCCGCGCCCGAGCTCGTCCGCCGCACGCGCGCGCTGACCGACCTGCCGATCGCGGTCGGACTGGGCGTCTCGACCGGCGACCAGGCGCGGGAGGTGGCGCAGTACGCCGACGGCGTGATCGTCGGGTCGGCGTTCGTCCGCCTCATCCTGCGGGCAACCGATCCCGAGCGGGCCCGCGATGCCGTCCGCGCACTGGCCGGCGACCTGGCGCGGGGGGTCCGACGGTGATCGGGAGGGGAACCGGCGCGGCCCTTGAACCGTCAACGACAATGGCACCGTACGGTGTGCACGGGGAAACGGGAGCGCGGGCGAACCGGCCATGCGCAACGACTGATCGGGAGATCGAGCATGAGTGACGCTGGCAGCAATCGTCGAGACCGTGCAGCCGCCGCCAGGGCCGAGGCGCAGGCCGGTGAGAAGAAGCGGGAGCGCATGGTCCGCCTGGTGGGCGTTATCACGGTGCTCGTCGTCGTCGTCGGCATCATCGGCGTAGCCGTCATCGCCAGGAACTCGCAGTCGGACTCGACCACCCCGACGGCCGCCGCGAGCGCCGATCCGAACGCGGCGCTGCCCGCCGGGGTCCTGCCCGCTGGCGATGCGCGACCCTACGGCGCGCCCTACAACACGACCACCGGGGTGCCCGTGCTGGAGATCTGGGAGGACTTCCAGTGCCCGGCGTGCGAGGCGGTCGAGAAGGCGGCCGGCGCGAACATCCAGGCGCTGGCCGACGCGGGCACGATCCAGCTCGTCTACCGGCCGACGACCTTCCTCGACCAGAACCTCGGCAACGACTCGTCGCAGCGCGCCGTCGCCGCGTGGGGCTGCGCCGTCGACGCGGGCAAGCTGTCCGGAGTACCACGACGTCATCTACGCGAACCCGCCCGCGACCGAGGGCGACGGGTTCACCGACGAGCAGCTGATCGGCTTCGCCGAGGACGCCGGCATCACGGGCGCCGACCTGACGACCTTCACGACGTGCCTGACGGACCGCACCTACGTGCCGTGGGCCGACAGCAGCACGGCGATCTTCTACAGCAGCCAGATCTCGGGCACCCCGTACGTGCTCCTCAACGGGGTCGAGGTGCCCACGGAGACGGTCGTGGACAAGGCCGCCCTGGAGAAGCTGATCGCCGACACGGCCGCCGGCGTGACCCCCTCGGTCGCCGCCTCGCCGGCCGCGTCCTGACGCGGGTCCCGTGATCCCTGCCTCCATCCCCAGCCCCGTCCAGGGGGTCTGGAACCTCGGGCCGCTGCCGATCAGGGCCTACGCGCTGGCGATCGTGACCGGCATCGTGGTCGCGGTCTGGATGGGCAACCGGCGGTACGTCGCCCGTGGCGGCGCGCCCGGCACGATCACCGACATCGCCATCTGGGCGGTCCCGTTCGGCATCGTCGGCGGCCGGCTCTACCACGTCATCACCGACCACCAGCTGTACTCGGCCCGGGGAAGCCGGGACTGCTCGGAGCCCTGAGGGTCTGGGACGGCGGCCTGGGCATCTGGGGCGGCATCGCCCTCGGCGCGGTCGGCGCGTGGATCGGCGCGCGCCGCGCGGGAGTGCTGCTGCCCC
>CAVZPI010000035.1:0-53504 GCA_963777085.1 uncultured Actinomycetes bacterium | reverse complement strand
ACCTGGGCGAAGGCGTCGCGGATCGCCTTGACCTGCTGCCTACGGCGGGCCTCGCCCTCGCCGTCGATCGCCAGCACCGCGCGACGTGCGGCGGTCCTCGCCTGCCCGACCGTGACCCGCTCCGCGGCGGGTAGTACGCGTTTCTCGAACTCCTCGAAGGCCTCGGTGAACGCTGCCGCCTGCTCCGGCGTCGCCTCGCCGGCGAGGACCTCCGCGGCGAAGGGCAGCCGCCGGGCCTGCTGGACGAGGACCTGCACGTGCGCGGGGGTGATGCGGCCCTCTGCCTGCGCCGCCGTGGTCAGCGGGAGGCCGGCGGCGAGGAGGCGAGCTTGGACGAGGCGGTCGTGGGCTCGGTTCAGGGACCAGCGGGTCGCGGCGGCGATCTCCTCGCGGATCGCGTCCTCGATCCGCAGCTTGGTCTCACCATGCCGGTCGTGTCGCGGGTCCAGGAGGAGGAGTTCCTGGACCTGCGTGTGGCCGGAGCCGGCGGCGAGGATCGCCTCGTCCTGGATCGAGGTCAGCCACGCGATCGCCCGCTCTGCGACGACGGTGAACGTGACGGCGTCCTCAGGGGACATCGTCGACCGGTCCACCCCAGCCAGTCGCGCGATCAGCGAGGCGTCGGGGGTCAGGGCTGCGAGGTGCTCCAGGATCCCGGGGTCGACGTCGGATTCGCGATCGAGCGCGGCGTCGATCTCGGCGAACCAGGGGTCGTCGACGAGTACCTCGGGGACCTCGACGTTCTCGAACGGGCATTCCCGGTCGGGGTCGAAGTGATCGAGGTCGAGGGCGTCGAACTGCAGCCCTCGCGACTCGAAATCCTTGGTGTTCAACATGTTCCTAGAGTATTGGGGTGGTCTGACACTCTGGCTCCGCGCGGATGGCGCCGTCGCGAGGGGCCGGCAGGCGGTTTCCCGTGGCGGCGCGGGCGAATGGCGCCCGGCGCTGTCTGCGATGAACATCGGGAGACGCCCTACACTCTGGGGTCTGATGCGACCAGATGACGGGCTTGCTGACGAGGACTCCCCCGAAGGGCAGGCCGTTGCCCATCGGGTTCCGCCAGAGTGGGGCGCCCAGATCACCGGCGCGCTGGCGGCGTTGCTCGGCGTGACCGTCATCGTCAACTGGGTGCTGGCCTCCTACACCGATGTCGATGTCGCCGGGTCGCTGAGCACTCTCGGCCAGGATGCCTGGTGCACGCCCGGAAGCGTAGGCCTGGGCTGGCACTGCTGGGGCGACTACACGGGCATCGTGTTCTCCTCGCTGACCGATGCGCCCAAGGGTGCCGAGATCGTCTATCCCATGGGCACGCGGCTGATCAGGTTGCCATTCCTTGCGGCCCAGACCCTGTGGGGCGTGCAGGCCGGGCTCGTGCTCTTCTTGATCGTTGGCTTCCTGTGCCTCGCCCTTCCGTTCGCTTGGGCACTCCGATCCAAGCCGTGGCCGACCGCCGCTGTCGAGTTCACTGTCGCCTGCGTCGCGACGGCACCGTTCCTCATCGTTCTTGACCGCGGGAACATGCTCGTCTTGGTGGTGCCCCTGCTGCTGGCCTTTCTCATCGCATTCATCCGCGATCAGCAATGGGTGCTCGTGGCATGCGTAGTGGCAGCCTCGACTATCAAGCCGCAGTTTGCGGCGCTGGCGCTGGCGCTGGTGACGCTCAGGCACCGGCGTGCCTTTGCCGCGAGCATTGCGGGGGTACTCGTGACTTTCGCGGTGCCATACGCCTTGCTCGGCAGCGATGGATTCCTCTCATTTCGAGAGTGGGTGCTGGAGTCGAGCAAGTGGACGCGCGAGCACCACGTCTGGCTGGACTGGCCGACCAATCTGTCGTTCGCTCACGCCGTCTACTCGTGGACCATCGGCCTGGGGAGCGTCAACCCTGATCGACTCGAGTCGATCAGTCGCGTTGCGACCATCCTTGGCGCAGTCGTGGTGCTGGTGATCCTCGCGGTGAGGGGTGACCGGCTCCCGCGCATCGTCACCGGGGCGGCCTTCCTATGCCTCGTGAGCCTCACTCTGCCTACCTCGTACGGGTACTACGGGGTGTTCGCCATCCCCATCGTCGCAGTGATCCTGCGGAGGAACGCGGACGGGACCGCATGGGTTCCCCGGCCGCGGCCCATGACGGCCGCGGCGCTGGCCGGGGCCATTGTGCTGACCTTGACGCCGCTGATCCTTCCACGCCCGCCCGTGCTCACGACGCCGTCGGGGGAGGCCTTTTTGGTCGGCTCGTGGACTCCATTGCTGGCGACCACCACCTGGATGCTGTTCCTGGCCGTGGTCGTGGTGGGTGCCCTAACCCGTCCGACTGAGCCGACGGTCAAAGATGGCTCAATCCCTAGCCTTGGGCCGCCTGAAGCAGAGCCGAGAGCCCCTGCTCGACCGTGACCTGGGGTGACCAGCCGGTGAGGGCGCCTACCCGCTGGTTGTCCGAGATGAAGACCATCTGGTCGCTCGGGCGGGTCGGGCCGGTCTCGAACTCGACGGGCCGTCCGGTCCGATCCTCGAGCCAGGAGAACAGCTCGAGGATCGACAGCGAGTTCGCCGGGCCGCCGCCCACGTTGAGCTGATGCCCGGCGCCGGCCTGGACCGTCTCGGCCAGCCGCACGAACAGGCGCGCCAGGTCGGTGGCGTGGAGGAGGTCGCGTACCTGCTTGCCGACGCCGTTGAGCCGGATCGTCCGGCCGGCCTGTGCCTCGCCGACCAGGTGTGCGACCCAGCCCTGGTCCGATCGTGGGTGCTGGTGCGGGCCGTAGACGGAGGACTGCCGCAGGCTGGCGGTGCGCAGGTCGAACATGCGGCCGTAGTCGCTCAGGTACTGGTCGGCGGTGCCCTTCGAGCAGCCGTACGGACCGTGGAAGGCCAGCGGGAGGTCCTCGCCGAAGCCGTCCGGGTAGTCCGGGGCCACGTACCGTGTCTCCTCCTCGACGATCCGGATCTCGGTCAGGTCCCCGTACACCTTGTTCGAGCTCATGCCGATGACGACGGTCTCGGGGGAGTGCAGCCGCACGTGCTCGAGCACGTTGAGGGTGCCCAGGGCGTTGACCTCGAAGTCCCGGCGCGGGTCCTCCAGGGAGGCCAGGAAGGAGACCTGCCCGGCCAGGTGCGCGATCGTGTCGATCGGACCGGCGCCCGCCAGGAACTCCCCGAGGGCGAAGCGGTCGCTGACGTCGACGCGGTTGACCTGCAGGCCGAAGCGGGACGAGAGGAAGGCGGCGTTCAGCTCCGAGCCGCCGCGGGAGAGGTCATCGACGATGATCGCCTCGTCGCCCGACTCCACGACGTGCGTCGCGAGGTTGGTGCCGATGAAGCCGGCGCCCCCGGTGATCAGCCAGCGCATCAGGTCTCCTCAAGGGTCATCGCGAGTCCGCGATCGAAGTCGGTCGTGCACAGCCCGTACGTGCCGGAGTGGACCGATGCGACGGTAGCGGGATTGGGGTCGGACGTGGCATGGGGGGTCGCCTGCACCAGCGTCGACGGCCGTCGCAGCGCGCATGCGATCGCGAGGGCCGCGGCCTCCAACGATGTGCCCACGCCCGTGCCGATGTCGGCCTCCGACAGCCCGGGGAGGCGGAGCTCCACGGCATGGCGGATCGAGGCCACGACGTCGTCGAGGTACACGAAGTCGCGGATGCGGGCCGGGTACAGGAGCCGGACCGCGCGACCGGCCCGCAGCTCGGCGATCATGCTGGCGACGAACCTGCTCGTGGGCTGGCCCGGTCCGTACGTGTTGTGGATGGTCAGGATCGTCACGGGATTGCCGGTCTCGGCAGCGGCCGCGCGAAGCAGGAGCGATCCGGCGTGCTTGCTGCGGCTGTAGTCGGACTCGTGCAGGTGATGTTCCTGGCGGCGCTCGGTGCTGCTTGCCGCATGGACCAGCGAGGGCGGGTGCGGAAGGTCGGCGAGCAGCCGCAGGAGCTGTGCCGGCAGGTCCGTGTTGATGCGCTGCATGGTCCCGTGGTCGGCGGACGAGCGGTCCAGGCCGGCGCCGAGCAGGTTGACCACGCTGTCGTAGGACGCGACGTCCAGCCGGCCGAGCGCCTGCTCGTCGGCTGCATCAAGCGGGATGTCGGCGCCGGTCGAGCGTCCGGCCACGACCACCTCGTGCCCGGACGAGATCAGCTCGCGCCGGGCCGCCGTCCCGATGAAGCCGGTGCCGCCGAGAAGCAGGATGCGCATGGCTCAGTCCCCCACCACGATGGCATCGAACACCCTCTTGATCCCGCCCGGCAGCGTCGTCAGCGTCGGGCTCCCCTCGACCAGGCTCCGCGTCGGCGTGAGTCGCAGATCGATGACCTGGTGCTGGGCGCTGGGATGGGTGCCCAGGGCGAGCGGGACGCGGCGATGGGCGACGTTCTGGATCGTGGCGACAACCTGCGCGATGGTCGTCGGCTGGCCGCTGGCCACCACGATGACCCGCGGCTCCCGCGGTTGCTCTGCCACGGCCTGCTCGACGGCGCTCCACGTCATGGACGCGGCATCGTCGACGTACAGGTAGTCGCGCACGGTGTCCATGGAGACGTACAGGTTCAGTGGCGTGCGGCGCACCGTGGCCCGGCACAGCTGCTGGATCAGGCCCTGGCCCTTCGCGGGGTGGCGCAGCGTGCCGTACAGGTTGGAGAAGCGCGCGATGACGACGGGCACCGTGCCGCCCAGCACCCGGCCGGTGAGCTCCTCCTGCTGGAGCTTGAGGTGGCCGTAGGGGCTGATCGGCCGAGGCACCGTTCGCTCGTCGAAGGGCGGCGACTGCGAGCCGGCGTAGACGCCGCCGGCCGACGACGTCAGGAAGAAGACGCCCGGACCGCTGGGGGTGCGCAGCGCGATCTCGTCGAGCAGTCGCTCGAGGATGCGCAGTTCCGAGCCCGTCTGCTCGGGCGTGCTCGCGACGACCGACGAGCCGGCCGCCCACACGATCGCCCAGCTGTCCTCGCCCGCCTCCTCGGCGAATCGGCGGGCGTCCGCGGCGAGGGTCTCGCCCGCCGCCGTGGCGTCGGGCCAGGGCACCGCGGTGCCGCAGAAGGCCTGCGACGAGGCGGGGGCCTTCGCGCAGATGGCCGAGCCGAGCATCCCACCAGCGCCGATCACCCACGCCAGCATCAGGTCTCGAGGCCTCGGGCTCGTCCGTCGTCGATCGGATCCGCGGGGAAGACGACGGCCGGATCGCGGACCACGACGTACAGCGGCTTGCCGAGCGACATGTTGGTGGCCGCCCGGATGTACTGCGCGATGACGCCGAGCGAGAACAGCGTGAGGCCGCCGACGATGAGGATGGCGACGAAGGTCGAGGTCCAGCCGGCAGGGACGGTGTCGCCGAGGAGGCGATTGACGAGGATCCACACGGAGTAGACGAGGCCGAAGGCCAGGAACAGCAGACCCATGAGCGAGACGAGGGCAAGGGGCCTGGTGCCCGACGAGATGACCAGTCGCCCGAAGTGCGAGAACAGCTTCCCGAACGAGTAGTTGCTCGCCGGTCGGCCCTCGGATCGCATCGGCACGGGGCACAGCGCGACGTTCGAGACGACCCAGGCCAGTGCCACGTCGAGGTAGACGCCGGACCCCGTGTAGGCGGCGGCGCTGCGCCCGACCTCGCCGAGGATGAGCCGGTAGCTGTTGAACGACTCGAGATCGGAGTCGCCGACGAGTCGCTTGAACAGCCACTTGGCCGTGGCGGAGCTGATGTTGCGCACGAAGCCGTGGGGCGGGGCGTTGGTCGGGGACGCGTAGACCAGCTGCGCGGTCGCCTCGTACGCGCGGTCCAGGAGGGCGCCGATGTATGCCGGGTCGTGCTGGCCGTCCTCGTCCATCGTGACGATCCACTCGCCGCCGGAGGACGCCATCCCCGCGAGGGTCGCCGCATGCTGGCCGTAGTTGCGCGAGAGCCATACCGGCCGCACCCAGTCATGGACGGCTGCCAGCTCGCGGATGCACACGTCGCTCCGGCCGGGTCCGCGATCCCAGACCAGCACGACCTCCTCGACCCGGAAGGAGCGACCCCCCGGCGTGCGGCTGGTCTCGTGCAGTCCGGCGAGCTCCTCGATGAGCGCGGGCAGCGTCTGCTCGCCGCTGTAGACCGGGATGACGACGCTCACACTCACCACGTGCTCGTGGCCGGGCGTCACCATGTGCGACAGGGTAGCGCGCAGCGCGGTGCCGTCCGGCCCCGTCCCTGTACGCTGCTGACGTGTCATCCCCGTGGCGGTCCACCCCGATCCCGGGGCTCTTTCGGACCTCACGGCCATCGCTGCTCGACTCGCGTGGCAGCTTCTCCAAGATCCTCGGCGAGGGCGACGGTGACGGCGCGGCGCCGTTCCGCACGCGGGAGATCTTCTGGTCGGGCTCCGAGCGCGGCGTGTTCCGCGGCCTGCACGTGCAGCTGCCGCCACGCGCGACGCGCAAGCTGGTCTTCGTGACGGGCGGCTCCGTCCGCGACTTCATCCTCGACGTGCGAAGGGGCAGCCCGACCGAGGGCGTGCTGTGGGGGGTCGAGATGGACGCGAGCACCGGGGGCCTCGTCATCCCGGAGGGCTGCGCCCACGGCTTCGAGGTGCTCAGCGACACGGCCGTCATGGTCTACGCCCAGGAGGACTTCCACAGCCCGGAGCACGACGGTGGCGTCCACTACGCCTCGGCCGGCGTCGTCCTCTCCGCGGCGGACCCGGTCGTCTCCGCGCGCGATCTCGCGCTGCCGATGCTCGACTCCTTCGACTCCCCCTTCTCCTTCGCATGACCGGCAGGCCGCGCGTCCTGGTGACGGGAGCCTCGGGCTTCATCGGCCGCACGCTCGTGCCGCACCTGGTCGGGCTGGGCTGCCCAGTGGAGACGCTGGGCCGGATGGAGTCGGCCAGCGGGGCGGCCAGCCTCGTCGGACGGATCGTCGCCGCCGAGCCCGCCGTGATTATCCATCTCGCCACGCAGTTCGTGGCCGGGCACGACGTCGAGGACATCCCCGACCTCGTCCGCGCCAATGTCGAGTACGGCACCCTCGTCGCCGAGGCCGCTGCCCAGGCGAACGCGAGGCTGCTCAACATCGGCTCGGCCTGGCAGCACTTCGGCGGCCGCGCGTACGACCCCGTGTCCCTCTACGCCGCCACGAAGCAGGCTCTCTCGGCGATCATCGACTACTACGCCGCCGTGCGCGGGCTCGACAGCCGAGAGGTCGTCCTGTTCGACACCTACGGCCCGGGCGACCTGCGGCCCAAGCTGGTGCCGTCCCTGCTCCGGGCAGCCCGCACGGGACGCCCGCTGGAGATGAGCGATGGCAACCAGCTGATCGACTTCACGTTCGTCGAGGACGTCGCGCGGGGGATCGCCCTTGTCGCCCTTGCCGACGAGGCCCCGGAATCCAGCGTGCTCAGGTCGTGGCAGCCCATCACCGTGCGCGACCTCGTCGCCGCGATGGAGCAGGCCATCGGCCGCGAGGTCCCGGTCACCTGGGGGGTTCGCCCCTCCCGTCCGAGGGAGATGCGCGAGGACTGGGTCTTCGGGCGCAGCCCAGACGGCTGGACGGCGGAGGTCCCCCTGGCCGACGGGCTGCGCCGAACATGGCAGGCGATGCCAGCGGCGAACGAGTCGCCATGACGAACGAGCAGGATGCTCCGCTCGTCTCGATCGTCATCCCCGTCTACAACGGCATGCCGTACCTCGCCGACGCGGTGGGTGCCGCGCTCGGACAGACGTACCCGACGATCGAGGTCGTCGTCATCGAGAACGGGTCCACCGACGGGACCGCGGAGTGGCTGGCCTCGTTGGCCGACGGGCGGCTGCGCGTCGTCCAGCGCGAGACCACCCAGCCGGCCGGCGACAACTGGACAGAGGCCATCGCCGCCAGCACGGGCCGCTACGTGAAGCTCATGTGCGCCGACGACGTGATCCGCGCCGACACCGTCGCGCGCCAGGTCGCGGCCATCCGATCGAGCCCGGGTGCGCTCATGGCCGCGTCGCGCCGGTCGATCATCGACGCGGACGGCAAGGTGCTCAAGGCCTCGCACGGGCTCGGATCCCTGCGGGGCAACGTCGACGGCGTCCGGGCGCTGCGCGACTGCCTCCTCGCCGGCACCAACACCCTCGGGGAGCCGGCTGCCGTGCTGTTCGACGGCGATGCGATCCGCGCCGCCATGCCCTGGCGTGCCGACTGGCCCTACATGATCGACGTGGCGACGTACGCGAAGGTCCTGCGGCACGGCTCCGTGGTCTGCGATCCGGAGGTGCTTGCCTCCTTCCGGGTCTCCGCGTCGTCGTGGAGCTCGTCGCTTCTCGACCAGCAGCCGATCCAGTTCCGGGGGTGGCGCGACGCCGTGGTCGCCGCGGGGGACGTGCCGTTCAGCGCCGCCGACCGGATCCGGTCCGAGGCGGCCCTGCGCATCCGGACGTTCGCGCGGCGGATCTACTTCAGCCGGGCAGCGAGGCGCGAGTCCCGCACGCCCTGATCGCCGAATGCCGGCGCTGTCGTCACGAAGCGGGGCGCGACGTCGGTCGCAGCATCGACGGTGCCGGTCCACCCCGGGGCGTAGACCGCGGCGAGGGCGAGCGCGGCCAGGCTGCCGGCCAGGGAGATGCCCTGAAGGGCGACCACCGACAGCGGGATCGAGGCCCCCCGCGCCTGCAGCCGGTGGCTGAGGTGGTCGCGGCCCGCCGTGAATGGGTGCATGTGCTGACGCATCCTGGTCACGACGACGAAGCCGGTGTCGAGGATCGGCAGCAGGGCCAGCAGGACGGCGATCGCGATGCCGACGATGGCGGGCGCGTCACTGGGCCGGATCCGGACGGTCAGGATGGCGAGCAGCGTCCCGAGGAAGTACGCCCCGGAGTCGCCGAGATAGACGGTCGCGGGAAACCAGTTGTGCCACAGGAACCCGGCGGCCACGCCCGCGAGCGAGAAGCCCATGAGCGACACCAGGTACTGGCCGTTCAGGGCGGCGACACCGGCCCCGCCGAGCGAGGCGATCAGCACGGTGGAGCCGGCCAGCCCATCGGTGTTGTCGAGCAGGTTGACGCCGTTGATGATGACGAGGAACCACAGCAGCAGCAGGGCGAAGTCGAGGGCGGGAATGCCCGTGGCGGTGATCCGCGTGCCGCCGACCCAGGCGACTGTGCCGACCACGGCCTGCGCCGCCAGCCGGGTCCACGGGCTCAGGTCCGCGCGATCGTCCGCCAGTCCGATGGCGGCCCCGAGCAGCGCCGGCACGAGGACGGCCGCCGCCAGCCGTGCCGTCCCCTCCCCGCCGATCACCAGGCAGATGGACAGGACGACGAGGCAGTAGCTGAGCGCCACGGCGAGGCCGCCCAGGATGGGGATGGGCCAGTCCTGGATCTTGCGTCCGCCGTCGGGACGGTCGAGCGCGCCGGTGCGGTGGGCGACCCGGATGCTGGTGGCCACGGCCAGGGCCGACAGCGCGGCGCTGGCGAGCACCGTCACGACGATCCCGAGCAGGCTCACGGATTCAGGCGGGTCTTGATGTCGCCGGCGACGTCCTCGATGATCTGATCCAGCTCGTACTCCGGCTCCCAGCCGATCAGGTTGCGGATGCGAGTCGTGTCCGGGCGACGTCGCTGCATGTCCTCGAAGCCCACCTCGTACGCCCGGTCGTAGGGGATGGTGACGATCTCGCTCGACGAGCCGGTCACGGCGCGGACCTTCTCCGCCAGCGACATGATGGAGATCTCGGCCTGCGAGCCGGCGTTGAAGACGCCTCCCTCGGCCTCCGGTGCGCCCATGAGGCCGAGCAGCGCCCGCACGGAGTCGCTGACGTGGCAGAAGCAGCGCGTCTGCTGCCCCGTCCCGAAGACGGTGAGCGGTGCGCCCTGAAGCGCCTGCTCGACCAATCGAGGCAGGACCATGCCGTACTGCCCCACCTGCCGGGGGCCGACCGTGTTGAAGAGCCGCACGATGACGGTCGGCAGGCCCTTCTGCCGGTAGTAGGCGTGCGCGAGGGCCTCCTCGACCGCCTTGGACTCGCTGTAGGACCACCGTGACTTGAGCGGCGATCCGAGGATCCGGTCGTCGTCCTCCCGGAGCGCGTCGGAGGTGTTCTTGCCGTAGATCTCGCTCGTCGACGTCACGAGCACCTTGCGCCCGTACTTGTGGCATTTGTCGAGAACCGTCTCGCTGCCGCGGATGTTCGTCGCCAGGGTCTCGAGCGGTCGCTCGACGATGAGCGTCACGCCTACGGCAGCGGCCAGGTGGAGGACCATGTCGCTGCGATGGACGGCATCGTCGACGAGCGCGTCGTCGAGGACGCTTCCGAGGATGAACTCCACGGATGGGCTTCCGGCGTGCCGGCGCAGGTTGTCGTGGCGGCCGGTCGACAGGTCGTCGAGCACGATGGCCGAGTCGCCGCGCGCCACGATCGCGTCGACCAGATGGGAGCCGATGAACCCGGCCCCGCCGGTGATCAGGAACCTTGTCACGATCCCCCCCTGGCCCGTGCGGTTGCGGTGCGGAGCCCGAAACCTTGGTGCGAGACTGACCGCGTGCAGCCTATCCGAGTCCTGCGGATCGTCGCCCGCATGAATGTCGGCGGGCCGGCAGTGGAGATCACGGGCCTCATGCGCGGGCTGGACCCGGAGCGCTTCGATCAACGGCTCCTCACGGGCTGGTGCGCGGTCGACGAGGCGGACTTCCTGCTCACCCAGGCGCCGGACGTGCCCGTCAGCCGGATCGACGGACTCGGCCGCGCCGTCCGCCCATGGGACGACGTCCGCGCCGTCTCGCGCATCGTCGAGCAGGTGCGGGACTACCGGCCCGATGTCGTGCACACCCACACGGCCAAGGCGGGCGCCGTCGGCCGCCTCGCCGCGCAGCTGGCGCGCACGGGTGCCAAGGTCGTGCACACGCATCACGGGCACCTGCTGCACGGCTACTTCGGGCCGGTCCGGAGGTCGGCCGTGGTGCAGGCGGAGCGCACTCTCTCGCGGATGTCGGATCGCCTGGTCGCCGTAGGCGAGCAGGTCCGCGACGACCTGCTGGCCGCCGGCATCGGCAGGCCCGAGCAGTACGCGGTCATCCGGTCGGGCATCGAGCTGGGTCCCCTGCCCGATCGCGCCGCCGCCCGGCGCGAGCTCGGCTTCCCGGACGACGCCCGCATCGTCGCCCTGATCGGCCGCCTCACGCGCATCAAGCGGCCGGACCGCTTCGCCGACGTGGTGGCGATCCTCAAGGAGAGCCACCCGGGCACCCTGTTCGTGGTGGCCGGCTCGGGCGACCAGGAGCTCGCCCTGTCCCGGCGCGTTCACGCGGAGGGACTGCCCGTGACGATGCTGGGCTGGCGATCTGACATCGAGCAGATCCTGGCGGCCTCCGATGTCCTGCTGCTGACGAGTGACAACGAGGGCACGCCGCTCAGCGCGATCCAGGCCGGCCTCGCCGGCCTGCCGGTCGTCGCAACGCGCGTGGGGTCCGTGCCCGAGGTGGTCCTGCACGGCCAGACCGGCCTCGTGGTCCCGACGGAGTCGCGTGCGCTGGCCCTGGCCGTCGGCCGGCTGCTCGACGACCGGGTCCTCGCGGCGGCGCTCGGGGAGCGGGCGCGACAGCATGTGAGCGGGACCTTCTGCCTGCCGGGCTTCCTGGCCGGCCATTCCGCGCTGTACGAGGGCCTGGTCGGACGGGCACCCGCGTGACGCACGTGACGCGCCTGCCGGACCGCGACCGGCTCGTGGTCCCTGCCGCGGTAGCCCTCCTGGTGTCCTTCGTGATGATGGGCGCGGCCTGGAGCCTGGCGTCGCCGCCGCTGTCGTCCGCGGACGAGGACTTCCACCTCGCCTCGATCGTCTGCGCGGCGGGCAACGGCACGTTCTGCGAGGTGGTCAGCCCGGCACAGGTGAAGGTCCCGGAGAGTCTCATCGGCACGCCGTGCTACCAGCTCGACCCGTCGCGGGGGGCGGACTGCTTCAGTACCTTCCGGCCCACGCTGCTGCCGACGGCCCGGTTCAACGGTGTGGAAGCGCACGTGCCACCGGTCTACTACCGCGCGATGAACGTCCTCCTCGGCCCCGATCTGTGGCTGTCCGTGGTGCGCATGAGACTGGCGAACACCGTGCTCGCCGCGCTGCTGCTCGTGTGGGCGCTCCTTGTCAGCCGGCCGCCGGGCCGCCGGGCGCTCGCCCTGTCCTGGCTGGTGGTCATCTTCCCGCTCGGCATCTTCCATCTCGCGTCGGTCAACCCGCTCGGCTGGGCCATCGCGGGGGTGGGCACCTGCTGGGCCTTCCTGCTCGCATGGTTCGACCCCGCCGAGCGCAGTCGAGCCAGGTCGGCGGCCGTGGGCACCGGTGTCGTCGTATCCGCCCTCATCGCGGTGGCGGGGCGCACCGACTCGGTGATCTACCTCGGCGTGCCACGGTGATCGCCGTGCTGCTCCTGCGGCTGCCGGCCGTCCGCTCGAGTCCCCGACGGCTCCTCCTCCTGGCGGCGCTGGCCGCTCCCGCCGCGCTGGCCGCCGCGCTCCGGCTCCCGCAGGCCGTGCAGCTCGTCGTCGACCGGTCCTCGGCACTTCCGGCCGACCTGCCCGGCTGGTTCCTGTGGATCCACGTCGCCGAATGGCCGTACCTGATCGCGCAGGTCCTCGGGTTCCCGACCCCGCAGTACCTGCCGTACTTCCACGAGCTCGGCTACACCATGGGCTTCGGCTGGGACCGCCGAGTGGCCCTCGGCACCGAGACGGAGCTGCCCACCATCGTGGTGATCGGCGCCGCGACCGCCACGCTGCTGGTGATCGGGTGGGGCCTGCAGTCGTACTCGCGCCGGAAGCTGGCTGCGCTCGGCGTGCTGACGGCGACGCTCGTGGCGATGTCACTCGGCTGGGTGGTGGGCTCCGGCTACGTGGCCTGGGCGCAGGCCCGGTACTACGTGCCCGTCCTGCTCGTCATCGTCGGCGTCATCGCCTACGTGCCGGCGCGTGTGCGAAGGCCCCGCGCGCTCGTGGTCGGCATCATCGCGCTGTCCTCGACCCTGGCCGGCTGCGCCTCGCTCGCCACCATGATCCGGCGCTCGACGAACGGCCAGCCCGTCGTCCCGCAGCTGTCCTGGCTGGGGTTCGACGCGTACGTGCAGTGGTGGTGGCCCGGCCTGCCGCTGGTCGGGCTGCCCAGTCCCAACACGACGCTGGCCGTCGGCGCGCTGGCGACGGCCGGCTACGTTGCCTGCCTGACGTTCCTCGCGACCCGAACCACCCGCCGACCTTGAGGTTGGCGGGCGAATTCCTGGCTCAGACACCCGCCAACCTCAAGATCGGCGGGCGAATTCCCTGCACGACTGGTCATCCGCCCCTGTGCGATCGTGGGCAACACCCGGGCGAGGTCTCCTTGTGCGGCCAGCCCGGTCCACGCGGCGGGCCAACTCAGCGGTCCGGCCGCAGAGCCCACGAAGGCCCAGCCTTCGTCGTCAGGAGTTCGTGCTGGTCAGGGTGACACTTCGCGTGAAGTAGCTCAAACCGGCGCCTGAGGGAGATCCGGTGCGCGGTGATCGCCAGGTATTCGTCCCCTGAACACACGGTCCGGCCTGTCTCAGGCTCGAAGCATGCGGCTCGGTCAATGGAGTGACCGGCATGCGCGAGGTTCACGAACAGCTGGTCGACTTGGGCTGGTGTGAAGGCGGAACCCGCTGGGACCCAGACGATTGCAGCGTATGCTCCTCCACTCGTGATTTCCGAAGTCTGGTCCCGGAAGTCCACAGAGTTAACGACACCAACACCCTCGGCGACGTTCGTGGCCAGGGTCTGGACAGTGGCCTTCTCACCATCGGTCCACTGCTGAGTTGAGCAACTCGACAGTGACAGCGCCAGCATTGCGATTGCCAACAGGGCGACAGGTCGGGACGCCCATGAGGGCCTAGATACATCGACAGTCTCCGCGCGGCCGGATGGCCGGACCTGTCGAAGAGTCCCAGTTGCGATATCCACCGATTACCTGGTCCGTCTGTGACCAATCTGCGGCATCAAGCCACGACGCCGCGCCAGCACTGCATCTGAATGCTCTCACCGCCAACCTCAAGGTCGGCTGGGTGCTAGGCGATGCGCCAGAGGATGAGCGTGCCGGCGCCTGACTCGTCGGAGTAGTCGACGCCGCCGACCTTGACGACGCCCATCGCGCCGTCGACCGCCCACTGCGTGGGGCACGAGCTGTCCGTGACCAGGTAGTCGACCTTGGCCGCCCGCAGCGTGTCGGGCTCGAAGACCCCCCGGACACTGGCGTCGCGCACGGCGTCGATCTGCGCCCGGTTCTCCGGCCACGCGATGCCGAGGTTGTAGAAGGCGACCGGCTTGCGGGTCACGATCTTCATCTCAACGGGATCGATGCACGGACCGTTGGCCAGTAGCCCGTCGACGGGAGCCGTGAGCTCGGCCAGTGCGCGGTACCGGTCGGTGTCGAAGCGGATGACGCCGGCCTCGACGGCGTAGGCGCGGAAGCCGGCGACGTCGACCAGCGAGACGGCGAACAGCACGACGGCCGCCACCGCACTGGCTCGCACCAGGGACTCGCCGCCGGCTCGGGGCTCGGCCCGCAACCGCGCGATGCTCCATGCGGTGACCGGCGCGAGGAGCAGCGCCGACACCGTGACGCTGGCGATCCACAGGCGGTAGGGCTCCTGAGAGAAGCCCCAGTGGTCGTTGAAGGTGAGCATGGTGCCGGCGAAGGCCATGCCGATCAGGGCCGCGAGAACGGCATCGTGGCGGTGTCGACGCTGGACCGCGATGCTGAACAGCCAGACGGCCGCGATGGGCAGGCTTGCCAGCAGCGCCTGCCACACGGGCACGCCCAGCAGGGCGGACGCATCCTGCCGGTACGTCAGGAACTCGTCCTTCGCGAGGATGCCCGAGGCGACGAGCGCGGCCTGGGGCGCGGCGGCGAGCACGAGCACGACGGCGGGCAGCAGCAGCGTCGTGGCAGCGCGGCGGGCCAGCCACAGCACCCCGGGGAGCGTCACCGCGATGAGCAGGCCGAACGCTGGCAGCGCGCCGATGCGGCCGGCCACCGTCGGTCCGAGGACGAAGGTCGCCACGAGCAGCGCTCCCGTGGCGACGAGCAGCCCGCGCGAGCGACTGCGTACCAGCCCGTAGGCGCCCGCCCAGCCGAAGGCGAGGGAGAGGCCGACGAAGAAGGTGTAGGTCTGCACGTTGGCCGTGAGGCCGATCAGCGCCGCGGCCACCGAGAGCCAGGCAATGGTGGCCTTCCGGCCCAGCGGGGGCCCTGCGACGACCCGCAGGACCATGAGCAGAGCGCTGCCGACGGCGGCATAGCCGGCCACCTCGGCGTTGAGAACGTAGACGGCTGCCGCCGGTCCCCACAGGAAGGCGTGGGACTCCAGCTCGGTGTACCACTGGTCGTGCAGCACGATCGAGAGCGTGCCGACGCACAGGGCCGGGCCCACCAGTGCCGGACTCCAGGCGAGGCGGCTGATGCGATAGGCGACGAGGCCGGCGAAGGCGACGCAGCCGGCGAGGGCGGCGTATCCCAGGATGGTCCAGACGCTGGGCACCGACAGTCCGGTCGCCGCCGCGACCCAGCCGAGGATGCGGTACCACAGGCTCGGGTAGTACGAGTGCCCCGTCTCGGTGAACGGCTCCGGCAGGCCGCCGCCGCCCGCCGCCGCCGTCGAGGCGATGGCGGCGTAGGAGAGCTGGTCGTACGGGAAGAAGCCGCGGAAGGCCTTCAGCCAGCTGCCGCCGCCGGTGACGGGCGGCATCCGCAGGATGAACAGCAGGACCACCTGCGAGAACAGGAAGCTGCCGAGGAGCACCAGGCGTCGGCGGGCGGCTACGGACACGAGATCTCCCGGGAGGGCCTTGCGGCGCGGTGGGTCGAACGGTCGAGCATACCGAGGCCCATCCGGGGGCAGACGATACATTGAGCCGTCGCCGAGGAGGAGGACCCTTGCCTGAGGATTCCGGGAGACTCCCGCTGCTGTCGATCGTCTCCCCCATGTGGAACGAGGCGGAGTCGGCCGAGGCCTTCCTGACCGAGCTCACGGCCCAGGTCGATGCCATGCCGGGCGTTCGCGTGGAGATGCTCATCGTCGACGACGGCAGCACCGACGGCACGGGCGGCATCCTGGCGGACTGGGCGGCCCGCCGCGACGATCTCTCGATCGTCTCGCTGTCCCGCAACTTCGGGCACCAGGCCGCGATCACGGCCGGCCTGTTCGCGGCGACGGGCGACGCCGTCGTCATCATGGACTCGGACCTTCAGGATCCTCCCGACCTCATCGGGCAGATGGTGCAGATGTGGCAGGACGGGGCTGACGTCGTCTACGCCGTCCGCAAGGAGCGCCAGGGCGAGACGTGGTTCAAGAAGGCGACGGCAACCGCCTACTACCGCATGCTGCGGTGGCTCTCCGACACGGACATCCCTGCCGACACGGGAGACTTCCGGCTCGTCAGCCGCGAGGTCGTCGAGGCGCTGCGCAGCATGCCCGAGAAGGACCGCTACATGCGCGGGATGGTGGCCTGGGTGGGCTTCCGGCAGGTCCCGCTCGTCTTCGACCGCTCCGAGCGGTTCGGAGGGCGCACGAAGTACTCCCTGGGCCGGATGATCCGGCTCGGTACGGCCGGTGTCGTCGGCTTCAGCGACAAGCCGCTGTACATCGCCGTCGGATTCGGCTTCCTCGTCATGCTGCTCGCGATCCTGGGCCTGGGATACGTGATCGTGTCGATCCTGCTCGGCTGGGGGGACCTCGTCCGGGGCTGGGCCTCGGTCGTCATCAGCGTGATGTTCTTCTCGGCCGTGCAGCTGATCTTCCTGGGCGTCATCGGCATCTACATCTCACGCGTGTTCGTCGAGGCGAAGGGCAGGCCGCTGTACATCGTCAAGCGCCGACGTGACTAGTCGCGCGCGGACGGCATGGCTCGCCGTCGCGGTGGGCCTGCTGGCCGGCGCAGTGTCGCTGCTGCGCATCCTGCTCGCCAACGGGTCGGCGCTGGCCACCCTCGTCTGGGCCGAGGACGGACTGTTCCCGCTGTGCGTCCGGGTGCATGGCCTGCTGCCGTGCATGGCCGATCCCTTCGCCGGCTACTTCCTCTTCCTGCCTCGCCTGGTCGCGCTGCCCGTCAGCTGGGTTCCGCTCGACTGGTGGCCGCTGGCCACGAACGTGGCGGCCGCCCTGCTGGCGGCGTGCGCCGCGGCTCTGGTCGTCGTGGTCCTGCGCGCCGCCGGCTGCGGGTCGGTCGCGGCTGGCCTCATCGCCATCCTGCCCATGGTGGCGCCCATCACCGGGCTGGAGGCCATCAACGCCACGGGAAGCGGCTACATGCTGCTCGTCTTCCTGGCCAGCCTGGCCATCTGCTTCCCGCCCATCGGGCGGTTCCCGGTGGTCGCCTACGCCGTGGGCGCGCTCGTACTCGCGCTGACGATCCCCTCCTCCGTCGTCCTGCTGCTCCCCCTCGTCGTCCAGGCGGCGCGGCGGCGAATCCCGACCAGGAGTGCGCTGGCAGTCGGCGCCATGCTCGTCGCAGGCCTCGCCGTGCAGGCGTTCGTGGCGCTGACGGCACGGGACCCGCGGGACATCGACGTCGGGCTCGCGTCGCTTCGGGCGTGGGCCGACGCGATCCCGAACGCCCTGCTCACCTACTGGCCGGGCGGCGCGACCCTGAACGCCGACGGGACGCTGACCTCGGGACTCGTGCCGAGCTGGGGCCCGACCGGTGTCGTGATCGGGGCCGTCGTTCTCGTGGGCGGCATCGCCCTGCTCGTACCGCGGCGTGCGACCGCGAACGGCGTCGGACTCCTGCTGCTGGTCGGGCTGGGCATGGGAGCTGGTCCGGCGGCCGCCGGCTACGCCAACAACCGCTACTTCGTCATCCCCGCCCTGCTATGGCTGGCCGCGGCCCTCATCGCGCTGGACCACTCCCTGCGGGGTCGGCGTGACATCGTGATGGCGCTGGTCGCGGCCGTGCTGATCATCGCCTGGGCTCCCGTCCTGCCCGCCTCGGACTTCCGCGCTACGGCCGTGCCCGAGTGGGCCGCGTCGCTCGAGCAGGCGCGATCCGCGTGCGCGGCCGACCCTGACGCGACGATCCTGATCACGTTCTCGCCTGCCTGGCCGTTCCCCGATGCCGTGTTCGTCGGGCCGACGACCAACGCAATCCCGTGCCGGAGCCTGGCCTAGGCCACGCGGTCAGGCTGCCAGATCCCCGCGGAAGCGGAGCCAGGCGTAGGCGCCCCGCCTGAGCAGGGTCGTCTTCTCGTTGTTCAGCCACGCCTCCGCCACGCGGAGGGCCGGTTGCGGCGCCACCTCGCGCTCGATGAGGTGCTGCCAGCTGCGGAACTGCCGGCGCTGCTCGAGGACCAGCCGGGTCGACCACGACGACGTGCTGATGCGGAAGGCACCGATCGACTGGCGGCGCACCACGACGTCGCTCCTGCGCAGGACCTTCGCATAGAAGTACATGTCGAGCAGGAACGGGTGCTCGTCCTCCCAGGGCAGTGCCGCCTGCATCGCGTCGCGCCGGAACAGGACGGCGAGCGGCTCGCCGTAGATGTTCGCGCCCTTCCAGCAGCCGACCTCGAGAGCGTGCGCGCCGGCGACGAGCCCGCTGCGCAGCCCTGTGCAGCCGCGGCGGGTGTAGAGGACCTTGCCGCTCGCGGAGATCAGGTCGCGCTGGGCGATGGCCATCCCGGCCGTCGGCGCGGCGAGCAGGTCCGCGACCTGGTCGGCGATGGCGGTGGGGTAGATGAGGTCGTCCTGGCACAGCAGCTTGACGAAGTCGCCGGTGGCCAGCTCGCTGGCCCGGGTCCACGTGCCGGCCGCCGGAGTGCCCGAAGGCAGGTAGTCCTTGACGACGCGAGGGTGCTCGAAGGCCTCGACCCACTCGCGCGAGCCGTCCGTCGATCCGCCGTCGACGAGCACGAGCTCGATGCCCGGATGGGTCTGGGCGAGCACCGACTCGACGGTCTCCGCGAGGTAGGGGAGGCCGTTGTAGACGGGAATCACGACGGACACTGTTGGCTCGGACATCGGCGCCAACCTAACGCACGTCGAGGACGCTGCCGCACTGGTGGGAGTCGGGCGGCGGAGCCGTCGCACGGTTGGGCGGTAGCCTACGCATCAATGTCAACCGGAGGAGTGCCATCCGTGCGCGAGCATGACCACGCGGCCGACGTCACCGTCGTCATGCCGGCGTACAACGAGGAGGCCCGTGTCGAGGAGGCCATCGCGCGGGTGCTCGAGCAGCCCTTCGTCCGCGAGCTGGTGGTCGTCGACGACGGATCGTCCGACGGCACGCCGGCCGTCCTGGCAGGCCTGAGCGACGACCGGCTCCGCGTGGTCCAGCACGAGAGGAACCAGGGCAAGGGCGCCGCGCTGCGGACGGGCATCGCGCTCGCCACGAGCCGCTTCGTCGCGATCCAGGATGCCGACCTCGAGTACGACCCGGCGGACCTCCTGGGCCTGCTCGGCCCGCTTCGCGACGGGCGCGCGGACGTCGTCTACGGCTCGCGGTTCTCGGGTTCGAGCGAGCATCGCGTCCTCTACTTCTGGCACAGCGTGGGCAACAAGTTCCTGACCACGCTGTCGAACATGGCCACGAACCTCAACCTGACCGACATGGAGACCTGCTACAAGGTATTCCGGCGCGAGGTGATCCAGGCGGTCACGATCGAGGAGAACGGCTTCGGCTTCGAGCCCGAGGTCACCGCGAAGGTGGCGGCGATGGGCTGCCGGATCTACGAGATCGGCGTCTCGTACTCAGGACGGACGTACGCCGAGGGCAAGAAGATCAACTGGAAGGACGGCATGCGCGCCGTCTACGCCATCGGCAAGTACGGCTACCAGGCCCGTCGCCAGTACCACGGCCGGATCCCGGGTCCGTCGTAGCCCGCATTCCTCCCACCAGTGCGAGCCCGCGCGTCGACACGCCGGCGGGAGGGTGGCACGCGTACTCCTGGAGGCCGGTGGACACGTGCGAGGGCTAGCTGCGATGGACGGCCGCGGACGGGTCCGTGAGCGGGTTCGTCCCGGTCATGCCACCCCAGTAGGCGCGCAGGCAGTCGACATCGGTCCGGCGCAACGCGGTGAGCGAGGCGATGTAGGCGAGATCGACGGCCAGCGTCCAGTGCGCCTCCGCCGTCGAGAACCCGAGATCCGGCTTGCCCGCCAGGTACCGGCCGACAAGGGCGCGCATGCGCCAGTAGTCGGGCAGTTGCAGCCTCCACATCTCGAGTCCGCAGTGGCGTGCGCCTGCGCCCGCGCAGAAGCGCAGGACTCCGTGCTTGTGCAGTCGGTGCGAGACGTCGAGGTCCTCGGCGAGGGCGTACGGCCCGGTCGGCCCGAGCTCGAGCCGCTCGTCGAAGGACAGGCGCCGTGCCAGGTCCGTGCGCATGGACATGACCGCGCTCGGCATCCACTCCACGTCGTGGTCACCGAGGGCCGTGTCGATGGGATGGGCCACGCCGCCACGGCTGACGCGACCGGAGCCGGCTCCCCGGCGAAGGTGCCGCCGCACGCGCGGGCCCACCAGGCCCAGCGTCGCCGGCTCCCCTCGGGTCAGGTTGCCCACCGCGCCGACGACGGCTGGATCCTCGTAGCAGCGGTCGATGGCCGCCAGGTAGCCCGGATCGAGGATCACGTCGTCGTCGATGAAGTGGACGATGTCCGTGCGGATGGCCGCGAGCCCGAGGTTGCGCTGATGCGCCGTCCCGGGCCGGTCGGCCACGATCACCGCGACGCCATCGAGGTCGATCTCGTCGGTGCTGACGACCTGCACCTGGTGCGGCTCCAGGGTCTGGACGGCCAGCGAGGCGAGCGTCTGCCCGAGGAGGTCCACGCATCCGAGCGCCGTGGGGATGACGATCCCGTGGGTGCGCGTGGCCGGCCCGGACGTCATCCCCGGCCCTGTCCGTCCGAGCCGGGGAGCGCGTAGAACGCCCACAGGCCGTCCTTGCCCGTGGCGACGGGCGGGCCGAACTGGGCGGTCATGTCGTTGGTGAGCCAGGTCCAGGCCCGGTCGGTGAACCCTCGATGGTCCAGATGGATGCCGCAGAAGCCCAGGTCCACCAGGTGCGCGACCTGCTCGGGGGACTGCCGGTTGCCGAGGTCCGCGAGCGGGATGGCCGCCTCGGTGTTCTTCACGGCGCCGTAGCTGAAGTCCTTGTCGTCGTTGACGAGGGCGTGGATGAAGTGCTCGTAGTCGTTGAGATCCGGCGGCATCGGACCCTGCTCCGGGTAGACCACGTACGGCAGCTGGAGGACACCGCACCTCGCGGGCACGGCTGCGTTGACGGCCTCGGCGTACTCGCGTGCCTCGGTCATGGCGGCGGTGCCGTCGGCCGCCCCCTGCGCGTAGGCGGCGCGGAAGGGCAGGACCTGCTCCACGACGACCACGACGAGGATCGCCAGGGCGACACCGATCGACGCGGGGCCCGTGCGGCCCAGACGGGTGCGTGCGATCGCCGCCATCCCCCCGGCGATGAACAGCAGCAGCAGGATCGGCAGCAGCCGGTTCCAGGCACGCACCTGTGCCGTGATCGTTCCGGCCACCAGGTAGTTCAGGCCCCACGGGATGAAGAACAGCAGTACCACGGTGATGAGGTAGCCGATGAAGGGCAGGGACGAGGTGGCCGGCCGGTCGGTGCGCGCCCGGACGATCCAGCCGACGAGGAACGCCAGCAGGCAGGCCGACGACACCCACGTGCCGAAGTTGGTGAGCGCCGTGTTCTCCAGTTGGGGGGCGGCACCGATCGCCGCGTAGACCGCCTCGTTGTACCGCCACATCCCCGGCAGCTGGCTGATGGGGGCGGGGATGAGGGCCATTGCGACGTTGCCGGCGAAGGTCACCGACTCGATGGGCATGCGGACGGACAGCGGTGCGCTCGGCGGGGATCCGACCACGGCAAGCAGTCCGGGCACGAAGCCGAGGACGGCCAGGACGCCGACCGAGATGACCGGCGCCGCGCCCGCCAGGACGGCGCGCCAGCGGTCACCCTGGACGATCCGCCAGAGCACCGCCGCCAGGCCGAGGATCAGCGCGAAGGCCGCGTAGTACAGGCCGCTCCACGCGGTGACGAGGACGAGGGCAGTGACCAGGCCCAGGTTGGCCAGCCGACGGCCCCGGCTGCCCTGCTGCAGGATCCGCGGCAGGAAGCCCAGCCCGACGAGGAAGGCCAGCATGAGGCCGGTCACGCCCGAGTAGAGCGTGGCGAGGTAGGTATGGCCCAGGCCACGGCCGAAGTGGTAGGGGATCATCGAGAACGCGGTGGCCAGCGCGATGGCGACCGGCCCTCCCCGGCTCACCATGCGGAGCAGGAGGTAGGCCAGGACCGCGACGAGGGGGAAGCTCAGGAGGAGCAGGAGGTTGATGCCCAGGAAGGGCGAGCCGCTGATGACGTCGACCAGGCGCGCGAACGAGTTCTCGGTGATGTCGATGCCCGGCGAGTAGTTGAGGTTCATGCCCAGGGGGAAGCCGTAGTGGGTGGTGACGCCGAAGGCGTAGCCGTTCCAGTTGTCGGCATTGACGTAGGTGGCCAGCATGTCCCCGTTGCCGAGTGGCCCGGTGAGCCGCGACCAGATGGGGCCGAAGACCAGGAGTGCCAGCACGGTGGCCACGGTGGCCGTCACGAGGGATTCGATCCCCGTCCGCGCCGAGAGCAGCCGTCCACCTGCCATCCGATTCATGATGAGGTCCAGTCGAGCCGGGTCAGGCACGAGTGCCCCTGCGCGATGGCGCCCATCGGCCAGGCGAAGTCGTAGCACTCCGGTGGCGAGGCACGCAGGCTGCCGGGGAGCGAGGACCAGAACCGCAGGATCCCGTCCATCCTCGGCCCCACCAACTGGAGCACGGACGGCCTGATCGAGTCGAGTCGCGCGATGTCGTCGGCCGTGGGCGTCGGCTCGAGGGTCACGCGGTTCTCCCCCCACAGCTGCATGGCGGCCACCACGTAGAGCTCGCGGTCGCCCCCCGCCCAGTCGCCGTCGACCCAGCTGAGGATGCGGTCGCTGTCGCTCGTCCGGGAGAGCAGCCACTCCTGGGCATTGACGGCCGTATGCAGCTTGTCGGAGATCGGGTTGTCGTTGAAGGCATTCGAGTACGGGCTGAGGTAGTAGAGGCCCAGGGCGCGTCGCGAGTTCTGCAGGAGCTGGGCGGACGCCAAGGCCAGGCTCATGGCCAGGACGATGACCACGACTGCGGCCGGAGCATCCGGGCGCCGCCACACGCCGACTCCGCCGACGAGCAGAGCGGCCAGGAGGACGGCCACGGCGAGGCCGAGCGCGAACGTCATCGCACCGGGCCAGTGCCCGGCCCCGACGACCAGCAGCAGCCCGACCGCCGCCGCGGCGTAGGCCGGTGGGCGCCAAGGCACCTCGCCGATCCGGCCGGCCACGAGAATGCCTGTTGCGAACAGGGCGGGCGGCCAGAGCATGGCCTGGTACATGGGGGCCTCGAGCGCGATGCCGCCCATGATCGGCGAGAACACGAGCATGAAGCCGATGCTCGACGCGCTGATGAGGAAGGGCAGTTGCGCCCACCGCTCGTTTCGGTTCAGCGCCCACGAGCAGGCCGCTGCGATGAGCACCGCGAGCGGGACCAGCAGGGAGATGTCGTGCAGCCACACGGGCTCGCGGCTCGCGAAGTCCGAGTAGTTGAGCTTGGCGTTCCAGGTGAAGTAGGTCTCGAACCAGTCCATCCTCGGGAAGATCACCCTGCCGACCAGGAGGAAGGCCCCGAAGGTGACGGCCGCGGCCACGCCGGCGATCGCCAGGTCCAGGGCTCGCCGCCGTGCGTGGATGCGCAGGGCGAGCCAGATGGTCCCGGCCAGCAGGGCGCCGGTGGGATTCGTCATGGCCAGCCAGCCCAGTGCGACGCCGGCGACCGCGCAGGCCCGTCGGGACGGGAGGATGCCGGCGGCGATCGCCACGCTGATGCCCGCCAGCGCCGAGCCGGTCACGTAGGGGTTGCCGAGGTAGGCCAGCACGACGGTGCTCATCACGAGGATCGCGGTGACGACAGCCGCCGCGGACCGGGATCCGAACACGCGTGCGGCCACGTAGAGGCTCGCCACCACCAGCAGGATGAGGAGCACGCGGTAGACGGCCAGGCCCGGCCAGGCTCCCAGGATGCCTGTGAGCGCGCGCACCGGCGCGATGTACCCGAGGCGGGTCCAGTAGTACGACTGGATGACGGATCGGTCGGTCACGTCGTCGCCGAAGAGCCCGAGGCTCGCGTAGAAGGACGAGTCCGGCGTGTCGAGGCCCGCCCACCGCTGCGACGCGACCGCGGTGAACGCGGTGATCGCGGTGATCAGCAGCGCGTCGGCGAGCCGACCGCGGAGCCTAGGCGTCATGGCGCCTCCACCCGCGGATCCACAGCCCGCCGCCGACGGCCAGCGTGAACAGGAGGGCGACGTCGCCCGCGACCAGGGCGGGCTTCGGCCAGGTGAAGCTGAGCGACCAGATCGAGTCGTAGGGGTTCGCGATCATGGCGGCTCCGGTGACGAGGGTCGTGGTCACCGCCAGCACGACCAGGCCGGGCGCCCACCGTGCGCGGCCCTCCGCGGCGGCCCACCACAGCAGCGCCCCGACCAGGACCGGAAGGCAGAACACCTGTCGGTAGTCGTGGGAGGCCCCCGCGACGAAGGGCAGGATGAGCACGCCCGTGCCGCCGATCAGCAGGGCCCGGGCGGTGGCGTGGCCGTCGAGGGCGCGGACGGACCCGCGGGGGACGAGCACCGCGGCGAGTGCGACGGCCAGCACGGTCACGATCCAGCCGACCACCTTGACCATGCCCCAGTGCTCCACGACCGACGGGCTGGGCGAGCCGGTGAGCGGCTCGTCCGAGAGCATGGTCGCGATCATCGCCATCGCGCCGAACTGCGTCTTGGAGGTCGCCGGCTCATCCGCGCGCGACGCCGAGATCGCCTGCTGGAGATCCGACCAGAAGACGACGAGGAACACCACGCTCAGGCCGAGGCCCGCCAGGGCGGGCCAGTTCGGGCGGCCCCTGCGCACGAAGGGGGCGAACAGCCCGATCGCGAAGAACTTGCTGACGACGGCCGCGACCGAGCTGGCGGTGCCCAGGACGCCCGTGGCCAGTCGCTCGCGCGAGAGGGCCAGCAGCGCGACCACGGCGCAGGCCAGGGTCATCACTTCGACCTGCCCCCGCTCGATTGCCAGCATGGGGGGCGGCGTGATGGCGGCGAGCCCCAGCAGTGCCTGCGACGCGACCAGCGGTACCAGGTGGCCTCGCCACCCGTCGGCGAGGACCAGGCCCAGGCCGGCGATCACCAGGACGTAGAGCACCGCGAGTCCCAGGCCGATCATCGTGACGTCCGTCAGGTCGAGCCCCATCGCGGCTGCCGCCCGCGCGGGCAGCAGGGCGTACGGCGTGAAGGGCCGGCCGTACGGGTCGCACGTGGTGTAGTCGGTGCCCTGCTGCATGCACAGCGACGTGGCGAGGATGGTCTTGAGGTCGCCGAAGGAGGTGACCTCGGGGTTGGTCGGGACCATCGTCGCGATGCCCCACCAGGACCAGTGGCTGGTGGCGAGCAGCCACCAGGTGACGCTTCCGCTGACCGCGGCCGGGATGGCGGCGGTCAGCAGGCGAGGCCGCAGGGCGGGGGGCACGGTGCGAGCCTACGACGCGTCGACCGCCCCCCGGCCCGCTCCGGCGCCCATCACGCGGGAACGATGTGCGCCTCCTTGGCGACCACCTTGACCCACTGGGTGCCGTCGTCGGTGAATCCGCTCGGTGTCGGGTCCTTCCTGCTCCATGCGGTGCCGGTGTCGGTGCACCCGCTGGGCGCGGTGTCCTTCACCGTCCTGGTGGGCGCCGGGCCGTAGCGGCGGCAGTACTTGACCCACGTGTAGTTCTCGAGGCTGTAGCCACTCGGGCAGCCATCGGCCGTCGTCTCGTAGGAGTCCAGGAGCGGTGCGGGACCGGTCGCCTCCTGGTGGAAGGTGTAGGGCAGCGTCGTGTACGTGTAGGGCTGCTTGCGCTCGCAGAGGCTGCCGTTCTCGGCGTATCCGTCGGGGCAGGCGTAGATCGTCCTGGTCGCCGGCGCAGGGGCGGGTGGCGCCGAGGGGGCCGGCGCCGGCGCGGGCGTGACCTCGACATGGGTCGCCGTGGTGGCGACGGACTCGACGACCGGCGTGCTCGTGCCCGTGATCTGCCGCAGGGTGCGGGTCATCGTGGCCCGCGAGGCCCTGCCGCTGCCGGCGGAGTTCCGCGGTGTCACGGTGAACGAGTAGAGGGATGCCGCGTCGAGGCCCGACAGGGTGACCGAGCGCCGCCCCGTCGACGTCGTGCGGAGCGTCGGCGCACCGGTGCTCGTCGCGGTGATCTCGTAGGAGATGCGCCTGCCGCCGGTCGCGGTGGTGGCCCGGTGCTGCCATGCCAGGGTCACCGACCCCGGCTGCTCGGCGGTGCGGACGGAGAGCGCGCTGGCGGGACCGGGACGGTCCAGTGCGACCACCGATCCGATGATGCGGCCCGCCACGCTGACGGTGTACGACCGGCCGGGGGTCAGCCCGGTGATCGTCGTCGATGCCGCGCCGAGCCGCTGCTGTCGCCGGATGCGCTCGCCCTTCGAGAAGAGCACCACCGGCTGACCGTGCGTATTGGTCACCACGATCCCCCGGGGGACGCCGGCCATCGCCCGCGGCGCGGTACCCGCGACCGGGCCGACGTTCGCCGCCGCGACGGCGCCGGCCTGCGCGTCGGCGGCGACGAGATCATCGGCAGCGGCAGGCGGACTCGTCGGGCCCGCCGTGGCGAGCGCGGTCAGCACCGTGGTCAGCAGGACGGCCGCCAGCGGCGCGATGCCGGGGGTCGTCCGGGTCGATCCTGTGCGGTTCATGGGATGCCTCCTCCTACGACCCCCGCTGGGTCCTAGGAGGAGGGTGATGCCCGGAGGCGTCCGTGAGAATGGTCAGTTTGCGCCCTGTGGATAACTCACCGCGTGGCGGCGGGGGCCGATCTCAGCGGTCGCGGGTGACGACCAGGTCGCCGGTGGCCACGGTGACGTACGGGCTGAATGCCGTGGTGTCGAGGGTCTCGTTCAGCATGTCGGCGGCCTTCTGGCCGTTCAGGCGCAGCACGACGCCGCGGTAGATCGTCGTGATGGTCGAGGTGCCGACGACCTGCGAACGCGACCGGATCGACCGGATGGCGAACAGGGCCGAGTTGGTTCCGTCCACCAGGACGCAGTCGACGAGACGTGCCCGCGTGTCGATGGTGGGACTTGAGCAGCGCACGGTGGCGCCGGTGCGCACGTTGTTCAGGCGGAAGCCGCCGGCGGCGGCGTTGGCGGATCCGGTCTTGGCGACGATGGGCAGGAAGACCCGGGCCGTCAGGTTGGACGACGCCGTCACGACCGAGCCCGGGCTGACGCCGACGATCACGATGTCCTCGGACGTCCACGTCGGCAGGATCCCGTTGGCGGTGGAGAAGGAGAATGTCCCGGACGCGGGCACCGTCTCGGTGCTGCTCGCCGTGGGCAGGGTCTCGGTCTTCGCCGCCGCGGACGAGGCGGCCGGGCCGGCGAGCGCTGCCAGCACGAGCACGCAGGCGGCGACCGGTCGCGCTCGTGGCACTCGCATGTCGGCCTCCCGTCGCCTTGGCCCCGTTGTTCGGCAAGGATAACCCCGTGTCCGACGTGCGCGCTCCACTCGCAGGCCTGTCGAGCGCCCTGGCAGGCATCGTGGGCGCGTCGCACGTGATCACGGATCCCGCCCTGATGGAGCAGTACGTCGTCGACTGGTCGGCCCGGTTCCGTGGTCCGGCCCTCGCCGTGGTTCGGCCCGGGTCCGTGCAGGAGGTGTCCGAGGTCCTGCGCGCCTGCGCGCACCACGGCGTCCCGGTCATCCCGCAGGGTGGCAACACCGGCCTGGTCGGCGGCTCGGTGCCCGGTCCTGCAGGGTCAGGCCCGCTGCCGGTCGTCCTCTCGACGCGGCGGCTCGACGTTCTCGGCGACGTCGATGCCCTGTCCGGCCAGGTCACGTCCGGTGCGGGCGCCACCCTGGGCGACCTGCGCCGGCACGTGGCGGCAGCCGGCTGGACGTACGGCATCGACCTGGCCGCGCGCGACTCGGCGACCGTCGGCGGCACGGTGGCGACGAACGCCGGCGGCATCCACGTCATCGCCTACGGCATGACTCGCGCGCAGGTGGTCGGGATCGAGGCAGTGCTGCCGGACGGCACCGTCGTGTCGCATCTTGCGGGGCTGCTCAAGGACAACACCGGCTACGACCTCGGCTCGCTGCTCTGCGGGTCGGAGGGCACGCTGGCGGTCATCACCGCCGTGCGACTGCGCCTGCACCGGCCACCGGGGCGCACGACCGTCGCGCTCATCGGCTGCGACTCGTACGCAGCTGCCCTCGAGCTGATGGTCTCGTCCGTCGCCCGCGGCACTCGGCTGCTGGCCGCGGAGGTGGTCGATGAGCAGGGCATGGACCTCGCCTGCCGGCTGAGCGGCGTGGCCTGGCCGCTCGCGGGCCGGCATCCGGTAGTGCTGCTGCTCGAGGTCATCGACGGAGGGGACGCCTCGGGCCTGGCCGGCCTCGACGACGCCGACGTCGCGGTCGGGCTGGACGCATCGGAGCAGGCCCGCCTCTGGCGGTTCCGGGAGGCGCAGGGCGAGGCGTTCTCGGCACTCGGGATGACCCACAAGCTCGACGTGTCCGTGCCGCTGGCCGCGCTCGCCGTGTGCGCGGACGAGCTGCGCGGCATCGTGGGCTCGTACCCGACGGTCGACGCCTTCGCGGTGTTCGGGCATCTCGCGGACGGCAACATCCACCTGGAGATCCATGGTCCGGCTGCCGACGACGATGCAGTCGACCACGCCGTGCTGGAGTGCGTGGCGCGCTACGGCGGATCCGTCTCGGCCGAGCATGGTGTCGGCCGGGCGAAGGTCGCCTCGCTGCACCTGTGCCGCTCGGCCCCCGAGATCGCGGCGATGCGATCCATCAAGGCGGCCCTGGATCCCGAGGGTGTCATGAATCCGGGCGTGATCCTCAGCGGGTGAGGCGGGCGAGCAGCGCCGGGGGTGTCTCGACGACCTCCGAGGCCCCCGCGCCGAGGAGCTCCGCCTCGTCGCCGTAGCCCCAGAGCACGCCCACGCAGCCGATGCCGTGCGCCCTCGCACCGATGACATCGTGCTCGCGATCGCCGACCATCACCGTCCGGCTGGCGGACGGCAGGACGTGGAGGGCCGCGAGCTCGTCGAGCGTGTGGGCGATGACGTCCGCCTTGACGTGCGTCGTGCCGTCGAGCTCGGCGCCGCCGATGAAGGCGAAGTGCCCGGCGAGTCCGAAGTGCTCGAGGATGCGGGTCGCCGAGTAGGTCGGCTTCGAGGTCGCGACGGCGAGCACCGCAGCGGTCCTGTCGAGGGTGTCCAGGACCTCGGGAATGCCGGCGTAGACCTCGTTCTCGAACAGGCCCACGTCGTGATAGCGCTCGCGGAACCTCACGATGGCGCGCTCGACCTCGGCATCGGTCATGCCGAGGTGCCCGCTGAGGGTGGTGGCCAGCGGTGGACCGAGGAAGGCGCGCATGGCCGCATCGTCCGGGTGCGCGATCCCCATGTCGTCGAGCGCGTACCGCAGGCAGTTGACGATCCCCGGTGCCGAGTCGGTCAGGGTGCCGTCGAGGTCGAACAGGATGACGTCATGGCGGGCCACGTGCACATGGTGAATATCGCACACCGCGCCGAGAGCGGCTCGGCACGGGGGATGCCGGCGCGGGGGACCCGGCCCGCGCCTACTGTGTGCGTCGTGACGCGCGACGGCCGGATCGAGGTGGTGGCCCACCGGGGAGCCAATGACGAGGAGCCGGAGCACTCGCTGGCCGCCTATCTGAAGGCGGTCGAGCAGGGTGCTGACGCGATCGAGTGCGACGTCCGGCTGACTGCTGACGGCACCCTCGTCTGCGTCCACGACCGCCGGATCGACCGCACCAGCACCGGGCGCGGCTCGGTGAGCTCGCTGACCCTCGAGGAGCTGGCCGTGTACGACTACAGCGGCCCGGACGTGTGGCGGGACTTCGAGGAGCCGGTGGCAGACGAGTCGCGTACGTCGGTCCTCACCCTGCAGACGCTGCTCGCCACGATGCTGGAGGCGTCCGGTTCCGTGCAGTTCGCGATCGAGACGAAGCACCCGACCCGGTACGGCAAGTACGTCGAGGACGCCCTCGTGGAGATGCTCCGGCACTTCGGGCTGACCCGGCAGCCCGGCGGCGGGGTGCCGCGTGCTCGCGTCATGTCCTTCAGCCGGATGGCCGTGCGCCGCGTGAGCGAGCTCTCTCCAGGCATGCACACTGTGCTGCTGATGGACGAGGTGCCGCGCCGCTACCGGGACGGGTCGCTGCCCGATGGGGTCCTCGTGTCGGGCCCGTCCATCGACGTGATCCGCGAGTACCCCCAGTACGTCTCGCGCGTGCACGAGCGCGGTGGGCGCGTGCACGTGTGGACGGTCGACGATCGCGCCGACGTGGACCTGTGCGTGGAGCTCGGCGTCGACGCCCTCATCACCAACCGCCCGGGACGGGTGCTGGAGATGCTCAGCCGGTAGGTTGCCGCCATGTCCAAGAAGAACTCGGCGCGCAAGGCAACGACCGCATCCGCCGCGGTCCTCGACGATGCTGACGTCCCCGTGGTGGGCATGCGCGAGCCCTGCCCGTGCGGTTCCGGCCGTCGTTACAAGGCGTGCCACGGCAAGGCGGCCTCCGCGGTCTTCACCGGCCCGGCGAGGCCGTTCGCGGGCTTCGCCTCCGAGTGCGACATCGTCGCGATGCGCGAGATCCTGCCAGCGGCGTCGACGCAGCTGTCGCTGCTCGGTGACCACGCAGGCCGCAAGGTGACCCTCGTGACCGTGCTGCCGATGGCCTGGCCGGCCCTGGTCCGCGCCGACGGCGAGATCATGCTGGCGATGCAGGTCAACGTCGGCTCGGGGGACGCCAGCAGGGATCTCGCGAACGCCCTGCTCGGCGCGCTCGAGGCCGGGCCCGGCGAGCCGGTGCCGCTGGACAGGGTCACCGCCAGCTCGCCGAGACTCCAGGACCTCGTGGATCCCGACGAGATCCTCGACGTCACCGTGCACGACAACTTCGAGTTCTGGGTCGACAGCCCCGAGGGCATCGCTGACGACGTCAAGGCATCCCTGGACCGGGCGAGCAGCTACGCCCATCCCACCGTCAAGCTGGCGGGCGTGCCCTCGGCGTACTGGACGCAGATCGGCGAGAAGGAGCATCTGCGCTGGGTCATGCCCCACGACGAGGAGACCCTGCTCAGCGCGCTGGCGCGCTTGCACGCCGCGGGCGAGGACTCACTGGGCGAGGGCACCCGGTTCGTCGGGATGTTCCGCAGCCAGGGCATCGTCTGTCCCGTGTGGGACCTGCCCCTGGGGATGGGCGCGGCAGCGGTCGAGGAGCCGGCGGTGGCCTTCGGCGAGCGGCTCGAGGCCGCACTCGCCGACACGTCGGCGCTCACGGACGCGCAGCGACGCGCGCGGGCAGGCCTGTCGAACCGGCAGGTCACCCTCCGCTGACCCTCAGCCGCGGGCGAACTCCACGGCGGTCCACACGGCCAGGGCGGTGAGGATGCCGCCGGAGACCAGTCGGATGCGCCAGATCGGCACCCGTGATCGCAGCCAGCTGCCGGCGAGCACCGCCAGGCCCGAGACCACGGCGAGTGCGGTCCACGAGCCGATGAGGACCGACAGCGGCTCGTCCGTCCGCGCGGCGAGTCCGGCCGTGAGCAGCTGGCTCAGGTCGCCCCACTCGGCGGTGAACAGGATCACGAAGCTGGTGACGTAGATCCTCCATGCCGAGGTGGGGTTCTGCGCGGCGGCCCTGCTCTCGACATCGGCCTCGTCGTCGGCCTCCTGCGCCAGCTCCTCGGCACGCGAGGACAGCCCACCCTTGATCATGACGACGGCGCCGGCAGCGAACAGGGCGAACGTGATGGCCAGCACGAGCCGCTGGGGCGCAAGGGCCAGGAGCCCGCCGGCCGTGACGGCGATGAGCACCTGGACCGCGAACGCCGAGATGACCCCGAGCCACACCCACAGGTGACGGAACCTGGTCGCCAGCACGAGCGTGGCGATGAACGTCTTGTCGGGCAGTTCCGCCGGGAGGATCAGGAGGAACGTCGTCGAGACGATGGCGAGGTCGATCACGGGGCGGTCTCGTCCTGTCCGTCGGCCGGCTCCACGTCGGGCAGCATGTCCACGGCCAGGGTCGGCCAGGCGGTCGGGGTCGCGATGCGGCGGTCGCCCGTCCAGGGGGCCGGTGTCGCATCGAGGGCCCGGGCGATCTCGTAGGCCGCGAACTCGTACCGCGAGCGGGCCACGCGGAACTGCTCCCAGGCCTCGTCGAGGTCGCGGTCGACGGGGAATCCGGCCCGCACGATGATGTCGACCGCGTGGTCGAACTCCTCCCTCGTGATGCGCAGCGCAGCCTCGTCGCCGCGAGCCAGGGCCCGCACTGCATCGGCGTCGAGTCCCTGCACCGCGTCCATGTCGGCCGCCCGCTCGGTTGCCAGTACGTCGCGGTTCCAGGCCGTCAGCTCGTCGGCCCCCCGGCGGATGGCACTCGAGCTGCTCGAGAACGAGCCGATGAACGGCAGGCGGACTCGCCACGTCCTCTTGCGGAAGAGGAAGACGTACAGCACCTCGAGCGCCTGCCCGCCCTGCAGCAGGAGGCTGAAGGCCTGGGTTCGCGGCAGCGTGCGGTTGAGCGCTATCTGGAGCGCCGCGGCATCCATGACCGCGATCAGCGCCACGATGTAGTGCCTGGGCGCCCGGGCCGAGCGCACCCAGACCAGGACGGGGTAGGTGACGTGCGTCAGGCGCAGCCGGGCCGCCCACCTCGACCAGTTGCTGAACAGCGTCGGCAGGGTCTCGCCGTTGCCCGTCAGCGAGGCCCGGGAGAGCAGTTCGGGCCCCCAGGCCGGCTCGCCCGCCTCTGCGCTGAGCATGCTCACGTCGACCTCGCGCTCGAGGTACGTCGCATAGATGGTGGGCAGGAAGCCGATGAGCATGGCGATGACGATGGGCCCGGTGGCGGCTGCGATGAAGTCGATGATGGTCTGGTTCTCGTTGCTGGCGGCGGCGAAGCCCAGCGTGAACAGGCTCGAGCCGGACTGGCGGACAGCTGCGGAGAGATCCTGGCCGCTCACTCCGTAGATCAGCAGCGCGTAGGCGATCAGGTACAGGAAGAGCCAGGTGAGGAGTTGGACCATGATGATGGTCGGCCCGGCCCAGGCGAGCACCTGGTCGCGGGCCGCGTAGGTGCGCCGCAGGCGCGAGGCGGTCAGGAAGGTGCCGGTCACCACCCGCGCCACGGTGTCGCTGATGAGGGAGCGCAGCGCCCGGGGGATGACGACGGTGCGCATGAGGCTGATGGTCGTGGCAAGGGCCAGCAGGAGCCCGGCAATGCTCGCCGCCCCTCGGGACAGCACGTCAGTGATCAGTTGCGACACTCGCGAATGCTCCCATACGGGCCGACTACGCTCATGGCGTGACATCGGATCCCCAGTCGGCGTTGATCGTGGCGCTCGTCGGCATCGCCGTCGGCGTGGTCGGCGTCGTGCTGGGTGCCCTCGCCCTCACGCGGCTGGCCCGGCTCAACCATGCCTACGAGCTCCTGCAGGTCGGCGAGGGACACGAGACGATCGTCGACGTGATGGGCCGCACGATGGACGAGTTCGGCGATCTGCGCGACGAGGTCCTCCGCCTCGACAGCGGCCTGGCCGCCACTCGGCGGGACCTGGCAGCGGCCCTGCGGCATGTCTCCGTGGTCCGGTACGACGCCTTCGGCGACATGGGCGGCCGGTTCTCCTTCTCGGCCGCGCTCCTCGACGACGCCGGTGACGGCCTGGTGATCACCTCCATCCACGCCCGCAGCGAGACGCGCACCTACCTGAAGGGCCTGTCGGCGGGCGACAGCGACATCACCCTGTCCCCCGAGGAGCTGCAGGCCGTCAGGCTGGCGAGGGGCGCGGAATCATGACATCTGCCCGGCAACCGGAAAGGATCGACAGTTGAGGTACTTCATCACCGGAGCGGCCGGGTTCATCGGCTCCCACTTCGTTCGCGAGCTGATGTCCGGCGCGTACGGTGTCGAGCCCACGGGCGTCACCGTCTACGACAAGCTGACGTACGCGGGCAACCTGGAGAACCTGGCGGCGGTCTCCGGTCCGACCCCCGCTACACCTTCATCCAGGGCGACATCTGCGACGGCGCCCTGCTCGACACGGTGCTGCCGGGCCACGACGTCGTCATCAACTTCGCCGCCGAGACCCACGTCGACCGGTCGATCAACGGCCCGCAGGACTTCGTCGTGACCAACGTCGTGGGCACCCAGACCCTTCTCGACGCCTGCCTGCAGCACGGCATTCCCCGGACCGTCCACATCGGCACGGACGAGGTCTACGGATCGATCGACGAGGGCTCCTGGGACGAGAACGAGCCCCTCAAGCCGAACTCGCCCTACTCGGCGGCCAAGGCCGCGGCCGAGCTGCCTCGTGCGGGCGTACTTCGTGACGTATGGCCTCAACGTGTCGAGCACCCGCTGCTCGAACAACTACGGCCCCTACCAGTTCCCCGAGAAGGTCATCCCGCTCTTCGTCACCAACCTCATCGACGGCGCGCAAGGTGCCCCTCTACGGCGACGGCATGAACATCCGCGACTGGCTCCATGTCGACGACCACTGCCGCGGGATCGCGCTGGTCGTGGAGAAGGGCATGGCCGGCGAGAGCTACAACATCGGCGGCGGCCTCGAGCTGAACAACCGCGAGCTCACCGAGCGCGTGCTCGCGGCGATGGGCGCGGACTGGGACTCGGTGCAGCCCGTCGAGGACCGCAAGGGCCACGACCGTCGCTACTCCGTCGACGACCGCAAGCTCAGGGCACTCGGGTATGCGCCGCAGCACCGGTTCGAGGACGGCCTCGTCGAGACCGTCCAGTGGTACCGCGAGAACGAGGCCTGGTGGCGTCCGCTCAAGGCCAAGGCAGCGCTCTAGCCGGGAGTCCGCATGCGTGTTCTGGTGATCGGCAGCAAGGGCCAGCTCGGCTCCGACCTCATCGAGGTGCTCCAGGTGAACCGCGGCCTCGCGATCCTCGGGCTCGACCTTCCCGAGATCGACATCACCGATCCGCTGTCCGTCGAGCTGGCATTCGGCGGCTTCGACCCCGACTTCGTCATCAACTGCGCGGCGTGGACGGCGGTCGACGACGCGGAGACCCATGAGGACGCAGCCCTTCGGGTGAACGGCCTGGGGCCGCGGGTCATCGCGACGGAATGCCGCAAGGCCTCGGCCTGGCTGGTGCACATCTCGACGGACTACGTCTTCGACGGCCTGGCGAGCTCGCCCTACGCGGAGGACGCCACGCCGGACCCGAGATCGGCGTACGGCCGCACGAAGCTGGCGGGGGAGGAGGCCGTGCGCGAGATCCTGCCCGACTCGCACTACATCATCCGCACCGCGTGGCTCTACGGCCGCCGGGGCAGCAACTTCGTCAAGACGATGCTGCGACTGGAGCGGGAGCGTGAGACCGTCTCGGTCGTCGACGACCAGGTCGGCCAGCCCACCTACTCGCGCGACCTCGCGGAGCAGATCGTGCATGTGATGGAGATGCACCCCGCATGCGGCACGTACCACGGGACCAACTCCGGCGAGGTGACCTGGTACGGCTTCACGCAGGAGATCTTCCGGCTGATCGGCGCCGACCCGGCCCGCGTGCTGCCGACGACGTCGGCGGAGTTCGTCCGCCCTGCGCCGCGTCCGGCCTACTCCGTGCTCGGCCATGACAAGTGGCGCGAGAGCGGCCTCCCGCAGATGCGGGACTGGCGCGAGGCCATCGCCGCGGCCATCGCGGACGGCATCAGCCCGCAATCACGTTGACCAGCCCCCAGCGTCACAAGACCCCGGGTCTTGTGACGCTGGGGGCTGGTCAACGACGCTAGAGGACCAGAGCGTCGAGGACGTCGGCAACGCCGTCGCCCGGGACGCCGCTCGTCACTGTGTCGGCGTACTCCTTGACGGCTGCGGGGGCGGAGCCCATCGCCACGCCGAGCCCGGCCCAGGCCAGCATGGCGGTGTCGTTCCAGGAGTCGCCGATCGTCAGGGTCTTCGCCGGATCGATGCTGCGGCGCTCGCACAATTGCGCGAGCATCGTCGCCTTGTTGACCCCCTTGGGCCCGACGTCCATCCAGGCGACCTTGTCGATCCCGTAGATGACCGACTGGTAGCCGAGCTTCTCGACGATCGCGCCGAAGCCCTCCTCGACGTGGTGCTCGCTGCGCACGACGAGGCGGACGATGTGCTCGGTGAGCAGGTGCTCGAAGGGCACCTCGCGGATGGCCAGGCCCAGCGGCCCGGCCGCGAACATCCTGGTGGTGCGGAACATCCCGCTCACGTCCTCGACGGCGAACACGGCCTCGGGCAGGTGCTCGATGAGCTCCTCGAGGACCGGGCGCGGGTCGAAGGTGCTCGACTGGACAGTGCGCTCCGTCTCGACGCTGACCAGCAGGGCGCCGTTGCTGCACACGACGAGGTCGTCGATGCCGGCTGCCTGGGCGATGGGGATCGTGGTCGAGGGCGTGCGCCCCGTCGCCAGCGTGACCTTGACGCCGGCCTCCTGCACGCGCGCGATCGCGTCGACGACACGCTCGGAGACGCTGCCGAGGTGTGGCAGCAGGGTGTCGTCGATGTCGAGCGCGATGAGCTCGGGGACGAAGCCCTCGGGAATGCGCGGAACCCCGGTCATGCGAGCGGGCTGAACTGGGTGAGGCCGCCAAGGTGGGGCTGCAGTGCCACCGGGATGCGCACGCTTCCGTCGGCCTGCTGGTGGTTCTCCAGGATCGCCACGATGATCCGCGGCATCGCGCACAGGGTGCCGTTGAGCGTGGCGAGCGGACGGATCTGATCGCCGTCGCGCATCCGGATGCGCAGGCGTCGGGCCTGGAACTCGGTCGTGTTCGAGGTCGACGTGATCTCGCGGTAGGCCCCCTGCGTGGGGATCCACGCCTCCATGTCGAACTTGCGGGCCGCACTGGAGCCGAGGTCTCCGGTGGCCACGTCGATGACCCGGTAGGGGATCTCGAGGCTGTCGACGAACTGCCTCTCCCACGCGAGCAGCTGGGCGTGCTGGGCCTCGGCGTCCTCGGGCCGACAGAAGACGAACATCTCGACCTTGTCGAACTGGTGGACTCGGATGATGCCGCGCGTGTCCCGGCCGTAGGAGCCGGCCTCACGGCGGTAGCAGGTCGACCAGCCCGCGTAGCGAAGCGGAAGCAGTGCCGCGTCGATGATCTCGTCCGCGTGGTAGGCGGCCAGCGGGACCTCCGACGTGCCGACCAGGTACATGTCGTCGGCCTCGACGCGGTAGACGTTCTCGGCGGCCTGGCCGAGGAAGCCGGTGCCCTCCATGGCGCTGGGGAGCACCAGGCTGGGAGTGATCATCGGGGTCAGCCCGTTGGCGGCCGCCTGCTGCATCGCGAGGTTGAGCAGCGCGAACTCGAGCTGCGCGCCGACGCCCTTGAGGTAGTAGAAGCGGGATCCGGAGACCTTGGCACCGCGCTCGACGTCTATCGCGCCGAGCAGCTCGCCGATCTCGAGGTGATCCCTGGGCTCGAACCCCTCCGCCGCGAAGTCGCGCGCCGTGCCGATGTTCTCGAGGACGACGAAGTCCTCCTCGCCGCCGACGGGTGACTCCAGATTGACGAGGTTGGAGACCTTCAGCCACAGCGCGTCGACGATCGCGCCGGCGTCGCTCGCCGCGCGCTCGGCCTCCTTGACCTGCTCGGCCAGTGACTGCGCCTGCGCCCATGAGGGCATCGAGCTCGGCCTGGGCCGCCGCGCGCTCGACGTCGTCCGTGGCCCTCTTGAGGCGGCCCTGCAGCGGTCCGATGAGCTTGCCCAGCTGCTTCTGCCGGCTGCGCAGCTCGTCGAAGGCAAGCTGCGCCTGTCGCTTCGACACGTCGGCCGCAACGAGATCGTCGACCAGCGAGACATCCTCGCCCCGACGTCGCTGGGACTCGCGGAGTCGGTCCGGATCAGTGCGCAGGATGGCTGGATCGATCACGGAGTGATTCTACGGGCATGTGGTGATTCGGCCGTCCTCACATTCGTGTGGCAGACTTTCGGACGCTTTGCCCGCGCGGTGCGGGTTCGAGCCGAGAGGACCTGTCGGTGGACTACAACTGGCTGACGCCCAAGGCGCAGGCGCGACCTGCGGGCGACAAGGGCTGGGGCTCGTTCGCGGTCGAGCAGATCGCGGCCGGCGAGACCGTGGCAGCCTTCGGCGGCTGGGTCGTGAACCGCGCGACGCTCTCCGAGATGTCGCACGATCGGCAGGCGCGGTCGATCCAGGTCGATGACGACCTGTACCTCGTGTCGGACGAGACTCCCGAGCCCGGCGACATGCTCAACCACTCCTGCGACCCGAACTGCGGACTGTCGGGCTCGGCGCTGCTCGTCGCGATGCGCGACATCGCGGTGGGCGAGGAGATCACGTTCGACTACGCCATGTGCGATGCGAGCGACTACGACGAGTTCTCCTGCATGTGCGGGCAGCCCACCTGCCGACAGGTCGTCACCGGCGCCGACTGGCGCGATCCGGTCCTGCAGGCCAAGTACGACGGCTGGTTCTCGCCCTATCTGCTCAAGCGGATCGCAGCCCTGCCCAGCCGCTAGTCGGGTGCCGGCACGACATCCGGGAGATCCGGGAGGTCCGGGACGATGCTCCACGGGGTGTCCCCCTCCGCCCGTCAGGGCGTGGACGTCCCGTGCTGCCCGCTGGCCGACAGCGCCGCGAGCAGGAACGCGTCGCCCCACGCGTAGGTACCCTCCCGCGGGTCGGCGGGCACGTTGTACGCCTGGTGCTGCAGTACTCCGAGGCCGCCTGCGCTCGCGGTGAGCCACGGCTCGCCGGCCAGCGTGCCCAGGGCCGCGAGGGCGTAGTGGCGGTACCCGGCGGCGCGGGCCGCATCCGGGTCGACGCTCGCGAGCAGCAGCAGGCCGTGTGCCGCGATGGCGGCCGCGGACGAGTCCCGTGGCTCGTCGGCTCCGGCCGCGTCCAGGTCCCAGGCGGGCACGCAGCCGATCGGCACCCGGCCGACCCAGAAGTCGGCCGTGCGGTGGGCCGCGTCGAGGAGGCGTGCGTCCTTGGTCAGCTGGTAGGCCTGCGCGAAGCCGTCGATCGCCCACGCCTGTCCGCGCGACCACGTGCTCGACGTGCTCAGGCCCTGCCCGTAAACGGGTCCGGTCAGCCTCCCGGTCCTCGGGTCGAAGGCCAGTCGGTGGCGAGTGGACCCGTCCGGCCGGATGAAGTAGCGACTCAGGGTGAGCATGTGCCGCAGGCCCCTGTTCGACAGCGCACGGCCCTGGGCGCCGCCGAGCACGAGGCCCGCGCGCAGGAGCATCGGCGCGTTCATCGCCGAGTCGATGATCAGGCCCCATCGCCCGCCGTACTCCCCCGACCGGATCGCCTGCACGCGCGCGTTCCACCGGCTCGACAGGCTCCGCGAGGCACGCACGAGCGCCCTCGCGTAGGTCTCGCCCCTCCGGACGTCAGGGTCGGACTGCATCCCCAGCCAGGAAGGCGTGCCGACCATGAAGCCCAGGTCGTGCGTCCCCGTCCACGTCGCGACCGGAAGCACTCCCCGGGTGTAGGCCCGCGCGCGCTGCAGCCAGGCCCGGTCCGACGTGTGCTCGTACATGAGCCACAGCGCCGACGGGTAGAAGCCGGATGTCCAGGAGTACGCATTCGTGCGCCGGTAGGGAGAGGATCCCGTGGCACCGAACGGATAGGTCGCCGGGCCGGACAGCGCTGCCAGGCGCTCGCCCGCGACCTGCCAGGCGAGGTCCCGCTGGTCGGACGTGATCTCCGCGGCGGTGGCAGGGCAGGGCAGCGCCGTCTCGGCGTGCGCGGGCGGGGCGATGGCGCCGATCCCCACCGTGCAGGCGGTCGCGAGGACCAGCCTGGCCAGCCGCATCATGAGACCGACAGGACGATCTTCCCGGTGACGCCGCCGTCGACGAGCTGCTGGTGCGCGTAGGCCGCGTCCTTCATGGGCAGGACGCGGTCGATCACCGGGCGGACGAGGCCTGCCGCGACCCACGGCCACACGTTGCGCTCGACCTGCGAGCAGATGGCCGCCTTCTCCGAGTCAGGGCGCCCGCGCAGCGAGGTGGCGCTCACTGAGGCGTTCTTGCGGAGCAGGGTGTTGAGGTTCAGCTCGGCCTTGACGCCACCCTGCATGCCGATGACCAGCAGGCGGCCGTCGCGCGCCAGGGCGCTGACGTTGCGCTCGAGATAGCTGGCACCCATGTTGTCGAGGATGACGTTGGTGCCGCGGCCGCCGGTCTCGCGCAGCATCACCTCGACGAAGTCCTCGCAGGTGTAGTCGATCATCACGGCGGCCCCCAGATGCGCGCACCTCTCGAGCTTCTGCGCGCTCCCGGCGGTGACGGCCACGCGGGCTCCGAGCGCCCTGCCGATCTGGATCGCCGCCGTGCCGACGCCCGAGCCCCCGCCATGGATCAGCAGCCACTCGCCGTCGCTGAGGTTGGCCGTCATGTCGAGGTTGCTCCAGACGGTGCAGGCCACCTCGGGCAGCGCCGCCGCCTCGACGAGGCTGACGCCCTGAGGCACGCTCATCACCTGACCGAAGGGGACCGCCACCTTCTGCGCGTAGCCGCCGCCGGTGAGGAGGGCCACCACCTTCTCGCCGATGTGGTCAAGGCTGATGGCGGCGCCCACGGAACTGATCGTTCCCGAGCACTCGAGGCCCAGGATCGCCGTCGTGCCGTCGGGCGGCGGGTAGTGGCCCTGTCGCTGGAGGATGTCGGCCCGGTTCACGGCGGTCGCCGCCACGTCGATGATCACCTCGCCCGGACCGGGCGTCGGGTCGGCCACCTTCTCCCACGACAGGACGTCGGGCCCACCGGGCTCGGCGAAGGTGATCGCGTGCATGGCTACCTCTCGGAGGGGTTGTGCCGGATGACCACCAGCCGATCACCAGTTTCGAGGGTACGGATCGTGTCGGTGTCGAAACGGTGAGATTCCCCCTGCGGATGACAGCCAAGACGATCTGGCCCCGTGCGTCAAGGTCCCCGGGGACCGACCGAGCTCCTCGCGGAGGGGGTGCCCGCTACTTCGCGGCATGGAGGCGTTCCCGCAGGTACATGGCGGCCACGACGATGACGCCGACGATGGCGATCGTCCCGGAGACGAGGCTGGATACGCCGAGCAGCTTCAGGGCGGTGGCCGCGAGGACGACCATGAGCAGCCAGCGCAGCGCGTGGCCGTCGTACCGGGACGACATGCGCGCGCCGATCCAGACCCCGGGGATCTGGCCGATCAGCAGGGACACGACGACGGCGATGCTGATGTCGCCGAAGCCGGCGTGCGCGATGGCACCGGCGATGAGCATCGGGACGGCCTGGGTGAGGTCGGTGCCGACGAGGACGGACGGACGCAGCAGGGGGTAGAGCAGCAGCAGCGTGGTGACGATGAGGGAGCCGGAGCCGACGCTCGTCATGCCGACGAGGACGCCCACGGTCAGGCCGAGCAGGAGGGTGGGCAGCGGCTTGACCGGCATCTGCGGACCGAGGGGCTGGCGTACCTCTCGCAGGTGGCTGGCACGTCGGGCCACCCAGATCTTGGCCACCATGGCGGCGAGCGCGAGGAGCAGCACGTAGCCGATCCAGGTCCGGATCGTCTCGTTCGCCTCGTCCGACGTGAGCACCTTGGCGAAGATCACGGTGCCGAACAGCACGCCGGGGACGGATCCGGCGGAGAGCCAGCCGACCAGTCGCCAGTGGACGGTCCTGGAGCGGATGTGCACGAAGGCGCCGACCGGCTTCATGAACGCCGACGCGACGACGTCGCTCGACACCGCGGCCGCGGGCGAGATGCCGAAGAGCAGTACGAGCATGGGGGTGACCAGCGCCGCGCCACCCATGCCCGTCAGCCCGACCATCAGGCCGGCGACGAGCCCACCCAGCGAAAGGGCGAGGTCGATGTCACCGATCGTCACCGGGAGACCCTAGCGAGGTTCATTCGTCATTCCTACTTGGCAGGCAGGGATTACGTGAACGGTGCGCGTGATAGCGGTCACGCCCCGGCGTCCCGCCCCAGCGGGTCGAGGATCGTCACGACGTCGCCCCGGCGTCCCGCCCCTGGGGGAACCACGGCCACGGCAGTCGGCCGTTGCCCAGCCCTGCAGCCCGGCGGGACCGGCCGGCGGCAGCGGCCGTGCCTGCGTGGCCGCCGCCGACACGGCCAGCCGCACCGGGACCAGGAGGGTGTCGTCGAGGTAGTCGGCCTCGGGTGCGTCGTCGATGAGAACGGCAGTCCGGCGTCCCCCCTCGTCGGGCTCGCCTCGCAGGGCCCGGATGAGCGGGCTGGCCAGGGTGATCAGCCCGGCCATCGCCGAGGCGGGCTCACCGGGCAGCCCGATGAGGAAGCGGCCGTCAGGGAGCCGGGCCAGCAGCATCTGGGCACCGGGGGTGACGCTCACCCCGTCGACGAGCCAGCGGGCATTGAGGTCCCGCAGCACCCTGCGCAGGTGATTGTCCGGACCGGGGGCGGTTGATCCGGTCGTGATGAGGACGTCGACTGCCGCGTCGTCGATCTCCCGGAGCAGCAGTTCCTCGGTGTCGGGCGCCCGGACGGCCGGGTTGCCGCGTGCCCCGAGTGCCCCGACGAATGCCGGTACGGCGTGGCCCAGCGCGTCGCGCACGCGCCCGTGCCGGGGCAGGCCCCGATCGAGCAGGTGCCCACCGAGGACGAGGACGCCCACGACGGGCGGACGCACGACCGGGATCTCGTCAAGGCCCGCCGCCGCCGCCAGCGCCAGGACGGCAGCCGTCACGGGCGTTCCCGCTGCCACCAGGCGGTGCCCGGCCAGGGAGACCGCGCCCTGCCGCACGATGCCCTCGCCGAAGTCCGGACGGACCCGCTCGTCGGGAATCCCGTTGAGCGGGTCGCGCTGCAGAAGCTGGATCCGTCCGTCCGCGCGCTGGGTCGCGGCGCCCGAGTCCAGCGGGATGACGGCGTCGGTGTGCCGGGGGATCGGCTCGCCGGCCTCCAGCACGGTGCTCTCGCCCCGCGAGAGTGCGGGCAGCCCCGGCTCCAGGAGCCAGGGTCCCTCCCCGCAGACGGCGTAGCCGTGCTCCCGGGCGCTGTCGGCCGGCGGGTCGTCCTGGACGGTCCCGATCGGGTCCGCCAGCAGGCTGCCGCCGGCCTCGTCGAGCCGTGCAGGCACGCCGTGCAGTGGTCGGCCGCACGAAGCAGCGACCTGCCTGGCCTGCTGCCAGGCCAGGATCCCGTCCAACCCGTACGTGCTCACTGGCTCATGCTGGCATGCGCCGGTCCCTGCATGCGGGCTGTGCCCTGCTTTAGCTCGCCTTGGTCGTCGTGGCGGCCCCGCCGCCGCCGCTCGAGGGTGCGGCCGCCTGCTGCTGCGCGGGTGCTGCGACCGGCTTGGGCGCCGGCTTCGCGGGCGCCGGTGCGGTTGGCGCTGCGGGAGCCGCCGGCGCCTGGGCGCTCGCCTGCTGGCCGGAGCCGCTGCCCGGCTTCGCGGCGGGTTTCGTCGCCGGTCGCGAGGAGGGCTTGGCCGCTGGCCCGGACGTCGCCGGGGATGTCGGTGCGCTGTAGGTCACGGTGGCGGAGGAGTAGCCGGCTGTGGACTGGTAGGCAGCCTGCCGCTGCAGCTTCTTGGCCGCCCTGACGAGCTTGGCCCGGTACTCGTCGAGGCGGGTGCGCTCGGCCTCGAGCTGAGCGGCGTACTCATCGAGTTGGGCCTGGGTGAGCCCGGCTGCTGTCGTGGCCGGCACGGCTGGCACCACGGGCTGGGCCACGGGGGCCGACTGCGCTGCTGCCTCGCCGGCCGTGCCCTCGGATTCCTGGGAGGCGGCGTTCGCGTCGAGGGTTCGCACCCCGATGAGTCCGACGATTCCGACGCAGGTCGCGGTCGCCAGCCCGGCCGAGATGATCTTCTCCGGCGCCGAAGAGCGGCGCAGCGGTGCCCGGCTGTGCCGCCGGTGGCTAGTCATCGTCGTCGTCGTCGCTGTGGTCGTCGTCGCTGTGGTCGTCGGCGGAGCCGCTGCCCCCGCCTCCAGACGTGGTGGGCTGCGCGGTCGGCGCGGGTGCGTCCTGGTTGACGACCCAGTCGAACAGGACGCCGCTGCTGGCCTCGACGTAGCCGGTCACGATCGAGCCGTCGTGGCGCACGAGGTGGACGGCCCATGCCGAGTACTCGCCGCGCGTGGTCTTCTCGACGCTCTTGACGACGCCGCCGTTGGTGGCGGTCAGCACGATGTCACGGGCGGCATCGGCGGAGATCCACGCAGTCTCCTCGGCCGTGGCGGCGGGGGATGCCGACGCGGACGGGGAGGCGGATGCGGTGTGCGAGGGCCGCTTCGGCTTGTTCGACTGCGCATCGGACTGCGGCTCGCGCGTCGGGGCAGGAGTGCGCGTGGGGGCCACGTACTGCTGGACGACGATCGTGCGGCTGACGGTCGCCGGGTCGGCGACATCGGGCAGCTCGGGCAGTTCCTCGACCGCGAGCTCGGGCGTGGTGGCCGGGGTCGCCTCCGGCGTGGCCTCGTCGGCACCCGCACCGTCGACAGCCAGGACCCCCGTCGACTCGGTCGACGATGTGTTGGGGGCCCCGGCCGCGACGACCGAAACGGTCTCGGAGTCATGGGGGGTCAAGGATGCCGCATTGATGACGGCCACGCTCGCCACGGATCCGGCGACGAGAATCCCACCGGCTGCGATGACGGTGGCGATGATGCTGGATCGCTGCATGCGGTGGCTCTCCTAGAGTCGCGCCTGAGGCGAGGCCGTGGGCTACTTAACCAAAGGTAGGGAGCCGGGCCCCAGATGCGCACCAGCCGCAGGTTAAGAGGAGGTAAGGCGCGTGCGGTCGGTGAACTCGCGCGTCGGGCCGGGAGCGGGGACGAAACCGCGGGCCAGGAGCGCCATGACGAGAAGGGCCGTCCCGGCGAACAGCAGGGCCAGGGACCACTGCGTCGAGCGCGTCGGTGCCCGCGAGCACGTAGTGGGCGGTCGCGAACGGCCAGGCGGCGTAGGCGATCAGGTGGGCGTTCTTGAACCAGCGGTTGCCGGCCACGCCCATCTTGGCGCGCAGGCGGCCGAGGAAGGAGACCGGCACCAGGAGCCAGAACGCGATGGTGCCCAGGGCGTAGGCGAAGGTCTGGTTGGGCGCGAGTCCCGGCACGAGGATCTGCCAGATGCTGAACTTCATGAACGTGTCGACCATCAGCAGGGCCATGTGGACGACCAGGAAGCCGAGGGCGATCACGCCGAGCCAGCGATGCAGGTCGAGCAGGCGCATGGGCGGCGCGAGCCGGCCGAGCAGCTGCGTCTTGAGCAGGATGCCCCACAGCACGACGGCCGTGAGCAGGCCCCAGGCGGTGACGCCGCTTGCCCTGATCCCGAGCCAGGTCCAGGAGATGCTAGCCATGGTGTTCCTCTTCATCGGTGACGATCAGGCGATCTGTGGTCATCAGCAGCGCGGTGACGCCGCGCGCCCGCAGCCAGCGGGCTGCGTCGTCGGCGGTCATGAGCAGCGCAGTCGTCGCCGTGACCTCAGCCTCCCACGCCTGGGCGGCAACCACGGTCACCTGGACGAGGTCGCTGGTGCCCATGGTGCCGCGTGCGTGGGTCGATCACGTGGTGACGCCGGCCCTGGGCCCAGCGCCGCTTGAGCGTGGTGGACGTGGCGATCCCGGCGGCGGTCGTGTCGGCCGGGAACTCCAGCAGCCGGACGAGCCGGTCCGGGTGCGCGACCGGGAGCCGCTCGTCCTCGACCCCGATCGTCCAGGCCGAGCCGTCCTCCGTCGTGCCCAAGAAGGCGAGATCGCCGCCCAGGTTGACCAGCACACCGGCTGCCCCGGTGGCCATCAGCTCGGCGGCGACGAGATCGGCCGCCAGGCCCTTGCCGATCGCGCCGGGGTCGATGCCCACGCGGTGCGGGAGGGTGATCGTGCCGGCGTCGGGGTCCAGCGCGATGCCCGACATCCCTGGGGCTGCGGCGAGCGTGACGTCGTCGAGCACGGACACGGCCGACCGGGCCAGGACCGAGTCGAAGTCGGCGTCGTACCCGAGCGCCTTCATGGACTGCAGGACGGTGGGATCGAACAGGCCGTCGGAGCGCTCCCAGGCGCGGAGCATGTGGTCGACGAGGGTGAGCAGGTCGGCCGACGCGGGCCTGGGCCCCTGCCCGGCGGCGGCGTTGAGACGGTTCAACTCGCTCGTCGGACGGAACCGGCTCCAGCAGTCCTCCAGCAGCTCGACGCGCTCCCTGGCGAGGGTGAGCAGGTCGTCCGTCGACTGCGCCTCGGTGACGACCACGATGTGGCAGTCCGTCCCCATGGCGCGGAAGGTCCGCTCGGCTGCGACCGCCACCGGTCAGCTGCTCTTGGTGTTGGAGGCGGGCTTCGGCTTCGCGGCGGCGGCCGGTGCGGGCTTGGCGGCCGGCTTCGCGGCCGGCCTGGCGACCGGCTTGGACACGCTGGAGGGCCGGCTCGACGTGGGCACGCTCACCCGCGCGGCGGAGGATGCGGCCGACTGCTGTGCGGTCTTGAGCTGCTTGGCCACCTTGACGAGCTTGGCGCGGTAGGCGTCCAGTTTCTTCTTCTCGGCCGCCAGCTGTGCGGCGTAGGTGTCGAGCTGGGCCTGGGTCAGCCCCGTCGACGTAGTGGGCTCGGCGGCCGGCGCCGCGGCGTTCGCGGTGTCCGTCATGGTCGATGGCTGGCTGTCGGCGGCGCTGGTCGTTGCGGCGGCCTGCTCGATCGTTCGCACGCCGATGACCCCGATGAGCCCGGCGCATGCGGCGGTGGCCAGCCCTGCGGAGATGATCTTGTCCGCCGCGGTACGACGACGGGGGGCTCGGATCGGCCCGGCGATATGCCGTGAGTGCGTCATGTGGATGGTCCGTTTCCGCTTGGGGGCTGGGGCTTGTCGTGCAGTATTGAAGGTAGAGAAGCTCCAACAAGGAGGATCCACGCCGAGGTAAAGGCCCAGTAAGAGGTCCGGGCGTGCCACGATGGAGGCATGAGAGTGCTTGTCGTCGAGGACGACCCGGCTGTTGCCGAGCCATTGCTGGCGGGTTTGCAGCGCAATGGCATCGAGACCGACCACGTCGTCTATGCCAGTCAGGTCGTGATGGCGGCGCAGAACGTCGATGTCGTCCTGCTCGACCTGGGCCTGCCCGATGGCGATGGGCTGGAGGTGCTCCGCGAACTGCGACGCACGTCCGATATCCCGGTGATCATCGCGACTGCCCGGGGCGACGAGACCGATCGCATCGTCGGACTGGAGCTCGGTGCCGACGACTACGTCGTCAAGCCCTTCTCGGTGCGCGAGCTGGCGGCCCGCGTGCGTGCGGTCGCTCGTCGCCGGCGTGTCGAGTCGAGCCTGGAGTCCGGGCGCCTCGTGGTGGACCGGGCCCGCCACATCGTCCTGCTGGACGGCAATCCCGTGGAGCTGACGGCCAAGGAGTTCGACCTGCTGTCCGTGCTGGCGGAGGAGCCGGGCAGGGCCGTCACGCGGCAGGAGCTCTTCTCGCGCGTGTGGGACCCGGTGTGGATCGGCACCGGCAAGACGCTCGACGTCCACGTCGCCTCGCTGCGCAAGAAGCTCGGCGACGCGGAGCTCATCGAGACCGTCCGGGGAGTCGGGTATCGGCTCGCCGTAGACAGCCCGTGACTCGACGCCTCGTCCTCGCCATGACGGTGCTCGTGGCGATCGTGGCAGCAGCCCTTGCCATCCCGATGGCAATCGTGGTGGCCAACGACCAGCGCGACGCGTTCGTCGCCAACCTCCAGATCGACACCCTCTCGACCGCCGCCGCGCTGTCGGCGCAGCCGAGATTCGACTGGCAGGCCACGGCCGAGGCGGCCGCGCGGAAGACCGGTGCGCGCGTCGTCGTCGTCGACACCAACCGAAACCTCATCGCCGACAGCGACAACTCCTCCCTTGACCGGCTGTTCGACCGCCCGGAGATCAACGCGGCGCTCGCCGGCTCCCTGACATCCTCGGTCCGGCCCTCGGCCACTATCGGGGAGGACCTGCGCTTCGTGGCGGCCCCGGTGGTGCAGAACTACGACGTGGTGGCTGCCGTCCGGCTGTCCCTGCCGGAGTCGATCGTGACCGAGGAGGTCCGCGAGACCCAGCGCTGGCTCGCCGTCTTCGTCCTCAGCGTCGTGCTGGCGGCGGCCCTGATCGCCTGGCAGCTGGCCCGCTCGATCGCCTCGCCGTTGCGCAACCTGGCCCGGGTCGCGCACGAACTGCCCGAGGACCTGCAGATGCGGGCGGACGAGGGGCACGGGCCGGCGGAGGTTCGTGCGGTGGCGAAGGCGCTGAACAGCACGGCACGTCGGCTCTCCGGCATCCTGCAGCGCACCCAGCGCGTCGCGGCCGACGCGTCGCATCACCTGCGCACCCCGCTGACAGGTGTGCGACTGCGGCTGGAGGCCATCGAGGACATCTCCACCGACGACCGGGTGACCCGCGAGGCGCAGGCCGCGACCACGGAGGTGGACCGGCTGGCCCGCCGCATCGAGCAGGTGCTGGCGCTCGCGCGCAGCGATGCGGGCACGGCGCCCTTCGCCTCGCAGGATGCCTCCGCGATCGTCGGCCAGCGGGTGGAGTCGGCCGAGGGCATGTTCTCCGACCGCGGGGTCGACCTCACCTCGAGCGTCGAGGAGAGCGTCTTCGTGGCCGCCCCCTCGGGAGTCGTGGCACGCATCGTCGACGAGCTCATGGGCAACGCCCTGCAGTACGCCCGCGGGCGCGTGCACGTCGACCTGCGCCGCATCGACCGCGAGGCGGTGCTGTCGGTGTCGGACGACGGTCCCGGCGTCGCGCGGGCCGAGCGCGACGCGATCTTCGAGCGCTTCAACCGGGGCACGACCTCCGTGCCCGGCGGCAGCGGGCTCGGCCTCGCCCTGGTGCGCGAGTCCGTTGCCGGCCTCGGCGGCAGCGCCCTGGCGCAGGAGTCGCGCTGGGGCGGCCTCGATGTGACGGTGCGGGTCCCCGTCGCCGATCCACGTCCGTAGCCGCACGCGGCAGGTGCCGTCGCGACGGCGCGCAGATCCTGCCATGCCGACTTCAGCCTTCGCGGTGGCGTCTCAGGTGATCCTGACCGTGTCCTTCATCGCGGCCGCCGCGTAGGGGGTGCCGGCGCTGGGCGTGAACGTCGCCGTCACCGTGGTCATACCCCTACGCCATGTTCGCGGCACCCGCCAGGTGTAGTGGACGGCGCCTCCGCCGACGACCAGCCCCGGCGCGGACCTCTGCTTCTTGCCGGAGCGGAACACCAGGGTCACGCTGCCCTGCACATCGGTCACCGTGAACAGGACGGCGTAGTGCTTGCTGCGCCCGCGCCGCTGCGTCGCCGGGGCGACGAGCTCAGCCGTGGCGCCGTTGCCGACGGACGCGATGGGACCGGTGGCCGGCGCCGGGCCGGGACCCGGACCCGGGGGTGGCGTGGACACGCCCACCGCCACCGGTGCCGAGTAGGCCGGCGTGGAGCTGCCGCTCAGGTTGATCGCGATCACGCCGACCCGCAGGTACTTGGTGTTGTCCAGCGCCGTTGCGGTGTAGGCGGTCCACGTCGCACCGGGGATGTCGACGCAGTCGGTGGCCTGCGCCACGGTGCAGCGCTGCCACTGGTACCAGTAGGTCGAGGGCTGGTAGTTCCACGTCCCGTTCGTGGGGTTGAGCACGGTGCCCGGGACGACGCCGACCAGCGGGCTCACCTGCGGGGCGGATGTCACGGTCGGCACCTGGCCGGAGACCACGCGGGCCACCTTGTTCACCCCGGTGAGCGCGACCCAGATGTTGCCGTCGGCACCGGCCGTCAGCCCGTACGGGAGCGACGCGGGCGTCGGAAGGACGTACTGTGCCGTCGGAGCGCCCTGATCGGTGAACTTGAGCACCTGGTTGGTGCCGGCAGCGGTGACCCAGATGGAGCCGCCCGGCCCGCCGGCGAGGAATCGGGGCAGCACGCCGGCGCCCAGGGAGATCCGCGAGACGGTGGTGTCGCTGATCAGGCGGGAGAGGTTGTTCTTGTTGCTCTCGACGAACCACACGCTGCCGGCGATCGTGGCGATGCCCAGCGGCCCGGTGCCGAGGTCCAGCGTGACGGCCTCGGTGATCGCACCGGCCGTGGTGATGAAGGCGACCTTGTTCTTGACGAACTCGGTGAAGTACACCCGGTTGCTGCCCTCCGGCCCTGCGGTGATCATCGCCGGTCCGGCAGCCGCGGTCGGGAGGGCGTACTCGGTGATGACCCCGCCCGTGGTGATGCGGCCGATCTTGTTGCCCAGCAGCTCGGTGAACCACAGTGCGCCGTCGGGTCCGGCCGTGATGCCCAGTGGCTGGGAGGCGGCCGTCGGGATGACGAACTCGGTCATCACGCCGGCCATGCTGACCCGCCCGATCTTGTTGGCGGCCTGCTCGGCGAACCACATGTTGCCATCGGGACCTGGCGTGATGAATCGGGGATTGGCCGCGGGTGTCAGGGTCGGGAAGGTCGTGACGTCGCCGGCGGTCGTTACCCGCGAGATGGTGCTGGTGGCGACTCCGGTCACCCAGAGACTGCCGTCGGGTCCGGCGGCGACGGTGTCGGGCGCGCTGCCGCCGGGCATGCCGAACTCCGTGATGTCGCCGACGGCCGCCTGCACGGGGATGGCGGCGCCGACGAGGGAGGCTGCGGTCAGGACCGCCGCGGCGCCAGCCGCGCAGGCCCTGACGAGGATGGACACGGGGAAGTGCCGCGCTGCTCGGTCAGTGCTCATGCCCTAAAAGTGACACACGTCACGCCGGGATTCCACGCGAGCGGTCAGGCGGGGAGCAGTCGACCCATGCCGGTGTAGCTGCGGGACCACCAGGAGCCCGAGATCGGGCTGATCCGGACACCCTTGCCGTAGCCGGCGGCATCGACCATGTGCCGGTTGCCGATGTAGACGCCCACGTGGTGGGCACCGTTGCGGAAGAAGAAGACGAGGTCGCCCGGACGCGCGTCGCGGAAGCGGATCTTCTTGACGCGTGCGTACTGCGCCCTGGACTGGTGGGGCAGCGACTTGCCGGCGGCGACCTTGAACACGTACCGGGTCAGGCCCGAGCAGTCGAAGGCGCTGGGGCCGGTGGCCCCGGCCGAGTAGCGGTCGCCGACCTGGTTTCGGGCGACGAGGACGACGCGGGCCCGCATGCGGGCGTTCGCGAGGGCCTGGGCCCTGGCCCGGGCCAGGGCCCGCTGGCGGGCGAGCCGCTGCGTGGCCTGCGACATGAGCGCGGCCTTGGCGGGTGCGGAGACGGGGGCGGAGACGGGGGCGGAGACGGGGGCGGACTGCACGAGCGGGTCGATGACCGGCACAGGTGCCTGCGCCTGGGCGACGCTCGCCAGCGTCAACGATGTGGCCAGGCCGGCCATCGTGGTCACGAGGGCCACGACGAGGGCGATGGCGCGCATGGGGAAGCGCAATGCGGTACTCCTTCGATTCCCGCCTCCCAGGTCAGCTGACGGGCTCGGGCGTGAAGGTCGCCCTACCGACGTGACGCCGGTGGTCGCCGGCGCGGCGGTCGGATTCGCCCCTGGTCGCAAGCAGCACGACCGTGGTCGCAAGCAGCGCGACCGATTGGGTCCCCGGTACGGCCGGTCGGACGCGGGGTCCGCAGGCCGATTCGGCGGGTTGCCGGCACACGACGGGTGTCGCGATCGGACCGGCAACGGGGTCGACGGTAAGCACGGTCGCACCCCGTGGATGCCCAGCCGTCCAGAAATCGGACGGTGGTTGGGGGGAGTGTGGGATGAGTCACACACAAGCACATTGGTCACATTGGTCACACGCATCACACGAGTACCGGACTCGACGAAACGGCTCGCGCCCCTGCTGGTCGGCACTAGCGTCTGACCTGACCGGCGGACACGCGATCGAGAAATGGACGGAGCGTCATGGACGACAAGGTTCGGCAGCACAAGTACATGCTCAGCGAGGACCAGATGCCGACCACGTGGTACAACGTCATCCCCGACCTGCCGGCGCCGCCGCCGCCGCCGCTGCACCCCGGCCGCATGGATCCCGTGGGCCCCGACGACCTGCTGCCGCTCTTCCCGATGGACCTGATCCTGCAGGAGGTCGCGACCGATCGATACATCGACATACCCGGTGGAGTCCTCGACGTGTACCGGCAGTGGCGGCCGTCCCCGCTGTTCCGCGCGCACCGCCTGGAGGAGGCGCTGGGCACGTCGGCACGCATCTACTACAAGTACGAGGGCGTGTCCCCGGCGGGATCGCACAAGACGAACACCTCCGTGCCGCAGGCGTACTACAACAAGAAGGACGGCACGACCAAGCTCACCACCGAGACCGGCGCCGGCCAGTGGGGCACCGCGCTGTCGTACGCATGCGCGCTGTACGGCCTCGAGTGCGAGGTCTGGCAGGTCGGCGCCTCGTACGACTCCAAGCCCTACCGCAGGCTCATGATCGAGACGTTCGGCGCCAAGATCCACCGGTCGCCGTCCGACGTCACCGAGATCGGCCGCAAGCTGGCGGCCGACCCGAACAACTGGTCCGGATCGCTCGGCATCGCCATCTCCGAGGCGGTGGAGGTCGCTGCGCAGGAGCCCCATACGCGCTACGCCCTCGGCTCGGTCCTCAACCACGTGCTCCTGCACCAGACGGTCATCGGGGAGGAGGCACTGCTGCAGCTGGAGCTCGCGGGCGATGCGGCCACCGTCCTCGTCGGCTGCACGGGCGGGGGATCCAACTTTGCCGGGCTCGCGTTCCCCTTCCTGCGGGAGAAGATGGCCGGCAAGGGCGGACCCGCATCGTGGCGGCCGAGCCGGCATCGTGCCCGTCGCTGACCAAGGGCGTGTACGCCTACGACTTCGGCGATACCGCAGGCATGACCCCGCTCATGAAGATGCACACGCTGGGGCACGACTTCATCCCCGATCCGATCCACGCGGGCGGCCTGCGCTACCACGGCATGGCGCCCCTGCTGTCGCACGTGTACGAACTCGGCCTGATGGAGGCCGAGTCCGTGCCGCAGACCGAGTGCTTCTCGGCCGCCGTCACGTTCGCGCGCACGGAGGGGATCGTTCCGGCTCCGGAGTCGGCGCACGCCCTGGCCGTCGCGGTCCGGGAGGCCAAGAAGGCCAAGGAGACGGGCGAGGAGACGGTCATCGTCGTCGCACTCTCCGGCCACGGGCACTTCGACCTCGCGGCGTACGACAGCTACCTCAACGGGAACATGACCGACGAGGCGCTCTCGGACGAGCGGCTGGCTGCCAGCCTCGCCTCGCTGCCGCAGGTGGTCGGCTGACGAAGTCACCGCAACGATCCTCGCCGGGTCACCCGGCGAGGATCGTTAGGGTGATGCCGTGAACCAGCCGCAGCCGAGGGCCGCCCTCGCCAAGGGGCTGATCCTCGTCGGTGCGGCCACCATGGTCGGCAACGGTGCGGCATACCTGCTCAGCATGATCTCGGCGCGGGTGCTGTCCCCGGCGGAGTTCGGCGCCCTCGGCGCCCTGCTGGGCCT
>CAVZPI010000034.1:0-10589 GCA_963777085.1 uncultured Actinomycetes bacterium | reverse complement strand
GTCCGGGCGGCGGTGAGGTCGCGGAGCTTCTTGACTTCAGCGGCGGTGATTGTCGCCATGGTGAATCGTTGTCCTCCAGATAGGTACGGGCAGTGCGGCAGGTCGGGTTCGGCCGGACGGGCAGGGGCCGGCGGCCGCAGGTTCGGGGGGCATCCGCCCGGATGCCCCCCGAATCCGGGTGAACGTGCTACTCGGCAGCCTCGACGGGAGCCGCAGGCTCCTCGGCGACGACCTCGACGACCGTCTCCACGACGGGCTCCTCGACGAGGACCTCCACCGCGACGGGCTCGACGACAGCGGCCTCGGCGGAACCGGCAAGCAGCTCGCGCTCCCACTCGGCGAGCGGCTCCTCGGCCGCGACCACGCCGGCCACCGCGCCACCGGCGCGGGCCATGAGTCCGTCGGCGACGGCGTCGGCGATCACGCGGGTGAGCAGGGCAACGGAGCGGATCGCGTCGTCATTGCCCGGGATCGGGAAGTCGACCTCGTCCGGATCGCAGTTGGTGTCGAGGACCGCGATGACCGGGATGCCCAGCTTGTGCGCCTCGCCGACGGCGATGTGCTCCTTCTTGGTATCGACGATCCACACCGCGCTCGGGATCTTGCTCATGTCCCGGATGCCGCCCAGGGTCTTGGCCAGCTTGTCCTTCTCGCGGCGCAGGACGAGCAGCTCCTTCTTCGTCAGGCCGGAGCCCGCGACGTCGTCGTAGTCGATCTCCTCGAGCTCCTTGAGGCGCTGGATCCTCTTGTGCACGGTCTGGAAGTTGGTCAGCATGCCGCCGAGCCAGCGCTGGTTGACGTAGGGCATGCCCGACGCGGGTCGCCTGCTCGGCGATGGCCTCCTGGCGCCTGCTTCTTGGTGCCGACGAACATGACGGAGCCGCCGTGGGCGACGGTCTCGCGGACGAACTCGTAGGCGCGGTCGATGAAGCGCCAGCGACTGCTGCAGGTCGATGATGTAGATGCCGTTGCGCTCGGTGAAGATGAATCGCTTCATCTTGGGGTTCCAGCGACGGGTCTGGTGCCCGAAGTGGACGCCGCTCTCGAGCAACTGGCGCATGGTCACAACGGCCATGGGTGCACTCCTTCGTGGCGCAGGCTCAGCGAGCCGACGCCGTCGGTTGTCGATCCCGGGCGGTTGCCCGGGATCCCTGTCGACCCCCGTGCGCTGCCCCCCGCCGAGGCGGGACCGACCAGCGAACGGCCGCGGGCGCTGGCCTGCGGTACCGGGTCATGCGAATTCCTGACCGGCCCAGCAGGCCCGTCAGGTGCACCCATCGTACGGCCTGGGGGACCATGCCCCGTCCACAGGCCCGGTCACGCCGGTCACCCGTCCCCAGGCCGGCGCACCGACCGGATGGGAGCCGCGGCAACCGGCAGGGTGGCGGGATGCGGATCCCGTCGGCCGTCCTGGCTCTCGTCCTCGCCGCCGGCCACTGGCCGGTGGACTCCCCCGACGTCTCCGCGGGCTTCTCGCCGCCGAGCCAGCGGTGGTCGGCCGGCCACCGCGGGGTCGACTTCGTGGCGACCACGGGCGACCGGGTCCTGTCCATGGCCGCAGGCACGGTGTCCTTCGTCGGGACGGTTGCCGGCAAGCCCCTGGTCACTGTCGCGCTGGCCGGGTCCGGGCCACCGCCGCTCGACCTACGAACCGGTGATCGGGTCGGTGGCGGTGGGCGACGTCGTGCAGGCGGGCGAGCAGATAGGCACGGTGGCCGTCCTCGGTGGGCATTGCGGCGGCGCCCGTGGCTGCCTGCACGTGGGGCTGCGCACCGACGCGACCTACCTGGACCCACTTTCGCTGGTCCGGACCCCACCAGCAGTCCTCAAGCCCCGGGAGGCCGCGCGCGGCGCCCTCGGCTAGCTGGCCGGACCGCCGGGATCCGGGATCGCCGTGCTGCGGGGATGCGCCTGCCGGTAGGTCGCGCGGAGCCGCTCGACCGACACGTGCGTGTAGCGCTGGGTCGTCGCCAGCGAGGCGTGGCCCAGCAGCTCCTGCACTGTGCGCAGGTCGGCTCCGCCCTCGAGCACATGGGTCGCGGCGCTGTGCCGCAGGCCGTGCGGGGCCAGCGCCGGCACCCCTGCCTGGACGGTCAGCCGATGGACCACCGCACGCACCGTGCGCGGGTCGATGCGACTGCCCCTCGATCCGACGAAGAGCGGATCATCATGGGCGGGCGCGCTGGTCGCGCCCTGGCTCGCCAGCTCCTGACGGACTGCCAGCCAGTCACGCAGGGCGCGCGCCGCGGGGACCCCGAACGGCACCGTCCGCTCCTTGCCACCCTTCCCCCTAACCCGCACGGTACGACGGTCGAGGTCCGCGTCGCCGACGTCGGCCGAGCAGAGCTCCGCGACGCGGATGCCGGTCGCGTAGAGCAGTTCGACGATCGAGCGGTCCCGGACGGCAACGGCCGACCCGTCGTCCGCCGCCGTGGCCGCGTGGTCCATCAGGGCCGCGGCCTCGCCCACATCGAGGACCACGGGAAGCGACCGGGAGACCTGGGGGCTGGCCAGCCTGGCGCCGACATCAGTGGGCGCCAGGCCGCGGCGCAGGCACCAGGCCGTGAACGCACGTGCCGCGGCAGCGCGACGCGCCAGGGTCGAGCGAGCGCGGCCGTTCCGGCTCTGGAGGGCCAGCCAGCCGCGCAGGTGTCCGAGGGTGATTCCCGCAGGATCCCGGACGGAGCCGCCGGCGCAGAAGGACAGCAGGTCGGCGACGTCGCCGCGATACGCCCGCACGGTGTGGACGCTGCGGCCACGCTCATCGCGCACGTGCCGGACGAAGGCGTCGAGGGCGTCACCGAGCCCGTCCGGCAGGCCGTCCGGACGGGTCGCTGCGGATGCGGGCGCCACGAGGCCATGGTCGCAGTCGTTCGACGGCCGTCGGGCCAAGGCGCGCCCGACGCGCGCGAGGAACGTCGATGAATCCCTGCCTCAGCGGCGGGAGAGCCGCCAGCCGTCCGCACCAGCGCTCACCCAGCCACCTGCCTCCAGGACCCCCAGAGCCGAGAGGATGTCTCGGCCGCCGAGCCCGGCCGCGCGGATCAGCCGGTCGAGCGTCGCCGCTCCCCTGCCGGGCATGGCATCGAGCACCGCCCGCTCCCGCAGGTCCAGCAGGTCCCGCGCCACCCCCTGGTCCGGCCGAGCCGCATGGATCGACCGACCGCCGGACAGGCCCAGCCGTTCGACCACGTCACTGGCTCGCGCGACCAGCGTGGCCTCGCCCTCGCGAATCATGCGGTGGCAGCCTGCTGACGACGGGGACGTGATCGGCCCCGGCATCGCGAGAACGGGCCGGCCCATGAGTCCGGCCGCCCTGGCCGTGGCGGTCGTTCCGGAGCGCTCGGCGGCCTCGATGACCACCGTTGCGCGGCACATGGCGGCGATGACCCGGTTGCGGGACAGGAACCGCTGTCGACGCACGGCCTCGCCGGGGGGCGATTCGCTGACCACGAGGCCCTCGTCGGCGATCCGGGCGATGAGCGCATCGTGTGCCCGAGGATAGGGAACGTCGACTCCGCCGGCCAGCACGCAGATCGTCGGCCCACCCGCCGCGAGAGCGCCCCGATGGGCCGCGGCATCGATGCCGAAGGCGCCACCGGAGACGACGCACCACCCGTCGTCGGCCAGCTCCGCAGCCCAGCCCCGCGCGCTCTCCTCCCCATATGCGGTGCAGGCCCTCGCCCCCACCACGGCCACGGACCGAAGGGCCAGCAGCCGAAGGTCCGCCGCACCGACGGCCCACAGGGCGAACGGAGCCTGTTCACCGAGGTCGCCGAGCTGGCTCGGCCACTCCGCGTCGACCCGCGTGACGATGCGCGCCCCGACGCGGGCCGCTGCGTCGAGGGCCGCGTCGCCATCTGTGCCCAGGAGCCGGGAGCGCAGCCCCTCGCCGTGACGCAGCGCGGTCCGACCGGCCCGGATCCGATGCGCAACGGCCTGCGGCCCCGCCGTCTCGACGAGGGCTCCGACCACCCCGTCGCCAGGCTCCACGCACATGGCGAGCTCGATGAGAGCCCGGCGCTCGTGCTCCACCGGATCGGTCGGCATCACGCCGCCCAGGCGGTGGTGCCGCCGCGCAGGGACATGGCTGCGGCGATCTCGTCGCGCCCCGGTCGATCACGACCGGCCAGGTCGGTGATCGTCCATGCGATGCGCAGCACCCGATCCGGGCCGCGGAGATTCGCCGACCGACGCTCGAGAGACCTGAGCAGCTCCACCCCCGCCGCGTCCGGCCCCCATGCCCGTCGCAGCTCGCCCGAGGGAATCCGCGCGTTCGCCGACCAGGGCAGGCCGGCGAACCGCTGCCTCGCACGTGCCCGGGCCGTCTCGACGCGCCGGCGCACCGGCTCCGTGGCCTCCTCGTCGTCCAGCCGGCCCAGCGCCGAGTCGGGTGGACGCGACATGGAGAGCCGGATGTCGATCCGGTCGACAAGCGGACCGGACAGCCGGGCGGCGTAGCGGCGCACCGCCACCGGGGAGCACGAGCAGTCGCCGCCGGACCCGGCACGCATCCCGCATGGGCAGGGATTCGCCGCGAGGACCAGCTGGAAGGCGGCGGGCAGCAACCCGGACCAGCCGCTGCGCCCGAGCGAGACCACTCCCGACTCGATCGGCTGGCGGAGCCCCTCGAGGCATGGCCGGGAGAACTCCGGTGCCTCGTCCATGAACAGGACACCGCGATGAGCGAGCGTCACGGCTCCCGGGCTCACCCGCTGCCCCTGCACCGAGCCGAGCAGGGCCGCCGCGGACGAGGAGTGGTGCGGGGCGCGGAACGGCGGTCGAGCGAAGGCCCCGTCGGGCCGCGCGAGCCCGGTCACCGAGTGGATGGCGGCCACCTCGATGGCCGCCTCGTCACCGAGGTCGGGCAGCAGGCCGGGCAGCCTCTCGGCCAGCAGGGTCTTCCCGACTCCGGGCGCGCCGACGAGCGCGATGTTGTGCGCTCCGGCCGCCGCCACCTCGACCGCGTAGCGTGCCTGCGCCTGGCCACGGACATCGCGCAGGTCCGGTGCCCCGGCCTCGTCGCCCTCGTCCTGCGGGCAGCCGGTGCCGCCGATCGCCGCGAGCGCCCCCGCGTCCTCGCCCCGCAATACCGCGATGACCTGCGCCAGGGTCTCCGCGACGACGACGCGCAGCCCGGGCAGCCGCACCATCTCGCGAGCGCTGCGCGGCGGCGCGATGACGCGTTCGATGCCGGCCCGTCGAGCCGCCAGGGCCCCGGCCAGGGCACCGCGCGTGGGTCGCAGGGCGCCGTCGAGGCCAAGCTCGCCGATGAACGTGGTTGCCCCGAGATCGACCCCTGGGAGCTGTTCGCTTGCCGCCAGCACCCCGATGGCGATCGGCAGGTCGAGACCCGCACCGTTCTTGCGGACCTCGGCCGGCGACAGGCCGATCGTCACGCGACGGTTGGGCCAGGTCGCTCCGATGCTGGTGATGGCCGAGCGCGCGCGCCAGCGGGACTCCGTGACCGATGTGTCGGGCAGCCCGACCACTCCGACGGTGGGCAGCCCCTGCGACACCTCCACCTCCACCTGCACCATCGCTCCGGTCACTCCCGAGACCACGACTCCCTGCACCTGGGCCAGGGCCATCGCAGATCACTCCACCCCGCGCACGTGCTGCAGGACGGGCGGCCCCGAGGGCGGCTGGACGATGCCGATGACGTCGAACCTGATCTCGAGGACATGGATCTGCTGCTCGTCCAGCCAGCGCATGGCCAGTTGGCGGAGGCGACGCATCTTGCGCGGGCCCACGGCCTCGATCGGACTGCCGAAGGCCTCGCTGCGGCGCGTCTTGACCTCGCAGACGACCAACCGGGATCCCTCCCGGGCGATGACGTCGATCTCGCCCAGCGCACATCGCCAGTTGCGCGCGACCACCGTCATCCCCAGCCTCTGCAGGTGCTGCACGGCCAGGTCCTCGCCGTACCTGCCAAGCGCGTCCTTCGCGAGCATCGCGATCACCCCCGCGGCCCACACTGCCCAGCCCTCGCCTGGGAAGCCACGCCGCCGAGCCGGCCTGTGGACCGCGGACCGTGACCAGCCCCCCTGTGCATGACGAGCGTCTGCGCCAGGCGCCCGGCCCCGCACGCCCGTCAGGCGAGGGTCGCCAGCCCGGCGAGAGCGGAGTCGTCGGATTCACGGCCAACCGTGACTGCGGGCAGCCGCCAACTGACCCGGTGCTCGGGCGAGGGTCCCAGGAGCCGCAGCGCCTGCAGGTGCGAGGGCGCCGCGTAGCCCTTGTTGACGTCCCACGCGTATCCGGGATGGTCGGCCGACAATCGCACCATGATGGCGTCCCTGACGGTCTTGGCCAGCACGCTGGCAGCGGCGACGGACGCGCAGCGAAGATCGGCCTTGACCATCGTGACCACCGGCGGCACCGGCCGGGCCCCGGTGGCGGGCTCGTCGAACAGGCTCGCCTGACCGGGGTGGGAGAGCCAGTCGTGGCTGCCGTCCAGGAGCACGATATCGGGCTCGGCCGACATCTCGGCCAGGGCACGATGGCCGGCTAGCCTGAGCGCGACGATGATGCCGTGCTCGTCTATCTCCTGGGCACTGGCGTGGCCCACGGCGTGGCCCACGCACCACCGGTGGATCCTGGGGACCAGCTCGAGCCGCGCTGACGGCGTGAGCAGCTTGCTGTCGCGGACACCCGGCAGGGATCGGCGGACCGATGAGTCCACGAGCACCATTCCGACCGAGACGGGCCCGCTCAGCGCGCCGCGCCCGACCTCGTCGACGGCGCAGACCAGCGAGGCGCCCGACCTCAGCAGCTGCCGCTCGACCCGCAGGGATACCTCGCCCCGCACCGGACCAGGACCGGTCGCCATGCCGCGGCTAGTCGGATTCGGCCGGCCCGGCCGAGCCGGACGACTCTGCGGAGGCGGAGGGCAACGCCGGCGCCGAGGGCGCCAGCGACGTGTTCGTGCCGGCGGGCTCGCTGGACGGCTCCACCCCGCGTGGTCCGTCCGTGATCGCCGGATTCCCGAAGATCTCCGGGACGGGGACGGTCGAGAAGCTCTGGAGCGGCCACACGACCAGCACGACCCGGCCCACGACGTTGCCCACCGGCACTCCGCCGTCGTTCTCCTCCAGGTGGTACCGGGAGTCGCGGGAGTTGCCCCGGTTGTCGCCCATGACGAAGACGCTGCCGTCGGGCACGACGAGATCGAACCGCACCTGGTCGGTCGGCCCGACGATGTAGTCCTCGACCAGGGGCACGCCGTTGAGCACGATGCGCCCGTCCACGTCGCAGCACGCGACGCGATCGCCCCCCACGGCGATGGCCCGCTTCACGAGGTCCTTGCCCGTGTCGCTGGGGAGCAGCCCGACGAAGGTCAGGCCCTGCCTGAGCGCCCCTCGAAAGCCCCCCGGCGGCGGGGGCGGGTCGTCGAGCCAGTCGCCCGGGTCCTTGAACACGACCACCTCGCCGCGGCTGACTCCCGACATCGTCGCGGTGATCTTCGAGGCGATGATGCGGTCGCTGATGAGGAGGGTGTCCTCCATCGAAGCGCTCGGCACGTAGAAGGCCTGGACGAGGAAGGCGCGCACGAGTGCCGAGAGCACGAGGGCCGAGACCACGATGATCGCCGTCTCGCGCAGCCAGCGCAGGGCGCCGCCGCCCTGTGGTCGCGGTGACCTGTCCCGTGCGTGTCGCCCATGCCCCTCGGGGCTTTCGGGCAGCTGCTGCGGATCGCGGGCGGAGACGGCCACTACTGCCCTGTCCCCGACGAGGTGGCGGGGGCGACCGAGGCGAACGTCGCCGGGATCTGCAGGGACTGCAGGCTCGAGAGCGGCCAGAGCACGCTCATCGCACGTCCGACCACCTTGGACGTGGGCACGAAGCCACCACCCGGGTCGCCCATGTGGGCCCGGGAGTCCGCCGAGTTCGAGCGGTGGTCACCCATGACCCACAGCATGCCCCGCGGAACGACGACATCGAAGGTCTGCGTGCTCGGCGAGTCGCCCGGATAGAGGTACGACTGCTCCGCCAGGGGGGTGCCGTTGACGGTGACGCGACCCTGCACGTCGCAGCACACGACGCGATCACCCGCCACGCCGATGACCCGCTTGATGAAGTCCGTCGAGTCCGGCGGAACGACGCCGATGGACTGCCCGACCCACGTGAGCGTGCCGGTGACGGGATCACGCTGGGGCACCTCGCTGGCCGGCACGAACGAGTCGGAGCCGTCGAAGACGACGATGTCGCCCCGCTGGACGTCACGCAGGTGGTAGACGACGCGGTTGACCAGGACCCTGTTGCCGATGCCCAGCGTGTCCTCCATCGACCCCGAGGGGATCGAGAAGGGCTTCGCCAGGAACGTCGTGATCAGCAGGACGATGGCGACGGCGATGGCGATCGTGATCGGGATGTCCCACCAGGACTGCCGCTTCGGCTCGCCCAATCGGATCAGCCCTCGGACTTGACGTTCTCGCGGAGCTCCTTGATCTTGGCCTTCTTGCCGCGCAGATCGCGCAGGTAGTACAGCTTCGCGCGCCGCACGTCGCCGCGGCTGACAAGCTCGATCTTCTCGATGATCGGGGTGTGCACGGGGAACGTGCGCTCCACGCCGACGCCGTACGAGACCTTGCGCACCTTGAACGTCTCGCTCACGCCTGCGCCGGACCGGCCGATGACCACACCCTGGAACAGCTGCACGCGGGTCTTGTTGCCCTCGACGACCTTGACGTGCACCTTGACGGTGTCGCCGGCGCGGAAGTGAGGGGATGCCGTCCTTGAGCGAGGCGGCGTCTACTACGTCGAGAGTCTTCATGTCGTCATCGCTTCCTGCAGGCGCCACAGGTCGCCCACGGTGGTGGGGGTGAAGGGTACTGCATCGCGGCACGGGCCGAATGCTCGTCGGACCGCTGCCCCTGTGGCGGGGCGGTCCGAGGTCCTCGAAAGGACCGTCATCGAGCCCCCGTAGTCTGTCACGATGTCTCCCGGCTGTCCCAAACCCGGGGGCCGAGCCCGATCCGCCGGCCGCCCCACGGCCACCTAGGAGCACCATGTCGATCCATCCCCGCGCTGGGCAGGTTGCCCTGCCGTCGGATCTCGTCGATGTCGCCGCCCTCGTGACGGCGTACTACTCCGTCCACCCGGATCCTGCGCGAGATCGCGCCAGCGGGTCAGCTTCGGCACCTCCGGGCACCGCGGGTCGGCGCTCGACGGCGCGTTCAACGACGACCACATCGCCGCGACCACCCAGGCGATCTGCGACTACCGGCCGGGCGCCGGCATCGCCGGGCCGCTGTTCCTGGCAAGGACACCCATGCGCTCAGCGATCCCGCCTGGACGACGGCGCTGGAGGTGCTCGCCGCCAACGGGGTGCGCGTGCTGATCGACTCGCGCGACGGCTACACGCCGACGCCGGTCGCTCTCGCACGCGATCCTCGTCCACAACCGGGGCGCGCGACCGACGACCCGGCCCGGGCCGACGGCATCGTCGTCACGCCCTCGCACAACCCGCCGCGCGACGGCGGCTTCAAGTACAACCCGCCGGACGGCGGGCCGGCCGGCAGCGACATCACCGGCGTCGATCCAGGACCGGGCCAACGCGTACCTCGCCGACCGCCTCGCCGGCGTGCGCCGGATCCCGCTGGCACGAGCGCTCGGCGGCGGACACCACGGGGCGGTACGACTTCCTCGCGCCAGTACGTCGACGACCTGCCCGGCGTGATCGACCTCGACGCGATCCGCGTGGCCGGGATTCGCATCGGTGTCGACCCGCTCGGCGGGGCCAGCGTCGCCTACTGGGGCGCGATCGCCGACCGGCATCACCTCGACCTGACGGTGGTCAACCCGCTCGTCGACCCGGCGTGGCGGTTCATGACGCTCGACTAGGACGGCAAGATCCGCATGGACTGCTCGTCCCCGTACGCCATGGCCTCCCTCGATCGGGCGCCGTGACGAGTTCGACATCGCGACCGGCAACGACGCCGACTCCGACCGGCACGGCGATCGTCACGCCGGCGGCGGGCTGATGAATCCCAACCACTTCCTGGCGGTCGCGCATCGACTACCTGATGGCGCACCGGCCCGAGTGGCCGGCGGGACGCGGCGGTCGGCAAGACGGTGGTCAGCTCGTCGATGATCGACCGCGTCGTCGCAGGCCTCGGGCGGCGGCTGTGGGAGGTGCCGGTCGGCTTCAAGTGGTTCGTGCCGGGCCTGCTCGACGGCTCGGTGGCGTTCGGCGGCGAGGAGAGCGCCGGAGCGTCGTTCCTGCGGCGCGACGGGTCGGTCTGGACCACCGACAAGGACGGCATCATCGCGGCGCTGCTGGCCTCGGAGATCCTCGCGGTCACGCAGGTGTCACCGTCCCGGTGCAGGCGGCGGCGGAGATGGCGCGGGCCGCGGGCTGCGAGGTGGAGATCCTCGGCGATGCGCTGGAAGGCGAGGCGCGCGAGGTCGCGGCGGACATGGCGCGTCTGGCCCTGTCGCGTCCGGTGGGCGAAGCCGCGCCTGCTGCTGTCGGGCGGCGAGCTGACGGTGACGCGGCGCGGCGACGGTGTGGGCGGGCCGAATGCCGAGTTTGCGCTGGCTTTGGCCCTGGCGCTGGACGGTGCGGCGGACATCCTGGGCGCTGG
>CAVZPI010000033.1:0-70695 GCA_963777085.1 uncultured Actinomycetes bacterium | reverse complement strand
GTAGTCAGGCAGCCCCGCGTGCGCGTCGGGACAGTGACCGCTGGCTCGACATGATGGAGGCGTCGGTCGAGCGCGCAGTCAGTGGCCGCCGCTCATCCCCGCCACGACCCTCCGACGATTACAATGTCGCCGCTGCTTCCCCTCGTTCGGCGGTTTGCCCCTCGGGGTCTGCTCGCCCGTCGGCCCGGTCCCCACCGTCGATCCCGCCAGCGCCACCACCCCTACGCGGCGGCGTAACGGCGTGCGTCTGCGCGCCGTCGTGGCCGCGTCGGCTGCCGTCGTACCGTGATCCGGTGGATGAGGATCTTGCGCCGCCCGATCTTCTGGATCGCCATGGCCATCTTCTTCGTGCTGATCGGCTCGAGCGTCTCTCGCATCGGCACCCCCGAGCAGGTCGACAAGCATGGCCGTCTCCGACGTCAAGTCCGACAAGGTCGACACCACGACCATCGTCGCCGACCAGGTCCGTGGAGCGCCTGACCAATGGCACGAAGACCAAGCAGTACGTCGACGCCACATGAACCTGCGGAGGCCTGGTCCAAGGCCAATACCGGCCAACCCCACACTTCGACGTGGTGCGTGCCGACCGAGGCGTCCTCGTCACCCTCCTTCGTGTCGCTGTTCCAGGTCGCCCTGGTGGGTGTTTCTGTTCTTCTTCCTGATCGGCCAGATGCAGGCGGCTGCAGCTCACGAAGGTCATGCAGTTCGGCGAGTCCAAGGCGAAGATCGTCACCAAGGACGTGCCCAGCAGGACGACCTTCGCCGATGCACAGCGTGCAGAGGCGTCGAGGAGCTGCAGGGTCGGACCCTGGGACCCAGCAGGTCCGGGCCGTCGGCGCCAAATCCCCAAGGACGTGTTGTTGTTCGGCCCGCCGGGCGGGCAGACCCTCCTCGCTGCGGTCGGCGGGAGGCCAGCGTTCGTTCTTCTCCATCTCCGGCTCGGACTTCATCGAGATGTTGGTGGGCGTCGGCGCGAGCCGCGTACGCGACCTCTTCCAGCAGGCCAAGGAGAACGCGCCGGCCATCATCTTCGTCGACGAGATCGACGCGGTGGGCCGGCACCGCGGTGCCGGGCTCGGCGGCGGTCACGACGAGCGCGAGCAGACCCTGAACCAGATGCTCGTCGAGATGGACGGGTTCGACGTCAACGCCAACGTCATCCTCATCGCGGCGACGAACCGGCCCGACATCCTCGACCCGGCACTTCTGCGTCCGGGCCGCTTCGACCGGCAGATCGCGGTGGAGCGTCCCGACCTGAACGGCCGTTTCGAGATCCTCAAGGTCCATGCCAAGGGCAAGCCGATGGCACCTGCGGTCGACCTGCTCGCCGTGGCCAGGCGCACCCCCGGATTCACCGGTGCGGACCTGGCCAACGTGCTCAACGAGGCCGCCCTGCTGACCGCGCGCACCGGTGCGCAGCTGATCGACGACGTGGCCCTGGACGAGGCCATCGACCGCGTCATCGCCGGCCCGCAGAAGCGCACCCGGGTGATGGACGACCGCGAGAAGAAGATCACCGCCTATCACGAGGCGGGGCACGCCCTGGTAGCGGCAGCACTGCCGGGCAACGACCCCGTTCACAAGATCACGATCATGCCGCGGGGCCGGGCGCTGGGCTACACGATGGTGCTGCCCGACCAGGACAAGTACTCGACGACTCGAAGCGAGATGCTCAACCAGCTCGCGTACATGCTCGGCGGCCGGGCAGCCGAGGAGCTCATCTTCCACGATCCGACGACCGGTGCGTCGAACGACATCGAGAAGGCGACCGCGGTGGCGCGAGCCATGGTCACCCAGTACGGAATGACCGAGCGGCTCGGTGCGATCCGGTATCGGCCAGGAGCAGAACGAGGTGTTCCTCGGTCGCGACATGGGCCACATCCGCGACTACTCCGAGGAGGTGGCGGCAGCCATCGACGAGGAGGTGCGGGGCTTCATCGAGTCGGCGCACCAGGAGGCATACGACCTGCTCGTCGCGAACCGCGACATCCTCGACGCCATGGTCCTGGCCCTGCTCGAGCGCGAGACCCTCGACAAGTCCGAGATCGAGGAGATCTTCGCGGCCCTTCAGCTGCGCGAGGTGCGACCGCCGTGGACGGGCTCGGCGCGCCGCCGCCCGGACGACCGAGGCCCCGTCAGCACGCCCACCGAACTGGCGTCGGGGAACGGTCAGGGCTCGGCGAACGGCCGGGCCGCGGCGAACGGCCGGGCCGCGTCGCAGGGCCACGCGGCCGATGAGTCGGCCGAGGTGCAGCGACCCCGCATGAGCAGCATCAACGCCGTCTCGCTGCCCGAGGGGCGTCCGCTGCGCCCATTCGACGCCGCGGCAGTGGAGCGTGCCGTGCGCGACCTGCTCGTCGCGATCGGCGATGACCCCGAGCGCGACGGCCTCCAGCAGACGCCGGCCCGCGTCGCACGTGCCTACGCGGAGATGTTCCGCGGCCTCTACATGACGGCCGACGACGTCCTCGCGACGACCTTCGACCTCGGGCACGACGAGATGGTGCTGGTCAAGGACATCGAGCTCTACAGCACCTGCGAGCACCACCTGGTGCCCTTCCACGGCGTCGCCCACATCGGCTACATCCCGAACGAGAACGGGCGCATCACGGGCCTGTCCAAGCTCGCCCGGCTCGTCGACGTCTTCGCCAAGCGACCGCAGGTGCAGGAGCGGCTGACGACGCAGATCGCCGACTCCCTCATGCGAATCCTGGAGCCGCGTGGCGCGATCGTCGTGCTCGAGGCGGAGCACCTGTGCATGTCCATGCGCGGGGTGCGCAAGCCGGGAGCCAAGACCATGACCAGCGCGGTGCGCGGTCGCCTCCTCGACCCCGCCACCCGGGCCGAGGCGATGTCGCTGATCCTGGGTCGATGATCCGGCGGCCGAAGGGGCTGCCTGCCCCCTCGCCGACCTGGAGCGAACGACCGTGGTCGGCGTCCTGAACGTGACGCCCGACTCGTTCTCCGACGGTGGCCAGTTCCTCGACGCGCGGGTGGCGATCGACCGTGGCGTCCGGATGCACGAGCAGGGGGCCGACATCATCGACGTGGGCGGGGAGTCCACGCGGCCCGGGGCCGTGCGCGTGCCCACCGACGAGGAGTGCCTGCGCATCCTGCCGGTCGTGCGCGGCCTGGCATCGGCGGGCGTGCCTGTCAGTATCGACACGATGCGCGCCGACACGGCCCGGGCCGCCGTGGATGCCGGCGCCTGCATCGTGAACGACGTCAGCGGTGGCCTGGCGGATCCGGGCATGCATGCTGCCGTTGCGAGCCTGGGCGTGCCCTACGTCGCCATGCACTGGCGCGGTCACGGCGATCGGATGAACCAGCTCGCGCACTACGAGGACGCCGTTGCCGACGTCATCGCCGAGCTGTCGCAGCGGGTCGACGAGGCCATCGCCGCCGGGATCGACCCGGACGCGATCGTGCTCGATCCGGGGCTGGGGTTCGCCAAGGAGTCCGACCACAACTGGCAGCTGCTGGCGGGACTGGACCGGCTGCACGCACTGGGCCACCCCGTGCTGGTCGGCGCCTCGCGCAAGCGGTTCCTCGGCGCGGTACTTGCCGATGCAGACGGTCAGCCCCGGCCCGTGGACGAGCGCGACGCTGCGACCGATGCGATCACGGCCATCGCCGCCGTGCACGGCGTGTGGGCGGTGCGCGTCCATGACGTCCTGGGCAGCAAGGACGCCGTTCGGGTGGCCCGAGCCTGGCGGGAGGGTCATGGCTGACCGGATCGTCATCACCGGGATCCGCGGGTTCGGCCACCACGGCGTCCTTGCTCACGAACGAACGGACGGCCAGGAGTTCTCGGTCGACGTGCAGCTGGCCGTGAGCACGCGGAAGGCGGCCGACACCGACTCCCTCGCCGACACCGTCGACTACGGACACGTCGCCCGGGTCGTGCACGCCCTGATCGTCGGGGAGCCCCATGACCTCGTCGAGACTCTCGCGGAGCGGATCGCGGCCGCCTGCCTTGGCTTCCCGGGCGTCGACCGGGTCCGCGTCAGCGTGCACAAGCCGCACGCGCCGATCGTCGTGCCGTTCGACGACGTCGAGATCAGGATCACGCGGCGCAAGGGCCAGGTCGCCGATGCGTAGCGTCGCCCTCGGCCTCGGCTCCAATCTCGGTGACTCGGACCGGATCCTTCAGGGCGCGGTCGACGGCCTCTCGGCCATCGAGGGACTGGTGCTGACCGCGGTCTCGCCGGTCTACGAGACCGATCCCGTCGGAGGCCCCGAGCAGCCGGCCTTCCTGAACGCCGTCGCCCTCGGGCGCACGACCCTTCGCGACCACGAGCTGCTCGCCGCCGTGCAGTCCGTCGAGCAGCACTGGCATCGCACGCGCGAGGTGCACTGGGGCCGCGCACGCTGGACGTCGACATCCTGGCCGTCGACGACGATCGGTCCGACGATCCCCAGGTGACCATCCCGCATCCGCGCGCCCATGAGCGGGCCTTCGTCCTCGTCCCTTGGCTCGACGTCGACCCTGACGCGACCATCGCCGGCCGCGGCCGGCGGCCGACCTCGTCGCCCTGCTGGGCGCCGCCGGCGTCCGCCGACGGCATCCGTCTGGTCGTGGGGCCGCACCCGGGCCAGTCGCGGACCTGGGCGTGGATCCGATGAAGACCGACCCGGATCCGGCTGCTCTGTGCCTCGCGGTGTCTCGGCCGCGGTGATCGGCTGGGGCGTCGTCCACGTTGGTCGATGCCTGGCTCGGCCGACTCGTCCCGGTTCCGTGGCTGGCCGCGGCCGCCCTGTGGCTCGTGGCGGGCGCGGTGCTCTACTGGACGGTCGCGTGCCGACCCCGACTCCAGCGCGGCCCGGTGCCAAGCCGATGCCGCCGCTGGTCGCCGCCAGGACGGCGGCGCTGGCGATGGCGGCGTCGCGCATCGGTGCGCTGGTCGCCGGCTTCTATGCGGGCGTCGCGATCGGCATGATCCCGTCGTTGGCACCCCCTCCGGCTCGGCCACGTTCTGGGCCGCCTCACTCGCCGCGCTGGGCGCCGTGACCCTGACGATCTCGGCGCTGTGGCTTGAACATGTCTGTCGGTTGCCCGTCGAACCGCCGGACGACCTTGCCGGATAGGGTCTGGCCATGAGCGAGACCCCCCTCGAGGACCTGCCGTTCGACGAGTTGCGTCAACGGGCCTTCCACGTCGCCGAGCACCGCATGGACGTCGGCTTCTTCACCGGACCTGTTCTCGCACATGCCCGGGATGATCGCGATCGAGGGCGAGGGCGGCGACCTCGGTGCGGTCGGCGGCACGTTCATCGAGACCGTGCGGGCGGTTCGCGAGCTGCTCGGCGACAAGAAGCTGGACGACACCACGGAGGCGCTGCTCCGTGCCCGGTTCGTGAGCTACCTGGAGGAGAACGACACGTAGCAGTCGGCACGACCTATATCAGCGGTCGACGTCGCCGACCACGAAGAAGAACGACATCACCGCGTCGGCGAGGTCGTCCAGCCTCGTCCCGACGACGGCGTGGCCGATGGCCTGGACGTTGTTGAAGGACGCCGACCGGATCTTCAGGCGCCAGGGCGTCCTGTCGCCGACGCTGGCCAGCAGTGCCCCGCTGATGCCCAGCGGGCCCTCGATCCAGGAGTGCGTGACGCCCTCCGGCACCTTGACGGTCTTGGGCAGTCGGCACGTCGATCGGGCCAGGACCGAGCAGCACCAGCCGATCGACGCACGCCGACATCAGGTCCAGGCTCGACGGCACCTGCTCCAGCAGCACCTCGTAGCGGGCGGCGGCGTCGCCCGCGGTGCGGATGGGCACCGTGAGCAGCTCGCCCAGCTCGGCGTACGCCAGGTAGGAGTCGTCGCGCCGCAGATCGAGGTCCAGGCCACTGGCCCGGGCCACTGGGCCGCTGGCGCCGAACCCGACGGCCTCCTCGCGGCGAAGCGGGGCCAGGCCGCGCAGCCCGTCGGCGAGGAGCAGCACCGCGTCGGCCACGCGGGGAAGGCCGGCGCGAAGGTCGGCGACGATCGCGGCGTAGTCGCGCGAGCACCTCCGCTCCCAGGGGCGCGGCGATGCCGCCGATCCTCGTGAACATCGGATGGACGCGCCCGCCGGTGGCCCGCTCCTGGGCGTCGACGAGTCGCTCCCGCGAGGCGAGCACCCGCGCGCGGTCCTCGTGCGCCGGAAGCACCGCGCCGAGGAAGGCGAGAGCAACGGCAACGCGGTTCGCCTCGGCGAGCAGCGTGCGGGTCCACGTCGCCCGCTCGGGCGGCATGATCCCCGTGGCCGCTTCGATCGCCAGGCCGATGCCGAGCTCGGAGGAGAAGGCGGAGAGCCAGTCGTGGCGGTTCGCCAGCATCATCGATCTGGCGGTAGTCACGCGACTCGAACAGCTTCTCGGATCCGCGGTGCATGAGTCCCATGCGGATGTCGGTCCGCTGGACGACGCCGTCCTCGACCCGGACCTGGAGCTGGAAGCCGGCGTGCGCCGAGGGGTGGAAGTCGCGCAGGGGCAGGGTCGCGTCGCACTCCAGATGCGCCCCGACCCCGACGCCGATGAGCAGTTCCTGAGTCGTCGTCACGGGGTCATGCTCCCATCTCCTGGACCAGCCACCAGAAGTCGTCGGTCCCGGGGACGGGTCGAGGTCGCGTACGCCGTGCGCGAGTCGCCGCCGCGCAGGCGTCCATCGCGACGTGCGCGGTGAGGTTGCACGACCGTCCGGCACGGCAGAGACGAGCCGGCCCCGCCGGTACGCCGCGAGCGTGCCACCGTCCCAGGCGCCGGCCACCCGATCGGCCCGGACGTGGCCGTAGTCGACGGCCACCGCCAGGCCCTCGAGCACCAGCCCGGTCATGGACCGCCAGGCGTCGTCCCGTCGGCTCCGACCTCGCGGCGCGCGGCCGGCTCCCCACCGGGCCACCAGCGGGCAAGCCAGGCGCGCGCCCGGGTCGCGTCCACGCCGAGGTGATGGCACGCCTCGGCGTCGTCGAGATCCGGCCCGAGGAAGGACATCCCGGTGACGGGGTCGACGGTCACGAGGCGAGGCCTGCCGTCGTCGTCGATCTCCACGACGTCGCACGGAACGTCGTCGAGCACCTCGTGGGCGACGACCATCCCGGCCGCGGGCGCCAGCTCCGGCGCGATGCGCCGCAGGTCACCGCGGATCCACTCGATCTGCGCAGGCAGGGTGACCGGCCGTGACCGCAGGTCGACGCCACGCCAGCGGATGCCGGCGGCGAGGTCGGAGGGCACAGGCGGGCGAGCTGCCGCAGAGCGTCCCGTCACCCGCCCCGACATCCGTGACGGTCACGGTGCCGTGCCGGTCGAGCAGGTCGTGCAACCTCACCGCGCACGTCGCGATGGACGCCTGCGCGGCGGCGACTCGCGCACGGCGTACGCACCTTGCCCCGTCCCCGGGGACCGACGACTTCTGGTGGCTGGTCCAGGAGATGGGAGCATGACCCCGTGACGACGACTCAGGAACTGCTCATCGGCGTCGGGGTCGGGGCGCATCTGGAGTGCGACGCGACCCTGCCCCTGCGCGACTTCCACCCCTCCGGCCATGCCGGCTTCCAGCTCCAGGTCCGGGTCGAGGACGGCGTCGTCCAGCGGACCGACATCCGCATGGGACTCATGCACCGCGGATCCGAGAAGCTGTTCGAGGCGCGCGACTACCGCCAGATCATGATGCTCGCGAACCGCCACGACTGGCTCTCCGCCTTCTCCTCCGAGCTCGGCATCGGCCTGGCGATCGAAGCGGCCACCGGGATCACGCCGCCCGAGCGGGCGACGTGGACCCGCACGCTGCTCGCCGAGGCGAACCGCGTTGCCGTTGCTCTCGCCTTCCTCGGCGCGGTGCTTCCGGCGTACGAGGACCGCGCGCGGGTGCTCGCCTCGCGGGAGCGACTCGTCGACGCCCAGGAGCGGGCCACCGGCGGGCGCGTCCATCCGATGTTCACGAGGATCGGCGGCATCGCCGCGCCCCTGGGAGCGGAGGTGCTCGCGCACTACGCCGCGATCGTCGCCGACCTTCGCGCCGGCCTTCCCCGCGTGGCCGACGCGGTGCTGCTCCTCGCCGACGGGCTGCGCGGCCTGGCCCCGCTTCGCCGCGAGGAGGCCGTCGGGTTCGGCGCCAGTGGCCCAGTGGCCCGGGCCAGTGGGGTGGATCTCGATCTGCGGCGCGACGACTCCTACCTGGCGTACGCCGAGCTGGGCGAGCTGCTCACGGTGCCCACCCGCAGCGCGGGCGACGCCGCCGCCCGCTACGAGGTGCTGCTGGAGCAGGTCCCCGTCAGCCTGGACCTGATGTCGGCGTGCGTCGATCGGCTGGTGCTGCTCGGCCCTGGCCCGATCGACGTGCGACTGCCCAAGACCGTCAAGGTGCCGGAGGGCGTCACGCACTCCTGGATCGAGGGCCCGCTGGGCATCAGCGGGGCACTGCTGGCCAGTGTCGGCGACAGGACGCCCTGGCGCCTGAAGATCCGGTCGGCGTCCTTCAACAACGTCCAGGCCATCCGCAACGCCGTTGTCGGGACGAGGCTGGACGACCTCGCCGACGCGGTGATGTCGTTCTTCTTCGTGGTCGGCGACGTCGACCGCTGATATAGGTCGTGCCGACTGCTACGTGTCGTTCTCCTTCAGGTAGCTCACGAACCGGGCACGGAGCAGCGCCTCCGTGGTGTCGTCCAGCTTCTTGTCGCCGAGCAGCTCGCGAACCGCCCGCACGGTCTCGATGAACGTGCCGCCGACCGCACCGAGGTCGCCGCCCTCGCCCTCGATCGCCATCATCCCGGGCATGTGCGAGAACAGGTCCGTGAAGAAGCCGAGGTCCCTGCGGTGCTCGGCGACATGGAAGGCCCGATGGCGCAGCTCGTCGAACGGAAGGTCCTCAAGGGGGGTGTCGCTCATGCGTCAGACCCTATCCCCGTCGGGTGGCCCGATCGGCAGCCGGCAGATGTGCTCGAGCCACAGCGCCGCCCCGGCGAGCGTCACCGCCCCGAGGCTGGCCAGGGAGGCGGCCCAGAATGTGGCCCAGCCGGTCTGCGTGGCAAGGACGGGGAGCATCGCCACCGCGATGCCTGCGTAGCAGCCCGCGACGAGGGACCCGATGCGCGACGCCGCCATGGCCAGCGCCGCCGACCTGGCGGCGACCAGCGGCGGCATCGGCTTGGCACCGGGACGACGCTGGATCCTTGGTCGGGAGGCGGCCGCCCAGTAGAGCACCGCGCCGGCGAGCAGCCAGAGGGCGGCCGCGGCCAGCCACGGCACGGGGATAAGCCGGCCGAGCCAGGCATCCACCACGTGGACGATGCCCCAGCCCACCGCGGCCGAGATCACCGCGATGGCCAGCAGCAGCCGGATCCTGGTCGGTCTCATCGGATCCACGCCTAGGTCCGCGACTGGCCCGGGTGCGGCCCCACGACCAGTCGGATGCCCGTCCGGCGGACGCCGGCGGCGCCCAGCAGGGTGACGAGGTCGGCCGCCCGGCCGCGGCCGGCGATGGTCGCGTCAGGGTCGACGTCGAGCCAAGGCACGAGGACGAAGGCCCGCTCATGGGCGCGCGGATGCGGAATGGTCACCTGGGGATCGTCGGACCGATCGTCGTCGATGGCCAGGATGTCGACGTCGAGAGTGCGCGGCCCCCAGCGCACCTCGCGGGTGCGATGCCAGTGCTGCTCGACGGACTGCACTGCCGCGAGCAGCTCGTGGTCGCGAAGGGTCGTGCGCCCCAGGGCGACGGCGTTCAGGAAGGCCGGCTGCTCGGGGCCTCCGACCGGGTCGGTTTCGTAGACCGGCGAGACCGCGGTCAGCTCCAGGCCCTCGATGGCCGAGAGGCCGTCGACCGCGCCCTGGAGGATCCGGTCCGAGTCACCGAGATTGGAGCCGAGGCCGAGGGCAACGCTACGCATCGGCGACCTGGCCCTTGCGCCGCGTGATCCTGATCTCGACGTCGTCGAACGGCACGTCGATCGGCGCGTGCGGCTTGTGCACGCTGACGCGGACCCGGTCGACGCCCGGGAAGCCAAGGCAGGCGGCCGCGATCCGCTCCGCGAGAGTCTCGACGAGGTCATGGGGCTCCCCGACGATCAGGGCGTGCACGACCCGGGCGACGTGTCCGTAGTCGACGGTGTCGGCGAGGGAGTCGGTGTCGGCCGCCTTCCGCGTGCTCACGGCCAGCTGCACGTCGACCGAGAACTCCTGGCCGTCCGTTCGTTCGTGAGCAAGGACGCCGTGGTGGCCGAACCCGCGGATCCCGGTGATGACGATCCGGTCAGCCATGACCCTCCCGCCAGGCTCGGGCCACCCGAACGGCGTCCTTGCTGCCCAGGACGTCATGGACGCGCACCGCCCACACGCCGTGCACGGCGGCGATGGCCGTGATCGCATCGGTCGCAGCGTCGCGCTCGTCCACGGGCCGGGGCTGACCGTCTGCATCGGCAAGTACCGCGCCGAGGAACCGCTTGCGCGAGGCGCCGACCAGCACGGGGTGGCCCAGTGCGTGCAGCCGGTCCAGTCCCGCCAGCAGCTGCCAGTTGTGGTCGGACTCCTTGGCGAACCCCAGCCCCGGATCGAGCACGATCGCGTCCGGGTCGATCCCGGCGGCGATGGCCTCGTCGACCCGCTGCGACAGCTCGGCGATGACGTCGGCAACGGCGTCCTCGTAGTGCGCGAGCTGGTTCATCCGATCGCCGTGACCGCGCCAGTGCATGGCGACGTAGGGCACGCCCAGGCTCGCAACGGCAGCATGCATGCCCGGATCCGCCAGGCCACCGCTGACGTCGTTCACGATGCAGGCGCCGGCATCCACGGCGGCCCGGGCCGTATCGGCGCGCATCGTGTCGATACTGACAGGCACGCCCGCCGATGCCAGGCCGCGCACGACCGGCAGGATGCGCAGGCACTCCTCGTCGGTGGGCACGCGCACGGCCCCGGGCCGCGTGGACTCCCCGCCCACGTCGATGATGTCGGCCCCCTGCTCGTGCATCCGGACGCCACGGTCGATCGCCACCCGCGCGTCGAGGAACTGGCCACCGTCGGAGAACGAGTCGGGCGTCACGTTCAGGACGCCGACCACGGTCGTTCGCTCCAGGTCGGCGAGGGGGGCAGGCAGCCCCTTCGGCCGCCGGATCATCGACCCAGGATCAGCGACATCGCCTCGGCCCGGGTGGCGGGGTCGAGGAGGCGACCGCGCACCGCGCTGGTCATGGTCTTGGCTCCCGGCTTGCGCACCCCGCGCATGGACATGCACAGGTGCTCCGCCTCGAGCACGACGATCGCGCCACGCGGCTCCAGGATTCGCATGAGGGAGTCGGCGATCTGCGTCGTCAGCCGCTCCTGCACCTGCGGTCGCTTGGCGAAGACGTCGACGAGCCGGGCGAGCTTGGACAGGCCCGTGATGCGCCCGTTCTCGTTCGGGATGTAGCCGATGTGGGCGACGCCGTGGAAGGGCACCAGGTGGTGCTCGCAGGTGCTGTAGAGCTCGATGTCCTTGACCAGCACCATCTCGTCGTGCCCGAGGTCGAAGGTCGTCGCGAGGACGTCGTCGGCCGTCATGTAGAGGCCGCGGAACATCTCCGCGTAGGCACGTGCGACGCGGGCCGGCGTCTGCTGGAGGCCGTCGCGCTCGGGGTCATCGCCGATCGCGACGAGCAGGTCGCGCACGGCACGCTCCACTGCCGCGGCGTCGAATGGGCGCAGCGGACGCCCCTCGGGCAGCGAGACGGCGTTGATGCTGCTCATGCGGGGTCGCTCACCTCGGCCGACTCATCGGCCGCGTGGCCCTGCGACGCGGCCCGGCCGTTCGCCGCGGCCCGGCCGTTCGCCGAGCCCTGACCGTTCCCCGACGCCAGTTCGGTGGGCGTGCTGACGGGGCCTCGGTCGTCCGGGCGGCGGCGCGCCGAGCCCGTCCACGGCGGTCGCACCTCGCGCAGCTGAAGGGCCGCGAAGATCTCCTCGATCTCGGACTTGTCGAGGGTCTCGCGCTCGAGCAGGGCCAGGACCATGGCGTCGAGGATGTCGCGGTTCGCGACGAGCAGGTCGTACGCCTCCTGGTGCGCCGACTCGATGAAGCCCCGCACCTCCTCGTCGATGGCTGCCGCCACCTCCTCGGAGTAGTCGCGGATGTGGCCCATGTCGCGACCGAGGAACACCTCGTTCTGCTCCTGGCCATACCGGATCGCACCGAGCCGCTCGGTCATTCCGTACTGGGTGACCATGGCTCGCGCCACCGCGGTCGCCTTCTCGATGTCGTTCGACGCACCGGTCGTCGGATCGTGGAAGATGAGCTCCTCGGCTGCCCGGCCGCCGAGCATGTACGCGAGCTGGTTGAGCATCTCGCTTCGAGTCGTCGAGTACTTGTCCTGGTCGGGCAGCACCATCGTGTAGCCCAGCGCCCGGCCCCGCGGCATGATCGTGATCTTGTGAACGGGGTCGTTGCCCGGCAGTGCTGCCGCTACCAGGGCGTGCCCCGCCTCGTGATAGGCGGTGATCTTCTTCTCGCGGTCGTCCATCACCCGGGTGCGCTTCTGCGGGCCGGCGATGACGCGGTCGATCGCCTCGTCCAGGGCCACGTCGTCGATCAGCTGCGCACCGGTGCGCGCGGTCAGCAGGGCGGCCTCGTTGAGCACGTTGGCCAGGTCCGCACCGGTGAATCCGGGCGTGCGCCTGGCCACGGCGAGCAGGTCGACCGCAGGTGCCATCGGCTTGCCCTTGGCATGGACCTTGAGGATCTCGAAACGGCCGTTCAGGTCGGGACGCTCCACCGCGATCTGCCGGTCGAAGCGGCCCGGACGCAGAAGTGCCGGGTCGAGGATGTCGGGCCGGTTCGTCGCCGCGATGAGGATGACGTTGGCGTTGACGTCGAACCCGTCCATCTCGACGAGCATCTGGTTCAGGGTCTGCTCGCGCTCGTCGTGACCGCCGCCGAGCCCGGCACCGCGGTGCCGGCCCACCGCGTCGATCTCGTCGACGAAGATGATGGCCGGCGCGTTCTCCTTGGCCTGCTGGAAGAGGTCGCGTACACGGCTGGCGCCGACGCCCACGAACATCTCGACGAAGTCCGACCCGGAGATGGAGAAGAACGGGACGCCGGCCTCCCCTGCGACCGCCCTCGCGAGCAGGGTCTTGCCGGTGCCGGGCGGCCCGTAGAGCAGGACGCCCTTGGGGATCTTGGCGCCGACGGCCTGGAACCGGGCCGGGTCCGCCAGGAAGTCCTTGATCTCCTGCAGCTCCTCGACCGCCTCCTGGACGCCCGCGACATCGGCGAAGGTCGTCTGCGGCATGTCCTTGGTGACCATCTTCGCCTTGGACTTGCCGAACTGCATGACCTTCGAGCCGCCGCCCTGCATCTGGCTCATCAGGAAGAAGAACAGCAGCACGATGAGGGCTACCGGGAGCAGCGAGATGAGGAGGGTGACGAGGACGCTCTCGGTCGGCACGACCACGTTGTAGCCGCCGGGCAGCTTGCCGGCATCGGCCTTGGACTGGAGCAGCTCCTGCAGGTTCACGCCCTGGCCGTCGACGTACTGCGCCTTGGTCTTCGTGCCATCGGTCAGGGTGAGCTCGATGACCTGGTCGCGGTCGACGATGGTCGCGGTGTCGACCTTGTCGGACTTGATGTCGGAGATGGCCACGCTCGTGTCGACCTGCTCGGGGGCGCCCACGCCAGAGATGAAGCTCGAGCCGATCAGCACGAAGAGCACGGCCATGGCGATCCAGAAGATCGGGCCGCGCAAGATTCTCCTCACATCCACCGCATCACGGTACTACGAGCCCGATGCGGCCACGACCGCGCGCAGACGCACGCCGTTACGCCGCCCGCGTAAGGGCCTGCTGGCGCTGGCCGGATTCGACGGGACTGCCGACTCGGGCTAGTATACCCCCAGGGGTATCTGCCGAACGAGGGGAAGCAGCGTGCGCAACATCGTAATCGTCGGAGGGGTCGCTGGCGGGATGAGCGCGGCCACTCGACTGCGGCGCCTCGACCCGAACGCCTCCATCACGGTCCTCGAGCGCAGCGGTCATGTCTCGTACGCGAACTGCGGGCTGCCCTACCACGTCGGTGGGATCATTCCCAAGGAGTCCGACCTGCTCCTGCAGACGCCCGAGAGCCTCCGCGCGAGGTTCCGCCTTGACGTGCGGGTCCGCAACGAGGTCACGTCGATCGACACGGGCGCCCAGGTGGTCACCGTTCGCGCCCTTGATGACGGCACCACCTACGAGCTCCCCTACGACCGTCTCGTGCTGAGCCCGGGAGCCTCGCCGATCGTGCCGCCGTTGCCGGGCATCGAGCGGGCTCTGACGCTCCGCACCGTCGAGGACGTGGCCCGAATCGTCCGTGCCCTCGGACGCCGGCCGCAGCATGCCGTCGTCGTGGGCGGCGGCTTCATCGGAGTCGAGACCGCGGAGAACCTCGCCCACCGCGGCATCCACACGACCGTGATCGAGGCGACCGAGCAGCTGCTCGCGCCCCTCGACCCCGAGATGGCCACCGCGGTCACCCGCGAGATGCGTCATCACGGTGTCGATGTGCGCCTCGGCGTCGCCGTCGCGTCGCTGTCCGAGGACTCCGTCGAGCTGAGCAACGGCGAACGGATCCCCGCCGACCTGGTCATCCTGGCGATCGGTGTCCGTCCGGATGCCACCCTCGCTACCGCGGCCGGCCTGTCCGTCGGCGAGCGGGGCGGCATCCTCGTCGACGAGGTCAACCGCACGAGCGATCCCGCCATCTATGCCATCGGGGATGCCGCCACGAAGCGCGACGCGCTCGACGGCGCCGAGGTGCTCGTCCCGCTGGCGAACATCGCGAACCGGCAGGGCCGCATCGTCGCCGACCACATCGCCGGTCACGCGGTCCGACCGGTGCCGGCCCTGGGCACCGCCATCGTCAAGGTCTTCGACCTCGTCATCGCCACGACCGGATGGAACGAGAAGCGGCTGCGGGCGGGCGGACGGCCCGTGATGGCCATTCACACGCACCCGGGCTCGCATGCCGGCTACTACCCCGGGGCCACGACGATGTCCCTGAAACTGCTCGTCGATCCGGTCTCCGGTGGCATCCTCGGCGCGCAGGGCGTCGGACGGGACGGCGTCGACAAGAGGATCGACGTCATCGCCACGGCGATCCGGGGCGGCCTGTCTGCCGTTGAGCTGGCCGACCTCGAGCTCGCGTACGCCCCTCCGTTCGGCTCCGCCAAGGATCCCGTGAACATGCTCGGCTACATCGCCGACAACATCCTGACCGGCGCGACGCGCACCGCACAGTGGCACGAGGTGGCCGGGCTCCAGGCCGAGGGCGTGCCGGTCATCGATGTACGCACCGACAGGGAGTTCCGCCGAGGACACATCCCCGACAGCGTCAACCTGCCGATCGACGAGCTGCGCGAGCGTCTCGGCGAGGTGCCCTCAGGCCGGATCCTGGTCTGCTGCGAGGTGGGCCAGCGCGGTCACAGCGCCACGATGTTCCTGCGCGAGAACGGCTTCGACGCGGTCAACCTCGACGGTGGCTACCGCACGTGGATCAGCTCACCCGCCACGATCCGCGAGCTCATCCCAGCCCTCGCCTGAGCCGCCCAGCGGTACTGACCACCACCGGAGGTTCGAATGAGTCGCACCGTCATCCTGGGGGCTGGCATCGCCGGCCACACCGCAGCCCTGCACCTTCGCCGCCTGGTCGGCAGGGAGCACGACGTCGTCGTGGTCTCCCCCAACTCGCAGTGGAACTGGATCCCGTCCAACATCTGGGTCGGCGTCGGGCAGATGACCGTCAAGCAGGTGACGTTCCCGCTGGCACCGATCTACCAGCGCAAGGGCATCGAGTTCCACCAGGCCCTGGCCGCCGAGCTGCACGCGGAAGGCAGTCCCGGCAACCCTCGTCCGCACGTCACTGTCCGCTATACCGATCCCTCCCGACAGGGACAGGTGGCCGAACTCGAGTACGACTTCCTCATCAACGCGACCGGGCCGAAGCTGAACTTCGGCGCCACTCCCGGGCTCGGGCCGGACGGCCATACGTGGTCGGTGTGCACCGCCGGCCACGCCACCGAGGCCGCCAAGGCGTTCCACGAGGTGGTGGACCGCCTCAAGGCCGGCGAGCGGCAGACCCTCCTCATCGGCATGGGCCACGGCACGTGCACCTGCCAGGGCGCCGCCTTCGAGTACACGTTCAACGTCGAGCACGAGCTCGTCAAGGAGGGCGTGCGCGACCGGGCCGAGGTCATCTACATCACGAACGAGGCGCAGCTCGGCGACTTCGGCATGGACGGCATGAACTTCGGCCACAAGGGCCAGGTCATCCCCAGCAGCGACTTCACCGAGTCCGTGTTCCAGGAGCGCGGAGTCAAGGCGATCATGTCGGCGCACGTGGAGAGGGTCGAGCCCGGCGTCGTGCACTACGAGCAGGTCGACGGCACCAAGGGCGAGCAGCCATTCGACTTCGCCATGCTCCTGCCCCCGTTCCGCGGCGCCGACCTCCATGCCTTCGACAGGGACGGCAACGACGTCACGGCCGAGGTGTTCGCACCCAGCGGGTTCATGAAGGTCGACGCCGACTACACCCCCAGGCCATACGAGGAGTGGAAGGCCGCCGACTGGCCCCGTACCTACCAGTCCGCGAAGTACGGCAACGTGTGGGCGGCTGGCATCGCCTTCGCGCCCCCGCACCAGATGTCACGCCCCCGCACCTCGCCGAACGGCACCGTCATCGCACCGGCACCACCGCGCACCGGCATGCCGTCGGGAGTCATCGGACGAGCGGTCGCCCGGACCATCGCCGGCCGAATCAAGCACGGGGCCGGCGCCAAGGCCCACACCGCGTCGATGGCCGACATGGGCGCCGCGTGCATCGCGTCGGCCGGAAAGGGCTGGCGCACCGGCCAGGCGGCTGCCATGACGGTCTTCCCGATCATCCCCGACAAGGAGAAGTACGGCGAGGCCGGACGCGACACGAACGCGACCCACGGCGAGCTCGGACTGAGCGCGCACTGGATGAAGGTCATGCTCCACTACCTGTTCATCTACAAGGCCAAGGCGCATCCGCTGTGGTACCTCATCCCCGAGTAGCCCATCCCCCACGACCGTTGATCGGAGAGTCATGACGAGCATCACCACATTCCCGGAGGCGCGGGTCCCGTCCGGCGCGGAGATACGGGCACGAAGCAACCTGCTCATCCAGGCCTGGCGGTTCGCCGTCCTCAACACGAGGATGATCGTGATGGTCACCAAGGGCCATCACTGACCTCGGCCCGACGCGGCTGTCAGCCGCCGTAGACGTGCGGGGCGAGCGTCCCGACGCACCGCAGGTTGCGGTACTGCTGGGCGTAGTCGAGGCCGTAGCCGACGACGAACTCGTTCGGGATGTCGAAGCCGATGTAGCGCGGGGCCACGTTGACCTTCATGGCATCGGGCTTGCGCAGCAGCGTGAACACCTCGAGCGAGGCGGGCCCGCGCGACGAGAGGTTCCTCAGCAGCCAGGACAGCGTCAGGCCGGAGTCGAGGATGTCCTCCACCACCAGACGTTGCGATCGCTCAGGTCGGCGTCGAGGTCCTTCAGGATGCGGACGACACCGCTGGATGTCGTGCCCGATCCGTAGGACGAGACGGCCATCCAGTCCATGTCGACGCTCCGGTGCAATGATCTGGCCAGGTCCGCCATCACCATGACTGCACCCTTCAGGACCCCCACCAGGAGCAGGTCCTTGCCGTGGTAGTCGGCGTCGATCTGGGCAGCGAGCTCGCAGGATCCTCTCCCGAAGCTGGTCCTCCGTCAGCAGCACGTGCTGCAGCTCCGCGGTGATGTCCTGTGAATCCACTCGATGCTCCCGTCTGGGCGATCGTCGTGCTCGTCTGTCCCCGTCGCGCCGCGCGCAGGCACAGCCTGCCACACGCGCGTCGGGCCACCACACCGCCGGGCAGGCGGATCTCGCCCTGGCCGCGCCACGAGCTGACGAGTGCCTCCACCCGGGCCACGTGATCGAAGTCGAGCTCGTCCGGGGGGCAGCCGCGACCCAGGCACATCCGTCGGATCAGCCGCGTGCGTACCGCGCGCGGCAGGTCAAGCAGGTCGGCAACCGCGCTGGACGCCTCGGCGTCCGACTCCAGGACGAGGCAGTCCGCGGCGCGTTCGGTCCACGCCTCGAGAGCGTCGGCATCGTCCCGGAGCAGGTCGGCCGTGCGCGTGAGGCCGAGCACCACGCCGGGGCCGAGGTCATCGACCAGGTCGGACAGCAGCGTGCGCACCCGTACGCGGGCGAAGCCGCGGTCGTCGTTGTGCGGATCGCGCCAGGGCGCCAGGCCCAGGGGCACCAGCATCTCGTCGGCCGCCGCGTGCACGTCGGCGCGCGACATCCCGAGGAAGGGCCGACGCCATGGCCCCGACCACGCGCGCATCGCGGACAGCGATCGCGCCCCCGAGCCTCTGGCGAGGCGCAGCAGCACGGTCTCGGCCTGGTCCTCGCGGGTGTGGCCCAGGAGCACGACCGCGGCGCTCCGTTCGGTCGCAGCGCGCTCCAGTGCCGCGTACCGCGCCGTCCGAGCCGCTGCCTCCGGGCCGCCGTCGCTCCCGACCTGGACCGCGATCACCTCGGCGTCGGAGACACCCAGGGCCAGGCTCGCCCGCGCGGCCAGTCGTGCCGCGTCGCCCGATTCCGCCTGGAGCCCGTGATCGACGACGATCGCGCGGACGGTGAGCCCATGCCGCGGTCCGCACCAGGCCGCGGCGCCCGTCAGGGCCAGCGAGTCGGGGCCGCCGGAGCAGGCCACGAGGACGGTCGACCCGGCCTCGAGGTCCGCGACGGCCCGGCTGACGGCCGTTCGGGCGGCGACCAGCTGGTCGGAGGCGCTCCTCCGGCTCACGGGGCTGCGCTCCTCACGCGACGCAGGCGCGGCCGACCCGATCGAGCCAGCTGGCCGGCTCGTGGATCTCCGCCCTCGAAGGCAGGCTCTCGGGTGAGGCCCAGACCCGGTTGAAGCCGTCCATCCCCACGCGATCGACGACGTGCCGGACGAACGCGGCACCGTCGCTGTACTGCCGCATCTTGGCGTCCATCCCCAAGGCCCTGCGTGCCAAGGAGTCCAGCGTGCCCGGCTGCTCACGACGGGTGGTGAAGCGCTCGCGGATCAGCCCCACGGAGGGGATGACCGCCGGTCCGACGTCGTCCATGACCACATCGGCATGCCCCTCGAGAAGTGACATCAGGGCCGTCAGCTCGTCGAAGATGACCTTCTGCTGGGGCGTCTGGATGGCCTCGATGACGCTGGCCTCGGCGTCGGATCGAAGTGAGCGGATGAGCGCGTAGCCGAAGGCCACCAGCTTCTGGAGGGTCTCGCGCGAGCTCAGGTCGGAGGCGTCGAGCAGGGCGGAGATCCGCTCGGCGAGGTACTCGCCCAGCCACGGCACCGCCCCGAACTGCACCCGGTGGGTCTCCTCGTGCAGGCAGACCCAGAAGCGGAAGTCCCTGGACGGCACCTCCAGCTGGGTCTCGACGCTCACGATCGTCGGCGCGACGAGGAGCAGCCGGCCGGGCGTGCCGACCTCCGTGAACGCCTCGTACTGGCCGAGCACCTTGCCGGACATCCATGCCAGCACCACGCCCAGCTGGAGGGCGGTCCCACGCGACCCCAGGCTGCGCATGACCGCGGGAGCCGCGTCCGTCTTCTGCGTCAGCTCGTCCCATGCCGACAGGACGATCCGCATCCCCTCCACATTCGACGCGATCCAGCCGGGGCGATCGACGACCACGGCCGGCATGGACTCCGGCGCCACGAGTCCGGTCATGCGCCGCACGGGCTCGACGGCCTCACGGGCCAGGTCGCGCAGCATGGCAACGGCGCTGCGCGCCTCCGCGGCGGGCATCTCCGGACCCTTAGGGGCCAGGCGGCTGGCGGTGGCGACCGCAAGGTCCCAGTCGATGGGCTCTGTCATGCGATGGAGCCCATCAGCGCACGTCGCGCGGTGCGTCAGGGGCCGGCGGACGGCAGACGACGCCCACGAGCGGCGCCCCCTGCGGCCGGCCGTGCAGCGCATACTCCCCGGCCGAGAACGGGACGAGCGCCACGTCGCCTCTCGACACCTCCATCGAGCCGGCGGAGCTGGCGAGGACTCCCGTGCCCTCCAGCACCAGCACGATGGCGAACCCGGCCTCGACCACCACCGGTCCAGCGCCGGCATCGAATCGGTGGGCGCGGAAGTAGGCGTCCGCAGCGGCGGGCATCGCCGAGGCGAGTCCGGCCCGCTCGATGCTCTCCTTCGGGAGTACGAGGGCGTCCAGGTCGGCCGCGGAGACCGCTGACAGGTCGACGGCCTGCAGCGCGGCGTCGAAGCCGAGGTCGAGGTGGCCGTCCTTGGTCCCGTCAACGGCGAAGCCCTGCCACTCCAGCAGGATCGACAGGTCAGTCGGCTCCTGCAGTTCGACCACGAAGACCCCTGCGGCGACGGTGTGCGGCAACCCGGAGGGCACCAGCATCGCGTCACCGGGACGCACGACCCTCGTCCGCAGTGCGTCGAGCAGGGCCTGGCTGTCGCGGTTCGATACCCAGTTCGAGACCTGCTCGAGCGTCATCTCCTCCTTGAAGCCGACGCCGACTTCGCCGCCCTCGGGGGCGTCGAGCACGTACCACGCCTCCGTCTTGCCGTGCGCGAGCCCGAGATGGGTCCTCGCGAAGGCCCGGTTGGGGTGCAGGTGCACGGGCAGCCGCTGGTTCAGGTCGAGCAGCTTGACGAGCACCTCGGTGTTCGTCCCGAATCGGGCCACGTGGTCTGGACCGAGCCATGCCGACGGGTCGTCCTCCACGGCCTCGATGAGCAGTCGCCCATCCGGCAGTCTGCTGAAGCCCTGCGGCGCCTGCCCGAACCGGGCGGTCGTGGACCCCAGCCACTCCTCCGGGCGCTGCGGACCGCCCGGGCCATGGCGCAGGGCGCCAATGCGATCGCCTCCCCGGTAGAAGTGGTCGAACTGGTTGACCGGCAGCAGCACGGGCATCATCGCGCGCATCCCTTCGTTGGAAGTCCATCATGCGTCATGAGCATCCGCAGCCGGCAAGGCGGCTCGCGATCCCGTCCATCGAGTCGCGCGCGTGGTTCAAGGACGCCACGTCGTTGGCGATCATCGCGAAGACGAGGACGCGCCCGTCGGCATCCTGGACGGTGCCAGCCAGCGACACGACCCCGGTCAGCGTGCCGGTCTTCGCATGCACGAACCCCCGGCCGCCCTCGGTGGCCTGGGTGTCGAACCGATCCGCGAGAGTCCCGGTCAGCCCGGCAACCGGAAGCCCCGGTCCGATCGACGCCAGGGACGGCTCCGTGCCGAGTGCGGCGGACGTGAGCACGTCCGCGAGCAGTCGGGTGGGCAACCGGTCACGAGTCGACAGGCCGCTGCCGTCGACCAGGGACAGTCCCGTCGTGTCGATCCGCAGGGTCGTCAGCGCCTTCGTCGTGGCGGCTGCTCCGCCGGCGAACGTCGGCCTGCCGAGCAGCTTCGCGCCGGTGAGGTGGGCGAGCGCCTCCGCGTAGTTGTTCTCCGAGTCGGTGAGCATCCGCTCGACGATCACCGCGATCGGCGGCGACTCGACGCGCGCGATCTCGGTGGCAGCCTCATCGACCCGTCCGCTGGTCACTTCCGTGACCTTCACTCCTGCGCTGCCCAGGTAGCCGGCGAACACCGTCGCCGCCTGCTGTGAGGGATCCTCGACGCGCGAGAACGAGCCCGGCCGAACGCGACCGCCGTCGACGACGAGCGCGGTCACCGGGGCGGCAACGCCCGCAGCGGGGTACGAGGTGGACCAGCCCGGTCCGAGGAGCGGGCCCCGGAACGCGTGGTCGTCGTAGACGAGGCGCACCGAAGCGGCGCCGCCGAGGCCGGCGGCCGCCAGGCGCGCCGCCTCGCGCAGTGAGGCGCTCCCGCCGGCCAGCGGGTTGCCGCCGTGCTGGCGCACGAGCGTCGGGTCTCCTCCCCCGAGGAGGTACACGATGTCGCCATGCCGGAGGACGACCGTGGGGATCCGGGTCTGCGCCCCCAGCACCTCGAGGGCGGCGGCCGCCGTCGCTAGCTTCGCCGTCGAGGCGGGAATCTGCGGCCGTCCCGATCTGCGGTCGTACAGGACGGTGCCGGTAGCGGGATCGACGACCAGGATCGACGTCGCCGCCAGTCCTGCCGAGGCCAGGCCACCGACGGCTCGGGCCACGCCGGCCCGCGTCGGGGCTGGCCCCGAGGCATCGGTGAGGTCGACCGGCGTGAGAACGGCCGGCGCCGGGGCCGGGGGGGCACCGTCGCCGGAGAGCGCGCTCGCAGCGCCGGCGCCCAGGCTCACAGCCAGCACGATCGAGATCGCGGTCGCCGTCCACGCACGGGTCGTTCGTCGCACCAGCATCTCCTCACGCCGAGACGTACGGAAGACTAGGGCACGATGGGCACTGAGCCCGAGGAGACAGTCAACCGCCGCGCCCGTCGCGGAACACCAGGAGGCAGCAGTGCAACCGCTCGACTTCGACGTCACCATCGAGATCCCGGCAGGCAGCCGCAACAAGTACGAGATGGACCACGTGACCGGTCGCATCCGGCTTGATCGCATGCTGTTCACGTCGACCCGCTACCCGCACGACTACGGCTTCATCGAGAACACCCTCGGCATGGATGGCGACCCGCTCGACGCCCTGGTGATGACTGCCGAGCCCACCTTCCCGGGCGTCCTCATCCGGTGCCGCGCGGTCGGCATGTTCCGCATGACCGATGAGGCCGGTGGCGACGACAAGGTGCTGTGCGTGCCCGCGGGCGATCCCCGTCTCGAGCACCTGCGCGACATCCACCACGTGGGCGAGTTCGACCGCCTGGAGATCCAGCACTTCTTCGAGGTCTACAAGGACCTCGAGCCGGGCAAGAGCGTCGAGGGTGCCACGTGGGTCGGGCGCGTCGAAGCCGAGAAGGAGATCCACGCCTCGTGGCTGCGCCTCGACGAGGCCGGCGGCCACTCGACCTCGGGTCACTAGCGCCTGCGCGCCGAGGGCCGGCACCCATCCGGGTGACGGCCGGCGTGTCTTGGCGCGCGGCGCAGTTGTGTCTATGCCTATACTGTCTAGGCCTAGACGAAAGGGGGGCGCCATGACCTTCCGATTCCGACACGCCCGACACATCGTCACCTCCACGCGTCCGTCCGCGGACCTGCGCGCCCATCGGGTGACGTCCGACTTCGACTCCGGCCGCTGCCGATTCACCCTCGACTGCGCGTGCGGGGTGCGGCACGACACGCCCTTCATCGACGAGGCGCTCGAGTGGCGGGAATTGCACGAGTCGCTCGCGCCACTCGCCGACCAGCTGTCCGGCTGACGGATGGCCAAGCCGCCGGCAGGCAGCGCGGCCGACGCCGCCGATGCGCTCGAGGCCGCGACGAAGAAGTGGCACGCGGCCAAGAAGCGCGAGCGGGCGGAGCGGGACGCGCTGGCCGCGCTGGTATCGCAGGTCGTCCACGACGGGATCCTGTCCGAGAACAAGGTCGCGCGGGTCACGTCCATCCCGCGGATGACCATCAGGAAGATGCTGGGAAAGCACTGAGGGACTGACCGCCTCGGGACCTTGGTCCATTTTCCGGGGCACAACGACCCTGCTTCATGTGAAGGGATTCACATACCCTTGGGGGTATGAGAAAACTCCTGATCCTCGGTGGTGGCACCGCGGGAACCATGGCCGCCAACAAGCTCCGCAAGGCACTGCCCGTGAGCGAGTGGTCCGTGACCGTGGTCGACGCCGACGACAATCACCGCTACCAGCCCGGCTACCTGTTCATGCCCTTCGGCACCTACCAGCCCAGCCAGGTCACCAAGAGCCGACGGAAGTTCCTGAGCAAGGGCGTCTCGCTGGTCTACGGCGAGATCGACACCGTCGCGGCCGATGAGGGTGCCGTCCTGCTGACCGATGGTCAGCGGCTGGCCTACGACTACCTCATCATCGCCACGGGTGTCACTCCCCGGCCTGACCAGACACCGGGCATGCTCGACGACATGGGCGGCAGCGTCCATGAGTTCTACTCCTACGACGGTTCAGTGGCGTTGGCCAACAAGCTGAAGAGCTGGCCCGGCGGCAGGCTCGTCATCCACATCACCGAGATGCCCATCAAGTGCCCGGTGGCCCCCTTGGAGTTCGCGTTCCTCGCGGATGCGTTCTTCAGGGGAAAGGGGATGCGCGACGCCGTCGAGATCACGTATGTCACGCCGCTCGACGCCGCGTTCACCAAGCCCATCGCTGCCGAGGCCTTCGGCAATACGCTCGAGCAGAAGGGCATCACGGTCGTCCCGGACTTCATGATCGAGAGCGTCGACGCCGAGGGCAGGAAGATCGTCGCGTACGACGAGACCGAGGTGCCGTTCGACCTGCTCGTCACGATCCCGCTGAACATGGGGGCGGACTACATCGCCCGGTCAGGGCTCGGCAATGACCTGAACCTGGTGCCCGTCGACAAGTTCACCCAGCAGTCCAAGGCTCACGAGAACATCTTCGCGCTTGGTGACGCAAACGACATCCCCGCCTCGAAGGCCGGCTCCGTTGCGCACTTCGAGGTCGACATCTTCATGGACAACTTCGTTCAGCTGATCGCCGGTCGCGAGATGACTCACAAGTTCGACGGGCACGCCAACTGCTTCATCGAGACCGGTGACAAGAAGGCCATGCTCATCGATTTCAACTACGACACCGAGCCGTTGCCCGGCAGGTTCCCCTACGGCTCAGTCGGTCCGATGGGCCTGCTGAAGGAGAGCCGTCTCAACCACATCGGGAAGCTCGGCTTCCGCTGGGTCTACTGGAACATGCTGATGCCTGGGCGGCCGCTGCCCATCAGCAGCCTGATGTCACTGTCCGGCAAGCGCACAGACCTGATCGCATCCAAGTAACCGACAAGGAGAGAGCACGCCATGCCTACCACCACCATCAACGGACGCGAAGTGTCCGTCGACGACGAGGGCTTCATGACCGTGTACGACCAGTGGGACGAGGAGATGGGCACGGCCCTCGCCACCGCGATCGGCGTGGACATGACCGATGAGCACTGGAAGGCCATCCGCTTCCTGCGCGAGGACTTCAAGGCGCAGGGCGAGACGCCCACGATCCGCCGCGTGTCGACCGTCGGCGGAATGGACACCAAGCAGCTGTTCGTCCTGTTCCCCAAGAAGCCGGCCAAGAAGATGGCCTACATCGCCGGGCTGCCCAAGCCGCACGGCTGCGTCTGATCGGCCGAGAGGCCCAGAGAGGTACTGACATGACCAACGACATGATCGTCCCGTCGTTCGACGACGAGGCATCCGAGGGACGCAAGCTCGCCATCATCTGCTCCAAGGGCAGCCTGGACATGGCCTACCCCGGGCTGATCCTCGGCAACGCCGCTCTCGGCGAGGGCGTGGAACTGCACCTGTTCTTCACCTTCTGGGGCCTGGACATGATCACCAAGGCGCACATGGAGAACCTGAAGTTCAGTCCCGTCGGCAACACCGCGGCGCACATGCCGCAGGCCATCACGCCGTTCCCCGGCATGACAACCATGGCGACCAAGATGATGAAGAAGTCGATCGCGGGCCTCGACGTTCCCGAGGTGCCCGAGTTCCTCGAGCTCATCAAGGCGTCCGGCGGCCACCTGTGGGCGTGCCGCATGAGCGTCGACATGAATCACCTCAAGAAGGAGGACCTCTACGACGGCGTCGACGACATCATCAACGCCAGCGACTTCATCGTCCTCACCGAGGGCGCCCAGATGCTGTTCATCTGACCCCCTCCGCGCCGAGGCGCGTCGCTCCCCCCGGGAGCGGCGCGCCTTGCTCGTTCGCCCGGGGAGGGTCAAGGCTGGAGGATCGGCAGTCAGCCGGTGCTCGGGCTCCCGCTCGGGCTCGCGCCCGTCGGGGCGAGAGGCGCGTTCGGATCGACCGTCACCTTGAGCGGAAGGAATGCCTGGATGCGAAGCGGCTCCGGCATCGGCGTGACGCCGAACGTCTCGAGGGCCCCCTGGCCGGCCAGCCGCACGATGTACTGGGCGAAGGAGAGCGGATTCGGATCGCTCGGACCGTCGCAAATCAGCATGTGGGCGTACCCGAGCACCGGCCAGCCGACCAGCGGCTGGCCCTCGGCGAGGACGATCTTCGACGAAGCAATGTCGAAGTTGCCGGCAACCGGCTTGCCGCCTGTTGCTGGACTGGCGAAGATGTTGCCCGCCTCGTCCGTCGTGACGGTGGTGGCACCCGAGCCCACCTTGTACAGCTGCACGTCGTCGGCCGTGACGACCAGCTCGGAGCCGTCATCGAGCGTGACCGGCAGGTTGGCCGTCGCGAGGACGTTGTTGAAGGCCTGGAAGACGGGCAGCACGGCGATGGAACTCTCGATCGCCGTCATCTCGGCGATCATGTCCGCGGTCGTGGCGAAGGTCTGCGTGCCCTCGAGGGTACCGACAGTCCCCTTGGTCCAGTCTCCGGGCACCTGCTGGCTCAGCCAGGCGGTCATGGCCTCCACCGAACCCTGGGGCGACTCCACGCTCATCACCGTGAGCGGCGGCAGCGCGGTGAAGTCGAAGCCCTCGTTGGCCGCAGCAATCAGCGGGTCCTCCCACGTCGTGATGGTCCCGCCGAGGATCCCGGCCACGATCTCGGGAGTCATGACGACTCCCTCGAGGCCGATGACGTTGTAGGCGATCGTCACGGGATAGGCGAAGGCGGGCACGACGATCGGCGTTCCCGTCGGGCAGCTGGCCGCCGTGAACGCCGCGATGTCGGCCGGCGTCGGCGTCTTGTCGACGAGCAGCACCGGTGCGCCCTCGTCGATGGTCGTCTCGGTCACCGTCTGTTCCGGGCACACCCCCAGCAGGCCCACACCGACCGCGTCCATCGTCCCGGCGAGTGTCTCGGCGACAGCGACCTGCGTGCCGCCAGTCTGGCAGGTGATCTGCGCCTCGGCCTGGGCCGCAAGCACGTCGGGCGGCAGCGGTGGGGTGCAGGCGGAGAGCATGAGAACCGCCGCTCCGACAGCAGTGAGGACGACGCCTCGGACTCCATGGAACTTCCGAGGCATCGCCCTCACCCTTGTTCGCTGCTATTCGCTTGCGCTGGCTGCCGTGTGGCGTCAGCGACTACTTGATCTTCTGGACCAGGCCCTTGGCGGTCGACAGGACCTTGCCGGCAACTGGGACGTAGCCCAGCGATGCCGCGCGTGACGGGCCGCACTTCTGGAGCACGTAGTCCCAGAACTGACGGACGCCGAGGCCGTTCGGGCCCTTGCCGTCAGTGCGTGCTAGGGCGTAGCTGAAGATCGCCATCGGATAGGCACCCGAGACCCGGTTCTTGTAGTTCAGCGTCACGAGGCCGTTGGCCGCGACGTTGGACTGGTTCGCGAGGTTCTTCGCGGCCGACGCCGAGGACGGTGCGACGAACTGCCCCATGGCATTCTGGATGCGCGCCGACGGGTAGCCCTTGGCATCGCCGAGGTCCACGTAGCCGATCGTGCCTTCCTTGGCGAGCACGTTCGCCATGACCCCCGAGTTGCCCTTGCCGGCGACCGAGTTGGCCGGAGGCCTGCCGCCCGGGAACGCGGTGGACATGTCGTCCTGGACCTTCGAGAAGATGCTCGGCGCCCACGCGTTCATGTACTGCAGGAAGTTGTTCGTGGTGCCCGACGAGTCGGAGCGGTACGAGATCGTGATCGGCGTGGCGGGAAGCGACGCCTTGATGCGCGGGTTGTCTTTCAGGATCTCGGGGTGGTTCCACTTCGTGATGTTGCCCGAGAAGATCTTGGCCAGCGTCGTCTGCCTGAGCTGGATGGATGATCCGAGGGTGCGGCCGGTCGTCTTGTTCTTCAGGTTGATCGGCACGGTGATGGCTCCACCGATGGCCGGGATGTACTCCCAGTCCCAGGAGGGCTCGCCGGACGAGTACTTGCTGTCCGTCATCGCCGTGACGAAAGTGCCCTTGGCGAAGTTGCCCTTGCCGGTGCCGGAGCCCGTCGAGGTGTACTGGATCGAGAAGTTCTTCTGCGACGCGTTGAAGTCCGCGGCGCACTGCGAGATGAAGACGTATGGGAATGACGCTCCACCGGAGGGGATGTTCTCGGCGGCCCGGGCCGGAGCGGCCAGGGCCACCGTGGACACAGCCACGGCGGTGGAGGCGAGGATCGCGAGAGTGCGACGCACGGGTTTCTCCTTCATTGGGATCGCTTGCTTTCGAGTCAGACGCTAGGAAGGCCAAGTGACGCGTAGGGTCGCCCAGCATGGCCGGACGGGGGCGATGAGGTGAACAGGTCGTGACCAGATGAACAGCGGATTAACCGAACCGACCGTTCACGTAGTCGAGGGTGCGCTGATCCTGCGGATTGCCGAAGATCTCGGTGGTCGGTCCCTGCTCCACGACGTGCCCCGGCTCGTTCTCCGCCGCCAGGAAGAAGGCGGTGCTGTCCGAGACCCGGACCGCCTGCTGCATGTTGTGAGTCACGATGATGATCGTGATGTCTGCCGACAGCGCGCGGATCGTCTCCTCGATCTTCAGCGTGGATGCGGGGTCGAGTGCCGAGCAGGGCTCATCCATGAGCAGCACGTGCGGCTGCACGGCAAGGGCCCTGGCGATGACGAGGCGCTGCTGCTGGCCACCCGAGAGGTCCCCCGCCGCATGGTTCAAGCGGTCCTTGACCTCGGTCCACAGCCCGGCCGCGGTCAGGGTCTGCTCCACGATCTCGTCGTGGTTCGGCCGCTTCATTCCCGACAGCTTCAGCCCGGACAGCACGTTGCCGCGGATGGTCATGCTCGGGAAGGGGTTCGGCTTCTGGAACACCATGCCGATATTGAGGCGGATGTGCACCGGGTCCACATCGGAGGCGTAGATGTCCTTGCCCTCGTACAGGACGGAGCCGGCGAGAGCGGCGCCCGGAATCAGCTCGTGCAGCCGGTTGAGCGTGCGGATGAAGGTCGACTTGCCGCAGCCGGAGGGACCGATCAAGGCCGTCACCGAGTTCTTCGGGAACGCGATGTTGACGCCCTCGAGGACCTTCCGCTTGCCGAACCACACGCTGATGTCGCGTGCCTCCATCTCGGCTCTCACCGGACGCGCTTCGGGGGACGCCGCCAGCACTGACTCGAAATCCTCGACGCTGTCGATGGTGTCGACCTCCTCGTACTCAGCTGTAGACATGGATCTTCCTATCTCTTGGTGCCGATGCGACCGCGTCCGAGAATGCGAGCCGCGGCGAAGAGGATGGCGACGAGGATGATCAAGACGAGTGCCGAGCCCCACGCGCGGGTCACGGCGTCCGGGTAGGGCAGGGCCACGTTGTTGAAGATGTACGTCGGAATCGAGGCGATGGGCGAGTTGAACGGATTGAGCACGGTCTGGTCGCTGTTGCCGGCTGCCAGCAGCAGGGGCGCGGTCTCGCCGATCACGCGGGCGATACCCAGGATGACGGCCGTGATGATGCCGGTCTTGGCGGCCGGAAGGACAACCCTGAGCACCGTGCGCGCCCGTGTCGAGCCGAGCGCCAAGGCCCCGGTGCGCAGGTCGTCGGGGATCAGCTTCAGGACCTCCTCGGCCGTCCGTGCCACGGTCGGCAGCATGAGGATCGCGTACGCGAGGCCACCGGCCAGTGCGCTCTGGCTGAGGGAGTCCGTCGCGACCACGAGGGTCAGGATGAACAGGCCGGCGACCACCGACGGCACGCCACTCATCGCCTGCACGAAGAACCGCACGTAGGGGACGGCACGGCCGCGCACCTCGGTGATGTAGATCGCCGTCGCCACTCCGACCGGTACCGCGATCAGCGCCGAGATCCCCACGATGATGAAGGTTCCGAGGATCGCATGCCCGATGCCGCCGTACTCCAGGGGAGTGCTCGGGCTGATGTAGACGTTGTTCTGGTAGACGAAGTGCGCACTGAGCGCCTGCCAGCCGCGGATGACGAGGGAGCCCAGGACGGAGAACAGCAGGACCATGCTGAAGACCGTCGCTCCGATGGCGTTCACGATGATCATCGAGTCGACGATCCCCCTCTTGCCCTTCGTCGCCACTGCGGCGATCGCTGAGGCGAGGAGCTGGAGGGGGAGGTAGATGACCGTGATGATGATCGCGCCCGGGACATCCGACATGAGGAACAGGGCGGCGATGATCGCGAAGGGGACAACGACGGCGAGCACGATGGACACGGTGAACTTCGGCTGATGCCTTCGCCAGGGGTGCTGGATCCTCTGCTTCTGCAGGTCGGGGAGCGTCTCCGGGTTGAAGGTGACGGTGCTCACTTCTGCAGCCTTCCCGTGCGTGCGACGATCACGTTGGCCATGACGTTGACCACGAGGGTCCCGAGGAAGAGGAAGAAGCCGGCGGCCAGCAGCAGGTTGAGTTCGTAGTCCCCAGAGACCTCGCCGAACCGCGACACGATCAGCGTCGCCACGGATCCGCCGCCGGACTCGATGATGTGGTACCAGTTCGTGTCGAAGACGATCTTGAGCACGAAGAACACCGCGATCGTCTCGCCCAGGGCGCGTCCCAGGCCCAGCATGATGCCTCCGACGATCCCACCGCGACCGTAGGGCAGGGCCACGTACCGCAGCATCGTCCACAGGGAGCAGCCGAGGGCCTCCGACGCATTGATGAGCTCCGGAGGCGTTCGGTTGAGGACCTCGCGCGTCACCGAGGTCACGATCGGGATCATCATGATCGCCAGGACGAATCCCGCGATGAAGGGCGTCCCGAGGTAGTTGCCCGACGTGTTCTCGAAGATGGGGATCCATCCGAGGTACCTGTTGAGCAGCTCCTGCCACTCCTCGGCCGTCGGGTTCAGGATGTAGAAGGCCCACAGCCCGAGGATGACGACGGGATTGCCGCCATGAGGTCGATGAGATTGGTCAGCGCGGACGCGACCTTCTTGGGCGCGATGAAGACCATGAAGATCGACAGAAGCAGGGACGCCGGCACGGCGATCGCGAGGCCGATGGCCGCGAGGAGGACCGAGCCGTAGAGCATTCCCCAGATGCCCGCCGTCGGCGGATCCGTGTTGATGTCCCATGCGGTCGTCGTGAGGAAGGACAGGCCCTGGGTCTGCAGTACCGAGACTGCCTGTACTCCCAGGAAGATCGCGATGCCGGCGAGAACGACGAGCGCAGTGAACGCGGCCGCAGTGATCACCCGGTTGAAGACCCGATCGCCACGGTGCGACGTTGCGGCCGACTGCAGGTCGCGCATCACGTCGGTGCCAGTCGATGCCATGGAAGCAACGGTGGAGCGTCGGCGTGACGCCAAAGAGGCACTTATGTGACCGACTGCCCAACCCCGGGTGAACAGCAGGTGAATCAGGTCACTCGACCGGCCCGTGGCCTTCGAGGTGCGGATGCCCGGGCAGCGGCTCTGCCAGGACCTCCTCCTTGGGGATCTCGGCCTCCACGTCGTCCGCATGGATCGTGTGCATCATCTGCCACACCGCCCAGGCGGCGAAGGCCAGCACGGCCGCGGACACGCAGATCCAGGCGAGGACGGTCGGCAGCTGGGTCAGGTGGAACATGAGGAACGAGACCGTCGCAGCAGCCGGGATGGTCACCACCCAGGCGACGACCATCTCGCCGACGACCTTCCAGTTGGCGCCCTTGCCCGAGGCCACGCCGCCGCCGACGATGGATGAGGCGGCCGCATGCGTCGTGGAGATGGGCATGCCGACCGCCGTCGCGCCGAAGATCGCGGTCGTCGCGCCGATGTTCGCGGCCAGACCCGAGTTCGCGTGCAGGGTCGTGAGCTTCAGGCCCATCGTCTCGATGATCTTCCAGCCGCCCCACAGCGTGCCCAGCGCGATCGCCGCGTAGGCGGACAGGGCGACCCACTCCGGGACGATGACGGTCTTGCCGTCGGCGTCGAACTGGGTATAGCCGGCACCCAGCATGAGTGCCGCGATGACGCCCATTGTCTTCTGCGCGTCGTTGGCACCGTGACCGAATGAGACAGCTCCGGCGGACACCAGTTGCAGGCCCTTGAACACCGGGTGGTTGTCGTGCATCTTGAACGCCCGCTGGATGCCGAGGACGACGTACATGGCGGCGAACGCGATGCCGAACGCCACCGCGGGCGACAGGACGATGCCGATGGCCGCCTTCTGGACGCTCGTCCAGTCGATCGCGTCGAATCCGCCGGCCGCCAGCCCTGCGCCCACGAGTCCGCCGATGATGGCGTGGCTCGACGAGGACGGCATGCCGAACTTCCAGGTCACGTAGTTCCAGGCCACCGCGGCGAAGAGCGCGGCGAAGGCGATCGCGACTCCGTCGTAGTCGGCCTTGACCGTCTTGGCGATCGTGTTCGCGACCGCCGTGCCCACGACGAAGTAGGCGAGGAAGTTGAAGAAGGCGGAGAATGCCGGGGCCCATCTGGCGGGCAGGGCGCGGGTGGCGACGACGGTGGCCACCGAGTTGGCCGCGTCATGGAAGCCGTTGGTGAAGTCGAAGATGAGCGCGATGACGACAACCGCCGCCACGCTGATCAGAAGTACGTCCACGCGACCCGATCCCTTCTATGTGCCCCGTCAAGGGACTCGATGTCACGCTATTGCCTGGAAGCGCCCGAAGATGGACTCAGGGTTAACGGTCTCCCAACGACGCCCCTCGGCGAGCCGAGTGTGTTGGGGCTCGGTGGATGGCGCACGGGAATCAGTCGACGCCTTGGGGAACAGCAGGTGAACAGCCGGTTAACGGCTTCGCTCGTACGTCAGTCGACGCCGCAGCCACAGCGAGACGTAGACCAGGCCGACCAGCGCCGGGACCTCGATGAGGGGCCCGATCACCCCGGTGAGGGCCTGGCCGGAGGTGACGCCCCAGACGCCGATGCTCACGGCGATCGCGAGCTCGAAGTTGTTGCCGGCGGCGGTGAAGGCCAGGGTCGCGGTCTTGGGGTAGCCCAGGCGGGACCGCAGGCCGAGGAAGAAGGACACGCCCCACATGATGGCGAAGTAGGCAAGGAGCGGGATGGCGATCCGGATGACGGATGCAGGGTCGGAGGTGATGGCCTCCCCCTGCAGGGCGAACATCACGACGATCGTGAACAGCAGGCCGTAGAGCGCGAACGGCGAGATGAACGGGATGAGCGACCGCTCGTACCACTCCTTGCCCTTGGTGCGCAGGCCGATGCGACGGGTGAGATAGCCGGCGACGAGCGGGATGCCGAGGAAGATGAGGACGGCCTTGGTGATCTCCCAGGTCGAGAACTGGACGTCCTGGGTGTCCAGGCCCAGCCAGCCGGGCAGGATCCTCAGGTAGAAGGTGCCGAGCAGCGCGTAGGCGAGGATCTGGAACACCGAGTTGATCGCCACGAGCAGGGCGGCGGCCTCGCGGTCACCGCACGCCAGGTCGTTCCAGATGAGCACCATGGCGATGCACCGCGCGAGTCCGATGACGATCAGCCCCGTGCGGAACTCCGGGTAGTCGGCCAGGAATGCCCAGGCGAGGGTGAACATCAGCAGCGGACCGATCACCCAGTTCAGCAGCAGCGAGAGCCACAGCAGCTTCCGGTCACCGGTGACATGGCTCATGTCCTCGTAGTGCACCTTGGCCAGCACCGGGTACATCATCAGCAGCAGGCCCAGGGCGATCGGCAGGGAGGTCTGGCCGACCTTGACCGCGTCGAGGGCGGTCTGCACCGAGGGGACGAGCCGGCCGAGGAGCAGGCCGCCCGCCATCGCGAGCAGGATCCACACGGGCAGGAATCGGTCGAGGACTGACAATCGCTGGAGGACCGCCTCGCCGTCCGGCGGGACTGTGGACACGGGTTGGTCCCCTCTGCGTATGCTGCCGATTGCATAGATGACTGTCTATGGATCAGTCTGCTCACGGCGCAGATACGTGTCAACGCGAGCGAAGGGACCCCGATGGCCAGTGCTCGAGCCAGCAGTCTCGGCGTCACCGCGGGTCCGGCGTGCTGCCCCACGGGCCTGGCCACGCCGCTCGATCGCGACAGCGCCGAGAGCCTGGCGCGGCTGCTCAAGGCCGTGGCCGACCCAGCCCGCCTGCAACTGCTCTCCCTGATCAAGGCCAGCCCGGCAGGTGAGTCCTGCGTCTGCGACCTGACCGTGCCGCTGGCCCTCTCGCAACCGACAGTCAGTCACCACCTGCGGGTACTCACCGACGCCGGCCTCCTCCGCCGCAGCCGGCGAGGTACGTGGGCCTGGTACTCGATCAACGAGGGGCGACTGCAGGAGCTGTCCGCGCTCCTGGCATGACCGATCCGTCAGCGAACGGGTCGGGCAGGCGCCACTCCTGATTCCCCGTCACCGGGCGCCCGCCGATCTCGCACCTGCGAATCACGACGGCCTGCGACCGGCCGGCGCCCTCGCGCCGGACCTCCAGGACCACCGATGGCCGGTGCAGGTCCGACGACGACCAGGCCGGCAGCTCCCAGAAGCCATGCTCGAGGTGCCCGTGCCGCTGCTCTGCCAGCACACTGGGCTGCGCCGACACCCAGCCGACCACGCTCGAGTGGGCCAGGAGGATCGACACGATCTCGGGTCCGAGGACCCGAGGAGGCAGGGTCGAGAGCACTGCGCGGTTGGCCATGGTGAAGGACGAGTCGCGGGAGGCCACCAGCACATAGCTGTTCCTGTTCAGCTCCAGCTGGCGGACCAGCCAGCTGCACTGATCCGAGTCGATGGAGCCCCCCGCGCCCCCATGCGGGTTGCGACTGTCCAGGGCGATCACCCGGACCCGGCCGGCGTCCAGGACGCCGTAGCACCGACCCTCCGATGCCGATGGGAACGCGCCGGACCCGAGAACGGTCCACGGGCGCAGCCGGGCCAGCAGGGTCGAGGGAACGTCGGCGTTGCGGGTCACTTGCCGACGGTAGATCCGACAGGTGCACGGCCGGCAATGTCACGTCGAACGATGGGGGAAGGCTCCCCGAACGACAAGGATGTGCGGGGAGGGCGCACTGCTCGCCCTCCCCGCACATCGCCTTCGGCCGTGCTACGAGCCGTAGACCTGCGACCAGTCCGCGACGGTCATCAGGTACAGCTGGCCGCCTTCGATGGCCGCCTCGAGTGCGGCCTTGGCGTTGGGGTTCCCCGCCAGGTCCGGGCGCGCAGCCGCAGTCGGCGCATGCACCTGGGCATCGAGCACGAAGTAGCTGTTCGTGTCCGCATCGCCCTTGCGCAGGAACGACGTCACGTCCGTCACGCCGCTCGACTCCTCGTCCTTGGTGATGAAGCTCGGCGAGCCTGGCACGAAGTACTTGTCGACGAACTTCGCGACGACGCCGACCTTCGAGTCGCTGATGCGGTAGGACACCAGACGCGCGATGTGGTCGTTGTTTCCCGGATCCTCCTGGATGAGGACATTGCCGCTCGAGTCGACGTCGATGTTGTCCGGCTTGTTGAGGAAGGGCGCCTCGGTCCCGTCGAGCAGCATGGTCAGGCTCGCCCCCGCGAGCGGATCCTTGACGTCGTTGAACCGCAGGCGCCACAGTGCACCGCCATCGCGAGTGATCTTGGGAGTGGCCGGGTTCGGCGCAGTCGCCTTCGGGTCCTTGTTCGACTCGGTCGTGACGAAGTAGTAGTCGTTGGGGTTCTTCGGGTCGAACGCGCCGTCCTCCACTCGGGAGAGCTCGGTGCCGAGCGCGCGCGCCTGGTTGTTCTGCTCCTTGCCGCTGACGTTCGTGTCGATGGGCTTGAAGGTCACGGCCGCCCCGCTGCCCTTCGTCACCGCCGCACGGAAGGCGTTGTCGTTGGCGATGCCCGTCACCGACGTGACATAGAGCTGCCCGTTCGTCAGGCCCGCGCGATCCGTCCAGTGGCCCTCGCGGGTCTTCTCGCCGACGTACATGAACAGCTGGCTGTCCGTGGCCGCGCCGTCCTCATTGCCCATGACTACCGTGCGAATGCCCGTGCGAGGCGCGACGAGGAAGTTCTCCCACGCCGCCAGGCCCAGCTTCGGCAGCTGCGAGAGGTTGCCGCTGGTGTCCGAGACGAAGGCCCGCGACTCGTCACCGCCCTCCTCACCCGTGAAGTAGGCCGGACCGGTGAAGCCGAGGACGACCTTCCTGCCAGCGGCGTCGGTCGACGTGAAGCTCAGGTCGCCGGGCTGGGCCATGTGCGCCGAGCAGAACCGGTTCAGTGCCTTCGAGTGCTGGGGGGCGCCGAACTCGTCCTTGGCCGCTGCGCCCGCCGGGGCACTCGGGGTCGCGCTCGCCTGACCGATGGCGTAGTTGAACCAGGTAACCGTGGACGGCAGGTCGCGGGCTCCGGTGATCGAACCGGTCGCCGTGTCGAGATTCAGGGCGCTGATCGTGGAGGCGGTCGATGCGCCGGCAGCGTGACTGACGGCGGCGGCCACCTTGTTGCTGGCCGACAGCTCATGGTTGACGAAGACCGTCAGGTTCTCGCCGTCGCGCAGGACGCCGATGCCGTCCGGTACGCCCTGCCACTGCACGCCGCCGATGACGTCACCGGCTGTCGCGAGCGCCTTGAGCGTCACGCCAGGCGAAGCCGGCTCCATGTAGAGGAAGTTCGAGTCAGCGCTGGCGGGGAGGCTGATCGCGCAGACGGCGACGGTGGCCAGCCCTGCAGCAAGCGGAGTTCGGATGCGCACGTTGGTCCTTTCGATAGCGAGGAGTCGCTAGCGAATCGGCGACGCGTGGCTCCGCGGAGTCGGGCGCCGTCCTTTCGGATGAATCGAACATGAACTCCGAGCGGCGGCCGCGCAGGCTCAGGCGGTACGCAGGTCGATGACGGAGACCACGTCGCCGATGGCGATCTGCGTCACGCCCTCGGGCACGACGATGAGCGCGTCCGCGCCGGCAAGCCCGCCCATGACATCCGACCCCTGTCCGGTGCCCGACGGCAGGACTGCTCCGGTGGGCAGGAACCGGGCCCGGGCGAACTGCCGCTTCCCATCTGGCGACCGGAACGCCGCGGCGCACGGGGCCAGCACCTTGGGACGCATGAGTTCGGTCAGCCCGCGCATCCGTCGGATCACCGGTCGGACGAAGTTCTCGAACGAGACATAGCTGCTGACCGGGTTGCCGGGCAGCGTGATGATCGGTACGTGCTCCTCTCCCACGAAGCCATGGCCCTGCGGCATCCCGGGATTCATCGCGACCTTCATGAACTCGACCGTGCCCAGCCTGCCCAGGGCCGCCTTGACGGGGTCGTAGGCGCCCATGCTCACGCCTCCGCTGGTGAGGATGAGGTCGCACCGGTGCAACTGGTCCTCGACAGCCTCGAGGACCAGCGCCTCGTCGTCCACGATCGGCCCGACCCGGTACGCGTCCGCGCCCGCCTCGCGCGCCGCCGCGACCAGCAGGTAGCTGTTGCTGTCGCTGATGAGGCCGTGGCGCAGGGGCAGGCCCGGCTCGACGAGCTCGGACCCCGTCGAGATCACCGCGATGCGCGGCCGTGGATGGACGAACACCAGGCCGCAGCCCACCGCCGCGAGCATGCCCATCTGGCGGGCGCCGATGAGCATCCCCTCCGTGAGCACGATCTCCCCCGCGACGACGTCGCCCGCCGCACGGCGCACGTAGGCCCCGACATCGACACCGCGGGTCACCCGCACAACCTCGGTGCCGCCATCGGTGCTCTCCACCGGGACGACGGCATCGGCGCCGTCGGGCATCGGTGCCCCGGTCATGATCCGGACGGCCGTGCCCGGCCGCACCGCCTCGGTGGCCCGGAAGCCGGCCGGCACATCGTCGATGACGGTCAGCTCGATCGGCTTGTCGCTGCTGGCCCACGCGATATCGGCCGCGAGCACGGCGTAGCCGTCCATCGACGCGTTGTCGAACGATGGCAGCGGCCACGGAGCCGCCACGTCGATCGCCAGCACGCAGCCGTGGGCCGACGACAGCGGCATCTCGAGCGGGGCGAGAACGCCGATCCCGTCGAGTACGGCCGCCCGGTAGTCGTCGACGCTCAGCACGCACGTGACTCTAGGGCAAGGGCACCCGCGCGCGGCGCGGCGCTTCGGTCAGGGCGTGCGCTCGACGGTGTTCCTCGAACCCTTGGCGCCCATGAACACCGTGAGGATGCGCACGGGCGCGTCCCCCTTGTTCGTGCCGTTGTGCCAGACACCCTGAGCCTCCATGATGGCGGTGCCGGCCGGGTACTCCTTGGTCACTCCCGCGTCGTACTCGACCGAGATCGTGCCTTCCAGGACGTAGGCGAACATCGGCACCTTGTGCTTGTGCCATCCCGTCTCCTGCCCGGGTTCGAGCGAGACGATGGCGCTCGAGACCTGCGCGGACCCCTTCCGCGGGTAGGCGATCGGCTGGTCGAGGACGGTGAGCTGCTGGGAGTCGAGCAGGACCTGCTTGCCGGCCGCAGCAGCCGCGCTGCCCGAGGCCGAGCCCGAGGCCGAGGTCTCGGCGGACCCGCCGCCGCAGCCTGAAAGGAGGGCCGCCGCGACCACCATCGCCACCGCACCCTGGACCGTCCGTCGCCCGGTTCCGCGCCTGATCGTGACCATCTCGACACCATAATGGCCGGATCGGCTGCGGGTCAGCGCTTTGATGGGCACACTTGGCCGGTGACCGACGAGGTGGACTTCGTGGCGGCGTTGTGGCGCCCCGACGCCAAGGGCTCGTCCGCCTTCGTCACTCTCCCGTTCGACGTGAAGGCCCTGTTCGGCCGAGCCCGCTGTCCCGTGCGCGTGACCATCAACGGGCACACGTGGCGCACGACGACCCAGGCCTACGGCGACGGCTACCACGTCGTGGTCAACGCCGCCGCCCGCGCGGAGGCCCGCGTCCAGCCGGGCGACGAGGTGCACGTGGCCATCCGGAAGGACGACAGCCTGCGCGCGACGGAGGTTCCACCGGAGCTCGCGGCCCGCCTGCGGACCGACCCGGAGGCGAAGGGGGCCTTCGAGGCGCTCGCTCCGTCGCACCGACGCGAGTACGCCCGCTGGGTCGCAGAGGCGAAGCAGCCCGAGACCCGGCACCGGCGCTCGCTGGCCGCGACGGAGCGACTCAAGTCCGGAGTGCGCAGGCCGCAGTCCGCGTGATGCCCGGGCCCTCGCCGCTGGCGACCGGCTAGTGCGGACTCCGATGGCGTCCGAGCGCCTCGCCTACCTGCGGCCCTCGCACAGCGTTCCCGTCACGCGGTGGCGGTCGTCGTCGCGCTGGCGCACCCGACCCGCGTCGTTCATCGTGGTCGTCGTCGGCCAGTGGATCTTCGGAACGGGCGAGGCGCTGCTGGTCGCGTCCGGGCTGGGCGTGGCTCCCTGGACCGTGCTCTCCCAGGGCCTGAGCAACCGCCTGCCCATCTCGCTGGGCGTGGCGACCCTGCTCGTCAGCGTTCTGGTGCTGCTGCTGTGGCTTCCCCTGCGGGAGTGGCCGGGCCTGGGCACCGTCTGCAACGTGCTGGTCATCGCGACCGCGCTCCAGATCATGGTCACGGTCATCCCGGTCCCGTCCGCTCTCGCCGCCAGGCTGGCCTTCGTGCTCGGCGGCATCGTGATCATCGGCATCGGCAGCGGCCTCTACCTGACGGCCAACCTGGGCCCGGGGCCTCGGGACGGCTGGATGACGGGCATCCACCAGCGCACCGGCTGGCCGATCAGCGGCGTCCGCCTCGCGATCGAGGCCTTCGTCCTCGTGCTGGGCTGGACGCTGGGTGGCACGGTCGGCATCGGCACCGTGCTGTTCGCCGTGCTGATCGGGCCATCAGTGGGCTATGGACTCAGGCTCGCCGGCCACCTCGGCCACGCTGACGGCCGGGCCGTCGAGGAGGGCGAGCACCCCGAGCTCGAGGCCTAGAACCCCGTCGACCTTGAGGTTGGCGGGCGAATTCCCTGCGCAGAACCCCCGCCAACCTCAAGGTCGGCGGGGTTCTGCGTTCGAACGGGGCCGGGTGGTGGCTACCTGCCCGCGCTGCGTCGCGGGCCGGAGGTGCGGCCGGTGCCGGCGCTGGCCCCACGACGCGGCGAGAAGCTGCGACGCGGCCCGCCAGTGCGGAACTCGCTCTTGTCCCGCGAGACCGGCGCGATCCACGGAATGCCCGTGGGCTGGCGCGCGCCGGTGACGTCGGTCAGGGCCTGGTCGCCCGGACGGACGCGCTGGACGAACGGGTCGACCCCGGCTCGCTTGGTCAGCGACGAGACCATCCGCTGCTGCTTCGGGGAGGCGAGGGTCACGACGGTCCCGGACTCCCCTGCGCGGGCAGTGCGGCCAGCGCGATGGAGGTAGTCCTTGGGGTCCGTCGGCGAGTCGACGTGCACGACCAGGCTGATGCCGTCGACGTGGATGCCGCGGGCGGCGACGTCCGTGGCGACGAGCGCGGGAGTGTCGCCCTTGCGGAAGGCGTCGAGCGTGCGCGTTCGCACTGCCTGCGACTTGCCGCCGTGCAGCGCGCCGACGGGCACGCCCTGCGCGGCGAGCTGTCCGGCCAGGCGATCGACGCCCGCCTGGGTGCGCATGAAGAAGATGGTCCGTCCGTCACGCGCGGCGATCTGCGCGGTGACGAGGTCCTTGTCCGCGGGGTGCACGAGGAGGACATGGTGGTCCATGGTGTCGATCTGCGCGTGCACCGGTGCCGTCGAGTGGACGGCCGCGTTTCGCAGGTACTTGCGGACCAGCGTGTCGACGTCACCGTCGAGGGTCGCGCTGAACAGCAGTCGCTGCCCGTTGGGCTTGGTCATGTCGAGGATCTCGCGGACGATCGGCAGGAAGCCCATGTCGGCCATCTGGTCCGCCTCGTCGAGGACGGTGACGGTGACGTCGCACAGGTCGACATCCCCGCGGTTCACCAGGTCGACGAGTCGACCTGGGGTGGCAACGAGCACGGAGACGCCACGCTCGAGGCTGCGAATCTGCTTGGAGTACGGCATCCCACCGACGATGAGCCGCACGCTGAGGCCGAGCGTATGCGCCAAGGGGCTCAGCACGTCGCTGACCTGCATCGCGAGCTCGCGGGTGGGCACGAGCACGAGCCCCATGGGGCGCTTGACCTGGGCGCGGCGGCCGTCGAGGCGCGTGAGCATCGCCAGGCCGAAGGCCAGGGTCTTGCCTGAGCCGGTCTGGCCGCGCCCGAGCACGTCACGACCGGCGATGGCGTCCGGGAGGGTGGCAACCTGGATGGGCAGCGGCGACTCGATCCCGCCGCGCTTCAGCGCGGGGATGAGGGCGGCGGACACGCCGAGGTCGGCGAAACTGGGCACAGCAGACATGAGAGAGTCCATTCAAGACGACAAGCGCGTCTTGAGAAGGCGACCCGATTCGGTCACGTAGAAAGCAAGACTCGCGAGCGGCGCATCAGCGCCTGATGATCAGCCACTGCGGCGCAGCGGCTCCACGAGTGTACGGGCAGGCAAGCGCTTTCACGAAATCCGTCCGGGACGGCCAGGCCCCGCACCCTAGGCTGACCGCATGACGACCCCGGCGGCGCCACCCCGCCGCAGCAGGCGGTCGATGGTCATCATGATCCTGGTCGGCCTGGCCGTCATGGTCGCGGTCTTCGCCTTCCTGTTCCCGCAGATGGGCACCTACGAGGAGGCGTTCGCGCAGCTGGCGACCATCTCGGCGCCCTGGCTCGTCGCCCTGGCCCTGACCGGCCTGGCCGCCATCGTCGTCTACCCCTTCACGGCGATGGCGGCGATCCCGCACCTGCCCTACCGGCATGCCTTCGTCGACCGGCAGGTCGGGTTCCTGATCAGCAACGTCATCCCCGGCGGCGGCGCGATCGCCGTCGGCACGCAGTACTCGATCCTGTCGAGCTATGGCGTGAGCGCGCCGGCAGCCGCTGCCGCCGTCGCCGCCGACGCCATGTGGACCTACCTGATGGTCCTGGGCACGCCTGCCCTCGCGGTGGCGCTACTCGTCATCGAAGGCCGTTCCGCCGCCGGATACGCGCTGGCGGCGGTGGCCGGAATCGCCGCGGTGATCGTGTCGGTCATCGCGATCGCCGCGATCGTGCGAAGCCAGGACAGCGCCCGCCGGATCGGCGAACGGCTGCAGGGACCGGCGAACGCGCTGTGGCGCCTCGTGCACCGTACGCCGCCCGACGCGGTCGCCCGCCTCGTCGATTTCAACGAGCACGCCAGCGCGATGGTGGGTCGACGATGGAAGGCACTGACCCTCACCAATACCGCCGCCCAGATCGCGCCCTACTTCGTGCTGGTCTGCGCACTGGCGGGCCTGGGCGCCTTCCCCGATCCGCTGACCTGGGTCGAGGTGTTCGCCGCCTACTCGATCGCCCTGCTGCTGACCAGCTTCCCCATCACCCCAGGCGGCCTGGGCACCGTCGACGCGGTGCTGGTGCTGCTCCTGCGCCAGTTCGGCGCCGACTCGTCGGATGCGATTGCGGCGGACCTGATCTGGCGGCTGGTGTGGTTCCTGCCCCAGCTGCTCGCCGGGCTGGGGGCCCTCGGCGTGTTCTCCTGGGATCGAAGAAGAAGGGCGACATGACCGCGCCACGTATCTGGCTCATCAGGCACGGGGAGACCGAGTGGAGCCGCGCCGGGAGGCACACGGGCCGCACCGACCTGCCGCTGACCCCTCGAGGTGAGCGGCTCGCCGACGCGCTGTCCGAGGAGCTGGCGGCGCTGCAGCCCGGCCTGGTGCTGTGCAGCCCACTCGTGCGCGCCCGGGAGACGGCCCGTCGGGCCGGCCTGACCCCCGACGAGTTCACCCCCGACCTGCTCGAGTGGGACTACGGCGCCTGGGAGGGCCGGACCACGGCTGATATCCGCCTCGAGCTCGGCGACCCGGCGTGGGTCATCTGGGACCACCGGGTGCCGGCCGGGCGGACGCCAGGCGAGCAACTCGACGACATCGCGCGGCGCGTGACGCGCGTGATCGGGCAGTGCCAGCCCGTCCTCGCGGACGGAGGCGATTGCATGCTCGTGGCCCACGCGCACGTCCTGCGCATCCTGACCGCGACTTGGCTGGGACTGCCGGCCGTCGAAGGCCGGCTGTTCACGCTGGACCCGGCCCGGCTGTCCGCACTCGGGCACGAGCGCGAGCAGCCGGTCATCGCCTGCTGGAATGCCAGCAGCATGGCCGAGCACGGGTAGCGCAGGCAGCGCGTCGCCTCCGCGTGCGTCGCCCGCGCGCCTCGTTTGGCAGGATGGCCACGTGCTCGACGACGCGACCCGGCGACTGCTGAGGTTCTCCCTGTTCCTCCAGGGCTTCGCCGCGCTGATGATGGCAGCGGCCTTCGTGATCCGCGCCGGGGCGATGGGCTGGGACGCCGTGACGTTCGCGCTGGGGGCCATGCTCCTGGCCATCGTCGCCGCCATGACGTACACCGTGCGGCGGCTCCGGGCGGGCCGGCCGGCCTGAGGACATCCATCGGCGCCCTTCGGCGGTGCACGGTGATTGTCCTTTCTGGTAGCGTCGAATCCGCACAAAATCCCCTCCCTGCCGAGCGTTTCCAGGAGTCGCCATGCGCCCGATCGCCCGCGTCCTCGTCGACGAGTCGCACCGCCAGGCATGGTCCACACGACCCGACATCGCTGCCCGGATGAACACCGTCAACCCTGCGGATGCGTCGTACGCGCAGGCCGCCGCCTCGATCGTCAAGGCCGGCTTCACCGTGCGGGTGCAGGCCGAGGGTGCCCTCGACGACGCTGCGCTCGCCGACGTCGACGTGCTCGTGATCCCGCACGCGGCGACAGACACCTGGGAGCACACCACCGGGATCGGTTCGCCCTGGCTGACATCAGACGAATTCGAGGCGATCGAGCGCTTCGTCCTCTCGGGCGGCGGGCTGGTGATCCTCGCCGAGACGGAGCAGGCGAAGTACGGGAACAACCTCGCCGAGCTCGCCGTCCGGTTCGGGATCGTCATCGACAACACCACCGTCCAGGACCCGACCCACTCGCACAAGGGCGTGCCCACCTGGGTGCTGGCCGATCTCGTCCGCGGACCGAGGCACGACCTCACCGCCGAGGTCTCGCAGGCCTGCTTCTACCGGGCCGGCACCCTGCGGGAGTTCGACTCGGCCGACGTGGTCCGCCTTGAGTCGGTGGCCCGCACCTCGTCGCAGGCCGATCCGGCCCGTGCCGGGCTCCTGATGACCAGCACCACGACAGCGGGCCGCGTCGTCGTCAGCTCGGACTCGGACCTGTTCGGCGACGATTCGATCGACGAGTTCGACCACCGAAGACTGTGGCTGAACGTCATCGCATGGGCCGCAGGCGGTCGTGCCGAGAACGCACAGCCGAGCGACTCCTCCCCGTCATGGATTGCCGACGACGTCGCATGGGCGAACCTCGACGACGCAGTCGAGTCGCTGCGCCCACTGCAGTCGAAGGACGGCTCCATCGACCTCTCGATCCATTCGGCCGACGTCGCCCGCGGACACGTCGATGCCATGGTCTCGGCCATCGCCGACCTCGCCCCGCGGTTCCCCCATCAGGCCGACCACCTCGCGGCCACCATCGTCGACCTGCAGGCCTGGGCGACCGCTGGCTTCGCCGTGCCCGACTTCCTGGCGTCGCTCACCTTGTTCCGCCCTGACCTCCGCCGCGAGGACGGCATCGAGCACCTGGCCGTGTTCCCGATGTACACGCAGAACGGCAACCTCGACCGCAACTTCGAGGCCGTCGTGACGCGCACCTTCTGGCCCGCTTGGCTGGCCGAGCAGGAGGCCTCGTCCTACGACAATGCTGCCTTCGTGCCGATCGAGTTCGTCGGATTCACCAGGGGCTACGACACCCACTCCGCCGTCCTCTTCCCCGAGACCGTCGCCACCAGTGCCACACCGGAGTTCCACTGGGGCGGGATCTTCTGCGATCGCGAGGCCGCGCGCTTCCGCATGGTGGCCCGCGCGAGCTCCGACACCCTCCGGCTCTCCCTGCCCCCCGACGTCGACCTCCTGCTCAACGACCAGCGCCTGGCGCAGGAGACGTTCGTGCTGTGGGACCTCATCCACGATCGCACGCACAGCCACGGTGACCTGCCGTTCGATCCCTTCATGATCAAGCAGCGAATGCCGTACTGGATGTATGCGCTCGAGGAGCTGCGCTGCGACCTCGCGACGTACCGCGAGACGCTGGTGCTCGACCAGCGTGGCCCGCATCTGGGCCGGTTCATCCGGCATGCGATCGTCTTCGACCGCCTCTTCCGCTTCACGATCACCGGGGGGCGCACGCGCAACTACGACGCGCTGGGGGGCCAGGTCATCTTCGCCTGGCTGCATCGCGATGACGTGCTGCGCTGGACCGACAACATGCTGACGATCGACTGGTCGCGACTGACCGCCTCGATGGTCCGGCTGTGCGACGAGGTCGAGGGGCTCTATCGGGCGGGTATCGACCGCTCACGGACCGCGCAGTGGATCGCCGTCCATCAGTTCGTCAGCAGCCTCGTGGAGCCGCATCCGGCCTCCGCGTGGGCCAAGGGCGCAGCCGGCCTGCCCGTCGAAGGCGAGGCCCGCGATCTCGTCGAGGCCGCCCTGCCCGACGAGTTCCCCCTCAACGTCTTCTACGACTCCCTGCAGCGCCAGCTCTCCGCGACCATCGCGGCCACCGCAGGGATCACGGCATGAACGCCCCCAGGGCCGCGCTGGTGGCCGGGGCCGGAGCGGCCGGAGCGGCGTGCGCCCGGTCCCTGTCCGGACGCGGCTTCCACGTGGTCGTCGTGGACTCCCGCCCGGAGGCCGCCGAGGCCGCCGTGGCTCCCCTGCTCGCCGAGGGGCACTCGGCGGAGGCCCACGGCATGGACCTCCTCGACTTCGACGCGGTCAGCGCCCTTCGCGACCGACTCGCCGGCTCCCTGGGAGGCATGGACGTCCTGGTCCACCTCGTCGGCGGCTGGCGCGGCTCCAAGAGCCTCGGCCGGGAGTCCGTCGAGAACTGGACCGCACTGCATCCCCCCATCGTCGGCACGCTCGCCACCGTGACCGCGGCCTTCGGCGACGACGTGAAGGCCGCTCCCGCCGGACGCGTCTTCATGGTGACGAGCACCGCCGTCGCCAGCCCCACGGCCGGCAACATCGCCTACGTCGCGGCGAAGGCGGCCGCGGAGGCCTGGATGGGCGGAGTCGCGCAGCACTTCTCGCAGAGCCCGGCGGCTGCGGTCACGCTGGCCGTCAAAGCCCTGCTCACGTACGACATGATCGCCGCGCAGCCGGACAGGCAGTGGTCCGGATACACCCATGTCGACACCCTCGCGGAGACCGTGGCCACGCTCGCCAAGGGCGAGGTGGCCAACGGTGCGCGGATCGACCTCTCGTCTACGGAATACTCGCGGTCATGACATCCACCACCTGGCGCGGCTTCGCCAGCGACAACTACGCCGGCATCCATCCCGAGGTCCTCGAGGCGATCGCTCGCGCGAACGTCGGCCACCAGGTGGCGTATGGCGACGACGACGTGACGGCAGCCCTCGCCGACGCGGTCAAGGACCACTTCGGACCGGCGGCAGAGGTGTTCCCCGTCTTCAACGGCACGGGCGCGAACGTCGTGGCGCTGCAGGCCATGACCCGGCGGTGGGAGGCGGTCGTGTGCGCGGCGACCGCGCACGTGAACGTCGACGAGGGCGGGGCGCCTGAGAAGGGCGCAGGGCTCAAGCTGTGGACCGTCCCGACCACCGACGGCAAGCTGACGCCCGCGCTCATCGACACCCAGGCCTGGGGATTCGGCGACGTGCACCGGGCCCAGCCGGGAGCCGTCACGATCGCGCAGTCGACGGAACTGGGCACCCTCTACACGGTCGACGAGATCGCCGCCATCACCGCGCACGCGCACGGGCTGGGCATGGGGGTGCATCTCGACGGCGCTCGCATCTCCAACGCGGCGGCCGCGCTGGGCACGGACCTGCGAGCGTTCACCACCGATGCCGGGGTCGACGCGCTCTCCTTCGGCGGCACCAAGAACGGCCTGATGCTCGGGGAGGCCGTCATCGTCCTGGACCCCCAGGCCGCTCCGGGTGTCGCCTTCCTGCGCAAGTCCTCGATGCAGCTCGCGAGCAAGATGCGCTTCGTCAGCGCCCAGCTGCTCGCCCTGCTGACCGACGACCTGTGGCGCAGGAACGCCGAGCACTCCAACGCGATGGCCAGGCGACTCGAGTCGCTCGTGCTCGGGATACCGGGAGTCACCGTCGTCCGCCCGACCCAGGCCAATGCCGTCTTCGCGATCCTGCCCGCGGATGTCACCGCTCGACTGCAGGAGAGCTTCCGTTTCTACGTGTGGGACCAGGTGACCGGCGAGGTGCGGTGGATGTGCGCCTGGGACACCACGGAGGCGGATGTCGACGGCTTCGCGGCGGCGATCGCAGCACAGATGTCTGCCGCGAGCTAGGCGCCGGGGCGACTACCCCCCTGCGAACCAGCGCGTCGATCGATCCGACGCCCGACCCCTCTCGGCACGCTGCGCCTGCTCGAAGGCGACCCTGCCGGCGACCTCGGCGTCCAGGTGCAGGCCCGACACGGTCACCGGCCCCGGGGTGGAGTCCACATGGATGCTCGCCAGCGACAGGGCCCGTTCCCACGGACCCTGCGTCCAGCGGACCGACTGCGTGCGCGCGTGCGGGATCACCGTGAGCCGGCGGGTCACCCGGCCACGCCGCGTCGCGAACACGGCACCGTCCCACGCCACCGCGAGACGGTGCCACTGGATCGGGGAGCGCCCGCGGCTGCGGGCAGGGGCGGCGTGCCACTGGAGGGCGCCGAGGTCCATGCCCGGGAGCACCAGCGCGACGAGCTCGTCCGCGACGGCGCGCGTCGCGACCGGGATGAGGATCGTCTCCTCCCGCTTCCCGCCGGAGTCCTCCTGACCCGCACCGGCGATGTTGACCCGGAGGCGCACCCAGCCCCACCGTCGCCAGAGCAGGGGCTCGACGAACTCGATGGCCTGGACCCGGCCCGGGGGCACCGTGCGGGTCTCCGTCCTGGCCAGCCCGAAGCGCAGGCGCAGGCCGTCCGGCGAGGTGCTCACGGTGAAGTTGAAGTACTTGATGAACTCGCTGACGACGAGGAGGATCGGCAGGCCGCCCGTGATGACGGCGATGCCGAGGCCGCCCCACCCACTGGACCACACCGTCCCGACGACGATCACGGCAGTGAGCAGCAGGAGCCCGGCGGTGGCGGTCCGCATGACCAGCGACACGGCGAGATCCCGCGGCGTCACGCTCGCGATCGGCGCCTCGGGCGCCTCGCCGACGTCGTGCCGCAGGCCCGCAGCCCGCGCCAGGACCTCGCTGCGCAACGCCCGGGCGTCCGAGAGCTGCAGGAACTGCAGCTTCACCCGTGAGTCCCGGGTGCCCGCCACCTCGACGCTCACCTCGGCCATCGAGAAGAGCCGGGCCACCAGCGGCTGGGCGACGTCGACGGACTGCAGTCGGCTCAGCTGCAGCCTGCGCTGCTGCTTGGTGAGCACACCCGAGTCGACCCGGAAGTCGCCGTCCTCGTCGAACCAGTACCGCAGGTTGCGCCAGCCCAGATAGGACCAGCCGCCCACCAGCGCGGGCAGCAGGAGGAGGAGGACGATGAAGACGGGAACGGCGCCGGCTCCCAGGGCAGGCACCGCCCCGCCGCCGAAGGCGATCACGAGGATGAAGCCGACGGGCAGGGCGCTGACCCCGTGCACCAGGGGGGTGATGGGGTGCGCGTGTCGCCGCCCCACGGCGTCGACCGGGCCACCGCCCGGCAGAGTCAGGCCCAGGCCGAGGTCGTCCCCCACGTTGGAGGGGGCAGGCGTGCCCGGTTGCGAGGGTTCCTGCGGTGGCAGGCTCACAGCCCCGTGGTCCTCTGCTCACCGCGACCGGCGAGGCGATCGCGCAACGCCGCCGCCACGTGCGGCTCCAGGCCCGGGATGGCCGCGTCGGTCGTGGCCGCCGCGGTGTGCAGCTGGACCGTGGTCACGCCCAGCCACCGGTCGATGGGCCCCGCCTTCACGTCGACCAGCTGCATGCGGCCGTACGGCACGATGACGAGCCGTCGGAACATGATCCCGCTCGTCACGAGGAGGTCGTTGCCCCGCTCGGAGTAGCCGAACGATCGCACGCGCCGCCCGATCAGCCACCACAGCCACATGAACACGATCACGGCCGCCCCCGCACCCACGTAGGCCACGATTGCAGGGACGTCCGGGATCAGGAAGAGCGCGACCACCCCTGCCACGACGAGAGAGTAGGCAAGGACGAGCGAGAGCCTTCGTGCCGTGGTCAGCCGGGCCGACACCGGCGTCCAGTCGTCAGGCAAGGTGAAGGCCGAGTTCGTGTTGTCTGCCATGTCCAGAGGCTAGTCGGAACGCGGTGGTGATCCGACTATGGAAGCTGTGGCGGACGGCTCTCGAACGGAGTCGAGAGGACGATCGTGGTTCGCGTGGACACATTGGCCGTCGCCCGGATGCGGGCCAGCAGCGCCTCGAGGTCGGCCGGCTCGACCACTCGCACCTTGAGGATGTAGGCCTCGGCACCGGCGACCGACCAGCAGGCCTCGATGTCGGGGATCGCACGCAGCCGCTCGGGAACATCGTCCGGAGCGGCCGGGTCGATCGGCGTCAGCGAGACGAAAGCCGTCAGCGGCAGGCCGACGGCGCGGTAGTCCACCTCCGCTCGGTAGCCGGTGATGAGGCCGCGCTGCTCGAGGCGGCGCACCCGCTGGTGCAGCGCCGACGTCGAGAGCCCGGTCTCGCGCGCGATGTCCGCCAGCGACATGCGTCCGTCGGCACACAGCAGGCCGATGATCTGCCGATCCGTGTCCTCCATGGGCACAGCCTCCCAGAGCCCGCCGCCTGTAGCACCATCGCGGCAGGACTACCCTGTCCTCATCCGGGGAGCTCGCGAGATCGGCGGGCTGAGAGGGCAGTCGCTGCTGCCGACCCATGAACCTGATCTGGGTAATGCCAGCGGAGGAATGATGAAGATGAGATCCCGTGCCCTGTCCGTACTCCTGACGGCGACCGCGATGGCCGCACTGGCCGCATGCGGCGGAGGCCAGGCCGCATCGCCCGGCGTGTCGACCCAGCCCGAGCCGCCCGGCGTGTCGACCCAGCCCGAGCCGCCCAGCGCGTCGACGCCGACCGCCTTGCCGGAGGGCAGCCCGCTCCCCGGCAAGGTCACGCTCCTCGCCCACGACTCCTTCGTCGTGAGCGACGCGCTGAAGGCCGACTTCGAGAAGGCCACCGGCATGACCCTCGAGGTGGTCACGGCGGGTGACGCCGGGACGATGGTGGCCGGCGCGATCCTCGCGGCGGGAGCGCCGAGCGCCGACGTGCTGTTCGGCGTCGACAACACCCTGATCTCCCGGGCGTCGTCGGCCGGCGTCTTCGCACCGTATGGCTCGCCCGACGCGTCGGCCCTGGCCCCGCCGTTCGCGGACGACACTGCGGGCGGGACCGTCACGGCGGTCGACTACGGCGACGTCTGCGTGAACGTCGACGACGGCTACTTCGCCGACGCCGGTATCCCCGCCCCGGCCACGCTGGACGACCTCATCAAGCCCGAGTACCGCGACCTGCTGGTCGTCGAGGACCCGGGTACGTCCTCGCCCGGACTCGCCTTCCTGCTCGCGACAATCGCACGGTACGGCGACGGATGGCCGGACTACTGGACGTCGCTGGATGCCAACGGCGTGCAGGTCGCGTCCTCCTGGACGGATGCCTACATGGGCGACTTCACCGCAGGCGGCGGCAAGGGCGACCGACCGCTGGTCGTGTCCTACGCGACCAGCCCGCCGGCCGAGATCGTGTACGCCGCTGATCCCAAGCCGAGCAAGCCGTCGACGTCGGTGCTGACCGACGGGTGCTACCGGCAGGTCGAGTACGCGGGGGTCCTCGCGGGGGCGGCCAACCCGGTCGGCGCGCAGGAGGTCGTCGACTGGCTGATCTCGGCGCCGGTCCAGGCCGACGTGCCCCTGTCGATGTTCGTGTTCCCGGCCCGGTCCGGGGTGCCCCTGCCGGACGTCTTCACGAAGTTCGCCGCGGTCGTCCCGCAGCCCCTCCAGCTCGATCCCCAGGACGTGGCGGACAACCTGCCCGAGTGGCTCGCCCGGTGGGGCACGGTGATGGGCCGCTGAACGCTCCCCGCTGGCTGCACTGGGCCTGGCTGCCGCCGGCCGCCTTCCTGGCGGTCTTCCTCGCCTACCCGCTGGCGGTCCTGGGCGCGCGCGTCGGCTCGATCGAGGGAGTGACGCAGCTGCTCTCCCCGCGGGCCTGGCAGGTCGCCTGGCTCGCGAGCCTTCAGGCGCTGACGAGCACCGCCATCGCCCTGCTGGTCGGGCTGCCGATCGCCAATGTCGTGTCGAGGTATCGCTTCCGGGGGCGCGCGCTGGCACAGGCCCTCGTCACGGTGCCGTTCGTGCTGCCGACCGTGGTCGTCGCCCTCGCGTTCCGGAGCCTGCTCGGTCCCGGGGTGCCCCAGGGATTCGCGCTCGTGGTGATCGCACACGCGTACGTCAATCTCGCGGTGGTCGCGCGGATCGTCGGGTCGCAGTGGGCGCAGCACGACTCGGGGTACGAGAGCGTGGCCCGGACGCTGGGCGCCACCCGCTGGCAGGCCTTCCGCACCGTCACGCTGCCGAGCCTTCGACCGGCCATCGCCTCCAGTGCCGCCGTGGTCTTCGTCTTCTCGTTCACGTCGCTCGGGATCGTCCTTCTGCTCGGAGACTCCACGACCCGCACGCTGGAGTCCCAGATCCTCAGGCAGACATCGGTGCTCCTGGACTTCCAGGGCGCGGCCGCGACGGCCGTCATCCAGCTCGTCCTGGTCAGCGCGATCCTGCTGGCCGGGAGCATGCCGGGTCGGCGCGCGATCCGACGACGAATGCGACCGGTACTGCTGCTCCGCGCCGCCACGGCCACCGGCAAGGCGGGCGTCCGCCTCACGGCAACCGTCTCCTACGTCATCGTGCTGGCGCCCATCGTCGCGCTGGTCGCCAGCTCGCTGCGGGCCGGCAGCGGCTGGAGCCTCGCCTGGTGGCGCGCTCTCGGCTCCGTGGATGCCGGGACGACCCGTATCGGGTCCCCGCTCGCCGCACTCGGCACGTCCCTCGGCTACGCGCTCGTCGCCGGGCTCGTCGCCAGCGTCGTGGGCGGGCTCGCTGCGGTGGCCGTCCTCTCGAGCGGCCGCACGCGCGTGATCACGCTGCTGGCGATCGTGCCCCTGGGGATCTCCTCCGCAACGCTGGGACTGGGGACTTTGCTCGCCTTCGGCCGCCCTCCCCTGGACCTCAGGGGCACGGGGCTGCTCGTGCCCATCGCGCACTCGCTCGTGGCCGTGCCGCTCGTCGTCGCCGTCGTGGCACCGGCCCTCCGCGCCACCGACGCCCGCACCATGCTGGTCGCCGCATCCCTGGGCGCGGCCCCGACCAGGGCCTTCCTGTCGGCCTACGGCCCCGTGCTGCGCGTCGTCATGCTGGCCTCCGCCGGGCTGGCCTGCGCCGTATCGCTCGGCGAATTCGGCGCCGCCTCGTTCCTCGCCCGCGCCGGCAGCCCGACCGTGCCCGTCCAGATCGTCCGGCTGCTCAGCCGCCCCGGCGAGCAGTCCTACGGGGTCGCGGCCGTTCTCGCAGTCGTCCTGGTGGTGCTGACCCTGGCCGTCCTGCTCGTCGTCGATCGACTCGGCATCGCACGCTCGACGAGAGCGCCGGTTCGACCATGACCCCGCCCCGCCTCGAGACGGTCGGCCTGGCCGTCGGCTACGGCTCCGCGGTCCTCGCCACCGGCATCGACGTCACCGTGGCCCCGGCCGAGATCATCGCCATCCTCGGTCCGAGCGGCAGTGGCAAGTCGACCCTCCTGTCCACGATCGCCGGGGTCGTGCCGGCGATCGGCGGACGCGTGCTCGTCGATGCCCTCGACGTCACGGACCTGCCCATCCATCGCCGGGGAATCGGGCTGATCTTCCAGGAACCCCTGCTCTTCCCCCATCTCGACGTGATCGACAACGTGGCCTACGGCCTGCGCCGGCAGCGACTGCCGCGCGAGGCCGCCCGGACACGCGCCACCGAGCTGCTGGACTGGCTGGGACTCGACGGCTATGCCAGACGGTCGGTCGAGGAGCTCAGCGGGGGGCAGGCCCAGCGCGTCGCCCTGGCCCGCGCGCTCGCGCCGCGCCCGGCGGTCCTGCTGCTCGACGAGCCCTTCAGCGCCCTCGATCGCGAGCTGCGCCAGCGGCTCGCCGTGGAGGTCGCGACCATGCTGCGGCACGAGGGCGTGGCCGCGATCCACGTCACGCATGATCCAGACGAGGCGGCTGCGATGGCGGACCGCACCCTCGCAATGGCCGACTTCGTGTCGTAGCCGCGCGACGCAGGATCCGGGTCGAGGATGGGAGTTTGGTACGTTCCGCTGCAGTCCCGGCCACCAGGAGCAGGAGCGAGATGGACACCGGCGAGTCGGCGTCGCGCGCTGCCTCGTCCGCACGTCCCATGCGCATGGCACGCGAGGTCCTGTGGGGGGCGCTGGCGGCGCTCGTGAGCGCATTCGCGGCGGCGTGGAAGGTCGGCGCGCCTGCGTCGCTGGACGGCCTGTGGGGGTACTGGGACGCCACGACCGTCTACGCGGCGGCGCGGACGCTGGGCACCCAGGCCTGGGTCACCCCGAACGACGCTCTCGGCTTCCCGTTCACCCAGGACCTCGCCGGCTTCCCCACCCCCGACATCGTGCACCTGCTCGTGCTCAAGGCCCTGGCCGTCACCACCGGCAGCCCGACCATCGCGACGAACTCCTTCTTCATCCTGGGCTTCGCCTTCGTCGCGGCATCCGGCTATGCCCTCTTCCGCGTGCTCCGCATCCCGATCGCGCTCTCCTTCGCCCTGGCCGTCTCGCTGGCCCTCGTGCCCTGGCACTTCGACCGGTTCGCGCACACCTTCCTCTCGAACTACTCGTCCGTGCTGCTTGGCCTGATCCTCGTGGTCGCCGTCCTGTCCTGGAACGTCGCGTTGAGCGGACCGGATCGCGGGCGTCCTCGTGACCTGGTCATCGCCTTAGCGCTGGCCTGCTACGTGGGGCTGGCCGGCGCCTACTACGCCGTCTTCGTCACGATCCTGGCGCTGACGGCGCTCGCCTTCCAGGTCCTGCTCGGCCGCCGTGGGCGATCGCTCATCGCGGCGGCCTGGCTCGGGCTGCTCCCCCTCGTCGTGACCCAGTTCGCCGCCTACGCCTACCGGCTGCTCGCCGTGGGAGACGCACCCACCGGGGGTGCCTTCTCACGCACCGCCGAGGAGTCCCAGCTCTACGCGGGGGCGCTGTTCACGCTGCTGCGCACGGCCGTGCCCTGGAGCGAGGCGTTCCCGATCCCGGGCCTGAGCCTGGTGGCCACCACGGCCAGCCCCCTCGAGTCGGACGCGGCCAACTCGACCGTGGGGCTCGTCGCGGTCATCGTCGCCTTCGTCGTGTCGGGCATGCTGCTGATGGGCAACGGGATGACGAGGCGACCGCGGGTCGTCGAAGCGCTCGGCTACTGGCCCTGGCTGTTCATGACGAGCGTGCTGTTCTTCGTCGTCGCGGGGTTCGGCCAGGCCTTCTCCGTCTTCCTGCTGTTCCAGATCCGGTCCTGGGGGCGCCTGGCCATCGTCATCATCGCCATCGCGTACGCCATCCTCGGGCTGGTCCTCGCACACTGGATGTCACGATCCCGCCGCCCGACGTTGGTCCAGGCGGCCGCGACCACGCTGGTCCTGCTCATCACCGCCGTCGACCTGCTGAGCCTGCCTGCCCCGGTCGACACGGCCCGGGCCGTCGCCGCAGCGGACGAGCTGCGCGCCTACGGAGCCCGCCTGGACGCGGCGCTGCCCCACGGATGCGGCGTCTTCGAACTGCCCGCCTACTCGTTCCCCGAGGGCGTCCCCCTCGACGGCACCTCGACGTACGACCCCCTGCTGCCCTATCTCTTCTCGTCGGTCCCGAGGTGGAGCTATGGGGGCATCAAGGGCACGCCAGCCGGGGACTGGCAGCTGTCCAGCCTGTCCGGCGACACCGCCACGCTCATCTCGCAGGCCAAGGCGGCCGGTTTCTGCGCCATCCAGCTGGACACCAAGGCCTTCGTCCGCGGCGACTCCCCCGCAGGCACCCTGCGCGCCACGCTCGGCGACCCGGTCGCCAGCTCGTCCACCGGACGCTGGCAGACGTACTCCCTCGACGCGGGCACCGTCGGCCCCTTCACCGCGGAGTACATGAGGCATCCGGTGCTGGTCACCGCAGGCTTCGGCATGACCTCCGCCGCGTCGGCCGGTGCGCGCACGTCGGCCGAGCTCGGGGGCACCGACGGAGCCCTCTTCGTCGTCAATCCGGGCGGCACTCCCAGGGTCGGGCGGATCGAGTTCGAGGCCACGTCCAGCGGATGCGCCGGCACCCCGGCGCTCACGGCGGCGACGGCGGACGAGGTGGTCGCCGCGCAACTGCCTCCGGGCGTGCCGACCACGGTGCGCGTTCCGCTCTCCACCGTCCCCGACGAGCTCGGCGTGGTGCACCTCGGCGTGGCCAGCCCCTGCCGTTGCAGACCCGAACGCGCAGATCATGATCGCGAATCCCCGGTTCATCCCGGGATAGTCCGCTACCGTCGATGCAGGTTCGTCGATGGCAGGAGGACGGCATGTCTGGTCAGCGGGCACTTCGGGTCAGGCGGATCGCGACGATCGGGGCGGTGGCCCTGGGCCTCACCGCAACCACGGCGCCGGCGGCGCTTGCCGGTCCGGGTGACTGGACGCAGCTCTCGAACTTCACCAACGCCAATCGCTACCCCGAGGCAAGCCTTCTGGACCAGCCGACGATGGCGCGATTCGGCTCCACCCTGCAGGTGGTCTGGCCGGCAGCGACCCAGTCCGCGGGCGTCAACTACTTCACCGCCCTTCTCGACGGCGCCGGCCACGTCACCACGCCGTCGACGTCGATCATCTCCGGCTGGTCGAGCCTGGTCGGCAATCCCAGCCTGATCTCACTGGGCGGGCAGCACTTCCTCGCCTTCAGCGGCCTGCACTCCACTGTCACGGCCGACCCGTACGCGGGCGGCTCCGAGTACTACATGACGTCCCCCGACGGAGTCTCCTGGACCTTGGGCAGCGGGTCGCTGTCTGCGACCTCGAGCGCCTACGCCGCCTACGGCAGCGACCTCGTCGACAACGCCGGAACACCCGTGTGGGTGGGCAATCCCGGATCGACGACCGGGGTCACCTGGCACTCGGGCGTCGCCTCGACGATCCCGGCGCCCGCCGGCTCCGACGGGCGGATGCTGCTCGCGGGCTGCTGCGCGTACAGCGCTGCCGCAGCGAGGGACGCCGGCACGGGTGCCGTCTACGCGGCGTTCTACAGCAACAGCAACGCGACGAGCGAGCAGGGCATCCAGGTCGGTCAGATCCTTCCCTCCCCCGGGGCCTTCAGCCAGGCGCCGGGCTCGATCGTCCTTCGCGACGGCGCGGCGTCCTCCCTCGATCCCGGGCAGCGCATCGCCATGGCCGCGCGGCCGGGTGGCGGCGTGTACGTGGCCTACAAGGTCGGGTACCCGACCGTGACCGGGATCCGCGTGCTCCAGGTCGGCACCGCGAACACCCTTGACGTGCCAGGCAGCAAGGACGCCAAGGCCATCTCCCTGAGCGCGGATGCCAGCGGGAGGCTGTGGGTGTCCTGGGTGATCAGCAACCGGCTCAAGGTGGCCCATACCAACACGGCGGCGTCGGCCTTCGGTGCGGTCGGATCCTGGGGCGCCCCGCGCGGCACCGGCACGCTGTGGCACACGGTCTCCGCCGCGGGCAACGGCGCACTCGATGTCGTCGTCAACGCCGGCGGACCGGGCGGAAAGATCAACTTCTGGCACACGCAGACCCTGCGCACCCTCTCGGTGAAGGCCCGACCGGCGTCCGCCCATCGTGGGGGCGCCGTGACCTTCACCGTGTCCGATGCCGGCGACCCCGTGGCCGGCGCCTCCGTGCGGTTCGGCTCTCGCTCCGGCACGACGAACGGCGCCGGGAAGGTCACGATCACCGCAACATCGCGTGGTGGGGTGAGGGCGACCGCCAGGAAGTCCGGCTTCAACGCGGGGATGACGACCGTCCGCGTCCGCTGACGAGCCTGGCTCCACCTGACCGGCCCTTACCCAAGAATTACCTTGCTTGGGTGCCCAATTGTCCTTGTCGTCCCTAGATTCGTGTCACGCCCGACCACCCGCGGTCCGGCAGTGGAGGGGAAACCATGAAGCGCTCAACACTCAGGGCCGCGATGAGCATCGCTGCCGTGTCCGGAACCATCGCCGCCACCATCCTGGTGAACGCACCCCTGGCCGCCGCGGGCGACCACTCGCCCAGTTCAAGCACGACTCAGACGATCCTGCAGTCGTCGGACGACGATTCCGACGATGACGGCATCGACGACTCCACTGACGGCATCGACGACTCCATGGATGACGGTGTCGACGACTCGGACAGCGGCGTCGACGACTCGACCGGCACCTCCGTCAGCACCACCGGCACGAGCGACGATGATCTCGATGGCGACGACGTGGAGGACTCCACTGACGGCATCGACGACTCGATCGATGACGTCGATGACGACGTCGATGACGACGGCCTGCCGAACAGCAGTCCCCTCGAGCACGACATCGACGGCGACGGCATCGCCGACAGCAGTTCGACCGAGCTCGACATCGACGGCGACGGGCTGTCCGACGATTCCGCCAGTGAGCTCGACGTCGACGGCGACGGGATCGCCAACCCGAGCGACAAGAACATCGACGGCGACCGCAGGACCAACCGGGCGGACCATGACATGGACGGAGACGGCACTTCGAACAGCCACGACGACACCCCCCGCGGGGCCTCGTCATCCCCGACCGCCTGACCCGCGATCGACCCTGACCCCGCACAGTCGTACCGATGAGGGCCGCGGCACCGATGCACTGGTGCCGCGGCCCTCATCGCCTCGGTCCGGCACTTGCTAGGGTTCCGCGGTGACCACGACGGCCCAGCGCGACGCCCAGACCCCCGCACGAGTCCTCACGGGCCGCTGGCGGCTCATGGCGGCGAGCGCCCTCATGCTCTTCGTCCAGCTGGCGCTCATCCGGTGGTGCGGGGCGAACCTGATCCACCTGTCCTACTTCTCCAACCTGATCCTGCTGGCCTCGTTCCTCGGCATCGGCCTGGGCTTCCTGCGCTCGCGTTACGAGCGCGACATGGGCCGCTACGTGCCGGTCGGCCTGCTCATCATCGTCCTGTTCATCACCTTCTTCCCGGCCACCATCGAGGTGGGCGGCAAGGACCTCATCTTCTTCACCGAGGTCACCCCCTCCGGACTGCCGTCCTGGGTCACCCTGCCGCTGGTCTTCATCGTGATCGCCATCACGATGACCGGCCTCGGGGAGATCACCGGCCGCGCGTTCCGCGAGTTCCAGGCGCTGGACGCCTACCGCTGGGACATCATCGGATCGATCCTCGGCACCCTCGCCTACACCCTGGTCTCGTTCCTGAGGGCGCCATCCTGGGTGTGGCCGGTCGTCACCCTCGTTGCCCTGTGGGCCCTGTACGGATTCGCGCTGCCGTGGGTCTCGCGGATCGCGATGCTCGTCGTGATAGGCGCCCTCGTCTTCGAGTCGATGAGCTCCGGAGTCTCCTGGTCGCCCGTACTACAAGGTGACCACCGAGACGTTCAATGCGGGCACGACCCAGGAGTTCGTGCACGTGCAGGTGAACGGCATCCCGCACCAGAACGTCATGGACGTCAACGAGCGGCTCAAGGTCGAGGCCGTCTACGGAAAGCCCTACGAGCGCTCCTCGGCCAACCCGCTGAACAACGTGCTCATCGTCGGTGCTGGCACCGGCACCGACGTCGCGCTCGCCCTTGAGAAGGGCGCCAAGCACGTCGACGCGGTCGAGATCGATCCGCGCATCCAGCAGATCGGCCAACAGGTCAACCCGAACCGCCCGTACGACGATCCCCGTGTCACCGTCCACATCAACGACGGCCGCGCGTTCCTGTCCGGGAACAACGACACGTACGACCTCATCCTGTTCGCCCTGCCCGACTCGTTGACCCTGGTGTCGGGCTCGAGCCAGCTGCGGCTCGAGTCGTACCTGTTCACCCAGCAGTCGATCGAGACGGCGCGTGACCACCTGTCGGACGATGGCGTGTTCGCGATGTACAACTACTACCGAGAGCCCTGGCTCATCAACCGGCTGGCGGGCACCGTCGACCAGGTCTTCGGGCATGCCCCCTGCCTGGACCAGTTCCAGGGCCAGTCCCTCGCGGCGATCACAGTCGGAAAGAACCAGGACAACGCGGTCTGCGCCGAGGGGGCCGTCTGGAACCGCGCGTCCATCGCAGCCGAGGGCCAGGCCATCCCTGCTCCGGCCGTCGACGACCGGCCCTTCCTGTACCTCAAGGACCGCACGATCCCGCCCCTGTACCTGATCGTCATCGCCCTCATCCTGGGCGTGTCCCTCATCGGGATCCGCGTATTCGGCGGCCCGTTCAAGACGATGCGCGGCTACGGCGACCTGTTCTTCATGGGCGCGGCCTTCCTCCTGCTCGAGACCCGGTCGATCACCACGTTCGCACTTCTCTTCGGCACGACCTGGCTCGTGAACGCGCTGGTCTTCACCGGCGTGCTCCTCGCGGTACTGGCCGCGATCGAGGTCACGCAGCGCTTCGGGCGCAGGATCCACAGGGGGCTGATCATCACCTGCGTGTTCGCGTCGCTCGGCGTGGCCTTCCTCGTGCCGAACTCCGCGCTCCTGGGGCTGCCCGTCCCGCTCCGCCTGGTCGCGGCGGTCATCCTCGCGTTCGCGCCCATCTTCTTCGCGAACCTGCTCTTCACCTCCCGCTTCAAGCTTGCTGCGAACCCCACGGCGGCCTTCGCCGCCAACCTGTTCGGCGCCATGGTGGGCGGCTGCCTGGAGTACCTCTCGCTGATCCTCGGCTACCAGCTGCTGCTCGTCGTGGCCGCGATGCTCTACGCCGCCGCGGTGATCGTCGGACGATTCCAGGCTGCCAAGGAGGCCTCCACCGGCCCGGTCTGATCGGATCCGCCGTTCGGCCGATCACGGCAGGGGAACAGCCTGCACGACGAGTGCCCGCTCAGTAGCCTGTTCGCAGGTGGCCGCAACGTCGGGGCTCTGGGGAGTCGGAGGACGGCATGACGGACAGCGGGAACACGCGGGACCTCGAGGCCACGGTACGACGGGACTTCCGGCAGGCCATGTCCTACGGCGACTACCTCCGCCTGGACCTCGTGCTGTCGGCCCAGCAGCCGCTGAGCGATCCGCCGCGACACGATGAGCTGCTGTTCATCGTCCAGCACCAGACCTCCGAGCTCTGGCTCAAGCTGATGCTGCACGAGCTTCGGGCCACCCGCCGACTCCTGCGGGCCGATGACCTCGCCCCGGCCCTGAAGTGCCTGGCCCGGGTCAAGCACATCCAGCACACCCTCATCGAGCAGTGGGGAGTGCTCACGACCCTCACGCCCAGCGAGTACGCCGAGTTCCGGTCGTTCCTGCAGAGTTCCTCGGGCTTCCAGTCGTGGCAGTACCGCGCCATCGAATTCATCCTCGGCAACAAGAACGCCGACATGCTCCAGGTCTTCGACCACGACCCGCAGGTGCACGGGCTCCTCACCGTGCTCCTCGAGGAGCCCAGCCTCTACGAGGAGTTCCTGCGCTTCATCGCCCGCCGGGGCCACGACATCCCCGCGCATGTCCTGGCACGGGACGTGACCCGGGCGTGGACCCTGCAGCCTGACCTCGTGCCGGCATTCGCCCGGATCTACCAGGATTCGCACGCCTACTGGCAGGAGTACGAGGCCTGCGAGGCGCTGGTCGATGTCGAGGACAACTTCCAGCTCTGGCGCTTCCGGCACCTGAAGACCGTCGAGCGCATCATCGGCTCCAAGAGCGGCACGGGCGGCTCGAGCGGCGTCCCGTTCCTGCGGAAGGCCCTCGAACTGACCTTCTTCCCGGAGCTGTACGCGGTCCGTGGCGAAATCGGAATCTAGTCACCACGACGCGCGTGCAAACGTCCGAATTGCCTTTTCCCTTGTACCCTTCTCGGGGGACATGGGGGTCGCAGGAGGGAGTCACGTATTGGACATCACGCGACCCAGCCTGTCGCTAGTCGGCGAGCGTGTCGTGAAGGCGCTCGGCCCCATCGGATGGGTCGTGATCCTTGCGACATCAGTCGCCGGCGTGATGACCAAGCCTCAGTCGAACGAGCAGGTCGAGCAGTCGGTCGTCCTGCTGGCGATCTCCCTGTTCTTCGGCCTCGCGATCCTGCGTGCGGCGCTCGCCGCGGTCATCCGCCCGTCGCGACGCACGGCGCTCATTCCGCTTGCACTCGGCGTGGCGCTATGGGCCGTAGGTTCCGCAGCCCTGAACGCCAGCCCCGAAGCCTCGACCACGGCCTTCCCCGCTCCCGGCGAGTGGCTCTTCCTGTCGTCCTACGCCGGCCTGGCCGGCTTCCTGATCTTCGACGTGGGTGGCCGACGGGGCCGGGCGACAACGGCATGGCTCGACGCAGCCATCATTTGCGGTGGCGCAGGCGCCATCGTCGGCGCAATCCTTCTCACCCCGTTCGTCCAGGTATTCCCCGAGGGCGGGATCCCGCTGCTCGTCGCGCTGCTCTACCCGTTGATCGACCTCGTCCTCGCGCTGGTCGTCGTCGGGCAGTGGGCGCTTTCATCGCGCGCCTGGTCTCGCGAGACCGTCCAACTCATCCTCGGCTTCGTCCTGATGGCAGTAACCGACTCGAGCCTCGTCCTTAATCTGTCGGGCGGCACCTACGCCATCAACACAATCCTGTCGACCATGTACGGCGTGTCCTTCATGCTGATCGTGGATGCGGGCTGCATCCCGCATCCCCCTATGGTCAGTGTCTCCCGACGCCTTCCCGCCGCATTCCTCGTCGCTTCCTTCATGGTCTCGCTCACCCTGCTCATCTTCCGTCCCGCCGGTGCGCTCGGCTTCGCTCTGGCAGTGCCGGCGGCCATAACGCTGATCGCCACCGGCGCACGCTTGATGATCGCCCTCAGGGAATCCCGAGTCGCAGGCGAGGCCTTCCATCTGGCACAGACCGACGACCTCACAGGACTGCCGAACCGCCGTGCCGTCTTGCGGCAGCTGGACGAGGCTCTCGCCGGAGGGGATCCGTTGGGCCTCATGCTCCTCGACCTTGACGGCTTCAAGGATGTCAACGACACGCTGGGACACAGCGCAGGCGACACCCTCCTGGAACTCGTCGCCCTGCGAATGCGAGATTCGCTGCCGAGCGACGTCACGCTCGCTCGGATCGGCGGCGACGAGTTCGCCATCCTGGCCAGGTCCGACAACACTCTGGAGCTTATCGAGCAGGCGCAGGCCATCCGTCAGACCCTCATGGCACCGGCAAAGGTCGACGGCATGGACCTTGCCATGCATGCCTCGCTCGGCATCACCGTCCGGGAACCAGGCGATACCAAGGCGTCTGACCTCCTGCGTCGTGCAGACGTGGCCATGTACGAGGCAAAGGTGACACGCGCCGGAGCTCAGTTGTACGACGCCGAGCGCGACGAGTTCTCAAGGCAGCGACTGCGCATGGGTGAGGAACTCAGGCGTGGGCTCGAAAAGGGCCACGTCGTGGTCTGGTACCAACCCAAGATCGACGCGGTCACGCAGTTTGTGAACGGCCTCGAGGCCCTCGTCCGCTGGGATCACCCGGAGCGCGGAATGATCCCGCCGATGGCCTTCCTGTCGGTGGCCCGGCGCGCAGGTCTCATGCAGACCCTGTCAGAGGTCGTCGCCCGCACGGCCATCTCGGACGCGCTTCGCTGGCGCCGCAACGGGCTCGACCTGAACATCGCCATCAACCTGGCTCCCACCGAACTCCTCAGCGGGCAGATGACACCCGTCATCTATGACGCCCTGGCCCAGGCCCAGATACCTCACCACTCGCTGACCATCGAGGTCACGGAGGACACGTTCCTCGCCGATCCCGAGCGCGCGCGCGAAGTCCTTCTCGACATCCGGCGGCATGGCCTCAAGACGTCCATCGACGACTACGGCACGGGCTTCTCATCCCTGGCCTACCTCCGCGACCTTCCCGTCACCGAGTTGAAGATGGACCGCTCGTTCGTCTCCACGGTGTGCGCGGACGATCGCAGTCGCCTCATCGTCTCCTCAACGATCAACATGGCTCACGCTCTTGACCTACGCGTCGTCGCGGAGGGCGTCGAGAACGCCGCAGTCATGGCCGAGGTGGTGGCGATGGGTGTCGACCTCCTCCAGGGCTACCACTTGTCCCCGCCCATGCCGAGCGATCAGGTCGAGGGCTGGGTACGCAAGTGGAACGACGACTCACAGCACACGAGGTCGGGGAATTCCCGAACCAGGCACGGCTAGACGCTCCCGTCGGCGTGCTCCCCAGATCACGTGAGATCTGCCATCTGCCCGAGCGCCTCACGCAGATCGTTGAGGTAAGGCCCCTCGGGAGAACCAACCCGCCAGGCATGCCAGCCGTCGCAGGAGGCCAGGTTCGCCGCCGCCATTGCGGCGGCTGACGGGGTCGTGAACTCCCGGCCGTCTGGAAGGGCGATCTGGCCCTCGGCCGTGATCAGCGCCGCGTACTCCTGGCCCACACGCGGTCGCGACCAGACGAGATCGGCGCCGACCTCGATCAGTCCGGCTTCAAGGAGATCCAGTAGGCCAACTCGTCTGCTGTCGCGGCGCGGGGTTTCACGCAACGGCGGAAGGCCATCCGACGACGCCCCTGCCGCCGCACCTGCGATCGATGGTTCATCGCTCGCCTCAACATCGAACATGCGGACACCTCCGGCTCCCTCGTAGACCGTGACACGCACAATTCTCAAGGGGACGCCGTGCTCGGAGAGATACGTGACTGCGGCGCGCATCCGCGAATCCACGTGCCGAGCTATGATCACGACGAGCGGACTGCGCTGTATGCGCACGGGCTTTGCCGAGCAGGTGAACGTCCGCCAGTCCCGCCAGAATTGGGCCGCACCCGCAAGATAGAGGCCCGCGAGTTCGTCGAGGCTCGTACCCCGTGCCCACCCCGCGTACTCGAGGCACTCAGCCAGAAGGCCGCGATCCAACGCCACAGTCACCGCGATCACGGCGACCTCGCCTTGCCGTGTGAGGGCGACGATGTCCACTGCACCCGCGGGAATCCCAGCATTCCTGCGAACGAGGAACAGTTCCTCGCCCGTGAACTCGCGGAGGTTCCGCCAGGCGAGCTCCTCGATCTCCTGCTCGTAGAGGTCGCCTCCCGCGAGGGCCCGTCTGACGGGGACGAGCCTGTCCGCGTCCAGGCTGTACAGCGTCACCGAGTTCCCCTCAACTGGTGGACACCTCAGCACCGAGGTCTCACCCCTGATTCAAGTGACCACGCAGGGCACCGACGTGTCAGTCGGTCAGGGCTAGGCCGCTCCGACGCTCTCGAGGACGCCCCAGCGTTCGGCTGCCCGCACTCTCAGCGGTGCCGCCTTTCGCAGGAAGGCGCTCTCCTCCGGGATTGCGATTCCATCGAGACCGACACCGAGCGTCATGAGCCGGTAGGCCTCCGGATTGATGCGGCGCTGGGCATCCACGATCGATGCGTAGTGCGCATACACCGGTGTGCTTGCCGCCGATCCCAGATACGGGGCGGGCTTGACGCCGGGCATGGCTGGGAAGATGTAGCCGAGGCTGTTCATCACGCGTTGCGCATGCGAGTCGAGGATCGCTACTGCCGACGTCATCTCGTTGACGCGGGTTGCCTTCATCATCGCGTGGTACAGCGCCATGGTCACCATGAGGCGGTTGCTGCGGCACTCAGCGCGCACCCCCATCGTGGCGATATCCCACGTGTGCGCGAGGTCGATGCCGGCGGCCTTGGTGACGCGCTCTCCGTCGAGTCCCCACGGCTCGCGGGCGATGTCGTTGACCGTCTTGAGGCCCGCCGGGCCCGGCGCGATGAGCCGAACCGTGCCCTGGACGTAGCCGTCGACGTCCGACACGGCGATAAACACTGACTGGTCATTGTACGTTTCGTATTCAGAATTCAACTGCTCCTTCGTATTTCCGAAGGCTTCAAGGAACACTGACTCCTCGCACTCCTCTGCTGCCGTTCGCAGGTCTCCTTGCGCATCAAAGTGCAGGTACAGCAGCGTCTTCATCAGGCTCCTCCTCATGTCCTCGGCCGAAGGAGATCAGCTCGTGACTGGACACTAGGACAGAGGCGCCCCTAATTGTTAGGGCGAAGAAATTGCAATAAGCCCGGTCAAATTGGACGATCGACCGGTGGCAGCGTGTCAGCCGGGACGTCAGCAGGACGGCCCGGGGAGCGGGGGAAACTCAGAATTCGCGGTGCGTGATCTGGATCGGGGAGAAGACCCGGTGGGTGTACGCGAGCGCGTCCGCCACCCCGAATTCCTTGCACGTGTAGATGTCGACGCTGAAGAACAGCAGCGGACGATCCCACGCGTAGAAATGCGCGCCGGAGGTCTCCCAGTGGATCCACCCGGCCCACCCCCACTCCACCGACTCGTTCGTGACCGGTGGCATGACCGTGACCATGCCGAGAACCGGCGAGAGGTCGGACAGGTAGTCGATGATGTCGTCGGCCGAGATCGGCTTGGGCACGATCCCCTCGATCACCAACCTCTGCCGGAAGATCATCGGCGCAAGGTCGACGAAGCTGGGGGCGAGCTCGGGGGAGATGTCGGTCGTCATGCCGAGGAACTCCGTTCTGTGACTCTTGCCGGGGGAAGGACAGCCAGAAGACCTCGTGACTACCGAAGTCCGCTACGCCCATTGTCATGCTACAAACCGGTAAGTGCCGCTTTGAGTGCTCCTGCGTGTCGCGAGGTCTTCGTCACGTCGTCTCCCCCGCCACCGGGCCGCGGTCCCGCTGCCGGGCTGCCGGGCTGCCGGTAGCGTGCTGCCCCATGACGAACGAGGGTGCGGATCCCCACGTCGACGGCCGGGGGCGGGTCACGCTGCGGGCCGTCTCGGTCGACCACGCCATGCCCGAGTCCACCAGCACCTACGCCGACTGGGGCGAGCGCTCCGCGGATGCCGCGCCCGTGAACCTCGAGCGATGGCTGATCGAGGTGACGAACACCGCCGGCGACGTGGTGAGCGCGGGCGACATATCGGCCCACCCGGTCTGGTACGGGCCCACACCCGGGTCGAGGGCGATGAACATCGGCATCAGCCTGGTCGAGCAATTTCGTGGACACGGAATCGGCGCCACGGCCCAGCTGCTCCTGGCCGAATTGCTCCACCGGCAGGGCATCGTCCGGGTCGAGGCGTCCACCGATGTCGAGAACGTGCCCGAGCAGCGGGCCCTCGCCAGGGCCGGATTCGTGCTCGAGGGCACACTGCGCCAGGCCCAGGCACGGGCCGACGGTCTGCACGATCTCCGGGTCTGGTCGCACGTGGCCGGAACCTCCTCGCCCTAGCCTCGTGCGGCAGGTCCCGTGCACGACAATGGCCGCATGGCCGAACTGCCCGAGATCGTCGAGCCGCGCTCGCTGTGCCTGCAGTCGGGCCGACTGGACGGCTCGGCGATCGGATGGAGCCGGCACCCCCTGCACACGGCGAACCTGCGCGGACGGGCCCGCAGGAAGCGATGGGAGTACTGGGCGGTCCAGGCCCCGACTCACGTCCTGGCGATCACCGTGAGCGACCTCGACTACGCCGCGCTGCACGCCGTCTACTTCCTCGACCCGGACGGGTCGGAGGTGGCCGTGCAGGCGCTGGTGCCGTTCGGCGGTGTTCGCCTGCCCACGACCAGCGGGGGCGGCACCGTGTCGGTTCGCACGAAGGGCCTCTCCATCGACATGGTCCCCGACGCCGAGGGAGTGCGGCTCACGGTCGACTCGCCCCGGATCACCGCTGATGTCCGGGTGGAGCGTCCTGCGGGCCACGAGTCCCTCGGGGTGGTCGTTCCCTGGAGCGAGCGCCGCTTCCAGTACACCGTGAAGGAGAACACGCTGCCCGCTGCGGGCACCGCCACAGTCGACGGCACGTCCCATCCGTTCGGCGAGGGCTCCTGGGCGACCCTCGACCACGGGAGGGGCAAGTGGCCGTATCGCATCAGCTGGAACTGGGGATCCGGCTCGGGCCGCAACGGCGACCACGTCGTCGGCATCCAGGTCGGCGGCCGCTGGACGAACGGCACCGGCTCGACCGAGAACGCACTGTGCCTCGACGGTCGAATCCACTACATCGGCGAGGAACTGGCCTGGGAGTACGACCGGAACAACTGGATGCGCCCGTGGCGCATCTGGACGCCGAGCAGCGACCGGGTCGACCTGCACTTCACGCCGCTGCACATGCGGGCCGACAGGACCAGCCTGGCGGTCCTGTACAACGACACCCACCAGGCCTTCGGCGAGTGGACGGGAACGATGTCGACCGACGAGGGTCGGCAGGTGCGCGTCGACGGGATCCGCGGGTGGGCCGAGGAGGTCGTCAACCGCTGGTAGGGCCGCTGGCGGGATACTGCGGCCATGACCTCGTCGGTTCCCAGCGCGAGCAGCGACGCCCACCCGCACACCCCGGCGGTGGGCTGGTTCGAGCTGTTCTACGACCTGGTCATGGTGGCTGCCGTCGGTCTGTGCAACGACTCCTTCCTCGCCCAACCCAGTGCCGCATCGGCCGCCGCGTCGGTCCTCGCCATCGCGGCCCTGTCGTGGGTGTGGTTCATGACGACCCTCGTCAACAACCTGTTCCCCGGCCAGGACATCCTGCGCCGCTTCCTCATGCTCGCGCAGATGGGCGCAGTAGTCATCGCCGCGCTGGCCGTCGACCAGACGGAGGGGATGAGCAATGCGACCGGGCTGGCCGCCTTCGGTGTCGCGCTCGGCATCGTCGCCCTGCTCATCTCGTGGGGCGGACGGGGGCTGGCCCCGCGCGAGCAGGTGCAGGCGACGGCACCCCTGCTGCTCGCGATGGCGATCAGCCTCGTCGGCTCCCTGCTCCCGAACGCCACGACCTGGCCCTTCCTGGTCGCGGCGATGGCGGTCAGCATCATCCCGATCCTCGCATCGGAGTACACGCACTGGCAGGCACGCGCCATGCTGCGCCCCGACCACCTCCGCGAACGGCTCGGCCTGTTCGTGCTCATCATCCTGGGCGAGGGCTTCGCCCAGATGGTCCATGCCCTCCGCGCCCTCGGCACGATCCCGCGCGGTGGCGTGTTCGCGCTGACCTTCCTGCTGAGCTTCGCCCTCTGGTGGATCTACTTCGACGGCACCTACACCAGGCACACGGATTCGGCCGTCGTGCGATGGCGGCTGTCCCTGCTTGCGCACTTCACCCTGGTCCTGGGGATGATCGGCACCCTGGACATCCTCGTCCTGCTCACGGTTCATCACGATGCGGTCCTCGGCGACGTCGCGTTCGTCTACTTCACGGCGTCCCTGGCCCTCGTGCTGTTCTCCTTCGCCGCCCTCGGCTTCACCGCTCGGGGCCACCTCGGGGTGGCCGGCTGGACGCAGACCGCGTCCGGCCTCGTGATCCTGGTGGCCACGGCCGTGGTGCTGCCCGGGCCCGACGCCTCGCTCGCGCTGGTCATCGGCGGATCGTCGTTGCTGATCATCGCGAACGCCGTCATCGCCGTCTGGGCCGACCAGGCCGACCACGCACGGAGCTGGCGGGGATCCCTGCGCCGCGCGTTGCAGGGATCGGACGAGGACGAGGTTCCACTGGCCTGACATGCGGGCGTGCGCGCCGCTACGTTGGCCCGATGCGAGTCCTCACCGTCCCGGGAAGGTACGCGATCGCGCGGCGCCCCGCCGGCTCACCCGTGCCCGTGCCACCTCCCCAGGCAGCCCTGTTCGTGGTGGCCGTGACGGGCGACGAGGTGTCCATCGTCGCCGACGAGGGTGAACTGGCGGGCGAGCAGACCGTCGATTCAGGGTGGGCCTGCTTCCGCGTCGAGGGCACGATGGACTTCGGGCTCGTGGGCGTGCTCGCGGCCCTGACCGAGCCGCTCGCCGCGGCCGGCATCCCCGTCTTCGCCGTCTCGACGTTCGACACCGACTACCTGCTGGTCAAGGACGAGCGCGCTGCCGACTCGCGGGCCGCGTGGGCCGACGCCGGGATCGACTGCCCCTCAGCCAGCCCCTGAGCAGCCGCCGTTCGCGGACCAAGGCGCCTTCAGGGCTCGGGGAGGGAGTCGGCGATGCGACAGGCCGCTCCCGAGCAGGCCGTGAGCGCATGCAACTGGCCGCTCAGCGCCTCGAGGGTGGCAGCCGGCGCCGACCCGGCGACGTTGACCGTCTCATACGGGTCGCCGACGCGGTCGTAGAGCTCCTTCTCCCCGTCGGCGTACTCGACGTAGAGCCACGCGCGCGTGCGCAGGCTGGCGAACGAGGGCGGCGCGATGAGCTGGTAGTCAGGGTCACCCGGCCGCACCACGCCCAGGCTCTCGGACAGCACGCCCGTCCGCCAGGTGACCGGCACGCCGGAGGGGGCTGACCCGTCCGGCAGCAGGGGCCACAGGCTTCGTCCGTCGCTCCACGACGGGGACTGGGCGCCGAGCACGTGCGCCACAGTCGGCGCCAGGTCGATCTCCGACGCCATCTCGGTTACGGCCAGCCCGCGCGCGACCCCCGGCCCGATGACGACGAGCGGCACCACCGTGTCCGAGTCGAAGGCCGAGCGCTTGCCGCGGTGCATGCGGTGGCTGCCGACGTGGAAGCCGTTGTCGGACGTGACCAGCACGAGCGTGTCGTCAGCGTGTCCGGACGCGAGCAGTGCCTGCTGCACGGCATCGACGGAGTCGGCCACCGACTCGGCCGACTCCGCCCGCCTGACCCACGTCCTGTCCAGGTGCGCGGCCAGGGCTGGACGGATGGGCGGCAGGCCGGCCAGCCAGGAGGGCGCGTCTACGACTGCCGTGCCGTAGCTCGGATCCCGGGGCGCCTGCTCCCCCGCATGGGAGCCCCGATGGCGCGGAGCGACGGGCGAGGGGAGGTGCGGAGTGAAGGTCGACAGTTCGAGGAAGAAGTGGTCGCCGGCCGAGCCGAGGAACTCCCGCGCCCGGTCATCGAGGACGTCGTTGAGGAAGTCCCTGGGCGCATGCCCGTAGGAGACGATGGTGCCATTGTCGTCCACCTGGTAGTCGTAGCCCCGATAGTCGCTCATGTGCGAGATGGGCACGACGAAGTCGTCCCAGCCGGGCTGCACCGAGGTCTGCTCCGCGGTCGTGGCCGGGAACTCGTTGAGGTACTTGCCGATCAGGCCGGTCCGCACGCCGGCGTCGTGCAGCCATGTCGCAAGGCAGTCCTTCGGGTAGCCGTCGTCCCGGAAGACCGGCCAGCCGCCGCCGGTCGCCGAGTCGTTCGACACGACCATGTGGTTGTGGACGTACTGCCCCCGCAGGAGCGAGGTGCGCGACGGGCAGCACAGCGAGTCCGAGACGACGTAGTTGGTGAACGTCGTTCCCTGCCGAGCGAGGGCACGAAGTCGCGGTATCCGGTTCCACAGGTTCCAGTCGAGATCGTCCGCGACGATCAGCACGACGTTGCTGATCCTGCTCGACGGGGCAGGGGCAAGTCCGCCGGAGAAGCCGGGCAGGACGGACGCGGACCGCCCGGTCGACGTCGAGGAGGAACCGCCCGGAATGCGGCCGCTGCCGGTCAGGTTGTTCGCCACCACCAGGATCCCGCTGATCGCGAGGACCGCTGCCACCGTGGTCGCTGCCACAGTGGCCGTCCGTCCCCGTCTCACCCGCCGAGACTAGGTGGCCGTTCCTGTGGGCCGGTACCCAGGGGCAGTCGCCCGCGCCCCGGCATGGACGGCAGCCCGGCTGGCTAACGGCGGGAGTCGTCTGACTGCTCGGGGAATTGAAGCGCCCGCAGGACCAAGGGCTCGGGAGTTTCCGTCTGAGGAACCGGGAGATACCGGACGTGACGGTGTGCAGACCTGACCAGAC
>CAVZPI010000032.1:0-177443 GCA_963777085.1 uncultured Actinomycetes bacterium | reverse complement strand
ACGGGTCTGCCCCCGGTCTGGTTGACACTCGGGGTTTGCAGTAATCAGGCCGCGTCTGCGGCCGCGTAGATCATCTCAAACTCGACGGGGTGAGCTTGCCGAGGGCCCGTTGGCGACGGCGTCGGTTGTACTTGGTCTCGATCCAGGTGACGATCGCGAGGCGAAGGTCCTCGCGGGTGTCCCAGCGGCGGGTGTTGAGGACGTTCTTCTGCAGCAGGCTGAAGAAGCTCTCCATGCTGGCGTTGTCGCCGGCGCCGTAGGAGCGGCCCATCGAGCCGACGCAGGCCGTTGTTCGTCAGCAGCCGCTGGATCTTCTTGGCCCGAAATTGACCGCCTCTGTCCGAGTGACACGATCGTGCCCGGTCGGTGAGCGCAGCGCGATCGCGTTCCGCATCGCCGCACGGGCCAGGCTCGACTTCATCCGCGAGTCGATGGAGTAGCCGACGATCTTGTTGGAGAAGACGTCCTTGATCGCGCAGATGTAGAGCTTGCCTTCCCGGGTGGGGTGCTCCGAGATGTCCCAGAGCCAGACCTTGTTCGGGCCGGTCGGCGACGAACTCGTGGCGGACCACGCCGTGCTCGTCGACGACCGCCAGCAGGTCGTCGTGCGGCGCCGGGCCGGTGCTTGCCGGCCTTGCTGCGCTTCTTGTGGTGGCTGGCGGTGATGCCGGCGATCCGGCACAGCCGGTGCACGCGGTTCTCCCCGACGGTGATGCCGTGCTCGTCGGCGAGTTCGTCGGTGAGGAACCTGTAGCCCAGCGTGGCGTCGTCGGCATGGATGCTCGTAGAGCGACGTCGATGAGGTGGGCGTCGTCCCAGTCCCGCTGGCAGACCGGGTCTTTGAGCCACTTGTAGTACCCCTGGGTCGACAGGCCCAGGACCCTGCACGCCACCGCGACCGGCACCCTGATCGGGGCACCGGTCGCGGCCATCTCACGGACGAGCGGGAAGACTATTTTCCCGGCAGGTTCGCCTGCGACAGATAGGCAGCCGCCCGGCGCAGGACCTCGTTCTCCTGCTCGAGCAGCCGGATCCGCTTCTTCGCTTCACGCAGCTCGCTCGGCTCCTCGTCGGTCAGGCCGGGACGGTGACCGTCCTCGATGTCGGCCTGCTTCATCCAGTTCGCCAGCGAGCCTTCGGAGATGCCGAAGTCCTTCGCGATCTGCGACAACGGCGCCTGGCCCTTGCGGGCCACGGCCACGACGTCGTCGCGGAACTCCTTGGGATAGGGCTTTGCCACGGTGACATCCTTCCAGCGAGGACGAATCCTCACAGGTCAGGTGTCAACCAAACTCGGGGCAGACCCGGCCGCCGCACACCATCCACAGCAATCACCTCCGCACCCAGCCCGAAGCCGGCGCGGACCTAGCGTCCACACGATCGAACCTTGGAGGTTCCCATGGCACGCAAGCCCACGACCAGGAAGACCGTCAACCGCGGAACAGTGACCGAGCGCCCCCGCAAGGGATCCGGCACCTGGCACGCCTACCTGCCTCCGTCCATGACCGAGGGCAAGCGCGTCCGCGTCCCCGGCTACTGGAAGTCCGAGGCGGAGGCCCGCGGCCGCTGGAGGACTACATCGCCGACCTGCGCAACCACCGCCGGGATCTCCCCGTCACCAGTCAGGCGCTACGCGTCTCCCAAGCCGTCGAGCTGTACATCGAGTACAGATCCACGTCGACGAAGGGACAGTGGGCCACCAAGACGGAGGAGGGCTACCGGGCAGTGCTCAAGCGCTGCGTCCGACACGAGCGCGCCGACATCGGCAGCCTCTTCCTCGACCGGGTCAACCCTCCCGCAGTGAACAAGTGGTTCGAAGACCTCGCCAAAGCCCAGGTCCCGGAGTCGCGCATCCGCTACGCGCGCTGGCTGCTCTCGGGAACCTTCAAGTGGCTCATCACGCGCGGCGAGTACATCGGCGCCAACCCGGTCGGGCAAGTCGCCGCCTTCTGGTCCAAGACCGACGCCGATGACGCCTCCCAGACACGACCCGTACTGCTGCCGACCTGGCAGGAACTCTCGGTGATGGTGCAATCTCCCAAGTTCGAACAGGATCGCGTCCTGATCGCCTTCCTGGCCTGGAGCGGCCTGCGATGGAGCGAAGCCGTGTCACTGCGAACCACAGACATCTGGCCCGACCGACCCATGGTGACGGTTGCCCGCGTCCTGGTTTGGAAGCAGCCGAAAGCCCTGCCCGCGAACGCGGATTCCCTCGCAGGCGCAGGGCTTGACGATCCCGGCAGCGATTGCGACAAGCCAAGGGGCCGCTGGATCGAGGAACCCGTCAAGGGCGGCCAACGGGCCACCGTCCCGCTGCCCACCCCCCTGTGGGACTCACTGGTCCGCCTCGTCGAGATTCGTCGCACGCAGGCCGAGTGCCCGCACCCGGCCGGAAACCTGCTCTTCCGCGGAGCGCGCTGGGAACAGAGCGCCAACCGGATCGGGCTCATCAACAACCGCAACTGGACCCGCGACGTTTGGGTCCCGGCGCGGACCACGGCGAACATGATCGGTGATCCCGCCCGCCCCGAACTCGACCCTCGGCGCAACGCGATCCTCATCAAGGACCTGCGCGCCTTCACCGCCTCCATCCTCCACGACTCCGGCGCCACCGACCTCGAAGCCTCCGCGATGCTCCGCCACCGAGACACCCGCACCACCGAGCGCTACTACGCACGCGCCATGAGCGAGAAGGCCCACGACACCGACCGCGCCGAACTCCGCGTCCAGACCACCCTCACCCTGCCCGGCCGCATCGAGGCGCTGTGGGCAATCTGGGCCCACAAGTACTCCGGGGCGGCCGGCGCGGTCACCGAGGCATTCACCCCCCGGGCCTGACAGCTCGGGTCGAGCCCAGCCAGGTCGACACTCCTCCGCGACTGGTTCGGCACACCAAGGGTCGATCTGCCGCGGCTCTCTCCACCGCGGAGAGCCTCGCGGAGCAACTCGACCGAGGCCGCAAAGAGCCATCACGGGCGCATGATCACGGGCCGACAGAACCCGTAACGGGGCTTGAGATCACCGCCTCGGTCGATCTCCTGGTGCTTCCCCTCACTCATGGCGAGGTTGGTCTTGACTCAAGCAAAGGCCCAGCCGCGTCCTCCCCACCACTCTGTTTCAATGGCGCGTGGAGTGATGGCGACGCAAAAGCGCCCCGAAGCACCAGCCGCGCCGACCGGGGCCGGTCCACCCGAGGCCAGTTATCACCCTCGCCAATGTCGTGGACAGCAAGCACGGCGACGAACACGGGATCGCGAACTGAGCGATTTCGCCGACGGGAACGACTCCGAACTCCTCGCGATTGGAGCGAGAGCGAGCGAGGCAGCCCCCGTCGGCCTAAACCGCGTAATCGGCCCCGCACATCAAGCAGTGCAAGAGGCCACCGAGCTCCTCAGCGATCTTCACGGGCTCCTCAGGGTCGGGGAGTACACCACGACAAAGTCATTCGGCTCCAGGAAGGCCGGTGGGGCGCCCGGCGAGTCCACTGTGACACCCAGCCGGAGTGGCCCGGATCCTGCCTGCCCGTCTGCGCCCAGTTCGTCACCCAACATGCGAGCGAACTCGTCGGTTGCCACCGCCTGCGCGTACGCGACCTGCTTGGCAGTCCACGATTGGTCTTCTGGCGCCTGCACTCCACACATCGGGCAGAAATACCCATCGGTTGGAGCCGGGGCCGAGTCCGTATTGGGGAACCACTTGAACTGCCGCTCACACGCCGGGCACTCCCGACGAAGGAATCCGTCATCGTCCAGCGGGACCAGTACAGGAATCTCCACCGTCAACCCCTCGTGTTGATGAACACTTCGTCACGGACAGGTGTTCCATCCGCCAAATGCCCGGTGAGCACCCCTTCAATGTGCGCAGGCACACCGAACGCCAACGCTGCCACCACTGTCGCGGTCTCGCCCGGCGGGATCCTCACAATGGGGAACTGGCCGCCCACGACGAAGCCGCCTGCGGCGTCGGGCACTTCCAAGTTGACCCCGAACACGGCCTCACTACTCCGGTTGTGGATGTCCAGCCTGTGGCTCTTCGACCCGGCCCGCAGCGACGCCGCGAGCGTTCGCCGCACAGGCTGCGCGGGCGGAGGTTCCCTTCGCCCGATAGGCAAACCGCCGCCGACGGGCTCCGGCACAGTCAAATCACCAGCCGTCCGCCAGTCCTGATCCCAATCGACGGGACAGCCAGCCACTTCCAGTCGATGTGCGAACGCGTGCCGGCTGCTCAGGTCATTAGTCAACCGAATCGTGTGCCGGCCGGACAGGTCAGTAAACAGGCGTACCTGCCCGAACTCCACCAAGACAGTGTGGTCCGGCAAGAGCGCCATCGCCATTCCCGCTTCGAACATGACGTTTGGCCGTGACTGCATAGCTGGCTGCCCCTCGGGGTCAGCGTCGCCGTCCAGCAGTTCTCGGCGAAGGTAGGCAACTTCGTCCGGTGTGAACAGCACGGTGACGGCGTGCACGAGGCCCAAACCTGCAACGACGATTTCGCCAATGAAGGGTGCAGCCTTGCCAGTCGCCTCGACGGCCTGATGCCACAGAACCGGCTCCAGACCCAAAGATGTCAGGAATTCGAAGACCCGCATCCCTGGCCCGCAAATCCCGCCCGTGAACGACAAACACCTTCCGCGCACGCTCATCGTTCACATCACTCATCGCCTTCCTCTGGGCCCAACGCCAGACATCTGTCGGTCCCCCGACCGTACGACAAGGCACCGACAGCGCCGACATGCCGCGGAGCCACGAAAAGTAGGACGAGGCCGCTGACAGCCCGAGGGTCTGCCTTGCTGGGGCTGTCGAACACGGTCGTGGAGGCTGTGGAGTTCGACGAGGCCGCGGGTGGCGTGCCGCCGGCACGGGGTGACGGTCGCCTCCGTGCCGTGGGCACGGCACGACGCGGGCCATACCCGTGACTTCGATGACACGTCGCGTGGCTGGCGACGATCACGTCGAAGACCGCGGTCACCGGGCTGATGAGGGTGGCCTGGCGCACCGTCGGGTCGATCATCGCCCGGGTCTGGGCCGACACCGGCGGCGCCGTCGACCGGCTCGAGGCACCTGACCCGGATCGGGATCGACGAGATCTCCTACCGGCGCGGCCAGCAATACCTGACCGTGGTCGTGGACCACGACTCCGGGCGGCTGGTCTGGGCCGCCCCCGGGAACAGCGCCGCGACCCTGCGCGCCTTCTTCGACACCCTCGGCGAGGCCAGAAGCGCTGCCATCACTCACGTCTCCGCCGACGGCGCGGACTGGATCGCGGTCGTCGTCGCCGAACGGATCCCCCAGGCGGTGGTCTGCGCGGACGCGTTCCACGTCGTGCATGGGCGACCGCCGCCCTGGACCAGGTCCGCATCGAAGCGTGGCGCACCGCCCGCGCAGCCGCCACGAGTCCGAGCTCCCGCCACGACGCGGGCGCCGCACGGCGAACTCCCCGAAGCGGCCGGCCAGCGACCTCGCGAACGGCATCAAGCGCTCCCGCTACGCGCTGTGGAAGAACCCCGAGGACCTCACCGAACGCCAGCAGGTCAAGCTCGCCTGGATCGCCACGACCGACCCCCGCCTGCACCGCGCCTACCTACTGAAGGAAGGCCTGCGCACCATCTTCCAACTGCCCTACGACGACGCCGTCGAAGCACTCTGACCAACCGGACTTCCAGCCGCCATTCGCGTTCCGCGCCAAAGGCACAAGCGCATGTCCATCTGGAAGTGGCGATGCGCGCTTCAACGCTCGGCGAGGTCCCCAACACCTATGCGAGTCCCACGTTGCTCTTCCGCCCCTGCCACTCGTTCGCAGCCTTCATCGACACCCATCGTCCTTCCGAGATCGGACGGACCCTTTAGATCCACATAGCTCCATTGACCGTCTGGACTCTGTGTCATTCGCGACGAAACAACGTCCTCCTGGGCCACCGTTCGGAAGGTGGTGGCGATAGTCCCCGTCTCGAAGAGCAGGAGCCGAGTGCTCCGTCCGCGTTCGGAGGCGACGAAGACTCCGTCGAGCATCGAATCCAACTCTCGGAACGAGAGTTGGAGGACCCAGGAGTGAATGAGTTGATTGCAGAAGTCGCGCAGCCCCAAGGTTGTCCGAGTCGGGCGCTCAAGATCGAAGAGCTCCCAGATCTCGAACTTGTTGTATACGTCGGCGAGCTTGCCGGTACGTGAGAACTGCAAGGCTGGCAACTGCATCGCTGCGACTGAGTCAGGGGCCTTGAACGACTCGACAAGTCGCCGAACGGCAAACGCTCCGACCAAGAGATCCCGTTCAACCAAATAGAAACTCTGCTCGGTCCAACGCCTTTGGGTCGCCTTGGCGTCAAGGCGAGCCGCCGTGCGCATCAGTTCGTCTCGCCAGGGATGCGACTCGTGGATCACGGCGCAAGCGTATTCGCCCGCAATCTCACCAGAGTCAGCACTGCTACCGACCGCCGAGTTGGGGACTTGCGTCGAGAGGGTCAACGGAGGCAAAGAGCGGCAATTTGACAGCGGTACGGTTCTCCGTGTGCGAACGTGTGCACGATCGACTTGATCAGGCTGAGTGAACCGCCGTACGCGAGACTGGAGCTACGCATCACTGGTTGCTTCAGTGAGGGTGTCGGCCTTGCCCCTGAACGTCTCGCGGCGGGTCGCGCGACTCATCGAGACTCCGCTTCCCGGCCGTCCGTTCCCGCCTCCGAGTTGCTTCCTTGGCCCGAGCGACCACGCCCGACGGGAAGGTGGTCGACGTGCCGAAGGGTTCGCTGTCGCCACTGATGATGCGTAGTTCCGCCCGCCAGGTGACGGCCAACCGCGAGCCCGTTGACGACCTGCCAGGGAGCGCCAGGCTCAGGTGGCCCCCGTCTCGAACACAGTTTCCTGGCGGTCGGTGAGCCGGTCGACGTCCTCGCGGGTGATGTTGATGTACGCAGACCGGTTCCGCAGGATCATCTCGGCCTCCCTTCGGGGCCAGTCCAGCGCGAGGATGAACGTGCTGAAGGTCCGACCCGAGGCGCGGGCATAGTCCAAGGCGCGCCGCGCGAACTCGTCCACGCTCAACGAATCACCGGCCGAGTCGACGAACTCGACAGCCAGGTCGAGGTCCCCGAGCTCGCCCGCCTCCGGATCGAGGTAGGAGCCGAAGACGCGCAGCCGGGAGATGATCAGCAGGTGCGTCTCGTCGGCGTTGAACATGGCGGCCCGCTCCAGGACCCCGGCCAGGAGCGCCTCAGCCTTCACCCGCCTGATCGGCCTATTGAACGACGCCATCGCCAGGGCGTTACCCGCAATCGTGGTCGACCACCGGACATCGCCGCCGATGTCCTCGCAGCGGACGAAACCATCCGCCTCCAGCCGGCGCAGGGCATCGCCCGCTGACCGCGTGCCCACCCCCGCCCGCTCGGCGACGACATCCACGCGTCTCAGGTCCCCCTGGCACGCACGAGCCAGCGACCGTGCGAGCTCCGGGTCCAGCCCCGCCACCGCAACCCTGCGCTGCAGTCTCACCCCGGACCTCCCCCTCGACTTCCACGATCGTCGCACACGGGCACGACGCGAGACCCACCGTCGCAACGCAACAGTGACACCAAGGCGGTGGTCGGTAGCGTGTCGCAAGATCAACCAGTCGCCCACCTGTCTCAGGAGACTCCACGTCCGTGACCGACCTCGACATCCTCGCCTTCATCGACGAGTCCAAGATGCCGCGGCGCGACGCGGCCACCGGCAACGTCACCGCGTCCGGTGATGACCACGTCGTGGCCGCCGCCATCGTGCTGCGCGGTGACACGATGCGCGTCCGCAACCAGATCCGCGACCTGCTCGCGGCCGTCGGCCACGACCTGCACTACACCCACATGAGCGGCCGGCGCCGCTCGACCGCCCTGGCCGGCATCGCCGCGATCACCGACTGGGACGGACTGGTCTACGAGACCGCCACGGCTGTCGCGACCCGCAGGCCCGAGCAGCGCACCCGCGCCCGCTGCCCCACGCCGAACCGAAGCAGGACCCTCACGGAACGAAGTCGTCCACGGCATCAAGTTCCGCCTCGCCCGCGGACCTCCCGATCCTCAGCGCGGACGTCGTCGAGTTGGCATCGGGGTATCACTGCCCTCCAAGCTCGGAAGCGAGGTCGGAATCGCGGCCATGACCGGTGATCTGCTTGCACTGACGTGCAGTGCAAGCAACCTCCTCGACTGGGAACCCCCCAGTGATGCGTTGGTGCAGTAGTGCAAGCAACCAGTGCAAGCAAGCGCGAAATCCCCCCAAAACGGACAGTCACCTGACGACCTCCTACCGCTGAAAAGTGCTGGTGTCAAAGAACTTTCGACGTGGGGCCGCCTCGGGGATTTGAACCCCGGACCTACGCATTACGAGTGCGTTGCTCTACCACTGAGCTAAGGCGGCGTGCATCCGGTGCGGTTCCCTGCGGCCTTCACCGGAAGCCTGCCAATGCTACAAGGTCCCCGGAGGTGGTCAGCGCACGGCCGTCCCGCGGGTGCGCGGACGCCGGGGCCTACCCTCACGCGACGCGTCATCGGGGCCGGAAGTGTCCCGGGATGAGCGCCCCTTCCGCTATCGATGCCTTCGTCCGGGACCTGCCCAAGGCCGAACTCCACGTTCACCTCCAAGGAGCGGCGTCGGTGCCCACGGTCCTCGAACTGGCCAGGCGGCATCCCGAAGCGGGCGTGCCCACCGAGGCCGCCACGCTCCGGGACTTCTACACGTTCACCGACTTCGACCACTTCATCGAGGTCTACATCAGCGTCAACAGGCTCGTGCGCACTGCTGACGACGTCGAGGCGCTCGTCGAGGGCCTGGGCCGGGATCTGGCCGGCGTCAACGTGCGGTACGCCGACGTCACTGTCACGCCGGACAGCCACCTGCTCATGGGGATCGCCGGCGACGACCTCGCCGCGGCCCTCACGCAGCGGCGCACCGCCGTCCTCGACCAGCATGGCGTGGAGCTCGCGCGGGTCTTCGACATCCCCGGCGAACTGGGCCTGCAGTCCGGACTGCGCACCATCGACTGGGCCGAGGGCCGCCTTCCAGGACATGTTCCGGCGAGCCCGCGATCTCGGCCTGCACAGCGTCCCGCATGCGGGCGAGACCACCGGGCCGCAGACGGTCCGCCACAGCGTCGACCTGCTGGGGGCCGTGCGCATCGGCCACGGCATCTCCGCCACTCAGGATCAGGAGTTGATGGCGCACCTCGTCGCCCAGGACATCGTCCTCGAGATCTGCCCGACGTCCAACATCTGCACGAGGGCGGTCCCGGAGCAGGCCGAGCACCCCTTCCCCGTGGTGCGGGACGCGGGCGTGCGCGTGCGCGTGCGCGTCCCCGCGCGTGCGCGCGACGATGAACACCGACGACCCCGGCATGTTCGACACGGACCTCAACCGGGAGTACGCCATCGCGCACGACGTCTTCGGGCTCGACCGTGACGAGTTGGCCGACCTGGCGCGAGAAGCGGTCCGCGCCTCCTTCGCCCCCTAGCGACCAGGCGACGCAGCCTGGACGAGATTGATGCCTACTGCCCGGACGTGCCAGCGCCGCGGTAACGGACTGCGACCTTTCGGTGGTTGACTGGACGCGCGCGCGGGGTCCGAAGGGGCGGAGGGACGGATCCCCAACCAAACGAAAGGGACCCGAGATGAGCACATCAGCGAAGAGAGCCCGTTGGGGGCGCCTTGGCGTCATGTTCGCCGTGGTCGCGTCCCTCCTCACCGCCGGCCTGGTGGGCGTGGCGGCGCCGGCGAGTGCCGCCGTCGCCATCACCCTGACTGCCGGGAGCGGCACGATGGGAGTCGCGCAGACGCTGTCGGCCACCGTTGACGCCGGCGCGCTCGGCGCCCCAGCCGGCACGGTGACCTTCACGGCCAACGGCCAGTCCGTCGGTTCGAAGGCGGTCGGAGGATCCTCGGGCAGCACGGCCGATGTCGCGTGGACCCCGTCCGCGGTGGGCACCATCGGCATCCAGGCCCGGTTCGTCTCGACGGACGGTACCCAGCAGGCCACCGACAGCGAGAGCGTCCAGGTCGCGCGAGTGGACACCGGCACGAGCCTGAGCGCTCCGGGCTCCGCGGGCGTCGGCGCTGCCATCACCCTCACCGCGAGGGTGGCCAGCACGCAGGGTGCCTACCAGCCCACCGGCAGCGTCACCTTCCTCCTCAGGAGCGGTACCCCGGTCGGCAGCGCGAACCTGGACGCGACCGGGAAGGCCGTCTTCAGCTACACGACGCCGGCCACCTCCCAGACGGTCCAGATCTACGCGTCCTACGCCGGTGACGGCCACGCCAACGACTCGAAGAGCTCCATCGCCTCCATCACGGTCTCGGGCAAGGCCACCACGACGACCCTCGTGCTTCCACATCCTGCCTATGCCGACACCTCGGTGCTGCTGACCGCGAAGGTCACGCCGACGACCGCTACCGGCACCGTCGACTTCTCGGTCGACGGGAAGCCGCTGGCCAGCGTCAGGCTCGCAAGCGGCGTGGCGACGCACAAGTGGGTCCCGGCCGCCGTGGGCAAGTACGCCGTGACGGCGAAGTACAGCGGGGCGTCCGGCCTGTCCGCCAGCACGGCCACTGCCAGCATCGTCGTCTCCGCGCGACTGAAGGCCGACACGATCACGGTCGCGCCGGTCGGCGCGGCCGCCTGGGTGCCGAGCTCGGCGGTGTCGATGGACAACGGTGACAGCGTGCAGCTGGTCACGGCGAGCGCCTCGGGCCTGCCGGTGACCCTCAGCGTCATCGGCCCGTGCCAGGTCGCCGCCAAACTGCTCCAGATCAAGGGAGTGGGGGGCAGCTGCACGGTCACCGCCAGCACGGCGGGCGGCAACGGCTACGCTCCCGCGACGCAGCGGTACGGCGTCAACATCGGCATCGGCACGCAGACGGCCACCATCCCAGCGCCGGCCTCCGGCACCTACCGCAGGGGCTCCCGCCTCAGGCTGGGCCGCCTCTCTGCCGTCACGAACATCAACCAGTCGATCTCCTGGCGCGTCATCAAGGGCGGACGCTACTGCACCGTCTACCAGGGCGCCGTGTACTACAAGGTCAAGCTCCGCCGGCGGGGCACATGCACCGTCCGCGCCTTCGCCCCCGCGGTGGCGGGTCAGTGGTCCGCCTTCAGGGCGACCCGCACCTACCGGGTCCGCTAGGACGCGTGCCCTCCGCCGGTCAGGCCATGACCGACGTGGTCACCGACACGTCGGTGCCGGCCCGCAGGGTCTGGTAGACGACGCAGTAGCGCTCCGTGGTGCGGATCAGTGCGGCCACCTCGTCGGCGGTCGCGGCGGTCACCAGGTCGAAGCGGAGCGCGATCGAGACGAAGCCCACGGGCGCGTCGCGATCCACTCCGAGCGTGCCGCGGAAGTCGAGCACTCCCTCGGCCGTGACCGAGCCACCCACGTCGAGGCCGCGGTTGATCGCTACCGAGCGCAGCGTCACGCCGGCGCACGCCACGAGGGCCTGCAGCAGCATGTCGCCTGAGCAGGCCATCGTCCCGTCACCGCCCGTGGCCTCGTGCAGCCCCGCCTCGACCACCTGGCGGCCCACGTCGACCGAGCACGACGCCTCCCGCGAGCCGAGCTCGCCCGTGGCACGCAGCGAGATCAGCGCCGCGGACGGGTCCGCCCGGAAGCGCTCCTTCACCGGTGCCTGCCTGGCCTGCAGCTCTGCAGCGTCCATGGGTTCCTCCTCGCGCGTTGCGCCACTGTCGCCCCAATCGGGCGGTTGCGCAAGGATGAGGCGCCTACCGGTGTGCGGCTAGTGCATCGCCGCCGGGGCGGCGTCGCTGGAGGACAGGTCCTTCTTGGTGATGCGCACCAGGGCGACCCAGGCGATGCCGCCGACCGCGATGATGCACGCGCTCCAGACGAACGTCGTCGTGAAGCCGTGGACGAGGGCCTCCGGGGTGTTGCCCTGCAAGCCGTTGGCGACGATGTAGGCCGTCGTCGCGGAAGCCGCGATGGTGTTCAGGAACGCGACGCCGATCGAACCGCCGATCTGCTGGGCGGTGTTGAGCACGGCGGACGCGACGCCCGCGTCGTGGTTGCCCACGCCGAACAGTGCGGTGGCCGACAGCGGCACGAACACCAGGCCCATGCCGAGGCTGATGACGAGGATCGAGGGCAGGATGTTCGCGATGTACGTCGAGTCCGGCGTCAGCCGCGAGTACAGCCCGATGCCGATCGTCGCCATCACGAAACCGGTGGCGGTGATCCAGCGCGGGCCGAACCGCGGCAGCAGCTGGCTGGCGATGCCGGCGCTGACGATGACGCCGGCCGAGAACGGCAGGAACAGCAGCCCCGACGTCAGCGGCGAGTAGTTCAGCACACCCTGGAAGAAGAACGAGATGAACAGGAACATCGACATCAGGCCGATGCCCACGAAGAACGAGGCCAGGTAGGCGCCGCCGCGGTTGCGGTCGAGCACGATGCGCAGCGGCAGCAGCGGGTGGCTCGAGCGGTACTCGATGAACAGGAAGACGAACAGGAAGACGACCGAGATCGCCAGGAACGTCATGGTGGACTGGCCGTTCCAGCCGTCGGTCTCCGCCTTCGTGATGCCGAAGACGAGGCAGAACAGGCCGGACGTCGCGGCAATCGCGCCCGGGATGTCGTAGCGGGTGTCGCCGCTGGCGCGCGAGTCGCGGACGTACGGGATGGCGAGAGCGACGGCCAGCAGCGCGATCGGGACGTTGACCAGCAGGGTCCAGTGCCAGGAGGCGTACTGGGTGAGCAGCCCACCGAGGACGAGGCCGATCGCCGCACCGCCGCCGGAGAGCGCGCCGTAGACGCCGAACGCCTTCGCCCGCTCCTTGGAGTCGGTGAACGTCACCGTGATGAGCGACAGCGCCGCGGGCGCGAGCAGGGCCGCGAACACGCCCTGCAGGCCGCGCGCGGCGAACAGCATGCCGGCCGAGGTCGAGATTCCGCCGAGTGCCGACGCGAAGGCGAAGCCGAGCAGCCCGATCATGAAGACCTTCTTGCGACCGGCGTAGTCGGCGATACGACCGCCCAGCAGGAGCAGACTGCCGAAGGCGAGGGTGTAGGCGGTGACGACCCACTGACGGTCGGCGTCCGAGATGCCGAGGTCTGCCTGCATCGACGGCAGGGCGATGTTCACGATCGACGCGTCGAGCACGACCATCAGCTGCGCGATCGCGATGACCATGAGCGCCTTCCAGCGCCGCGGGTCGGGCGCCTCTGCGCCGATGAAGGGAGCAGCGGCGGTCGCGTGCGTCGCCGCTTCGGGGACAGGCACAACGGCGGGATTCATGGGTGCTCCAGCGTCAGGATCGGTCGGTTGGGGTAAGGCGAACCTAAGGCCAAGTAGTTGAATCTGCAAACAGGAGACCGCGATTCTGCTACGAGCAGACCGTGTCCTCCTTGGGCAGCAAGCCCTTGAGCAGGTAGGCGTTGACGGCATCCTCGATGCAGCCCGACCCCTCGCGGTATGCCGTGTGGTTGTACCCGTCCCAGGTGATCAACCGGGCGTTGTCGAGCTCGCCAGCCACCTGCTCGCCCCACTGGTAGGGGGTCGCCGGGTCATGGGTCGTCGAGACGACCAGAATCGGGTTCGAGCCCGCCGCCGTGGCCTCGGTGAGCACATCGGTGCTCGCCGGCCAGTCCTTGCAGGCCAGCAGGCCCCAGGCGAGCGACGGCCCGAACGTGGGGGCGGTGGCGGCCCACTGCTTCGCGAGCGCCTTCACGTCGTCGACCGTGCCGGCGTAGGGCCGGTCCAAGCAGGTGACCCCGTAGAAGGCCTCGGTCGAGTTGTCCGTGAACCGGCCGTCGGGCCCCCGGCTCGTGCGCTCGTCCAGCAGCGCGAGCAGCGGGTCGGGATCCTTCCCGTCCATCGCCGCGCTCAGCGCCGAGCGCAGCCGCGGGTAGTCGTACTGCGGGAAGTAGAGGAAGGCGAGGGTGGCGTAGGTGGCGAGCGGCTCGTTCAGCTCGCGGTCGCCGGCGGGCATCGGACGCGAGTCCAGCCCGGACAGCCACTGCCGCAGCTGCCCGACCGCTTGGTCGGTGGTACCGGACAGCGGGCAGTCGCTGTGGGTCAGGCAATCCCGTGCGAAGTCCTGCACGGCCACCTCGAACGCATCGGCCTGGCCCTTGGTCACGTCGACGAGGTCGAGACCGGTCGGTAGCACGCCGTCGAGCACCATTCGCCCGACGTGGTCCGGGAACAGCTCGGCGTACGTGGCGCCCAGCATCGTCCCGTAGGACTTGCCCAGGTAGTTGAAGGTCGGGTCGTTGACGACGGCGCGGGCGATGTCCATGTCGCGCGCCGCGTCCACCGTGCCCATGTGGGCCCAGACGTCGCCGGCCTTGGCCTCGCAGCCCTTGCCCGGAAGGGTGGACTCCTCGACGATCTCCTGCTCCTCGGCCGGCGAGTCCGGCGTCCCATCGGCCGCGATGAGCCCATCGATCTGCGCGTCCGTGAGGCAGTTCACCGGGTCGCTGTGCCCTACACCGCGCGGATCCAGGCCAACGACGTCGAAGTGCTCCAGCACGCTCGCGCTGACGATCGAGGTAGCCGCCTTCGCGTAGTCGAAGGCACTGCCGCCGGGGCCACCGGGGTTGACGAACAGCGTCCCGATCCTCTCGCCGGTGGCCGGCACCCGGCTGGCCGCGAGTTCGACGGTCGGGCCCGAGGGGTCGGCGTAGTCGACGGGCACCTCGAAGGTCGCGCAGTCGGCGCCGCCGCAGTTCTTCCAGGTGACCTGCTGATCGTAGAACGGGCTGAGGTCAGGGGCAGTGGAGGGCGCAGCGGATGAGGGCTCGGCCGACGACGGCGCGGCCGACGAGTCGGTCGAGCCAGCGGGCCGGGTCGGCGTAACGACCTCCGGATCCGAGCCGAGACTGCAGGCCGACAGGGCCAACGCAGAGGCCACGACGATGGCGAGCAGACTCCGGGGCCTCATGGGTCGTACCGTATATCGGTGACCAAGCCGCGCCGAGACCCCGCCGAGCTGGCGGCGATGATCGAGCAGGGCGTGGCACGCGGCCTCGATCTGGTCGAGGCCTTCCGCGCGGCGTCCGGAAAGCGGCCCCGCACCACGAGCAAGGCGCTCGAGCACGAGCACCGCAAGGCCGTGACCGCCAACCAGCGGGCCATCGCCCGCCATCGCGGCCGCACGAGCAGCCTGCGGTCCGAGGTCACCGGGGGCGCGACGGTGGCCGGGGTCGGCGGCCTCGTCGGCCTCATCGACTTCGTCGCCGAGCTGTCGACCCCTGGTGACGGACTCTGGCTCTCGCCATGGGCCTGGTTCACCGCTGCGGGCGTGGGACTGCTCATCTCGGTGCGCGCGCGCCGCAGGTTGCGCACGCTGGGCCCGGCGCCGCAGATGCTCACCCTGGTCGCGCCGCCACCGGCGCTGCCGCGAGGTGCCGTCGGGTCGGCGGAGGTCGCGCGGTTCACGTCCGTCCGCGTCCAGATCATGAACATGGCACCGTCGCTCGAGCACCTGTACCCGGGATCCGGCGACGAGCTGCGCCGCGCCGACAACGAGGCCGCCGGTCCGCTGACCGCGCTCGCCGAGCGGCTCCTCGTGCTCGACCAGCTCGAGCGCGAGCTGCCGGGCACGTCGGCCGCCATCTCCGCGGCGGCCTCGGCGGAACTGGTGCGTGGCCGCCTCGCCGAGGGCTGCGCGACCTACGACGAGCTGCTGGCCGCCGCCGCCCGGCTGCTGGCGGCCCCCGACGCGACCCGGAGCACCGCGGAGATCCTCGGCCCGGCGGTCAACGCGATGCTGGCCTATGCCCACGGCCTCCAGAAGGCCAGCGACCTATAGGGACCCGCCGATACCCCCATAGTTGACCAGCCCGCAGCGTCACACCCGGGGGTGCGTTGTGACGCTGCGGGCTGGTCAACGTGGGTCAGGCGGCGCGTCGTACGGACGGCATCCCGGCCACCACAGCCCGGCGCAGGATCTCCGCGAAGTCCTCGAACTCCTCGGTGCGCGTCGTCGACCGCCGGTGCACCAGGCAGATCTGACGGCCCGGGGCGGGAGCGGCGAACCTGGCGACACCGATGTGGGCGCCGCGCGTCTCGACCTTGACGGCGCTGTCGGGCAGGAAGGTCATGCCCAGCCCCGCCGAGACGAGCTGGACGATGGTCGACAGCGAGGCCGCCCGGGCATTGGCGTCGCCGGCGTTCGCCACGCCGGACGACAGGCAGACGGCGAGCGCCTGGTCGCGCAGGCAGTGCCCCTCCTCGAGGAAGAGCAGCTCCTCGTCGCGCAGCTGCGCCGCGGACACGTCGGCGGTGCCGGCCCACGGGTGATCGGAGGGCACGGCCAGCACGAAGTCCTCGTCGTAGAGCCGCTCGGCGTGCACGCGGGAGTCGTTGACGGGCAGCGCCATGACGGCAACGTCGATCGACCCCTTCGCCAGCGCGTCGAGCAGCCGGTCGGTCTGGTCCTCGTGCACGTGCAGCTGCAGGTCGGGTGCCTGCTCGCCGACCGCCGGGAGGATCGAGGGCAGCAGGTAGGGCGCGATGGTGGGGATCACGCCGAGGTGCAGCGGGCCGCTGAGCCAGGTGTCGGGCAGGGCCGCGGCGCGGAAGGCGTCGACGGCGCCGACCGCCTGCTTGGCCAGCGGCAGCAGGAACTGGCCCTCGGCAGTGACGAGCACCTTGCGGGGGTTCCGCTCGATCAGCCGCACCCCCAGCCGCTGCTCCATCGCGGCCAGCGACTGGCTCAGGGTGGGCTGCGAGACGCCCAGTGCGGCGGCTGCGTCGCGGAAATGCTGGTGCTCGGCGACCGCGACGAAGGCGCGCAGCTGGGCGACTGTGGGAGTGGCTTTCACGTGGCTCTCCTTAGATAGCCAAACCCTATCACTATCTGACAAACGGATGATTTGCGTTATGGATTGGCCATGCCTACCGTTGCTGATGTCCCACCCACGCACCACATCACACGAGGATGCACACATGGCTCTGATCAACACCGAGGTCCTGCCCTTCTCGGCCACCGCGTACCACAGCAACGACTTCGTGACCGTCACCGATGCCGACCTCAAGGGCAAGTGGTCGGTCGTGTTCTTCTACCCCGCCGACTTCACCTTCGTCTGCCCGACCGAGCTGGGCGACATGGCCGACAACTACGCCGAGTTCCAGAAGCTGGGCGTCGAGATCTTCAGCGTGTCCACCGACTCCCACCACGTGCACAAGGCGTGGCACGGCAGCTCCGAGACCGTCGGCAAGATCCAGTACGTGATGGTGGGCGATCCGTCCGGCCAGATCACCCGCAACTTCGACGTCATGCGCGAGGGCGCCGGTCTTGCCGACCGGGCGACCTTCCTCGTCGACCCCGACGGCGTGATCCAGTACCTGGAGATCACCCCCGAGGGCGTCGGCCGCAACGCGACCGAGCTCATCCGCAAGATCAAGGCCGCTCAGTACGTGCGCAACCACCCGGGCGAGGTCTGCCCGGCCAAGTGGGAAGAGGGCGAGGCGACGCTCGCCCCGTCGTTCGACCTGTCCGGCAAGATCTGACGCATCCACGTGAGCGCGGGGGTCCGGGCCCTGCCCGGATCCCCGCCACCGGCCCGTGGGCCCCCGCACATCGCACCACCCGAATCCGTGAACCCCGTCCTGTGAAGGATCCGTGTCACCATGCTTGACGCCGCCACCACCGCCCAGTTGAAGTCCTACCTCGAGCGGATCGTCGAGCCGATCGAGCTCGTCGCGTCGCTCGACGACAGCCCGAAGTCGGCCGAGCTGCTCGACCTGCTCACCGAGACGGCCGCGCTGTCGGACTCGATCACGGTCCGTCGCGCGGACGACGACCAGCGGCGTCCGTCCTTCGCCGTCGGCCGCGTCGGCACCGACATCGGCGTGCGCTTCGCCGGAATCCCCATGGGCCACGAGTTCACCTCGTACGTGCTCGCCCTCCTGCAGGTCGGCGGGCATCCGTCGACCGCGTCGGCCGAGACCATCGAGCAGATCCGCAGCCTCGACGGCGACCACCACTTCGAGACCTACTTCTCGCTGACCTGCCAGAACTGCCCCGACGTCGTGCAGGCGCTGAACCTCATGAGCATCATCAACCCGCGCATCACCCACACCGCCATCGACGGCGCGCTATACCAGGCCGAGATCGAGGCCCGGCAGGTGCTGGCCGTGCCCACGGTGTACCTCGACGGCAAGCTCTTCGAGTCCGGGCGCATGAGCCTGGAGCAGATCGTCGCGAAGCTCGACACCGGCGCCACGGCACGGGGCGCTGCCCAGATCGACGCCAAGGAGCCCTTCGACGTTCTCGTCGTCGGCGGCGGGCCCGCGGGCGCGGCGGCCGCGATCTACGCGGCGCGCAAGGGCATCCGCACCGGTGTCGCCGCCGAGCGCTTCGGCGGCCAGGTGCTCGACACCATGGCCATCGAGAACTTCATCTCCGTGCAGCGCACCGAGGGCCCCAAGCTCGCCGTCGCACTGGAGCAGCACGTGCTCCAGTACGGCGTCGACGTGATGGCGCTGCAGCAGGCACGACGCCTCGTCCCCGCGACGGAGCCCGGCGGCCACCTCACGATCGAGCTCGAGAGCGGCGCGGCGCTGCAGGCGAGGGCCGTCGTCATCTCGACCGGCGCGCGCTGGCGCAACATGAACGTGCCCGGCGAGACCGAGTACCGCAACAAGGGAGTCACCTACTGCCCGCACTGCGACGGGCCGCTGTTCAAGGGCAAGCGGGTCGCCGTGATCGGGGGCGGCAACTCCGGCGTCGAGGCCGCGATCGACCTGGCCGGCATCGTCGGCCAGGTCACCCTCATCGAGTTCGACGATCGGCTCCGCGCCGACGAGGTCCTGCAGCGCAAGCTGCACAGCCTGCCGAACGTCGACGTGATCGTCAGCGCCCTGACGACCGAGGTCCTCGGCGACGGCGCCAGGGTCACCGGCCTGACGTACAACGACCGCGTGAACGGCACGGCGCACACCGTCGAGCTCGACGGGATCTTCGTGCAGATCGGCCTGCTGCCCAACACCGAGTGGCTCGAGGGCGCCGTCGAGCTCTCGCCCCGCGGCGAGGTCGTCATCGACGACCGAGGCCTCACCTCGGTGCCGGGCGTATTCGCCGCCGGCGACTGCACCACGGTGCCCTACAAGCAGATCGTCATCGCGCTGGGCGCCGGGGCAACCGCGGCCCTGAGCGCCTTCGACCACCTCATCCGCAGCTCGGCCCCGGCCGAGCAGTCCGTCAGCGCCTGAACCCGCGAAGACGCCGCCGCGTGGCGACGTCGCCCGTGGCTACGCGACCCGGATCCAGGGGTCCTTGAGCTCCACCATGACCGACTCCAGGGCGAGCTGCGGAGTGACGTTCGTCCCGATCTGCTGACGACCGTAGGCCAGCGCCTGCATACGCCGTCCGGTGTCGTTGGGGATGCTGCGCGCGGCCAGCTGTCCGAGCTGCGGCCGCATCTCCTCGTTGATGAGCGCCACGTCGGCGTCGACCTGGATGATCAGGACGTCGCGGTACAGGCCCATCAGGTCGAGCAGGGCCCGATCGACCTGGTCGCGGACGGTGCGCGTACGCCTCGTCTTCTGCTTCGTGGCGAGGTCCTTGGTCGCCGACGACATCAGCCTCTTCATGCGCGCCTGCGTGACGCCGCCTGCGCCGTCGCCGAACTCGGCGAGCAGGTTCGTGCTCTCCAGCTCGTCGATCGGGTCGGTGATGGCCTTGGCGTCGTCGGTGGCGGCCGCCAGCAGGTTCGACGCGGCCGTGAAGCACGAGGCGACATCGATGAGCTGGAACGGGATCCGCAGGACCTCCTGCCTGCGCATCCGGGCGTGCTCGTCACGGGCCAGTGCGCGCGCCCGGCCGATGTGGCCCTGCGAGGCGCGCGCCGCGAAGGATGCCATGGCGATATCGACGGAGTAGTTGTCGACGAGCAGCTGCGCGACGTCGGCGGTCGACGGCGTGCGCAGCGGGACGAGGCGGGTGCGCGAGACGATCGTCGGGAGGACGTCCTCCACGCTCGGCGCGCACAGAACCCACACGGTGTGCGGGGGCGGCTCCTCCAACGACTTGAGCAGCACGTTGACCGCCGACTCGGTGAGCCGATCCGCGTCCTCCACGACGATCACGTGCCACGGCCCCATGATCGGCGACATCGACGAGCGCGTGACCAGGTCGCGCGCATCCTTGGTGGAGTAGCTGAGCGTCTCTGTCGCCACGATGTCGACGTCGGGGTGCCCGCCGATCGGCGCCCTGCGGCACACCTCGCAGACTCCGCAGCCGTCCTCGAGGCAGATCAGCGCCGCAGCGAAGCAGGCGGCCGCCGTTGAGCGGCCGGATCCGGGCGGGCCGGTGATCAGCCACGCGTGGGTCATGCCGGGACCATGCTCGCCGCGCCGGATCAGCTCCGCGTCGGCGACCGCGCGCGACAGCTCGTCGACCGCCAGCGACTGCCCGATGAGCCGGTCCCAGATCGGCGGGGTCATCGCCCGACCGGACTGCCGGCGGCCGGCCATCGCCGCTCGAGGTCGGCCAGGGCGCGCACTCGGATCGCCTCCGCAAGGGCGTCGACCTCCTCGAGCGCGTCGAGGACGAGGTAGCGATCGGGCTCGTCCTCGGCCTGCGCGAGGAATGCCGCGCGAACGGCCTGGTGGTACTCGAGCGGCTCCTGCTCGAGCCGGTCCGGGTTCGACAGCCGCGAGAGGCCGATCTCCGGGTTCACGTCGAGCACGATCGTGAGGTCGGGGACGAGGTCACCGGTCGCCCACAGGCTCAGGTCCCGGATGCGCCGGGGGCCCAGGTCGCGGCCGTAGCCCTGATAGGCCACGGACGAGTCGATGTAGCGGTCGCAGATGACCACGTCGCCTCGTCGCAGGGCCGGACGGATGATGCGGGCCACGTGCTCGCCGCGGGCGGCGGCGAACAGCAGCGCCTCGGCCCGCGGGTCCAGGCCCTCGAACTCGGGGCTCAGCAGCACGTGCCGGATCCGCTCACCGGCCGGCGTGCCACCGGGCTCGCGCGTGCGTACGACGGGAAGCCCGCGGTCGCAGAGGGCCTGCGCGAGCAGTGCCTCCTGGGTCGACTTGCCTGCGCCCTCGCCGCCCTCGAAGGCGATGAAGAATCCTGAGCGCGGCACCACTAGCTCGTTCCGGCCGCAGCCGTCTTCTTGGCCGCGGTCTTCTTGGCCGCGGTCTTCTTCGCCGTCGCCGACTTCTTGGCTGCCGACTTCTTCACCACGCGCTTGGTCGTCTTCTTGGGCGCGCCCCCCTCGAGGGACTCCTTCACGCGTCGCTCGGAGAGCAGGTCGCTGGCACGCTCGACGGAGATCGTCGTCGGGTCGTCCGCGGTGCGCAGCGAGGCGTTCGTCTCGCCGTCGGTGACGTACGGCCCGAACCGGCCGTCGCGAACGACGATCGGCCGCCCGGTCGTCGGGTCGTTGCCCACCTCGCGCAGCGGTGGCGCGGCCTCGCCCCGGCCGCGGCGGGCCTTCGGCTGCGCGTAGAGCGCCAGTGCCTGCTCGAGGTCGACCGTGAAGATCTGCTCCTCGCCGGCCAGCGACCGGGAGTCCTTGTCCTTGAGCAGGTACGGGCCGTACCTGCCGTTCTGCGCGGTGATCTGCACGCCGTCCGCAGGGTCGACGCCGACCACGCGGGGCAGGCCGAGCAGCCGCAGTGCGTCGTTGAGCGTGACCGTCGAGAGCGTCATGTCCGTGAACAGCGAGCCGGTGCGCGGCTTGGCCGATTTCGGCGAGCCCTCCGGCAGCACCTCGGTGACGTACGGGCCGTAGCGGCCGGACTTGGCCACGATGGCCAGGCCGCTGTCGGGATCGACGCCGAGCTCGCGGTCGCCGGACGGCTCCGCGAGCAGCCTCTCGGCCGTCTCGGCGGTGAGCTCGTCGGGCGCGAGGTCGATGGGGATGTTGGCCCGCTCCTCGCCGCGCTCGACGTAGGCGCCGTAGCGGCCCACGCGAAGGACGGCGTCGGTTCCCGCGATCGGCATCGTCGCGATGCCGCGGGCGTCGATGGCGCCGAGGTCCTCGGTCAGCGGCTTGATGCCGGGGAAGTCGCCACTGACGCTGTGCCCGCCGCGCCAGAACGCCTCGAGCTGCTCGACCCGGTCACCCTGGCCCGCGGCGATGAGGTCGAGGGTGTCCTCCATGTTGGCGGTGAACTGGTAGTCGACGAGCGCAGTGAAGTGCTCCTCGAGCAGCCGCACGACGGCGAACGCGGTGTAGCTGGGCACGAGGGCCGAGCCCTTCTTCCAGACGTAGCCGCGGTCGACGATGGTCGACATGATCGAGGCGTACGTCGACGGCCTGCCGATGCCGAGCTCCTCGAGCCGCGCCACCAGCTTCGCCTCGGTGTAGCGGGCCGGCGGGTTCGTGCTGTGCCCCTCCGCGGTGAGCGAGACGGACGCTCACGGACTGGCCCTCGGCCAGGTTCGGCAGCTCGCGCTCGCGGTCGGCGTCGTCCGACTCCTCGGTGACGTCCTTCAGCGCCGCGTAGAAGCCGGGGAACACCACGACCGTGCCCGTCGTCGTGAACTCCGCGTCCCTGCCGCTCGCCGCCACGGCGCCGAGCTTGACGGTCGTGGTCGCCACCTGGGCGTTGACCATCTGCGAGGCGACGGTGCGCTTCCACACGAGGTCATAGAGGGCGAACTCGTCGGCGTTGAGCTCTCGCGACACCTCGCCGGGGGTGCGGAAGACGTCGCCGGCCGGACGGATCGCCTCGTGCGCCTCCTGCGCGTTCTTGACCTTGCTCGGTATCGTCGCGGGACGTCGCCGACGTACTCCGGTCCGTACAGCTCGCGGGCCTGGCTGCGCGCGGCGTTGACCGCCTGGTCGGACAGGTGGACCGAGTCGGTACGCATGTAGGTGATGTAGCCGTTCTCGTACAGGCTCTGCGCCACCCGCATCGTGCGCTGGCCGCCCCAGCGAAGGCGGTTGGACGCCTCCTGCTGCAGCGTCGAGGTCATGAACGGGGCCTTCGGCTGCCGCTGGCCGGGCTTCTGCACGACCGATCGCACGGTGAAGTCCGCGCCGGCAAGGCCGTCGACGAGCCCGCGGGCCCCGGCCTCGTCGAGCAGGACGACGTTCTTGGCCGAGAGGGCGCCCTGCTGGTCGAAGTCGGTGCCGCGCACCACGCGCTGGCCGTCGACCGCGGTCAGGCGCGAGTCGAAGTGGTCGGGGTCGAAGACGCCCTGGATGTCCCAGTACCCGGCAGCGCGGAAGGCGATGCGCTCACGCTCGCGGTCGACGACGAGGCGGACGGCCACCGACTGCACGCGCCCGGCCGAGCGGGCCTCGCGGCCGATCTTCTTCCACAGCACCTCGGACACCGGGTAGCCGTAGAGCCGGTCCACGATGCGACGGGTCTCCTGCGCGTCGACGAGCCGCATGTCGAGCTCACGCGGGTTGGCGACGGCCTCCCGGATGGCCTCCGGGGTGATCTCGTTGAACACCATGCGGTGCACCGGCACCTTCGGCTTCAGCACCTCGAGCAGGTGCCAGGAGATGGCCTCGCCCTCGCGGTCCTCGTCCGTCGCGAGCAGCAACTGGTCGGCATCCTTCAAGGCCCGCTTGAGGTCCGCGATCGTCTTCTTCTTGGAGTCGTGCACGACGTAGAAGGGCTGGAAGCGGTCATCGACGTTGACGGCGAGCTTGGCCCACGGCTTCTTGCGGTCGGCCTCGGGCAGCTCCGACGCCTTGGAGCACAGGTCCCGCACGTGACCGACGGAGGCCATGACCGTGTAGCCAGGCCCCAGGTATCCGGCGATCTTCTTCGCCTTTGCCGGCGACTCGACGATCACCAGGGTTGTGTCAGCCACGCCCGTCCTCTCCCTTGCATGGTCCGCACATCGCACGTGTCCGGACACCGGACAGCAACCATCGATCACCGTCCGGCGGAGTCTGACGGTATGCCAGCGGCGTGAGCGCCGTCCACGTACCCCCTGGCAAGGGGCGTCAGGCGGCGGCCGCCGCCTGGTCCTCGACCGAGATCGGCCGGCGGTTGGAGATGATCACGGCGACGACCACGATGGCCGCCGCGACGATCGCAATCGCCCATCGCAGGGTGACGTTGGCGTACTCGCCGACGCTGATCGTGACGATGGCCGGGGCGATGAGCAGGGCCACGAGGTTCATGACCTTGATCAGCGGGTTGATGGCCGGTCCGGCGGTGTCCTTGAAGGGGTCGCCGACGGTGTCGCCGATGACCGTGGCCTCGTGGGCCGGCGAGCCCTTGCCGCCGAAGTTGCCGTCCTCGACGAACTTCTTGGCGTTGTCCCAGGCGCCGCCCGAGTTGCTCAGGAACACCGCCATCATCACGCCGGTGGCGATCGTGCCCGCCAAGTAGGCGCCGAGCGGTCCCACGCCGAGGCCGAAGCCGACGGCGATGGGGGTCAGCACGGCGAGCAGGCCCGGGGTGACGAGCTCGCGCAGCGAGTCGCGGGTCACGATGTCGACGACCTTGCCGTACTCCGGCTTCTCGGTGCCCTCCATGATCCCGGGGTGGTCGCGGAACTGGCGTCGCACCTCGAAGATGACGGCGCCCGCCGCGCGGGAGACCGCGTTGATCGCCAGGCCCGAGAACATGAACACCACGGCCGCGCCGATGATCAGGCCGACCAGGTTCGACGGGTTGGCGACGTCGAGCACCCCGAGGTACTGCAACGACTCCTGGATGTTCAGCACGCGCTGCGTGCCGCCCGCCTCCGCGGAGGCAGCGACCACGGCATCCCGGAAGGCGCCGAACAGCGCCGTGGCGGCCAGCACGGCCGTGGCGATCGCGATGCCCTTGGTGATGGCCTTGGTCGAGTTGCCGACGGCATCAAGACGCGTGAGCACCGCCGCGCCCTCGCCGGTGACGTCGCCCGACATCTCGGCGATGCCCTGGGCGTTGTCGGAGACCGGTCCGAAGGTGTCCATCGAGACGATGACCCCGACCGTGGTCAGCAGGCCGGTGCCGGCCAGCGCGATGGCGAAGAGCGACAGGACGACGGATCCGCTGCCGAGCATGAAGGCCGCGTAGACGGCCGTGGCGATGAGCAGGGCCGAGTAGACGGCCGACTCGAGGCCCAGCGAGACGCCCGAGAGGATGACGGTCGCCGGTCCGGTGAGGGATGTCTTGGCGACGTCGTCGACGGGACGGCGATTCGTCTCGGTGAAGTAGGCCGTCAGCTGCTGGATGAGGGCGGCCAGGATGATGCCGATGAGGACGGCACCGATGGCGAACAGGCGCGGGTTGAACGTTTCGATCTGGACCCCGAGGCCCAGGTTGTCGAGCACGACTCCCTTGAAGTCGGCCATCCTGGCCGGCAGCAGCAGGTAGGTCGCGATGGCGACGAGGACGGCCGAGATGGCCGCGGAGATGAAGAAGCCGCGGTTGATGGCCGACATGCCCGAGCGGTCGCTGACGCGCGGCGTGACCGCGAAGATGCCGATCACCGCGGTCACGACGCCGATGGCCGGGACGACCAGCGGGTACACCAGGCCGATCTCGCCGAAGGCCACCTTGCCGAGGATGAGTGCCGCCACGAGGGTCACCGCGTAGGACTCGAAGAGGTCGGCCGCCATGCCGGCGCAGTCGCCGACGTTGTCGCCGACGTTGTCCGCGATGGTGGCCGCGTTGCGCGGGTCGTCCTCGGGGATGCCCTTCTCGACCTTGCCGACGAGATCCGCCCCCACGTCGGCCGCCTTGGTGAAGATGCCGCCACCGACACGCATGAACATCGCGAGCAGCGCTGCCCCGAAGCCGAAGCCCTCCAGCACCTTGGGCGCATCGCCCTTGTAGACCAGCACGACCACCGCCGCGCCGAACAGGCCCAGTCCGACGGTGAACATGCCCGCAACCCCACCGGTGCGGAAGGCGAGCTTCATGGCCTGCTGCTCGCTGCCGTCGCGCGCGGCGGCCGCCACCCGTACGTTGCCGCGTACGGCCAGCCACATGCCCGTATACCCGGTGATGCCGGAGAACAGCGCGCCGACGAGGAAGAAGATGCTGCGCCCGATCCGCTCGGACTGGGAGTTCGCGGGCAGCGCGAACAGCAGCACGAAGACGATCGCGGCGAACACGGCGAGGGTCCTGAACTGGCGACTCAGATAGGCGGACGCACCCTCCTGCACCGCTCCTGCGATCTCCTTCATGCTCTCGGTGCCCTCGTCCGCGGCCAGCACCTGGCGCACGAGCACGGCCGCCACCCCAAGGGCGGCGAGGCCAATGAGGGCAACGACGAAGACGATCGTCAGGTTGTTCCCGCTCAACTCGATCATGGGACTCCTCGCTGATGTTCCCCCCGAGCCGCACTCACCCCGTTCGGCCCGTGGAAGAGGCGGCTTCAGGCCAGTGCCCGCGCCGCGGTTCCCGGGAGTCTACGCACGGGTAACTTCGGTCCGGCGATGGACGTCCATGACAGCCCTTACATGTCTTGTGATCTCAGTCACCGGCCGAAATCCGACATCGGGCGCCGCGCCATCGCCACCCGCGTCGCGTTGAGGATGGCCAGCACGTCGATCGCCTCCTGCATGATCGCGCCGGCAATCGGGGGCAGCAGCCCGATCACGGCGAGCACCATTCCGATAGAGCTCAGGACGATGCCGCCGATCGCCGTCTGCAGGGCGATGCGCCGCATGCGCCGCCCGATGTGCATGAGCTCGTCGAACCGGTCGAGCGACGAGTCCAGCACCACTGCGTCCGCCGCCTCGGCCGTCACGTCGTTGTTCTTGCCGAACGCCACGCCGACGGTGGCGGCCGTCATGGCGGGCGCGTCGTTGATCCCATCGCCCAGGAAGACCGTCGGCGCCAGGGCCGTCTCGGCCCGGACGATGTCCAGCTTGCGCTCCGGCGACACCGACGAGAGCGCCTCGGTGAGGCCGACCTGGTCGGCGAGGTACTCCACCTCGCTCCGCCGGTCTCCCGACAGCAGCATCGTGCGCACCACTCCATGCCGCCCGCTGAGGTGCGCGATGAACTCCCGTGCCCCGGTCCTGGGCTCGTCACGGAACTGCAGCGTCGCCGCGTAGGCGCAGTCGACGAGGACGACGCACTCCAGCCCGCCGATCTCCTCGGGCAGCACGGAGGCGAGCTCGGGCCACCTCGCGCAAACCGCCTTGCGGCCGGTGACCTCGATGCGGCGCCCGTCGACGACCGCCTCGAGTCCCGTGCCGGGGTGCTCGGCCAGCCGCTCGACCCGCAGCAGCTCGATCCCCTCCGTCGCCTCGGTCACGGCCACGGCGAGCGGATGACGGCTGTACTGCTCGGCCGATGCCAGCAGGCGCAGGACGTCGTCGCGGTCCGCGCCGTCGGCGAGGCTCAACGTCGACAGCGTCGGCTTGCCGTAGGTGAGCGTCCCCGTCTTGTCGAAGATCATCGTGCGAGCGGTGCTGATGCGCTCGAGCATCGACGGGTCCTTGATGATGATGCCGTAGCGCGCCGCGAGGGCGATCGCGCCGATGATGGCGATGGGCACTCCGATCAGCAGGGGACAGGGCGTGGCGATGACGAGCACCGCCAGGAACCGCTCGGGGTCGCCGCTCACCGCCCAGCCGGTGAGCGCGAGGCCGACCGCGATCAGGGTGTAGGCCAGTCCGATCCGGTCCGCCAGCCTGCGCATCGGCGGCTGCTCCGCCTCGGCCTTCGTCAGCACGCCGACGATCTGCGCATAGCGGCTGTTCTCCGCGGTGTGGTCCGACCGGATCACCAGCGCCTCGAAGGCGTTGATCGCACCCGAGAGGACCTGCGAGCCCGGGGTCTTGGGAACCACGTACGGCTCGCCCGTCAGGTAGGACTCGTCCATCGAGCCGTGCCCCTCGAGGACGGTGCCGTCCACCGGGCAGATCTCGTGCGGCAGCACCACGATCACGTCGCCCACGTGTACGGCGGTGACCTCGGCATCGACGAGGGAGCCGTCCTCGGCCCGCAGATGGGCGAGCGTGGGGCTGCGGCGGGCCAGTGCGTCGAGGACGGCCGAGGCGCGCGCCGACGCGGCGTCCTCCAGTGCCCTGCCGCCCGAGACCATCAGCGCGATCACTGCGGCGACGAGCCATTCGCCCATGATCGCTGCCGTCACCATGGCCATCAGGCCCAGCACGTCGGCTCCGAGGGTCCGCTCGGCGAGCCCGTGCGCGACGTCGGTGGCCTGGGGGACGGCAATGATCACACACATGACGATGAGTGGCAGATCCACCCAGGTCCCCTCGAGGCCGAGGAGCCGCAGGACGATCCAGGCGGCGATCGCGATGAGCGTGGCGATGGACAGCCTGCCCTGGAACGAGGCGCCGAGGGCCCGCAGGTAAAGGCCCACCCCACCGGGTGACTCAGGTGCCTGCGGTGCGGTCACGGTGCGACCTGGGATCAGGAGGGCAGCGCCTCGGCGAGGGTGGCGTGCAGGGGAATCACGACGTCGAGTCCGGTGAGGGCGAAGACCTTGAGGACCCGGGGGGTCGAGACGACGACCGAGAGCGTGCCGTCGGCCTCGCGCACGTGCTTGAGGGTGGTGACGATGACGCCGAGGCCGGTCGAGTCGATGAACTCCACGCCCGAGAGGTCGACCACCAAGGCCACGCCCGCACGGCGGGAAAGCGGCGCTACCGCGGCCTCCAGGACGGGCGCCGAGTGGACGTCCACGTCACCGGAGGCCGACACGACCCACGCCTTCCCGACCTGCGTCGACTGCACGGTGAGATCCACGCGCCTACTGTGGCACAGGGGCCGTGCCGGTCGCGTGACAATGGGGACGTGGACACATCCCCGCTCCTGGACCGGCTGGCGGTCGGGCGGCCTGATCGCCTCCTCCACACGCACGAGATCACCGCCCGCGCGGCCCGCCCCACGATGTGGCCGGACTGGGTTCCCCTCGAGGTGGTCGGGGCCTACGCCAGCCTCGGCATCGAGCGGCCATGGGAGCACCAGGCCCGCGCGGCACAGGTCGCCGAGTCGGGCGGCCACGTCGCCCTGGCCACGGGCACGGCGTCGGGCAAGAGCCTGGCGTTCGGCATGCTGGCGCTGACGCGCATCAGAGGCCGGCACGTTCGCCCCGGACGGACGCGGATCGACGGTGCTCTACCTGTCGCCGACGAAGGCGCTGGCCAACGACCAGCTCAGGGCGCTCGAGCGGATCGGCCTTCCGTGGCTGCGGGCCGCAACCTACGACGGCGATACCCCTCAGGACGAGCGTGCGTGGGTGCGCCAGCACGCCAACTACGTCCTCACGAATCCCGACCTGCTGCACCACTCGATGCTGCCCGGGCACTCCTCCTGGTCGTCGTTCCTCAAGCGCCTCGACGTGATCGTCCTCGACGAGGCGCACTCCTACCGCGGGGTCTTCGGCGCGCACGTCGCGGCGGTCGTACGCCGGCTGAGGCGGATCTGCGCGCACTACGGGTCGAGCCCGGTGGTGTTCACTGCGTCCGCCACCATGGCCAACCCCGGGCAGGCCGCCGAGCGGCTGGTCGGCGCGCCGGCGGTCGCCGTCACGGACGACGGCTCGCCCCGACCGGCGATGACCCTCGCCTTCTGGGAGCCGCCCATGACTGATGGGCGCGGCGAGAACGGCGAGTACAGGCGACGCAGTGCGCTGGCCGAGACGGCCGACCTGCTGGCGGACTGCGTCGTCGAGGGCCGGCAGGTGCTCGCCTTCATCCGCAGCCGTCGAGGGGCGGAGGCGGCGGCCGTGATGACACGGGACCTGCTCGTCGACGTCGACCCGGCGCTCGCCCTCGGGGTGGCCGCCTACCGCGGCGGCTTCCTGTCGGAGGAGCGTCGCGAGCTCGAGCACCGCCTGCGCGAAGGCGAGCATCCGGGCGCTGGCGACGACGAACGCGCTCGAGATGGGCATCGACGTCAGTGGCCTCGACGTCGTCATCACCTCGGGCTGGCCGGGCACGCGCGCGAGCCTGTGGCAGCAGTTCGGCCGGGCCGGGCGGGCCGGCGCTCCCGCCCTGGGCATCTTCGTCGCGAACGACGATCCGCTCGACTCCTACCTCGTGCACCACCCCGGGGCGATCACCGACCGAGACGTCGAGGCGAGCGTGTTCGACCCGGGCAATCCCCATGTACTGGCGCCCCACCTGTGCGCCGCGGCCGCCGAGGTGCCGCTGACGGCAGACGACCTGCAGGCGTGGTTCGGCTCCACGGCTGCGGGCGTGGTCGACGCGCTCGTCGAGCAGGGGATGCTGCGCAGGCGGCCCGGCGGCTGGTTCTGGACGAGGCGCGAGCGAGCCAGCGACCTGACGGACCTGCGCGGATCGGGTGGCGCCCCGGTGCGGGTCGTCGAGGACGGTACCGGACGGCTGCTCGGCACGGTGGACCGCGCCACGGCCCCCGCTGCCGTCCATCGGGGCGCGGTCTACCTCCACCAGGGGGTCACGCACGTGGTCACCGCACTCGACCTCGACGACGCCGTCGCGACGGTTCTCGAGCAGGAGGTCGACTACAGCACGCTGGCGCGCACGATCAGCGACATCCGCATCGTCGCCGAGGAGGAGGCGGGGTCGTTCGGCGAGCTGCGCCTGAGCCTTGGGACCGTCGACGTCAGCTCGCAGGTCGTGTCCTTCCAGCGACGCCGCCCGAACGGTGAGTCGCTAGGCGAGGAGCTGCTCGACCTGCCGGTGCAGGAGCTGCGCACGCGTGCCGTGTGGTGGACCCTGCCCGAGGCCTGCCTCGTCGCGGGCGGCATCCCGGTTGCCGACATCCCGGGGGCGGCGCATGCGGCCGAGCACGCCGCCATCGGCCTGCTGCCGCTGTTCGCCACCTGCGACCGCTGGGATCTCGGGGGCGTCTCGACGGCCTGCCACGCCGACACCGGCCAGCCGACGGTGTTCGTCTACGACGGCCTGCCGGGCGGCGCCGGCTTCGCCGAGCACGGCTACCGCACCACCGCGCAGTGGCTGGCCGCGACGCGCAACGTCATCGCGGACTGCTCGTGCGACTCAGGCTGCCCGTCATGCGTGCAGTCGCCTAAGTGCGGCAACGGCAACAACCCGCTGGACAAGCCACTCGCCGTCGTCCTGCTCGACCTCGTCCTGCGCAGCCTGCCGGGCGCGCTGCCGGAGCCACCAGGGCCGAAGGTCGTAGTCCGGGCTCAGCCCGGTGGCAGGCCCGACGACTCGGGCGGGCCGGCCCGGGCCGTGGCCGTCACGTCGACGGGCCTGTGACCCAGCAGGGCCAGCAGGCGGCTGACGAGGGCGGGCGGCGGCCGACGCACCTCGACCACCGCGTCGGCACCGTCGAACGTGCACGAGGCCAGGCTGACGCCGTTCGCAGCCGCCGTGGCGGCGGCTGCGGCGCAGGCGTCGCCGACGGCCTGGGCGGCCGCGAGAACGGACAGGTCCGCCGCCGTGGCGGTGCGCTGTCGGACGACGGACTCCTCCGCCACCGCGCCGCCGAGCAGTCCCGCGAGGAGGATCACCGAGACCAGCGCGAGTGCCCAGACGATGGCCGCGCCCCGGTCTGAAAGTGCCATGGTGCCAGGCTCGTCGAGGCGACGCGCAACATCCGCTCCCTGGTGCCGACGCGTCATATCCGCTCCCTGGTGCCGACGCGTCATATCCGCCCGCCGGGAACGGCCGCCCTTCACGTCCACTCCCGCGGGATCGCCACCTGCTGGTGAACGGTCACCGAGATCCCGCGAAGGATCGGTACCGGCGCTGCCACCTCGCGATCCACGATGACGAGCACGGACTCGCCGGCGTCCTCGACCCGGATGCTGGCACCGGGTGCCTGCGACCGGGCGCGCTCGAGGACCACGGCCATCGACTCGCCGCGGGCGAGGTCGCGTGCCGCCGAGCGGGCGGTGTCGCCGAGCGCCATCGACGTGGCCGCGAGCGAGATACCCCAGACGAGGGCCAGCGCCACGGCGGTCAGCATCGGGATGGCCAGTGCGGTCTCCAGCAGCACGGCTCCGCGCTCCGACGCCGCAGGTGGCCGGACCTCAAGGCGCCTGCGCGATGGAGCGGCCTGGACGGGCCGCTCCATCGCACGATCGGACGCATGCCTGCGTCTCATCGGAACCGGCTATCCGAACAGGGCCGAGAACGCCTTGCTGAGCACGTTCCAGATCAGGTCCCTGACCTCATTGCTCGTGAGCAGCTTGATGAGAATGCCGCCGAGCCCCGCCGCTGCCACGGTGCCGACCGCGTACTCCGCCGTCGACATCCCGTCCTCCTGCTTCACGAATCGAGCGACAACCTGCCGCATGGCTTCCCCCTCTCTGCACCGCCGAGGCGGTCGTGCCGACCGTCGGCACCGGCGGATCTCCCGCCGGGAGAAACCCTCGCCGCCCGGCTGACGACCCGGCAGGGGTCACCGCCGGGCTGGGGGTGACTGCCCACGAATCGTCGGGGTTGTGGATGAGCCGCGGTGCGGGGCTACGACGACAGCAGGCTCGTCCCGAGTGCCGCGACGACCGGGACGACCCCGAGCAGCAGGAACGCGGGCAGGAAGCAGGCCGCCAGCGGCGCCACCGCCTTCACGCCCGCCGCCCGTGCGGCGACCTCGACCACCACCTGGCGATCTCGACGCATGTCCTCCGCGATCCTCGACAGGACCGACGAGAGTGGTGCTCCGGTCTCCATGGACCGGACGACGCAGGCGGCGATCGGCCCGAGCACCGGATCGCCGACGAGGGTGCGCCAGGCCTGTCCGGGGTCGGCCCCGAGGTCGATCTCGGCCAGCACCGGGCGGATCGCCTCGCGGGCGGGGTCGCCGATCGCGTCGCCGACGGCGGCGAGGGCCGGCCGCATCGGCGCCCCGGAGGCGACCGTCGCGGCAAGGAGATCGGCGACGATCGGGGCCTGCCGTGCCAGCCGCTCGCGGCGCCGACGCGAGCCACGGGTCTCCAGGTTCCGCGTCAGTCGAGGCACGCCGACCGCGCAGCCCAGCGCCAGTGCCAGTCCCACCGGGCCGCCCACGGCGAGCAGCGCGCCGAGGGCGGCAACCGCGGCCGCGGCCACCGGCGCCGCACCCGCAGGGAGGGCCCGGGGCGGCCTCGCCGGGGGTGGCCGCCCGCCCAGCAGTCGCTGCATCCGGGGCTCGGGCGCCGGCAGGACCGCCACTGCCACTGCGAGGGCGATCAGGGCGGCCGCCGTCACGCTCACAGCATCCGTTCCACGGCCGCGGCGATCCGGCCGGTCCACCAGGAGCCCACGGCCACCAGCGCCGCGCCCGTCAGCAGGCAGGCCCTGCCCGGGGTCGAGCTGAGCAGCCAGGACAGTGGGTCCGATCCCAGCATCATGCCGAAGCCGATCCCCACGAGGGGGAGTGTGCCCAGCATCCGAGCGGTCGCCCGCGGACCGGCCAATTGCGCCTCGAGATTGACCCGGACATCCTCGGCCGATCGCGCCGACGCGGCCAGGCGCGTCACCGAGGCGGCCAGGCCCGCCCCGGAGGCCGAGGCGACCTGCCAGCAGGCGGCGAGCTGGCCGAGCACGGGATCCGTGGCGGCGTCGATCCCGAGGGCTCCGGCGACGTCCCCGTCGAGCCGGATGACCGCCGCCGCCGCCGGCCATGCCGACGGCTCACCCCCCGCGCTCGCGAGGGCGGCCAGGGGCGGCTGCCCCGCCTCGAGCTCCGCCGACAGCGCGGCGAGCGCCTGGACCACTCGCACCCGGGCCCGTGCCCGGCGCCGGCGGGAGGCAGGGCCGAGCCCGAGTCGCCCACCCAAGGCCAGTCCCGTCGTCCGGGCCCAGCGCAGAACCGTCCGCGAGCCCGACGTCGGGACCCTGCCGACGAGCCGCCCCGGTCGTTCGCTTCGCCACGGCGTCACCCACAGCCACGCCGCCACCGCCACGAGCAGGACGGCGGCCAGGCCCGTCATCAGCCGCGGCCCAGCCTAGCTGCCAGTCGCGGCATCCCCACGTCCACGTCGAGCGTCCCCGCCCGACGCGTGAGCGCCGGCACGGTCCCGACCATGCCCGACCCGTCACGCTCGAGGACGTGCACGCCCGACATGACCCGTCCGCCCGACGGCTCCCGCGACAGGTGGATGACGACATCGACCCCGGCCGCCACGAGGGCGTGCACCGCCAGCCGGTCGAGCCCGGCCGCCAGCCCCAGGGCCTCGAGCCTGGCCGGCACGTCCGCCGCCGAGTTCGCGTGCAGCGTGCCGCAGCCGCCCTCATGGCCGGTGTTCATGGCGGCGAGCATGTCCACGACCTCAGCACCACGCACCTCCCCTACCACGAGCCGGTCCGGCCGCATCCGCAGCGCCTGGCGGACCAGATCGCGCAGGCTCACGACGCCCGCACCTTCGACGTTCGGCATCCGCGCCTGCATCGCCACGGCGTGCGGATGATCGGGCGCGAGCTCGGTCGAGTCCTCGACGATGACGATGCGCTCGTCATGCGGGACAAGTCCGAGGAGGGTCGACAGGACGGTGGTCTTCCCGGTGCCCGTGCCCCCGCTGATCAGGAAGGCCAGGCGCGCGCCGACGATCTCGCGGAGCCACGTCGCGCCCTGCTCGTCGACCGAGTCAAGGCCGACGAGGTCGGGCAGCGTGAACGCGCGGCGGCGCGGGACCCGCAGCGAGATCAATGTCCCGGCCGTGGCGATGGGCGGGATGACGGCGTGCAGGCGGGTGCCGTCGGGCAGGCGGGCGTCGACGAACGGCGCCGCGTCGTCGAGTCGGCGCCCGGCCGTGCCGGCCAGCCGCTGCGCGAGCCGCCGCACGTCGGCCTCGCCGCCGAAGCGCACCTGCGTGCACTCCAGCCCGCCGCCCCGATCGACCCACACGCGGGCCGGGCCGTTCACCAGGACGTCGGTCACTGTGGGATCGCGCAGCAGGGGCTCGAGCGGCCCGGCGCCGACGAGGTCCTGCCGCAGGGTCCGCACCAGTTCCAGGACGGCGTCGTCGCCGAGGACCAGGCCCTCCGCCCGCAGCGCGGCGGCCACGCGTGCCGGTGTCGCGTCCGCATCGTGCGCAACCAGGCGCGTGCGGACGCGCTCGAGCAGGGAGGCCGTCATGCCACCCGCCCGACATGCCGGGCCATCACCGTCAGGGCCGCCAGGCACGCCCTGCCATACGCGTCCCGCAGCCCCGGCGGCTGGCCGTCGTCGGCTCGCGACGCCAGGCCGGGGGAGGCGGGGATGCGCGCGATCACCGGCACGTCGAGCGCGGCCAGCACGGCCTCGTCGAGCACGCCCTTGGGATCGGTGCGCAGCACGAGCCCGAGCGAGGCGCACCGGCCTTCGAGCAGCCCTGCGATGCGTGCTGCGGCAGCCGTGGTGCGCACGCGGTTCACGGTCACGAGCGCGGTCTCGTCCGACCGAGAGAGCACGAGCTCGGTCACGGGGTCCAGTTGCCTGGGCAGGTCGACGATCACGAGGTCGTGACCGCGGATCCCGGCGTCGAGGACAGCAGACATCGCCTCCGCGGCGATCAGCCCGGGGCCGTCCCGACCCCACGAGAGCACCGCCACTCCACCGATCCTCGGCAGCGCGTCCGCCAGCGACTGCGCACCCAGCCTTCCTCGCGTCTCGACCAGGTCGGGCCAGCGGATGCCGACGACCTCCTCGATGCCCAGGATGACATCGAGGCCGCCGCCCAGCGGGTCGGCATCGACGAGGAGCACGCGCAGCGACCGAGAGGCCGCCGCGAGGGCCAGCGTCGCCGCGAACGTCGAGGCCCCGGCACCGGCACCCGCGCCGATGACGGCGACCAGCCGGCCGTCGCGGGTGGGCCCGTCGACGCATTCCGCCAGCCGGTCGATGAGCCAGCGCTCGGCGGCCGGCAGCGAGATGACGTGCTCCGCGCCCAGGGACACGGCCAGCTGCCAGTCGCTCGAGGTCGGCTCTGCGGTCACCAGGACCACGTCGCGGCGGCGAGACATCCGCGCCGCCGCAACAGCGGAGACGACGTCGGCGCCCACGACCACGAGCGGCGCAAGCTGCCAGCGGCTGCGGGCCCCCTCGGCATCGGCTGCCAGGTGCACCTCGACGTTGTTCGCCGCGGCGAGGCGCAGTACCTCGTCAATGAGGTCGGCATCGTTGCTCACGAGCAGTGGTCTGGCTGCGTTCATGGCGCCCCCCGGTCGAATCCGCGTCCGTGCACTGCGGATCAGGGTCGCCGCGCAGGCGTCGTCCGGGCCACACCGACCGCCCGCCTGTGGACGAAGCAGCCTGCTGTTCATCCTGTGGACGAGATCGGCGCACCCGCTGGCGCGGCTCCTGCCGCTACCGTGAGGCCATGAGCGAGATCAGGGCCACACCGGCCACCGGGGCGCCGGGTGCCGCCTTCTTCGACCTCGACAAGACGATCCTGGCCCGGTCGAGCTCCTTCGCGTTCGCGCGGCCGTTCTACCGCGAGGGACTGCTCGGCCGAAGCGACGTCATCCGCAGCGCCTACGCGCAGTTCGTGTACCTCGCCTCGGGCGCCGACCATGACCAGATGGAGTCGATGCGCGAGTACATGTCGAAGCTGGTGGCCGGCTGGGACGTCGACAAGGTGCAGCAGATCGTCTCCGAGACCCTCGACGACATCGTCGACCCGATCGTCTTCCAGGAGGCGGTCGAGCTCATCGCGCGGCACAAGGCGGCCGGCCGCGACGTCATCATCATCTCCTCGTCCGGAACCGACATCGTCGAGCCGATCGGCCAGCGCCTCGGCGTCGACCTCGCCATCGGGACGCAGGTCGCCATCGAGGAGGGCCAGTACACCGGCGAGATCCTCTTCTACGCCTATGGAGAGGGCAAGGCCGATGCCATGCGGTCGCTCGCGGACGAGCGGGGCTACGACCTCTCCGAGTCGTACGCCTACAGCGACTCCCAGACCGACCTGCCGATGCTCGAGGTCGTGGGGCACCCCGTCGCGGTGAACCCCGACGCCGAGCTGCGCCGCGTCGCCACCGACCGCGACTGGCCGATCGTGGACTTCGCCACTCCGGTGGCCATGCAGGCGCAGATCGACAAGCGCCAGGCGGTGGCCGCCGGCGGCGCGGTCGCGATCGGCGCGGTGGCGCTGGGCCTGACGTGGTACGCCAGGCGCCGGGGAATGCGCGCCTAACCATCGTTGACCAGCCCGCAGCGTCACAAGGCACCCGCCGATGTGACGCTGCGGGCTGGTCAACGTGGCGGGGTTGTCCACAGGCGCGCCCGGCCCCCTTGGCCCGGTGGGGAATCCGTCCGACGATGCCGGTCATGCCACGACTCGCGGAACCGGATCCGCCGCTCCCCGCCCTGCTCACCATCGAGCTTGCGGTCACCGCCGGACTGACCCGCGACCAGGTTCGTCAGCGTGTCCGCTCGGGCGCCTGGACGACCGTCGGTCGTGGCGTCTACCTGCGGTCGTCCGGCAGCGAGGCGGCGGACCTGGACGAGTTCGCCAGGGCCAGGCTCGACCATATGGCGAGGGCCTGGGCCGCCGCCATTCGTCACGAGGGCACGGTCATCGCCTTTCGCAGCGCCGCGCTGGTGCACGGCCTCCCGATCCTCGGCCGCATGCCCCCGCCCGTCGAACTCCTGACCGGCCCCGGCCGCTGGACCGGGACCCGCGCGGGAACGGCCGTCCGGTACTCGCCGCTCCTGGAGTCGCACGCGCTGCTCACACCCGTTCCCGTCACCACCGCCGCGCGAACGTGGTTCGACATCGCCCGCACGCGACCGCTCTCGGACGCACTGGCGGCGGGCGATGCGGGTCTTCGAGGAGGGTCGTTCACCCTTGCGGATCTCGAGGCGATCATCGACGAGGGCAGCGCCACCCGCGGCTTCCCGCGCCCGCCTGGCGTCCTCCCCCACCTCGATGCGGCACGCGAGTCACCACTCGAATCCGCCTCGTGGGCGTACTTCGTCCGGCACGACCTGCCGCTGCCGCGCATGCAGCAGGAATTCACGGACGGGCTCGGCCGCCTCGTCGGCCGCGTCGACTTCTGGTGGGAGCAGGCGCGATTGGTGGGCGAGTGCGATGGCCGCGTCAAGTATCTGACAGGCGACGACCTCTACCGTGAGAAGCTCCGGGAGGACGCCCTGCGAGCCCTGGGTCTTCAGGTGGTCCGGTGGGGGTGGCGTGACCTGCGCGACGCGGTCCTGGCAGACCGGCTGACCGCCGCCCTCTTCCGTCGTTGACCAGCCCGCAGCGTCACAAGGCACCCGCCGATGTGACGCTGCGGGCTGGTCAACGACGAGCTACGGGACGACAACTGCCGTGGCGCCGAGGGCGCAGGCCGTGGCGTGCCACGCGATGAACTCGCCCACCCCTGCCCTCGTGCCGGTGGCGTAGGCACGCAGGGCCCGCACGTACGCCGGTCTGCCCAGTTCGACCATGCCGTGCTCCGGAATGCCGAACAGCGAGGGGTCGACGCCTCGCTGGGCCAGCACCAGCCGGGTCGTCGCCCGGGCGAGCAGACCGGAGCCCCACGAGAAGGGACGCACCACGGCCAGCTCGGCGTGCGCGATCGCCGCGACGAGCAGGGCCGGAGCAGCGGTCGGTGACGTCAGCGTGCCGGCCAGCGTGGCCAGCCGGTTCGCGGCGGCATCGGCGGGGATGAGGGGGCCGAGGTTGAGCGGGTCGTCGGCGACGTCGACGGAGCGCGGACGGCCGAGCTCGGACTCCGGCGAGAAGCCGTGCGCGACGACCGCGTGCAACTGCGCCAGCGCCTGCATGGGGGCGCGGCCGAAGACGTCGACCTGCGCCGGCAGCGCTGCCGTCAGGCGGAGTGATGCCTCCAGGACCCGCCCCATCGGGGACGCGTCGACCACGGCCACGTCGGCACCGTCGATGGTCGCCGAGTCGCGGGCGCCACGCTGCACGGACGCTGCCGCCACGTCGGCCGCCGCCGCCCGCACGTCACGCCGCCAGAGCAGGGCGTCGATCTGGGACCTGGCCGCAGCGAGCGCGGCCGAGACGGTCTCGTCGGCGGCCAGGACGGCGAGCGGATCGCGGGGATTGTCGGGGACGGGCACGGAAGGTGACGCTATACGCCTACGATTCCACCCTCGCCGGTCCCCGTGACCTGGCGCCGTACCCGCTCGAGATGGGGCAGACCGAAGGAGCGACGTGAGCCAAGATGCGCTGGAGAACCTGAGCCGCGAGGACCGGGCCTTCCCGCCGAGTGCGCAGTTCGCCGGACAGGCGAATGCGACGGCGGCCCTGTTCGACGAAGCAGCGGCCGATCGTGACGCCTTCTGGGCTGTGCAGGCCGATCGGCTGTCGTGGGCCGAGCCGTTCACGCAGGTGCTGGACTGGTCCGGCGCACCGTTCGCGAAGTGGTTCGTGGGCGGCAGGCTGAACGTCGCCTACAACTGCGTCGACCGGCACGTCGAGGACGGCTTCGGCGACCAGGTGGCGATCCGGTTCGAGGGCGAGCCGGGTGACCGGCGGGACGTGACGTACGCGGAGCTCCAGGTGGAGGTGTCACAGGCGGCGCACGCCCTGACGGAACTCGGGCTGGTGGCCGGCGACCGTGTGGCGATCTACCTGCCGATGATCCCCGAGGCGATCGTCGCCATGCTGGCCTGCGCCCGCATCGGCGCGCCCCACTCGGTGGTGTTCGCGGGCTTCTCCGCGGAGGCACTGCGCAGCCGCATCGACGACGCGCAGGCGAAGCTGGTCATCACCAGCGACGGCCAGAATCGCCGCGGCTCCGCGATGCCGTTGAAGCCTGCAGTGGACGAGGCCGTCGAGCACACCCCGAGCGTCGAGCACGTCCTGGTGGTGAAGCGCACGGGGGGCGACGTCGACTGGACCCCGGGCCGTGACGTGTGGTGGCATGACATCACCGACCGCCAGCCGCAGGTGCACGTGCCGGAGGCGTTCGACAGCGAGCATCCGCTGTTCATCCTCTACACGTCGGGGACCACGGGGCACCCGAAGGGCATCCTGCACACCACGGGCGGCTACCTCACCCAGGCGGCATACACCCACGCGAGCGTGTTCGACCTCAAGCCCGACACCGACGTGTACTGGTGCACGGCCGACATCGGGTGGGTCACCGGCCACTCCTACATCGTCTACGGGCCGCTGGCGAACCGCGTGACGCAGGTCGTCTACGAGGGCACCCCCGACACTCCCGGCAAGGACCGCTGGTGGGACATCATCGAGCGGCACGGGGTGTCGATCCTGTACACCGCGCCCACGGCGATCCGGACCTTCATGAAGTGGGGCGACGACCTGCCGAAGGGCAAGGACCTCTCGAGCCTGCGGCTGCTGGGCTCGGTCGGCGAGCCGATCAACCCCGAGGCGTGGATGTGGTACCGCGACGTCATCGGCGGCGACCGCTGCCCGATCGTGGACACGTGGTGGCAGACCGAGACCGGTGCCATCATGATCTCCCCGCTGCCCGGCGTCACCGCGACCAAGCCCGGCTCGGCCATGGGCCCGCTGCCCGGGATCGGTGCGGCGGTCGTGGACGACGAGGGCCGCCCTGTCGGCAACGGCGGCGGCGGCTACCTCGTGCTCACCGAGCCGTGGCCGGCGATGCTGCGCGGCATCTGGGGAGACGACCAGCGCTACGTCGACACCTACTGGTCGCGCTGGCCCCAGTACTACTTCGCCGGCGATGGGGCCAAGCTCGACGAGGACGGCGCGATCTGGCTGCTCGGACGCGTCGACGACGTCATGAACATCTCCGGCCACCGCATCTCCACCACCGAGGTCGAGTCCGCCCTCGTCTCCCACCCCAAGGTCGCGGAGGCCGCCGTCGTCGGCGCCGCCGACGCGACCACCGGCCAGGGCATCGTCGCCTTCGTCATCCTGCGGGCCGACGTGGCCGACGGCGGCGGCGCCGACATCATCGCCGAGCTGCGGGGCCACGTCGCCCACGAGATCGGCCCCATCGCCAAGCCCCGGCAGATCATGGTCGTCCAGGAGCTGCCCAAGACCCGGTCCGGCAAGATCATGCGCCGCCTCCTGCGTGACGTCGCCGAGAACCGCGTCCTCGGCGACTCCACCACGCTGGCCGACCCGACCGTCATGGGCCTGATCTCGACGGGACTGGCCGCCGCTGGCTCGCAGGACTGACCAGGTTCTCGGGCCCGGGACCGCGACGGGCTGCGCAACTAGGCTGAGCCCGTGGCAGGCGGGGAGTTCCTGGGGCGACCGACGCCGCTCCAGCGGGGGTGGCTTCAGGAGCAGTTCCGCGACGAGACCGTCGGCGGCATCCTGCTGCTCGCCGCCGCCGCCCTCGCCCTGGTGTGGGCGAACTCGCCGTGGGGCGCCTCCTACGAGGCCCTCGTCGACCAGCAGGTGGGGCCGATCTCGCTCCACCTGGACCTGCCGCTCGGCGTGTGGGCGGCCGACGGGCTGCTGGCCGTCTTCTTCTTCGTGGTGGGCCTGGAGCTGAAGCACGAGCTCGTGCTCGGGTCGCTGTCCAAGCGGTCCGAGGCGGTCGTGCCGGTGGCCGCGGCGATCGGCGGGATGGCCCTGCCGGCCATCATCTTCGCGGTGGCCAACTCACGGATGGCCGCAGGCTCCGTCGCGGGCTGGGGCATCCCGATGGCCACGGACATCGCGTTCGCCCTCGCCGTCCTGGCCGTGGTCGGCCGACGCCTGCCGGTCGCGCTGCGCGCATTCCTGCTCACCCTGGCCGTGGTCGACGACCTCGGCGCGATCACCGTCATCGCCGTCTTCTACTCCGACCACTTCTCGGTCCTGTGGTTCCTCGGCGCCCTGGCGGCCTTCGCCACGTACTGGTGGGCGCAGCGGCGCAGGGTCACTTCACCGGTTCTCTACGTGCCGCTCGTCATCCTCGGCTGGTACTGCACGCATGAGAGCGGCATCCACGCGACGATCGCCGGAGTCGCCTTCGGGTTCCTCACCCGCGTGCGGACCGATCCGGGCGAGGCGAAGTCCCCGGCGGACCGCCTGTCCCATCGCGTTCACCCGATCAGCGCGGGCATCTGCGTGCCGCTGTTCGCGTTCCTCGCCGCCGGTGTCGACGTTCGCTCGGTGGGCTTCGTCGAGGCGATCACCTCCCCCGTGGCGATAGGCGTCGTCGTGGGGCTGGTCATCGGCAAGCCGATCGGCGTCTTCGCACTGGCCTGGCTGACGGCCCGGTTCACCCGTGCGAGCCTGAGCCCCGACATCGCCTGGCGCGACGTCGCCGCGATCGGGCTGCTGGCCGGCATCGGCTTCACCGTCGCACTGCTCATCAGCCAACTGGCCTACGAGGGCCAGGACGCGCTGCTCGGATCGGCCAAGGTCGCTGTCCTGACGGCGTCGGTCATCGCAGCGCTGCTGGCCTCCATCGCGCTGCTGGCACGCAACCGGCACTACGCCGTCGTGTATGCGCGCGAGGAGGCCGATCTCGACGCGGACGGAATCCCGGACGTGTACGAGGACCCGCGCGCCCGATAGCCTGACCTATCTGACCACTCGGAGGATTCATGCCGCCCCAAGCACCGCCATCGATCCGTGAGCTGCTCACGAAGGCCGTCGAGGATGCCAAGCGCCTGGCTGCCGCGCAGATGGAACTGGCCAGGACCGAGATCAGCGCATCCGGCCAGCAGGCGGGCATGGGTGCCGGCCTGGGCATCGCGACCCTGGGGATCTCGATCTTCGCCGTCCTCTTCCTCCTGGTCACGCTCGCCCTCGTGCTGATCCAGCTGGGCCTGCAGCCGTGGGCCGGCTTCCTCATCGTCGCGATCCTGCTCATCGTCACCGGCGTCATCACCGGATTGCTCGCGCGCAGGAGCCTCCAGCAGGCCACGCCGCCCACGCTCGCCATCGCGGAATTCGAGAAGACGAAGGCGGCGCTCGCGGGCACGCCGCTCGCCAGGCCGCCGGCAGCGACGACGACGCCCGTCAGCTCGCCCCCCTCGGTCAAGCAGGCACCGCTGCCGGGCGCCTAGGCCGTGCCGCTGCCCGACCCCGAGGCCGCGATCCGCGCGCCCGGGCCGTGGACCCATCGCGACGTGTCAGCCAACGGCGCGCGGTTCCACGTCGTCGAGATCGGCACGGGTCCGGCCGTGCTGCTGCTGCACGGTTTCCCGACCTTCTGGTGGACGTGGCGCAAGCAGCTGACCGCCCTCGCGGACGCCGGCTTCCGCGCCTACGCGATGGACCTGCGCGGCTACGGCGGATCGGACCACCCGCCGGAGGGCTACGACCCGCGCACGCTCGCCGCCGACGTGGCCGGCGTCATCCGATCGCTCGGCGAGTCGGAGGCCGTCATCGTCGGCCAGGGCTGGGGCGGACTCGCCGCGTGGTCGACGGCGGTCCTGGATCCCGAGTGCGTCCGCGCGATCGTCCCCGTCTCGATGCCGCACCCCCGGCAGCTGCGTCGGGCCCTCGCCCGCGACCATCACCAGCGAGCCGCCATGGGCTACGCCATGGGATTCCAGGTGCCGTTCCTGCCCGAGCGGTCCCTCATGGTCGACGAGGGCCAGCGCGTCGTCGACCTGCTCACCGGCTGGTCCCACCACCTGGAGTGGCTCGACGACGAGGCGCGCGATACCTACCGGGGGGCCTTCCTGCGCTGGCCGACGGCCCACACCGCGGTCGAGTACCACCGCTGGGCGGTGCGATCGGCCTTCCGGCCCGACGGACTGTCGTTCATGTCGCTGATGGAGGCGCCCGTCCAGCGGGCCGTCCTGCAGGTGCACGGGGCCTACGACCCGATGGTGCTGCCCAGTTCCGTCGATGGCAGCGAGGACTACGTGCGCGGTGACTACTCCCGCGTCGACCTCGATGCAGGGCACTTCCCGCACGAGGAGTCGGTCGAGGACTTCAACGCCGCCCTCATCGACTGGCTGCGCGGTCTCGAGCGGCCATGACCGCCGAGCGGCCCAGGGATGGGCTGGGAAGGCCGCTGCCCGCGGACGCCGACCCCGGGCTCGCTGTCCGGGGAGTCTCGTCCGTAGACGACCTCAGCGACGACGACGCCTGGGCGATGGCCACGGCCCACCTCGACGAAGGCCGACCGTTCCACGCTCATGAGGTCTTCGAGATGCGCTGGCGGCAGGCGCCTGCCGCCGATCGCCCTGTCTGGAAGGCCCTGGCCCAGTGGGGTGCCGCGCTCACGCACGAGGCCCGCGGCAACCCCACCGGGGCGCGACGCCTCGCCGAACGGGCCATGGTCCTGCTCGCCGATCCGCCTCATCAACCGGCGTCCGTGCCCGTCGGGCTGGTGATCGCCTCGTGTCGCGACATCATCGACCGATCCGGCTGACGTCGGTACCCACGGCCGGGACCGAGGGGCTCATTCCCGGATCCGGCAGTCGCCCGTGGCGACGGCGCCGGACAGCGGCAGGCGGCCGTCCACGACCCTCTGCAGCGCCGCGGACGTCAACGCGTAGCCGGTGTCACCTCCCTCGGCGTCCGATCCGAACACCAGGCCCAACACGACTCCCGCCGGGTCGAGCAGCGGTCCGCCGGAGTTGCCCGGCGCCACCGTGCCCCGTACGCCGTAGACCCGCCGATCCACGCCCGTGGCACCGTAGATGTCCTCGCCGTGCGCGTCCATGGCGGCGCGGATGCGGACGGACTCGGCGAGATACGGCCCGCCATAGGGGAAGCCGGCGACGACCGCCGAGTCACCGGTGGTCGCCTCCGCGTCGGCCAGTCGCAGCGGCGGCGCATCCAGTCCACGGACCCGCAGGATGGCAATGTCGACCGTCGGATCGAAGTACACGACGGTGGATCTCATGCCCGGCCTGTTCGGCGACATCCTCACCTCGGGTGACGTCACTCCGGCCACGACGTGCGCGTTGGTCAGGACGAGGTGCGGCTCGAAGACGAACCCCGACCCGCTGACGTCCGCGCCACAGCCATCCGCCCTGCCGACCACCTGGACGACGGACTTGCCGGACTGACGCACCGCCACGGTCACCGCCGCCGGATCAGGGGGGGCGACCTGGGGTCCGTAGACCTGCCCGAACCCGGAGAAGATGCGCGGCACGGAGGACGCGGCAACGAGGTTGCGCAGTTGCCCGAAGGCGTCGCGCGCCGGATTCGGGATCAGGACGTCGAGGGTCGCCAGCACCCTCGACTGCGACACCTGCGCCGACACGGGCGAGTCCGGCAGGTACGCGATCGCGCTGGCCAGGATCCAGCTCACGAGCGCGAGGGCGAGCACGTTGAGTACCGCGCCCCCCAGGTTGTCGACCAGCCGCACGGGGCGCCACGAGATGGCCGAGCGCATGCGTGCCCCCAGGAGCGACGCCAGCAGCTGGCCGACGAGGGCGAGGGTCAGGATGCCTATCCCCACCACGACCGCACGGATGACCTCGGAGGTCACCGCGCCCCCGATGATCGGCGGAAGCACGAAGGCACCGACCAGTGCTCCGCCGAGGAAGCCGACGAACGACATCACCCCGGCGAGGAACCCCCTATGCCAGCCCACCACGGCGAACACGGCGATCACGCCCGCCAGCATCCAGTCGACGGCATTCACGGCAGCGGACCGGTCATGGCAGCTCCACGGCCCGCTCGCCGGTCAGGGGCACGATGCTGGACTCGTCCCACGGCGCGGACCAGCCGAGCAGATCGAGCAGGCCCGCGAGCAACCCGCCCGTGAAGCCCCACACCAGCAGGTCGTGCACGGCGAATCCCGGTCCCACGTAGCCCGACGGGTGCTGCACGCGGACCCGGTTCCGCGGATCGACGAGCTCGTCGATCCGCACCCGATGGACGCTGGCCACCTCGGCAGGATCCCTGGCCCAGACCGGGGAGGGCTCCTGCCACCAGCCGAGCACGGGCGTCACCACGAAGTTGGTGACCGGGACCCACAGGTCCGGCAGTGCGCCGATGATCCGCACCCCGGAGGGATCCAGCCCGGTCTCCTCCTGCGCCTCGCGCAGCGCCGCACCCGCCGCGTCGTCGTCGGCCTCGTCGACGGCTCCGCCGGGAAACGCCGGCTGCCCCGCGTGCGAGCGCATGGTGCTGGCACGCTCGATGAGCAGGATGTCGCGGTCGGGGCCGAAGAGGATGAGGACGGCCGAGTGACGACCCTCCCCGTGCGGGGGCACGAACCGGGTCAGGGACTCGGCTGTCACCGACGCCGCCACGTCCACGATCGGCGCGAGCCACTCCGGCAGCACCCCGCTGACGGCAGGATCCACCCAGCCCGTGCGCGACCAGTGCATCGTCAGCCCCGTCCCGAGTCCTTGACGAGTCGAGCCGCCTCGGCCGGATCGATCGGGCCCTCGCCGAACGCCGGGCACATGCGGGCGACCGGGCAGGCGCCGCAGGCCGGCCGACGGGCGTGGCAGCGGCGCCGTCCGTGCCAGATCACGCGATGGGACATGAGCGTCCAGTCCTTGCGCGCGAAGATCCGCTGAAGGTCCGCCTCGACCTTCTCGGGGTCGGTGTTGTCGGTCCAGCCGAGCCTGCGGGCCAACCGCCCCACATGCGTGTCGACAGTGATGCCGGGCACGCCGAACGCATCGCCCAGCACGACGTTGGCCGTCTTGCGGCCGACGCCCGGCAGGGTCACCAGCGCGTCGAGTCGACCGGGCACCTGTCCGTCGTAGCGGTCGCACAGCTGCTGGCCGAGGTGCTGCAGCGTCTTGGCCTTCTGGCGGAAGAATCCGGTCGGCGCGACCAGCGCCTCCAGCTCGCCCCGGTCCGCACCGGCATAGTCAGCCGCGGTCGAGAAGCGCCGGAACAGCTCGGGGGTCACGCCGTTCACGCGCTGGTCGGTGCACTGGGCGCTCAGGATGGTTGCGACCAGCAGGTCGAGGGGCGTGCCGAAGTCGAGCTCGCAGCGGGCGTCCGGGTACGTCTCGCCGAGGATCTTGACGATCCGGCGCGCGCGCCTGCGCAATACGGCAGGATCCTCCCTGGCGGGCGGATCGGCGGCCGGGGTCATGGCGCAAGGGTATGTCGAACATGTCCACTGACACCTGCGGTGGCTCCGGGATGACCCGCATGCGACAGAATGCAGCGCGGAACCCACGACACGAAGGAGGTGGCGGGATGGATAACGTCATCAGGCAGGCACCCCTGTTCTCCGCCCTCGACGCCGAGGGCGCGGCTGCGCTGCGCGCCTCACTCAGCGAGACGGTCGTGTCCAAGGGCGACGTCCTCTTCCAGGAGGGCGAGCCCGGCGATCACATGTACGTCATCGTCGAGGGCAAGGTGAAGCTCGGCCAGACGTCGGGTGACGGCCGCGAGAGCCTGCTGGCCGTCCTCGGCCCGGGCGAGATGTTCGGCGAGCTGAGCCTGTTCGATCCCGGGCAGCGCACGTCGACGGCCACCGCACTCACCGATGCCGTCGTGCTCGGACTCGGCCACGAGCAGCTCAAGCCATGGCTCGCGGGCCGCCCCGAGGTGGCAGCCGCCCTGCTGGAGGCCCTGGCCCGACGGCTGCGCCGCACGAACGAGGCCATGGCCGACCTGGTCTTCTCCGACGTGCCCGGCCGCGTGGCCAAGGCCCTCATGGACCTCGGCGAGAAGTTCGGGACGGTGACACCCGAGGGCCTGATGGTCACCCACGACATGACCCAGGAAGAGCTCGCCCAACTCGTCGGCGCCTCCCGCGAGACGGTCAACAAGGCCCTCGCCGACTTCGCCCAGCGGGGCTGGATCCGCCTCGAGTCACGTCAGGTGCTCATCCTGGACGTCGAGCGGCTGGGCCGTCGAGCCCGCTAGCTCCCCTGCCGGCGGGCTCGTCGGCCAGGTACTCGAGCTGGGCGCGGACCGTCAGTTCCGCGGCGGGCCACACCTCCCTGGGCACGTCGGCATACACGATCTCCACGATGGCGGCCGGAGCCGTCACCCCGCGCGAGACCACGCCACGCACCTCGGCCAGGCGCGCCCTGCGATGATCCAGGTACTCGGCGAGGGTCGCCCGCGGATCCTGCAGCACCGGCCCGTGCCCCGGCAGGAGTCGCGCGACACCGCGATCCTCGACCAGGCCTGCGAGTCGGCGAAGGCTGTCGAGGTAGTCGCCGAGCCGGCCATCCGGCCACGCGACGAGGGACGAGCCGCGCCCGACGACCGTGTCACCGGTCAGGATCGAGTCGTCGTGGGGCAGCAGGAAGGACAGGCTGTCGCCGCTGTGGCCCGGCGTGCCCACGACGTCGATCGACCAGTCCCCCACCCGCACGACGTCGCCATCGGCCAGGCCCTCGTCGCCGAGCCGGTGCGCCGGATCGAGGGCCCGGACGGTGACCCCCGCGGACTCCGCGAAGGCGCGGGCGCCCTCCGAGTGGTCCAGGTGCCCGTGCGTCAGGAGGACGCCGCGGATGCGCACGTCCAAGTGCCCGGCCAGCGTCCGGATCGCCTCGACGTGGCTGCCGATGGGCGGTCCCGGATCGATCAGGACCGCGTCGCCACTGCCGGGGGCGGTCAGCAGCCAGGTATTGGTGCCGTCGAGTGTCCACGGCGAGGCGTTGGGGGCCAGCACGCAATGGGTCGACGACGTGACGCGGCCGCCACGCCAGGCCGCGTGGGACCCGCCGAGCGGCAGGACGTGGCCGCTCATTCCGGCTCCGCCTGGCGCCTCGTGCCGTCGGCCTCGTGCGTATGCGGGGGGAAGATCGCGTCGATCACGACCTCGTCGGTCCGCGCGTTCACCATCACCCATCGCGCCGAACCGTCCTCGCCGACGATGCGTCGCGGCAGCAGCGGGATCACGTCGCGGCTGGCGGCAGCGGCGACGGCATCGGCCGCGTGCGCGAAGTCGCCGAGGAAGCGCAGCGTCTCCTCGGTGGGCGGCAGCATCGCCATCGACCCTGCGGCCAGGCCCGCGAGCGCGTCGCCGGGCGTGACCCAGAAGGCTCCGTCGGCCTCCGTCGTCGTCAGGCGCGCCTCCTGCCCGGCGGGCAGTTCGGCAACGAAGAACCGCACGTCGTACCTGAGTCGCTCCGTCTCCGGCGTCACCCAGTGGTCGGCAAGCGGGATCAGGTCCGGGTCGACGCTGCGCACGCCGTCAGGGCCCCTGCGGGCCAGGACGACGCCGGTCTCCTCCTCGACCTCGCGGATGGCGCACGAGTACAGGGCCAGCAGGCCAGTCGGGTCGACGCTGGCCCGCGCGGCGAGCGCGGCGAGGCTCACGCCCTGAACCGTCAGGCGGATGGCCGCCGAGTAGTCCTCGTCGTCGACCTTGCCGCCGGGGTAGACGTGCATCCGCGGTGCGAAGGCCATCGTCGTGGCTCGGCGCATGAGGAACGTCTCCAGGCCCGCGACGCCGTCGCGGAGCAGGATGACGGTCGATGCAGGCCGCGCCGCGGGAATCACCTAGTCGGCGAGCTCGACGATCATCTCGACCTCGATCGGCGCATCGAGCGGAAGCACCGCCACGCCGACCGCGGAGCGGGCATGGACCCCCGCGTCCCCGAAGGCCGCCTTGAGCAGGTTGCTGGCCCCGTTGACGACGCCGGGCTGGCCGGTGAACTCCGGCGCGCTGGCGACGAAGCCGACGACCTTGACGACACGCACGACGCGCTCGAGATCGACGACCGACTTCACGGCCGCGATCGCGTTGAGGGCGCAGGTGGCGGCCAGTTCCGCCGCCTGCTCCGCGGTCACGTCCGCCCCGACCTTGCCGGTGGCCGCGAGCACGCCGTCGACGAAGGGCAGCTGGCCCGAGGTGTAGACATAGCGGCCGCTCACGACGGCAGGGACGTAGGCGGCCAGCGGCGCCGTGACGACGGGAACGCTCAGGCCCAGCTCGGTCAGGCGATCTTCTACTGTGGACATGTCAGCCGTTCTCCCTCGGTCGCTTGAAGTAGGCCACCAGGCTGTCCGGATTCGGACCCGGCACGACCTGGACGAGTTCCCAACCGTCCATGCCCCAGTTGTTGAGGATCTGCTGGGTGGCATGGACGAGCAGGGGGGCGGTGGCGTACTCCCAGGTGGTCATGGAGGGACACTAGCCCGTCCGCCGTCACCGACGACATCGCAATAGGCTGAATCAATGACCGCACGCAGGCCCTTCGGATGAGCGCGAGGCTCTGGCCCGATGTCACCCTGCACGTCGTGACCGGCAAGGGCGGGACGGGGAAGACGACGGTAGCCGCGGCGCTGGCCCTGGCGCTCGCAGGCGAGGGCCGCCGCACCCTGCTGGTGGAGGTCGAGGGCCGCCAGGGCATCGCCCAGCTGTTCGACACGCCTCCTTTGCCGTATGCCGAGCGCAAGGTGGCGGTCGCCCCGGGCGGCGGCGAGGTCTGGGCGCTGGCGATCGACGCCGAGGACGCCCTGATGGACTACCTGGAGTCCTTCTACAACCTGCGGCGTGCTGGCTCGGCGCTGCGAAAGATGGGTGCCGTCGACTTCGTGACGACCATCTCCCCCGGCCTGCGCGACGTGCTGCTCACCGGCAAGGCCGTCGAGATCGTGCGCCGCAAGGAGAAGCACGAGCACGATGCCTACGACTCGATCGTCCTCGATGCCCCGCCCACGGGCCGCATCGCCAAGTTCCTCAACGTCAACACGCAGATGTCCGGCCTGGCGAAGGCCGGTCCGATCCACAAGCACGCGAACCTCGTCATGAGCGTGATCGCCTCGCCGAGGACAGCCGTGCACCTCGTCACGCTGCTCGAGGAGATGCCCGTCCAGGAGACCATCGACGGCGTGGCCGAGCTGCGGGCCGACGGCCTGCCCGTCGGCGGCGTCATCGTGAACATGACCAGGCCGCCCGTGCTGACTGCCGACCAGCTCGTCATGGCGCAGCGCGGATCCCTGCCCGCCGAGGCGATCCGGGGCTCCCTCGAGCGGTGCGGACTGGCCGCGCACGGGGCGCAGATCCTGCCGGCACTGCTGCGCGAGGCCGCGGACCACGCGCAGCGCGTGGCGCTCGAGGTGCGCGAGAGGGTCCGGATCGAAGACCTCGGCCAACCCACGCTCACGCTGCCGTTGCTGTCGGGCGGGATCGACCTCGGCAGCCTGTACGAGCTGTCCGCCATCCTCGTCGACGGTGGCCTGCGGTGAGGCCCGGCAGGTTCGCCAAGGCTCCCAGCCTGCGGATAGACGACATCCTGGGAGATCGCCGGCTGCACATCATCGTGTGCACGGGAGCGGGCGGTGTCGGCAAGACGACGGCGGCGGCGGCGCTGGGGCTGCGTGCCGCGGAGATGGGGCGCGACGTCTGCGTGCTGACCATCGACCCGGCCAAGAGGCTGGCCCAGGCCATGGGGCTGTCATCCCTCGACAACACTCCGCGCCAGGTGCCAGCGGTCTGCGCCCCCGACGGCTCCGGCTCCCTCTTCGCGATGATGCTCGACATGAAGCGGACGTTCGACGAGATCGTCGAAGGCCACGCCGACCCCGCGCGCGCCCAGCAGATCCTCGACAATCCCTTCTACCAGACGCTGTCCTCCTCCTTCGCCGGAACGCAGGAGTACATGGCCATGGAGAAGCTCGGCCAGCTGCACGCGCGCGCCAGCCACGAGGGCACCTGGGACCTCATCGTCGTGGACACTCCGCCGTCGCGCAGTGCCCTGGACTTCCTCGACGCGCCCGCGCGGATGGGGTCCTTCCTCGACGGCCGGTTCATCCGCATCCTCACCGCTCCCGCTCGCGGAGCCGGCAAGGGAATAGGGCGCCTGGTCGGCATGGGCTTCGGGCTGTTCACCAACGTCCTGAGCAAGGTCCTCGGAGCCCAGGTGCTCGCCGATGTCGGCGCGTTCGTGGCAGCGATCGACACCACCTTCGGCGGCTTCCGGGAGCGCGCCGACGAGACCTACGCGCTGCTCAAGGACTCCGGGACGTCGTTCGTCGTCGTGGCCGCCCCCGAGCGCGACGCCCTCCGGGAGGCCTCCTACTTCGTCGAGCGCCTGCGCAGCGATGACATGCCGCTGTCCGGGCTGGTCCTCAATCGCGTGCAGCAGACCGACGATCCGGAACTGTCCGCCGAGCAGGCCTCTGCAGGCGCGCAGACGCTGGAGGAACTCGCCGAGGACTCAGCGGACCCCGCGTCCGATCTGCTGACGGCTGCACTGCTCACCCTGCACGCCCAGCGCATGAGCCTGGCGGCACGGCAGCGTCACCTCGCGGATCGCTTCACCTCGGCGCATCCCGGAGTGCCGGTGAGCGCGGTTCCCGCCCTGGCCGAGGACGTGCACGATCTCGAGGGCCTGCGACTCGTGGGTGACCTGCTGGCCCAGGACCTCTGACCGCCGGCTCGGCAAGTCCTGCTAGCTGGCCCGCTCGGACGTGCCGGTCAGGATGCGCTGGCGCTCGTACTCGTCCTGCGCGGTCTGCAGCAGATGCCGCCAGGACGTGACATTCGGCCGACGGCGCAGCAGTGCGCGACGCTCACGCTCGGTCATCCCACCCCAGACCCCGAACTCGACTCGATTGTCGAGGGCGTCGGCGAGGCACTCGGTGCGAACGGTGCAACCGACGCAGATCGCCTTGGCCCGGTTCTGGGCGGCGCCCTGCACGAAGAGAGTGTCGGGATCGGTGGTGCGGCACGCCGCCAAGGTGGCCCAATCGGTGTCAAACGTCATGCTGATGTCCACCCCTCGCCTGGTCACGTGTCGCCGGACGCTACGCCCCTCACCACATACCCAGAAAGGCTAGTATTGACCACACGCATCTGATCCATTTGGACTATAACCATTGTGTCCAGAGGGGCACAAGGGTCCGGTGCGGACGTCGCTGCACCCGACTCGGAACGGGTCGGCCTACTCTGAACGTCTGATGAGCATGTCGCAGCCACCAGGGCACCGGCCCGGGCCGATCGGAATCCTGATCCGCATCGGCGGCATCGTCGCGTTCTCCATCGTGGGCGGCATCCTCGTCGGGCTCATGCTCATGCCGTTCGTCGGCAGTGCCGGCGTGGTCACGCGCGACGTGATCAAGAGCTTCGAGAACCTGCCGGACGCCCTCAGCACCCCGCCACTGGCCCAGCGTTCGCTGATCCTTGCCTCCGACGGCTCGATCCTCGCGACGCTGTACTACCAGAACCGCGTCGAGGTCCCGCTGACGAGCATCTCGCCGTACATGCGGCAGGCGACCGTCGCCATCGAGGACTCCCGCTTCCTCGACCACCACGGCGTCGACCTGCGCGGCATCCTGCGTTCCGTCGCCACCAACGTCAGCGCCGGCGGCATCGAGCAGGGCAGCTCGACCCTCACGATGCAGTACGTCAAGAACGTCCTGGTCAACCAGGCCACCAGCGCCGCGGAGCTCGATGCCGCACGCGGCGACAGCTCGACCCGCAAGCTGCGCGAGGTCCGCTACGCGCTGGGGCTGGAGAAGATCTTCACGAAGGGCGACATCCTCGAGCGCTACCTCAACATCGCCTACTTCGGCGCCGGCGCCTACGGCGTCGAGGCCGCGTCCCGGCGCTACTTCTCCAAGCCGGCCGCCGAACTCACGCTCGCGGAGGCCGCGACCCTCGCCGGCATCGTCCAGCAGCCCACCGGCTACGACCCGCTGCGCAACCCCGACCTCAGCGAGACCCGGCGCAATGTGGTCCTGCGCCGCATGGCCGAGCTCGGCTACGTGACGACCGACGAGGCCGATCGCGCGCAGCTCGTGTCGATGTCGTCGATGCTGCGACCCTCGCTCACCACGAACGGCTGCACCTCGTCGTACGCGCCCTACTTCTGCGACTACGTCCTGCAGACGATCCGCAAGGACCCGGCATTCGGCGACACTCCCGAGGAGCGCGAGGCGTTCCTGCGCCGCGGCGGCTACACGATCCGCACCACCCTGGATCCCAAGGTGCAGTCCGCCGCCTACGACACGGTGACCACGTACATCCCCGCCAAGGACGCCAGCCGACGTGCCTCGGCGATCTCGATGGTCCAGCCGGGCACCGGCCAGGTGCTGGCGATGGCGCAGAACCGCGAGTGGGGCACGTCCGGACGCGGCAAGACCACGTACAACTACAACGTCGGCACCGACATGGGCGGCACGATCGGCATGCAGGCCGGCTCGACGTTCAAGGTCTTCGCCCTCGCCGCGGCCCTCGAGGCAGGCATCTCGCCCTTCGAGTACATCCCCGCGTACAGCCCGAAGACGTTCGAGAACTTCGAGAACTGCACCACGGGCGAGAAGTACGACCCCGTCACGATCCGCAACTCGACGACGTCCGGCACACTCGACATGGCCCGGGCCACGGCCTACTCGACCAACACCTACTTCATGACGATCGAGGAGCGCACGGGCATCTGCAGGCCGGCCGAGATCGCGGAGTCGATGGGCGTGACCCTCGGCAACGGCGACCCGCTGCTGCGCGTGCCGACCCTCACGCTGGGCACCATGGAGGTCACGCCGCTGGCAATGGCCAACGCCTACGCCACGTTCGCGGCCCACGGGGTCTACTGCAAGCCGATCGTGATCCTGGAGATCCGCGACCGCGAGGGCGCCCGCCTGCCGGTCCCCGAGGCCTCGTGCACGCGGGTGATCAAGCGCGACGTGGCCGACACCGTCACCGTCATGCTCAACGGCGTCGTCGACGGCTCGATCTCGGGTCGCACCGGCGAGGCCATGAGCCTGGACAACCGCCAGGTGGCCGGCAAGACGGGTACCACCAACGACTCCGCCGCGGTCTGGTTCGCCGGGTACACCCCGCAACTGGCCGCAGCCGTGTGGGTCGGCGACCCCCGCGGCGGCTACGCACACCCGATGAAGCAGGTGACCATCAACGGCACCTACTACTCGCAGGTCTTCGGCGGCACGCTGCCCGGTCCCATCTGGCACGACGCGATGGACGCGGCCCTCAAGGGCACCGAGCCGGAGGACTTCGTCATCAAGAGCAAGTACGGCCTGACGACGCAGGATCCGTACACCTACGTGTACGTCCCGCCGGTCACCCCGGACCCGGCGATCCCCGAGCCGCCCACCTTCGAGAACCCGACGCCTGCCACGACTCCCCCGACCCGGCGCCCGCGAGCGGTGCGCCGACGGCGGGCTGAGGCCCAGGGCCGACTTCACCAGTCCGGCCACGACCCCGCCGTCGGCCCGGCCCTTGACCTGCGGCTGCACGATCTTCATGACGGCCCCCATGGCCTGGCCGCCCCTCGCCTCCGAGGCGAGCACCTGCGCCACTGCCGCATCCACGATGCCGCGGACCTCGGCGTCGTCCAGCGGCTGGGGAAGGTACCGCGCAATGACGCCCAGCTCGGACCGCTCCCGATCGGCAAGCTCGGGGCGCGCCGCAGAGTCATAGGCCTCGGCCGACTCGCGGCGCTTCTTCGCCTCGCGGCCGAGCACCGTGAGCACGTCGTCATCGGTCAGCTGACGTGCCTGCTTGCCCGACACCTCCTCGTTGGTGATCGCGGTCAGCACCATCCGGATCGTGGCGGCCGTGACCTCGTCCCTGGACTTGATCGCGGTGGTGAGGTCGGACTTCAGGAGGTCCTTCAGGTCGCTCATCTGCCCAGTGTCCCACCACGCATGAAACGATGGGCCCATGCGCACCTCCACCGCCGCCGTCCTCGGCACCCTCGCCACGGGTGCGGCCGGCCTGGCCTACGCGCGCTGGGAGGCCCAGGCGTACACGCTGCGGCGGGTGACCGTGGCCGTGCTGCGCGGCCGGCAGCGGCCCATGCGCCTCCTGCACCTGTCCGACCTGCACCTCGTCCCCGGCCAGCGCAGGAAGCAGGCCTGGGTCTCGTCCCTTCGCCTCCTTCGGCCGGACGCCGTCGTCGTCACCGGCGACTTCATGTCGCACGTCGATGCCGTTCCGCACGTACTCGACACGCTCGACCCGCTCTTCGACCTGCCCGGCGCGTTCGTCCTGGGCAGCAACGACTACTTCGCGCCGCGGCCGCTCAATCCGATCCGCTACCTCGCCGGCCCGTCGCAACTCGAGCCGCTTCGCCCGATGCTGCCCTGGCACGACCTCGTCGACGGCCTGACCTCCAGCGGCTGGCTCGACCTCGGGAACGCGCGAGCGACCTTGAAGATCGACGGGCGCGATGTCGACGTCCGCGGTGTCGACGACCCGCACATCAGCCGGGATCGCTACGGCGAGGTAGCCGGTCCGTTCGACCCGGCTGCGGACCTGAGACTGGGGGTCACGCACGCCCCCTACCTGCGCGTGCTCGACGCGATGGCCGGCGACGGCGCCGACCTGATCCTGGCGGGGCACACCCACGGCGGGCAGCTGTGCGTCCCCGGTGTCGGGGCCCTGGTGACCAACTGCGACATCGACCGCAAGCGCGCCAAGGGCCTGTCCCACCACGGCGCCTCGGCGCTGCACGTGTCGGCCGGGCTCGGCACGTCGCCGTATGCTCCCGTGCGGTTCGCCTGCCGACCCGAGGCCACGCTGCTGACGCTGACCGCGCGCGACTGACGGGCAGCGCCGATCCGCATCGGCGGCCCGCGCTCGGCCGGTCACACCAGGTGGGCCCCGGAACGCACCAGGGCCGAGCGCACCTCGGCGAGATGATCGGCATCGAGGGTCTCGACCGTGATGGTCACGACCACCTCCCGCACGGGAGCCTCGGACGACCGGCGCTCGTGCCCGACCTCCAGCAGGTTGGCGCGGGTCTGCGCGACGACCGACAGGATGCCGGCGAGGCGTCCCGGGGTGTCGTCGACCAGCAGCCGCAGCGTGGCGATCCGGCCGCTTCGCACCAGCCCGCGCTGGATGATCTCGGCCAGCACCCGCTGGTCGATGTTGCTGCCGGTCAGGACGATCCCGACGCGCTGTCCCTCGAAGCGGTCCCGGTGGCTCAGCAGCGCGGCCAGCCCGGCGGCACCGGCCCCCTCGACGACGATGCGCTCCACCTCGATCAGGCTGTTGACTGCGTCCTCGATGGCCTCCTCCGAGACGAGCAGGAGGTCGGCGAGCCGGTCGCGAAGCAGCGCCGAGGTCAGCGCCCCCGGCCGGGCCACGGCGATGCCCTCCGCGAGCGTCGCGCCGCCCGGCACCGCGCTCGGGTCGCCCGCCAGCACGCGGGCCATCCCCGGGTAGCGCTCCGACTGGACCCCGATGAGCCGCAGCCGTGGTGCCAGCTCCGCAGCGGCCAGCGAGATCCCGCTGGCAAGCCCACCGCCGCCGATCGGGACGAGCAGCACGTCCAGGTCCGGCCGGTCCTCGAGCATCTCCAGTCCGACAGTGCCCTGGCCCGCGATGACCAGCGGGTCGTCGAACGGGTGGATGAGGACCGCTCCCTGCTCGGCGATCTCGAGGCCCCTGGCCATGGACTCGTCGAACGTGTGCCCGAAGAGCTCGACCGTCGCTCCGAGGGAGCGCGTGCGGGCCACCTTCACGAAGGGGGTGCCCAGCGGCATGACGATGGTCGACGAGATGCCCAGCCGGGTGGCGTGATGGGCGACTGCCTGCGCGTGGTTTCCCGCCGGAGACGGCGACGACGCCGCGCCGGCGCTCGTCCACCGACAGCGTGAGCAGTCGGTTGAGGGCCCCGCGCTCCTTGTAGGAGCCGGTGAACTGCTGCGTCTCGTACTTGAGCACGACCTCGGCACCGGTGATCCGGCTCAGGACGCGGCTCGTGGCGGTCGCCGTCCGCACGACCTGGCCCTCGATGGCGGTCGCGGCGGCCCGCACGTCGGCGAACCCGACGGCTCCTGCCTCGGCGGGACTCATCCGGTCGCCACCTCGCCGTGCCTAAGCCCGGAAGAGCGCGCTGTAGGCGTTCAGCGCGGGCTGCCCGCCCAGGTGGGCGTACAGCACGCTGCGAGTCCGGGGATCTCGCCGTTCTTGCACGAGGTCGATCAGGCCGGCCATCGACTTGCCCTCGTAGACGGGGTCGATGATCATCCCCTCCAGGCGGCCGGTCAGGCGGATGGCGTCGAGGGTCGACTGCACGGGGATGCCGTAGTAGTCGCCGGCCCAGCCCTCCAGCACGGTGATCTCGTCGTCGCGCAGGTCGCGGCCGAGCCCGATCAGCTCGGCGGTGTTCCGGGCGATGCGGGCCACCTGGTCGCGCGTCGCGTCGAGCGTGGCGGACGCGTCGATGCCGATGACGCGGCGCGGACGGTCCTGCCCGGCGAAGCCGGCGATCATGCCGGCATGCGTGCGAGCCGGTGACGCGTGCACACGACGATCGTGTCGAAGAAGATGCCGAGCTCCGCCTCCTGCTGCTGCACCTCGTACGCCCAGTTGGCGAAGCCGAGACCGCCGAGTCGGTGGTCGGACGCGCCCGCCGGGATCGCGTAGGGCCGTGCCGCCGCGGGCCCGGACGTCGTCCAGGGCGCTGCTTCCAGCTGTCGCGGAAGCCGATGTCGAAGCCGGCGGGTCCAGGCGAACGTCCGCGCCCATGATGCGCGACAGCAGGATGTTGCCGACCCGGTCGTTGACGGAGTCCGGCCAGTCGACCCAGGGCTCCTGCACGAGGACGGCCTTGAGTCCCAGCTTCGCGGCGACCGCCGCGACCTGACGGGTGTGGTTGGACTGCACGCCGCCGATCGAGACCAGCGTGTCGGCGCCCTGCGCGAGCGCGTCGGGCACGAGGTACTCGAGCTTGCGGGTCTTGTTGCCGCCGAAGGCGAGACCGCTGTTGCAGTCCTCCCGCTTGGCCCAGATCTGCGCGCCGCCGAGGTGCGCGGTCAGCCGGGGCAGCGGATGCACCGGGCTGGGCCCGAACATCAGCGGGTAGCGGGGGAAGTCCTCGAGGACCACGGGTGCCTCCTTGGGCGACGGTCTTTCGTGACGGTGACACTACCCGTCCGGACGTCCCCGGGGGCCGGGCAATCCCCCACCGGACGGTGCCGACGGGGGGCTCCGTTAGACTCCGGACGTTCTTCGGGGTGTGGCGCAGCTTGGTAGCGCGCTACGTTCGGGACGTAGAGGCCGTGGGTTCGAATCCCGCCACCCCGACGAGAACGTGAGGACCAGCCGTCAGGCTGGTCCTCACGTCGTTGTCGGGGTCGTCGAACCGGAGGGCGCTGCTTCGCCAGATGGCGGACGGCTAGCCTTCGAGGCATGAGCGTTCCCGACCGCCGTCCAAAGCCGGTCCGAACTCGGACCGGTCACCGGCGAGTACGTCCGGGCCATGGGCTGGCGCTCCGTCAACCTGCACACCCACATCTCGCTGGTCAACCGCTACGTCTACGTCGAGGTGCCCAAGGCGGGCTGCGGCACGATGAAGGCGACCCTCGGCGGCCTCGAGGCCGCCCGCATGGGCCCGGCCATGGTCGAGCGGGTGCAGGACAACCCCCACGACCGCATGCGGGCGACCCCGTTCGTCAAGCCCTTCCAGCTGCCGCCGACCATGCTGGAGGAGGTCCTGACCTCGCCGGGCTTCCGTCGCTTCACGGTCGTGCGAGAACCGGCCTCGCGGCTGCTCTCCGGTTTCCTCGAGAAGATCGGCCAGGGTCTCAAGCAGAGCCTGCCGATCCTCGACGCGGTCAAGACGTCCACGGGCCGCGATATCGAGGCCGGCGACGTGACCCTCGCGCAGTTCCTCGACGTCATCGCGGAGCAGCCGTCGCGCGACCAGGACCCGCACTGGCGGCGGCAGGCCGACCACCTGGGCATCGGCATCGTCGACTACGACGCCGTCATCCACCTCGAGCAGCTCGACGAGTCGTGGGCACGCGTCGGCGAGCTCACGTCGACGGACGGCCTGCAGGAGCAGTTCTTCTGCCGCAACTCCACCGGCGCCCGCAGCCGCATGGGCGACTACTACACGCCGGCCCTCCTCCAGCGGGTCGCCGACATCTTCGCCCGCGACTACGCCGAGCTCGGCTACCCGTCACCGGAGGCCTGATGACGACCCCGCCCCGCTGGTTCACCGAGACCAAGGAGGGGCACTCGCAGTGGTACATCGAGCGCTTCCGGACGATGGCAGCGGAAGGCGTCGACCTGGCCGGCGAGGCCCGGCTGGTCGACGCCATGGTCGCGCCCGGCTCGCGGATCCTGGACGCCGGCTGCGGCCCTGGCCGCACGGGAGCGGTGCTGCATGCACGCGGTCACGAGGTGGTGGGGGTGGACGCGGATCCGGAGCTGATCGCCGCCGCGGTGGAGGACCACCCTGGGCCTGCCTGGATCGTGGCCGACCTCGCCGACCTCGACCTCGCGGCACACGGCCAGGCCGCACCCTTCGATGCGGCGGTCGTCGCCGGCAACGTCCTGGCATTCGTCGCCCCCGACACCGAGCAGCGGGTCCTCACCCGCATAGCGCACCACCTGCGACCCGACGGCTTCGCCGTCGTCGGCTTCCATACCGACCGCTACGACATGGGCGACTTCGACCAGCACCTGCTGGCCGCCGGCTTCGACCTCGAGCACCGATTCGCCACCTGGGACCTGCGGCCATGGCGCTACGACGCCAGTTTCGCGGTCAGCGTGCTCCGCAAGCCACCATCCACCATCGCCGCGACAGGGGCCGAGCATGAGTGACGAGACGAATCCGACGATGACCGACCTCGCCGATGTGGCCTCGCTGGTCGAGGTCGCACCCGACAGCACCGTCTCTCGCACGGTCATGAAGGCCGATGGCGCCCGTCTCGTGCTGTTCTCCTTCGACGAGGGCCAGGAGCTGACGGAGCACACGGCGGCCGTGCCCGTGCTGCTCCAGGCCCTGGACGGGCACTTCGAGATCACCGCCGATGGACGCACCGTCGACCTGCGTCCGGGCGGCGTCATCCACCTCGGCGCCAGGCTGCCGCATGCCGTGCTGGCGAGGCAGCCGAGCAGGCTGCTCCTGACGATGCTCGACCTCAGGGCCCGCTAGCACCGCGCGGCCCCACTCCCCGCCACAAACCCACGCGAGTGGTGAGTTGTCGGGGTCGAAGAGGCGCTGGAGCGCCCGACGTCTCACCACTCGCGGGAGGGTTCTAGAGCGTCTGAGCGACCAGTTCGGCGATCTGCACCGCGTTCAGGGCCGCGCCCTTGCGCAGGTTGTCGTTGCTGACGAACAGCGCGAGACCGCGACCGTCGGCTACCGTCTGGTCCTGGCGGATGCGGCCGACGAACGACGGGTCGGCCCCGGCCGCCTGCAGCGGCGTGGGCACGTCCGACAGTTCGACGCCCGGTGCACCGGCGAGCAGTTGCGTCGCCCGCTCGACCGAGATCGGCCGCTCGAACTCCGCGTTGATCGACAGCGAGTGGCCGCTGAAGACCGGCACGCGCACGCAGGTGCCCGACACCAGGAGCTCGGGGATGCCCAGGATCTTGCGGCTCTCGTTGCGGAGCTTCTGCTCCTCGTCGGTCTCCAGGGACCCATCGTCGACGATGCTGCCGGCGAGCGGCATCACGTCGAAGGCGATCGTGCGCACGTACTTGTGCGGCTCGGGGAAGGTGACGGCGCGATCCGTCGTGCGTCAGCTCGGCGAAGTCCTGCGCGACCGCGGAACGCATCTGGGACTCGAGCTCCTCGACCCCGGCCAGCCCGCTGCCGGACACGGCCTGGAAGGTGCTGACGATCAGTCGCAGCAGGCCGGCCTCGGCGTGCAGCGGCTTGCAGCACCGGCATCGCGGCCATGGTGGTGCAGTTCGGGTTGGCGATGATCCCCTTGCGCATCTCGGCGAGGGCATCCGGGTTGACCTCGCTGACGATGAGCGGCACGTCGGGATCCATGCGCCAGGCCGACGAGTTGTCGATGACGACGGCACCCGCCGCGGCGTAGCTTCGGCGCGAGCGCCTTGGACGTCGCGCCGCCGGCCGAGAACAGCGCGATGTCGATGCCGGTCAGGTCGGCGGTCGCCGCGTCCTCGACGAGGATCTCGGTGCCACGCCACGGCAGGGTCGTAGCCGGCGGACCGCGCCGAGGCGAAGAATCGGACCTGCTCCATCGGGAAGTCCCGCTCGTCGAGCAGCCGGCGCATGACGGTGCCGACCTGCCCGGTGGCTCCGACGACGGCGACGACAGGTTCCCGACCGTCGCGAGGAGTGAGCGAAGCGAGCCCCGGAGCGGCGGCGGCATCAGCAGTGCGGCTCATCGTCCGGTACCTCCGTACACCACGGCCTCGCCGTCGGCATCGAGCCCGAAGGCGGTGTGCAGGGCCTGGACCGCACGCTGGGCGTCATCGACCCGGGTGACCACCGAGATTCGGATCTCGGAGGTCGAGATCATCTCGACGTTGATGCCGGCCATCGCGAGCGCCTCGAAGAAGGTCGCGGAAACGCCCGGGTGCGAGCGCATCCCGGCACCGACGAGCGACACCTTGGCGATCTGGTCGTCCACCCGCAGCGACTCGTAGCCGATCGCGTCCCGCCTCGACGTCGAGGGCCGACATCGCCATCGGCGACGACCCCTGCGGGCACGTGAACGTGATGTCCGTCCGACCGGTCGAGGCTGGCCGAGACGTTCTGGACGATCATGTCGACGTTGATGTCCGGCGAGGCGAGCGCCTTGAAGATGGCGGCCGCCTCTCCGGGGCGGTCCGCGACGCCCACGACCGTGATCTTCGCGTCGTTCACGTCTGCGGCGACTCCGGAGATGATCGGTTGCTCCATGGCTCTTCCTTCGGCGATAGCGGCTGCGATGGCATCGGGTGACACGACCAGCGTGCCCTGGCGCTGGGTGAACGACGAGCGCACGTGGATGGGCAGGTCGAAGCGGCGCGCGTACTCGACGCAGCGAAGGTGCAGGACCTTGGCACCGACCGCGGCGAGCTCGAGCATCTCCTCGTAGGTGATGTATGGCACCTGCCGGGCGGCCGGAACGACGCGGGGATCGGCGAGAAGACCCCGTCGACGTCGGTGTAGATCTCGCAGACGGACGCGTCCAGTGCGGCTGCGAGGGCCACCGCCGTGGTGTCCGATCCGCCTCGCCCGAGGGTGGTGATGTCCTTGGTGACCTGGCGCCACGCCCTGGAAGCCGGCCACGATCGGGATCGCGCCCTCGTCGAGCGCCGACTGGATGCGGCCCGGGGTCACGTCGATGATGCGCGCCGCGCCATGGGCCGCGTCGGTGATCAGGCCTGCCTGCGAGCCCGTGTACGAGCGGGCCTCGGCACCGAGGTCGGAGATCGCCATGGCGACGAGTGCCATCGAGATGCGCTCGCCCGCCGTGAGCAGCATGTCGAGCTCGCGGGCCGGCGGCTGCGGTGACACCTGCTCGGCGAGGTCGAGCAGCTCGTCGGTCGAATCGCCCATCGCGGACACGACGACGACCACCTCGTGACCGGAGTTCTTCGTGTCGACGATCCGCTGGGCGACGCGCTTGATACTGGCCGCGTCAGCGAGGCTGGAACCGCCGAACTTCTGGACGATGAGAGACACGAGCGCAGAGTCTACCGATTGCCGAATGAGTGCTTTCCGCAGGCCCGGTTTCAGCCGTCGACACGACGGCGGCCCTCGAAGGCCCGGCCGAGGGTGACCTCGTCGGCGTACTCCAGGTCGCCGCCGACCGGCAGGCCGCTGGCCAGCCTCGACACGGCCACCCCGAGGGGCACGATCATGCGGGAGAGGTAGGTGGCCGTGGCCTCGCCCTCCAGGTTCGGGTCGGTGGCCAGGATCACCTCGACGATTCCCCCGTCGGCGAGCCGGGCGATCAGCTCGCGGATGCGAAGATCGTCCGGTCCGATGCCGTCGATGGGGCTGATCGCCCCGCCGAGGACGTGGTAGCGGCCACGGAACTCCCGTGTCTTCTCGATCGCGATGACGTCCTTGGGCTCCTCTACTACGCACAGGATGGACGGGTCACGGCGCGCATCGCGGCAGATCCGGCACTGCTCCTCCTCCGTCACGTTGCCGCAGATGACGCAGAAGCGGACCTTCTCCTTGACCTCGCGCAGGACGTTCGCCAGCCGGAGCACGTCAGCCGGGTCGGCGGCGAGGACGTGGAAGGCGATGCGCTGGGCTCCCTTGGGCCCGACTCCGGGCAGTCGGCCGAGCTCGTCGATGAGGTCCTGGACGATTCCCTCGTACATCAGTGGATGTCGTTTCTGCGCATCAGTGGTCGATCTCCCCGATCTGGACGGCCCCGAGCTCTCGCAACGCCAGGTCGACGCCCACGGAGTCGTCGGCGTTGGCGTCGTCGATGCTGGGCGCGTCGACCTCGACCAGCGCGCTGGGGGGGCCGGCCGTCGACCCCGTGGTCGCGGCCACCGGCAGGTGGGCACGGTCGGGGGCCAGCACGAGGTCGATGCGCACGTCGGTCTTCAGCACGTCGATGATGGCCAGGCGCAGCCGCTCGTCGTGACCGCTCGCCTTGGCGTTGTTGGCCCGGCCCGCATCCGATACCGCGACCGCGAGCACGCCATTGCCCAGCGAGATGGGCGCGGACGAGTCGAAGGTCATCCAGGCGACCTTGGAGTAGACCTTCACGGCGTCGAGCACCGCCGGCCACATGGACACGAACTGCTCGAGAGGCACCGACGCTTCGAGCGCCGGCGCCGCCGGGGCAGTGGCCGGGGCCGGGGCCGGGGCCGTCGGAGCGGACTCGCCCCGAGGCCGCGCGGTGGGCCGAGTCGGTGGCTTGGCCCTGGGCTCGCTGACCGCCGTGCTGGGTGCCACCTCGGAGATCCGCCTGGGTGGGGCGGGGATGTCGACGGACGGCTCGGCCGGCCCTCGGTCGGCCCGAGCCGCCTCGTCGGCCGCGGGTGGCGGCGTCGGCACGGGGCGCGTCGGCGCGGCCGGCCTCGTCGCCGGGGGCTGCGCCGCGGCCTGCTCCGCAGCGGCACCAGGCCCGCCCGCTGCACCCTCATGGCCCAGGGCCGCACCCGAGGCCATCCGCCGCTCGAGCTGGTCGAGGCGGGCCCGCATGCCGGCCTCGTCGGCGTCGGAGGCGGGCAGCAGCAGCCGGGCGACCATCAGCTCCAGGTGCAGGCGCGGAGCCGTGGCCCCCTTCAGCTCGCTCAGCGCCGAACTGGTCACGTCGGCGGCCCGGGTGAGCTCGGACTGCCCGAACCGTCCCGCCTGCTCGACCTCGCGGGCCACTTGGTCCTCTGGTGCGTCGATGAGGCCGAGCTCGGCGGCGTTCGGGACGCTGTGCAGCACGATCAGGTCGCGGAAGCGCTCGAGCAGGTCGGTGACGAAGCGGCGCGGGTCGTGGCCGGCGTCGATGACCTGGTCGATGACGGTGAACAGCCCGGCGCCGTCATGGTCGGCCAGCGCGGTGATCATCGCGTCGAGCAGCGTCGAGTCGGTCATGCCCAGCTGCGCGACGGCCTCGATGTACGTCACTCCCTCGGGACCCGACCCGGAGATCACCTGGCCGAGGACCGAGAGGCTGTCGCGAACGCTGCCGGCGCCGGCCCGGGCCACCAGCGCCAGGGCGGCCGGCTCGGCCGCGACGCCCTCCGCCGCGCAGATCGTGGCCAGGTGCTGCTGCAGGACGCGCGCGGACACGAGGCGGAAGGTGTAGTTGTGCGTCCGCGAACGGATCGTCGGGAGCACCTTCTCGGCCTCTGTCGTGGCGAAGATGAACCGGACGTGCGGCGGGGGCTCCTCGACCAGCTTGAGCAGGGAGTTGAAACCGGCATTCGAGACCATGTGGGCCTCGTCGATGATGTAGACCTTGAAGCGCGAGGAGGCGGGGGCGAACATCGCCCGCTCGCGCAGGTCGCGGGTGTCCTCGACGCCGCCGTGGCTGGCCGCGTCGAGCTCGATCACGTCGAGGGAGCCGGGACCGTTCGGCGCGAGATCGAGGCAGCTGCGGCACTCGCCGCACGGGTCGGGGGTCGGCCCCTTCTCGCAGTTCAGCGAGCGCGCCAGGATGCGTGCCGTGGAGGTCTTGCCGCAGCCCCGGGGGCCGGAGAACAGGTAGGCGTGGTGCACGCGGTCGTTCTCCAGGGCCCGACGCAGCGGATTGGTCACGTGCTCCTGGCCGACCACGTCGTCGAGGCACGCAGGACGGTAGGTGCGGTAAAGGGCCATGGACACAGGTGCACCCTACCCGCGGTCACGGATGCGCCGGATCGAGCGGCGAGGGCCTTCCTCGCGAGCCTGTCCCCCAGCACGCAGTGCGACTCCGCGACCTGAGAAGGGACCCCCCGTGCACCCGCCAGAGCGCGCTTATCCTTGCTGCCTTCCGGCCCTGGGGAGGTTCACGCGATGACGCCGCACGAGGGGTCGGCACAACTGTACGGGGCGTCCGGGCCGCTCGGCCACCGCGGGATGCGTGGGTCGGCATTCGGCCGCACGACCACTCTCGTATACCCTCCCCCACGGAGGATTCGCATAGTGGCCTAGTGCGCACGCTTGGAAAGCGTGTTGGGGGAAACTCCTCAGGGGTTCAAATCCCCTATCCTCCGCGGATCCCGCCCTTCGGCGGGAGCGAGCAGCGTCGGGGCCCCCGATTCGGGGGTCCCGCCCTCGTTTCGGGACCCCGTCGACCTTGAGGTTGGCGCGCGTTCTCGAGCCGGGGACGCGCGCCAACCTCAAGGTCGACGGGGCTGGATCCCCGCGACCGCGGAGTCGTGTGCACATTCCGGCTCCCGCTCCTGGCGCAGCGTGGAATAGTCGCGGGCGTGGGCGGACCGGACAGCAGGGCGCGCGTCGCCGGAGCCTTCGCCTACAGCGTCCAGGGGCTGTGCTTCGCCGCCCTGGTGACCCGGATACCGACCATCCAGGAGCGATTCAGCCTCACCGACAGTTCCCTGGCCCTGCTCCTGGGACTCGTGCCGATCGTGGCGGGCATCGGCAGCCTCGTCGCGGGGGCCGCGCTCGCCCGGTTGGGCAGCGCCCCGGTCCTGCGCATACTGGGCCCGCTCACGCCGCTCGCCCTGGTCTTCGTGGGCTTCAGCTCGTCCGTGCCCCTCCTCGTCGTGTCCCTGTGCACGATCGGCTTCGCACTCGGCGCTGTCGATGCGGCCATGAACGCCCACGCCGTCGCGGTCGAGGTCAAGTACGTGCGCAGCCTGATCGGCTCGTTCTTCGCCGTCTTCAGTCTCGCCGGGATCCTGGGTGCCGGCCTGGCCGCCGTCGCGGCCGGGTCGTCCGTGTCGCTGGGGGGCTTCTTCGCCATCCTTGCTGTGGTCGTGATCCCCGTCCAGCTCGTCGCCGGACCCCACCTGCTCAAGGGGCGCGTCGAGCTGAGCGGAAGGGTGGACGCCGTCTCGGCCTCGAATCCCGACCGTCCCACCGTGCACGTGCCGTGGCGGCCCATCGTCGTGATCGGCCTGGCACTGATGTGCGTCTACGTCGCCGACTCGGCGGCATCGAACTGGAGCGCGGTCTACCTGACGAAGGCCCTCGGGTCGAGCGAGTCGATCGCTGCCCTGGCCTACGGCGCCTATGCGCTGACGACCCTGATTGCCCGAGTCTTCGTGGACCGCGGGGTGATGGCCCGCGGACCCGTCCTCCTGGTGCGGATGGGCGCGTCCGTCGGCATCGTTGCCGCCGTCCTGATCGCGCTGGCTCCGTCGCCGATGTGGGGGCTGCTCGCCTTCGGGCTCCTCGGCGCGGGCGTGGCGCCCGTCATCCCGCTGGCCTTCACCGCCGCCGCTCAGCACGACGAGCTGGGGACGGGGATCGCCGTCGCCCGCGTGAACGTCTTCAATTACGTCGGCTTCGTCGTGGGCGCACCCCTGATCGGCGTGGCCGCCGACATGTCCTCGCTGCGCTGGGCGTTCGCGCTGCTCGTCCCCGTCCTGCTGGCCGTCGTGGCCATGGCGCCCGCCTTCGAGGTGCGGGCGCGTGGCCGAGTTCCCGGGCCGGCGCACGGGCTGGGAGGCGGGGGACGTTCGGCTTCCACGCCGGACCTCGTATAACCTTCTCCGCGGTGGCGTGTCCGAGCGGCCAAAGGAGCACGCCTCGAAAGCGTGTGTGGGGAAACTCACCGTGGGTTCAAATCCCACCGCCACCGCCATGGGTCCTGATGCAACTCGGGACCTCGGACTGACGAAGCCCCCAGCGGGGCGCCTCAGGGTGCAGCCGCTGGGGGTTTCAGCCGTTGTGGACGCCGCGCAGGCAGCCGGCCTGCCGGTCGCCTCGGCCTTCGCGAGCTGCCGGCCGAGGTCGGATTCCTTGGGTTACCGGAATCCTGGTAACTATTGGAAACCCGGGTAACATGTCAGCGTGGACCGTGTCCGAAACCCGTACACCCCGAACGCCGGAGCGCGGCCGCCCGCCCTCGAGGGGCGCGATGACCTCCTCGACGACTTCCGCATCCTCGTCCAGCGCGTGATCGCCGGACAGACGGACAAGGGCTACCTGGTCACCGGGCTCCGCGGTGTCGGCAAGACGGTGCTGCTGGGGGAGTTCCACACCACTGCCGTCGACCTCGGCGCGGTCGTCATCGACTACGAGGTGCCCAAGCTCGGCGGGGGCCTCACGGAGCGTTTCGCCGCTCTGGCCCGCAAGGCCCTCCTCGAGGTATCGCCGTCAGCCCGCTGGAACGAGCGGGCCAAGAGGGCCGCGGCGGTGATCCGAGGATTCAAGGCACGGTTCGATCCGGAAGGCGGCTGGAGCATCGCCTACGACGCGGCTGACGCCGAGTCAGCCGAAGGAGTCGGCGACTCGGGCGACTTCGTGTCAGATCTGCCTGACCTGATCGAGGTCCTCGGCGAGGCCGCGGCCGCGCATCAACGCACCATCGTGTTCCTCATCGACGAGATCCAGCACCTCGACACGTCCGAGCTCTCCGCCCTCGTGATGGCCAAGCACCGCATCAACCAGCTCAACCTGCCGATCGTCATCGCCGGCGCCGGTCTCCCCCAGCTGCCGGAGCTGACCGGCGAGGCGCAGACCTACGCCGAGCGCATGTTCCGCTGGCCGGTGATCGGGCGCCTGGACGACCAGTTCGCCCGACTCGCGGTCCTGGCCCCGGCGACCCGAGCCGGGGCGTCGTTCACCGAGGATGCCCTGGCGCACATCGTGGCGTATACCGAGGGCTACCCCTACTTCCTGCAGGAGTACGGGCGGGCGGCCTGGGACGCTGCCGAGGGCAGCCCGATCACGATCACCGACGTGCGAGAGACCCAGGCGACCGTCGAGGCAGTACTCGACCAGGACTTCTTCTCCGTCCGCATGGCCGGACTGCCCGACCGGGAAGCCGACTACATCAGGGCGCTTGCAGGCCTCGGCCCAGGTGAGCACTCCCAGACTGCCGTGGCCAAGGCCATGGGGCGCGGCGGGGCGCGCGAGCTCGGGTCGGCCACGCCGCGCTTGGTGGATCGCGGACTGATCTACAAGACCAGGCAAGGCAAGGTGGCCTTCACGGTCCCCCAGTTCGATCGGTACGTCGTGCGGACCTTCAGCTGACGCACAAGCGACCGAAGTCTCCAAGTGTTACCGACATGGTGGTAACACTTGGAGACTTCGGTAACCCCGGCAAGGAGCCGCCACTCGACTAGCCTCACTCCATGTCCGTCGTGAAGATCAACGCCATCAGCGTCCCGCCGCAGGCCGGACTCGAGCTCGAGCGCCGCTTCGCCGCCCGCGCCCACTCCGTCGAGGGCTCCCCGGGCTTCCTCGGGTTCCAGCTCCTGCGCCCGGTTCAGGGCGAGGATCGCTATTTCGTCGTCACCCAGTGGGCCGACGAGGAGTCCTTCGCTGCCTGGCGCGACGGGGATGCCCGGGCGGCGCACGCCGGTGAGCACGGAAAGCCCGTCTCGAGCGGCGCGAGCCTGCTCGAGTTCGAGGTCGTCATCGACGTCCGGCCCCAGGCCTGACCGGCCCCTGCGGTGGGGCGGCCAAGTAGGGTCGAGCCGTAGCGGCTGACCCCACGAAAGGACGCACCCGACCATGTCACTGACCGGCACGGAACCGTCGAGCGAGCGCCAGGAACCACCAGCCAAGCGCCTGGACCGCAAGCTCAGTTCGATCCTGGCCGGTGAGTACACGCCGGACGACTTCATCGTCTCCGACGCCAAGGATGCCGATGTGGCCTTCGGGCTCATGGCGCCCGGACCGATCCCCGGTGGCCCGTCCGGCACCTGCGGGCCGGGCCGCTATGGCACTCGCCCGACCTACCTTGACAACATGCGCGCCCTTGTCCGGCAGGGCGAGCTCGACCTCCTGCTGACCTCGGCATCCAACGGGGAGCGGCTGGCCGTCGACGGATCCCTGGACGGCGACGTCACCCTGGCCGTCCGCGGCAACGACTCCACCGACATCTGGAACTCCCGGGGCGGCACCTACCCCGCGCAGCCGTCGCGTCCCTTCCGCACGGTGAACCTGTCGGCCATCCGGGGATTCTGCGACCTCGTGCTGTACTCCGTCACGTTCAACAACGACCTCGACCACGACCTCGCCTCTCTCGAGGCCTACTCGGTCTTCCGTCAGGAGGCGGCCGAGCAGGGCATCCGGCACTTCCTCGAGGTGTTCAACCCCAACGTGGCCGGCTGCCTGGCCGGGGCCGACGTGGGTGCATTCGTCAACGACTCGATCATCCGCTCACTGGCCGGTGTCACGCAGGCGGAGCGCCCGATCTTCCTGAAGATGGCCTACAACGGCGCGGACTCGGTCACCGAGCTGGCCGAGCACGACCCGTCCCTCGTCGTCGGCATCCTCGGCGGCTCGGCCGGCACCACCCGTGACACGTTCGAGCTGCTGCACCGGTCAGAGGCCGCCGGAGCACGCGTCGCCCTGTTCGGGCGCAAGATCCAGCGCGCGGAGTCGCAGCTGGACCTGGTTGGGCTCGTGCGCCCGGTCATCCGAGGCGACCTGACGCCGGCGGAGGGGGTACGCGCGTATCACGAGGCCCTCGCGAAGTCGGGCCTGCCGGCAGCGCGCACGCTGGCGGAGGACCTCGAGGTCACGGATCCTGTTCTTCGGTCAGAGTGACCACGCCGTGGTCACCCGATCGGGCGTCCTGTGCGCAGGCACGGCGGTGGTCGACGTCGGCAAGGTGATCGACGCCTATCCCGAACTTGACCACCTGGCCATGATCGACGAGGTGTTCGTCAGCACCGGCGGGCCCGCGCTGAACATGTCCATGGACCTGCGCCACCTCGGCGCGGTCTTCCCGATCGATGTCCTCGCCGCGGTCGGGAACGACCAGAACGGCGAATTCATCCTGCGCGAATGCGCGCGGTTCGGCATCGGCACCAAGGGCATTCGCGTGTTCCCCGATGCGGTCACGTCGTTCACCGACGCCATGGTCGAGCGCGTCGGCGGCCGCCGGACCTTCTTCCACCACTGCGGGGCGAACGCGCTCTTCGACGCATCGGCAGCCGACCTGGCATCGACGTCGGCACGAATCCTGCACGCCGGGATCCTCGGCCTGCACCCACTGATGGACGCCGCCCTCGCCGAGGGCGGCAATCGCTGGGTCGCCCTGCTCCAGCGCGCCCGAGCCGCCGGCATCCACACGAACCTCGAACTTGCCAGCCTGGAGCCTGCTTGCATTCGCGAGGTCGTCCTGCCCTGCCTTCCGCACGCCGACAGCGTCATCGTCAACGAGCTCGAGGCCGGCGCCCTGACCGGTATCGACGTGACCGCACCGGGTGCCGACGCCCGGGTCGACTGGTCGGCGATCGAGGCCATGGCGCAAGGGCTGCTGGCCGCGGGTGTCAGGAGACTGGCGGTCGTGCACTTTCCCGCGGGCTCCGTGGCGGCCAGCCGGGAGGGCGGGGTCCGGCGGCAGGGCTCGGTCCACCTGCCACGCGAATTGATCCGCAGCGCGACCGGCGCCGGCGACGCACTGGCGGCCGGGGTCCTATTCGGGCTGCACGAGGACTGGCCCGTCGAGGACTGCCTGCGGCTCGGCGTGGCATCGGCGGCCTCCTGCGTGCAGAGCCCCTACACGTCCGAGGGCATCCGTCCCGCGCAGGAGTGCCTGGCCGACGCCGACCGCATCGGCTACCGACCCGTCTAGCCGGCCCGTTCCGCTTCCGCCCTCAGGTTCCGCTCAGGCGTGCGCACCTAGCCTTCGTGGGCCACGAGCGGAAGATGCGTCGAGGGAAGTGGACACCAACGACCGCACGATCACCCCAGTCCGCGTCAAGGTCAGCGTTCCCTCCTGACCCCTGGCCTGGCGACGGCAGTCGAGGACCCGGTGGGAATCCCCGCCGGGTCCTCGATCCCGAGGAGGATGTGGTCATGAGAGCACGGGTGCTGATCGTCGATGACGAGGTCCGCCTGGCCGAGGCACTGCGGCAGGGACTCGCACGACGTGGCTACGACGCCACGGTCGCCCACGATGGTGTCAACGCCCTCGCCAAGGCCAAGGCCGGCGGCTTCGACCTGATCCTGCTGGACGTCATGCTGCCGGGTCTCTCGGGCTACCGCGTCCTGGAGGCGCTGCGAGCCGAGGGCGTCGACACCCCTGTGCTGATGCTGACGGCCAAGGACGGCGAGTACGACGAAGCCGACGCATTCGACCTGGGGGCCGACGACTACGTCACGAAGCCCTTCAGCACCGTCGTTCTCCTCGCCCGCATGAACTCCCTCCTGCGCCGCCGGCCTGATGCGGCTCCCGTGCTCACCATCGGTCAGATGCACCTGGAACCGCGGCGTCATCGGTGCTGGATCGCGGACGCGGAAGTGACCCTGACGGCTCGGGAGTTCGCGGTCCTGGTCTACCTGGCGGAGCGGATCGACCAACCAGTGAGCAAGCTGGAGCTCCTCGACGAGGTCTGGCTGGAGCCCGGCCTTGACCCGAACGTCGTCGAGGTCTGCGTCGGTCAGCTGCGCAAGAAGGTCGGCGCGCAATGGATCCAGACGGTTCGCGGAGTCGGCTACCGGCTGGTGGAGCAGGGAGTGTGAGCATGCACGTGCCTCCCCGATCGGTCCGCGGCCGGGCGGTGCTGGGATCAGGACTCGCCATTGCCGCGTTCGGGCTCGTGATCGGGCTGGCTGCCTACCTCTTCGTGTCCCAGACCGCGTGGGCCGCCGCCACGGACGTGCTGGAGACCGAAGTCGGCAGCGTGAGCGACCAGTTGGCGGAGCAGTCTGCGGCCGACATCGACCCCATCGATCTTGAATCCCCACGGGCGGGCATGCCCGTGTTCGTCCAGATCGTGGACGCCGACGGGGCCGTCCTCTTCGCGAGCACGACCCTGGACGCCACGGATCGAGTCTGCCCCGGCACACCGCCGGCCACCACGTCCACCGATCGAGTCACCCTCGACATCGCGGGAACGCACGGCGACTTCCTCCGGCAGGCGGCCCAGGTGGAGACGGGTCAGGGGGTAGTCGTGGTGTGCGCGATCACGAGCGACCAGCCGATCCTCAGGGCCCAGGAGGCCGTCCTGCTCGGGCTGCTCCTCGCCTTGCCGCTTCTCGTCCTGGGGGTCTGCGCGGCCGTCTGGCTCGCGGTGGGGCGTGCCCTCCGCGCTGTCGACGACATGCGGTCCCAGGCGGAGGCCATGCAGTCCACCGCCGCTGGGGAGCTGCGAGTCAGCCCGACCGACGACGAGGTCGAGCGCCTCGGGCGGACCCTGAACGCCCTCCTTGCGCGCCTCCATCAGCAGACGAAGGCCACCCGCATGTTCGTCGCCGACGCGGGCCACGAGCTGCGCAACCCGCTCAGCACCCTGCGCGTGACCCTCGAGTTCGGCGAGGACTCGGACGAGGAGACCCTGCGCACCAGCGTCCGGGAGGCCATGACGGATCTGGGCCGGCTCGAACACCTCGTGCAGGACCTGTTGGCCCTCGCACGGTCCGACGCCATGGATGCACCGGTCGACATCGAGGACGTTGACCTCGCAGCGCTGGTGGCCGAGGTCGTCTCGGTGGCCCAGCGCGCGCACCCCGATCTCGTCTTCCGGCACGACTCGGTCGACTGCCCGGTGCGGGGCAATGCCGGCTCCCTGCACAGCCTCGCCGTGAACCTGGTCGACAACGCCGCCCGGCACGCGGCGACGACGGTCGCCGTCAGCCTGGGCAGGCAGGCCGAGCACGCCGTACTGCGGGTGGACGACGACGGCGTCGGGCTCCGCGCGGAGGACTGCACGCGCGTGTTCGACCGATTCGTGCGGCTGGACGACGCTCGGAATCGCGACGAGGGGGGCAGCGGTCTCGGGCTGGCGATCGTGGCTTCCGTCGCGGACGCCCATGGGGGCACCGTGTCTGCGACGCCAGGCCCGGGCGGTCACTTCGTGGTGACCCTTCCACTCACGCGCACCTGACCTGACGAAGGCCGATCCCCGGGCCATCGGACCGCAGCGCACGCCGCCGGACCGGTCGTCCCCTTATCTGGATCTGGCATTCCTTTGGGCTTCGCTTGCCCTTCCCGATCGTAGGTTGATCGCAGCCCGTCACCGGGACGTGACCGCAGCGAGCCATGTCGTCTGCGCGTCAGTCGGCTCAGGAAAGTGGAGACATGATGAGCGTGATCAGAACAGCCGCAGGCCGCCTGGCGGCGGGAGCGGCCCTGCCATTGGCCGTCGCCTCAGCACTCCTCACGGCGCCTGCAGCCCAGGCGGAGACCATCTACACGCTTGCCGAGGTTCACCAGCACGCCACGGCCTCGGACTGCTGGTCCGCGGTGAACGGCGGCGTCTACAACCTCACCTCCTGGATTCCCAGGCACCCTGGCGGCTCGTCGGTCATCCTGGCCATGTGCGGCCTCGACGGCAGCGCCTCCTTCAACGGCCAGCACTCCGGAGGCGACGGCGAGAACGATCCGGCCGCCGCGCTGGCGCAGTACCGGATCGGGGCGCTGGACCCGACACCGCCGCCGACGCCGACCACCACCTACACGATGGCGCAGGTCGCCACCCACAACACGGCCGGCAACTGCTGGTCCGCCATCAGCGGCGGCGTCTACAACCTCACCTCGTGGGTCCCCCAGCATCCCGGCGGCGCAGGCGTCATCACCGCCCTGTGCGGCGTCGACGGCACGGCCTCCTTCCAGGGCAAGCACTCCGCCAGCCCCGGTGCCAACTCCGCCCTGGCCCAGCTCAAGATCGGCACGCTGAGCGGCACGTCGACCCCGCCGCCGGCGCCGACTCCGACCACCACCTACACACTCGCCCAGGTCGCCACCCACAACACGGCCGGCAACTGCTGGTCCGCCATCAGCGGCGGCGTCTACGACCTCACCTCGTGGGTCTCCCAGCATCCCGGCGGCGCAGGCGTCATCACCGCCCTGTGCGGCGTCGACGGCACGGCCTCCTTCCAGGGCAAGCACTCCGCCAGCCCCGGTGCCAACTCCGCGCTCGCCCAGCTCAAGATCGGCACGCTGAGCGGCACGTCGACCCCGCCGCCGACCGCCAACGGCACCTACACGCTCGCCCAGGTCGCCACCCACAACACGGCCGGCAACTGCTGGTCCGCCATCAGCGGCGGCGTCTACAACCTCACCTCGTGGGTCTCCCAGCATCCCGGCGGCGCAGGCGTCATCACCGCCCTGTGCGGCGTCGACGGCACGGCCTCCTTCCAGGGCAAGCACTCCGCCAGCCCCGGCGCCAACTCCGCGCTCGCCCAGTTCAGGATCGGCACGCTGATCGCGTCCACCACGCCCCTGCCCAACGGCACCTACACGATGGCCCAGGTCGCCACCCACAGCACGGCCGGCGACTGCTGGTCCGCCGTCGGTGGCAGCGTCTACAGCCTCACCTCGTGGATCCCGCAGCATCCCGGCGGCCAGGCGGCCATCACGGCGATGTGCGGCATGGACGCCACTGCGTCCTTCGTCGGCAAGCACGCGGGCAGCGCAGGCGCCAACGCCGCCCTGGCCCAGTTCAGGATCGGCACGCTGATCGCGTCCACCACGCCGCTGCCCAACGGCACCTACACCCTCGAACAGGTTGCGGCACACAGCACCGCGGCCGACTGCTGGTCCGCCGTCGCCGGTGGCGTCTACAACCTCACCGCGTGGATCCCGAAGCACCCCGGCGGCCAGGCGGCCATCACGGCGATGTGCGGCACCGACGCCACAGCCTCCTTCGTCGGCAAGCACGCAGGCAGCGCAGGCGCCAATGCCGCCCTCGCCCAATACAAGATCGGCACCCTGATCGCCTCCGCCGCGACCGCGAGCACTCCGGCCGCGCCGACCACCACTGCGGCGAACTCGGCGACGAGGCACTTCACGATGAAGCAGGTCAGCAGTCATCGCACTGCAGCCAACTGCTGGTCGGTGGTGAACCGCAGCGTGTACAACCTCACGCCGTGGACGAAGGCTCATCCCCGCCGCACGGCGTCGATCAAGCGCATGTGCGGCAGGAACGCGACCAAGTCCTACGTCGCCGGTCATGGTGGAGCGGCGCATTCGGCGCGCATCCTCAAGCGCTACCGGATCGGGGTGCTGGGAGCCGTCCGGCGGCCGCCCCGGCTGCCCCTGCAGCGCCCACGACCCCGGCAGCGTCGACCTACACGCTGGCCCAGGTCGCGTCGCACAACACGGCGACCTCCTGCTGGTCGGCCGTCGGTGGCTCCGTCTACGACCTGACCACCTGGATCCCCCAGCACCCGGGCGGCCCCAGCGTGATCAAGGCCATGTGCGGGATCGACGCCACGGCGTCCTTCCAAGGCAAGCACGCGGGCAGCACCGGCGCCCATGCCGCGCTGGCCAAGCTCAAGATCGGCACTCTCGGCTGAGCACGGGGCACCCTCCGTCCGGCACCCACCCACCCACCCAGATAGGAGTCATCACGTGACCACCACGCATGCATCGACATTCCGACGGATCGCCGCGGCAGTAGTCCTGCCCATGGCCATGGCCACGGTCCTGGTTGCCCCGGCAGCACAGGCCGCCAACACGAGCTCGACCGTCACCGTGATGCCCAGCAAGGCATACACGCTGGCACAGGTCAAGAAGCACAAGTCGGCGGCGAACTGCTGGTCAGTCGTCAACCGCAACGTCTACAACCTCACCGGCTGGGTCGGCAAGCACCCCGGCGGCTCGAGCCGGATCGTCGCGATGTGCGGCAAGGACGCGACCGCCGCGTTCAACGGCAAGCACGGCGGCTCGGCGTCCGCCAAGCGCGCGCTCGCGGCCTACAAGGTCGGCACGTTGCGGTAGTCCGACCCGGTCACGGGACCGGCACCCGGGGTGCCGGTCCCGTGACCAGATCCTCCTAGGTTGCCATCCGGCAGCGTAGTGTCCAGTTGGGAGCAAGCATGAAGCGTCTCGGCCAGAGAACGGCCGCCCTGGCGATCTCCGTAGCCCTCACGGTCGCTGCCCTCGGCCTCGCGGCCGGTCCGGCCAGCGGCGCGGGCACGGATGTCCTCACCAGGAGCCAGGTCCGCAAGACGCTGCTGACGTTGAAGCAGGTCAGCGCCGCATCCGGCGTGGGCTCCCCCAGTGCCGCCGACGCGCTGGTCTGCCACTCCGCGCCCTACCCGCCCGGAAACGTCAACTACTGCTACTACGAGTACCTCCACTCCGACGGGGCATACGCGACCGGCAAGGCGTGGCCGAATCACGTGGACCTGCTGGGCTTCGACTCGGCCAGGGCCGCCCGCAAGTACCTGAAGGAGATGAAGGCGAGCCGCCTCCCCTCGGCGGTGCTGAGCCAGACCTCGTCCAGCGTGACGTTCTACGACTCCGACCTGGCCATCACGACTCCCCCCGTCGGCGCGGGTGACCCCGTGCAGACCAAGGGGCCCACGGTGACGATCTTCTCCCTCCGAGGAGCCAACGTGGTCTACATCGCGTGCGCCGACCCCAAGGCGCTCAACAGCACCGCGCTGGCAGCCTGTGCGAAGTCCCTGGTGAAGGCACAGCTGACCAAGCTCGGCTGATATAGGTCGGGTGGTTCCGGCCGGGCGCACTGAAAGGCGCAGTGGGGGAGCACCACGATGCAACGACCGGTCTCCTCGCAGTTCGGATGTCCGTGCGACACAACGACCGCGACCCTCCGTGCCCGCGAACACCTCTCACGCCCTGGCCAAAAGATCTAGACCAAAATCCACTCTGTCACTCGCACGACCGTCTAGCATTCGTCAGCACGCGGTCTACCGACCGTGATGGGAGGACGAGGTGGCCGACGTGGTCGAGCTGGAGATCACCCCGCAGATGCTCGCCCGGCTCGATGCCGTCCCCGAGCTGACGGACCGGATCACCGTCAGCGACCTGTCCGGCGGCCTCACGAACCGGAACCTGATGGTGACAACGCCTCGGGGCGTGTGCGTCGCGCGGCTCTCGTCGCCGGAGAGCGCGCTCCTCGCCATCGACAGGGCCAACGAGCACGCCAACTCCGTGGCCGCAGCCGCCGCCGGCGCGGCTCCCGACGTGCTCGCCTACGCCCCTGAGGTCAGCATCCTCGTGGTGCGCTTCATCGACGGGCGCACCTGGACCAACGCGGACGTGCTGAACCCGACAAACGCCCCGGGCGTCGCGGATGCCTGCCGGCGGCTGCACGCCGGCGGGAGATTCGTCAATGACTTCGACATGCTCCGGCTGCAGCCGCTCTACCTCGCGCTGGTCCGCGAGCGCGGACTCCGCCTCCCCGACGGCTACCTCGACTTCGCGCCGCACATGGCGGCGATCGCCGACTCACTGGCCGCCCGACCGCAGCAGACCGTGCCGTGCAACAACGACCTGCTGGCCGCCAACTTCATCGAGACGGATCTGCGCGTCTGGCTCATCGACTACGAGTACTCCGGCAACAACGACCCCTTCTTCGAGGTCGGCAACCTGTGGAGCGAGGCCGCAGGGAGCATGGACGATCTCGAGCGCCTCGTCGCGGCCTACGTGGGGCACCCCTCCCCGGCGCTGACGGCGCGGGCCTGGCTCTGGGGCCTGATGAGCAAGTACGGCTGGATGCTCTGGGCGTCGATCCAGGACGGCACGAGCGATCTCGACTTCGACTTCTGGTCCTGGGGCATGGAGAAGTACGAACGCGCCGTGACCGAGTTCGACGGGCCCGACTTCGGTCGCCTCCTCGAGCAGGCGCGTGCCAGTGACTGACGCGCACCTGCCACCACACCCGGAGTTCTCCGTAGGCGCCGGCGTGCCGCTGCACGCGCAGATCGAGCGGTGGCTGAGCGACGCCATCGGCCGGGGCGACCTGGTGCCCGGCGATCGCCTGCCCCGCGAGGGCGACCTGGCGGCGCGACTCGGGGTGAGCCGCATGACGCTGCGGCAGGCGCTGGCGACACTGGAGGCGCATGGCACGGTGGCCCGCGTGACGGGGCGCTCGGGCGGCACCTACGTGCGCGAGCCCAGGATCGACTGCGACCTCACGGGCGTGATGGGCTTCACCGAGCAGATGCGCCGGGCCAGCGTCCGCGCCGGGGCGCGCATGGTCTCGGCCTCCACTGTCCCGGCCCTCCGGTCCGTCGCCCGTGCGCTGTCCGTGGCGCCCGGCTCCCCCGTCCACGAGATCGTCCGGGTCCGGACGGCCCGCCGGCAGCCGCTGGCTCTCGAGCGGGCCTACTTCCCGGTGGAGCCCTTCCCCGACCTGCTCGACCATCGCCTCACCGGCTCCATCTACGACCTGCTCAGACGCCGGTACGGCCAGGTTCCCCACCTCGCCTCGGAGGCACTCGAGCCGGTCGCCGCCCGCGAGGACGAGGCGGGGCTGCTCGACGTGGCGCCCGGCAGTCCGCTCATGCTCATCGAGCGGACGACGTTCACGCAGGCCGGACTGGCCATCGAGTACGCGCGCGACCTGTTCCGACCGGATCGGGTGAGGATCTCGCTGCAGACAGGAGTGGGCGCGGCCGCCCGCGCCGCGCAGCCCCGCCCGACCTAGTCCCCGCGTCGTTGACCAGCCCGCAGCGTCACAAGGAGCCAGCCATGTGACGCTGCGGGCTGGTCAACGACGGTCTGGGAGGAGGGACGGGGTCAGCCGGCCCACCACTGCATCGGCTGTTCCTTCGAGTTGCGCGCGCGTCCTCGTGCCCTCCACCGCGATGCAGCGCATGCCCGCCGCTTGCGCGGCCTGCACGCCGTGCAGGGAGTCCTCGAAGACGAGGATCGACGACGGCGGGGTGTCGAGCGCGCGGGCGGCGATGAGGAAGCCCTCGGGATCGGGCTTGCCGCGCGCGACGTCCTCCTCGGTGACCACGACCGGGAAGGCGCCGGCGATCGCGCTTCGCGACAGCACGAACTCGACGTCGATGCGCTGGGCCCCCGTGACGATCGCCAGTGCCACGCCGTCGGCGCGCAGGTCGTCGACAAGTGCGGCAGTCGGCGGCAGGATCGGCGAGCCCTCCTCCACCAGCCGGCAGTAGCGGATGCGGCGCTCGACGAGGAGCCGTTCCACGAGGGACGCATCTCCACCGGCCCGCTCCTGCACGACGCTCTCGATGATCTCTCGGTCGCTGAGGCCGGCCAGCGCGTCGAAGTAGTGCCGCGCAGTCAGCTCCCAGTGCAGGTGCTCGCGGAACATCTCCGCGTACAGGCGCAGCAGGATCGGCTCGTCATCCGAGAGGGTGCCGTTGAAGTCGAAGATGACGGCCCTGCCCGGCGCCGGCGCCCAGCGGGCGACGACATCGACTGCCGCGGCGTCACTGCCCTGCGAGAGTCGGGCGGCTGCGTCCATGGTCGGGCAAGGCTACACCGAACCGCGTAAACCATCTAGACCGAAAAGGACATCCTGAGTTTTCCGTCTAGACCTTTCGCGAGGGCTCGCTGGCTGGTAGCGTCCGGCGAATCGCCCATCCTCCTGAGGAGCAGTCCATGACCGAGTCCCTGCCAGGCCGCGCGCGCGTCGTCGTGATCGGCGGCGGAATCGTCGGCGCCAGCGTGGCCTACCACCTGACCAAGCTCGGCATCACCGACGTCGTCATCATCGAGCAGGGGCAGCTGTCGTCCGGCACGACATGGCACGCCGCGGGCCTGGTCGGCCAGCTGCGCGCGTCGGAGACCGGCACGCGGCTCGTGCAGTACTCGGCGAAGCTGTACCAGGCCCTCGAGGCCGAGACCGGTCTCGGCACGGGCTACAAGCGAGTGCGGCGGCGTGACCGTTGCGCGCACGCCGGAGCGCATGATCCAGCTGCTGCGCACCGCGGCCCAGGCGGAGGCATTCAACCTCGAGTGCGAGATCCTCACTCCCGCGCAGGCCCTGGAGCGCTACCCGATCCTGGAGACCTCGGACCTGCAGGGCGGCATCTGGCTGCCCTACGACGGCACCGCGAATCCGACGGACATCACCCAGTCGCTGGCCAAGGGCGCCCGCATGAACGGGGCCCGGGTCTTCGAGCGCACGCGCGTCACGGGGGTCACCGTGGCCGACGGCGGCCGTGACCGGCGTGCAGACCGACCAGGGCGACATCGAGGCGGAGATCGTCGTCAACTGCGCCGGCCAGTGGGCCAAGGCCATCGGCGCCATGTGCGGCGTCAACGTGCCCCTGCACTCGGCCGAGCACTTCTACGTCGTCACCGACCAGATCGAGGGCGTGCACCGGATGATGCCGATCCTGCGCGATCCCGACGGCTACACCTACATGAAGGAGGAGGTCGGCGGCCTCGTCGTCGGCGGCTTCGAGCCCGAGGCGAAGCCGTGGGTCTCCCCCGACCGGATCCCGTACCCCTTCGAGTTCCAGTTGCTCGACGAGGACTGGGACCACTTCGAGATCCTCATGGAGAGCGCGCTGCATCGCGTGCCCGGTGCTCCAGCAGACCGGCATCAAGAAGTTCTACAACGGCCCGGAGTCCTTCACCCCCGACAACCAGTTCATCCTCGGCGAGGCACCCGAGCTCGAGGAACTTCTTCGTCGGCGCCGGCTTCAACTCGGTCGGCATCGCCTCGGCGGGCGGCGCCGGCCGCGCGCTCGCCGAGTGGATCGTCTCCGGCGAGCCCCAGTCCGACCTGGTCGGAGTCGACATCCGGCGCTTCGCGCCGTTCAACGGCAACAACCAGTGGCTTCGCGCGCGCGTCGGCGAGGTGCTCGGGCTGCACTACTCGGTGCCGTGGCCCAACCGCGAGTTCGCCACTGCCCGCCCCTTCCGCCAGTCCCCGTTGCACGACCGCATCACCGCGGCCCGTGCCTGCTTCGGTTCGAAGATGGGCTGGGAGCGGCCCAACTTCTTCGCCCCCGAGGGATCCGAGCCCGTCATCGAGTACGCCTGGGGCAAGCAGAACTGGATTCCCTGGGTCGACGAGGAGCAGCGCGCCACTCGCGAGGCGGTCGCGCTGTTCGACGAGACCTCGTTCGGGAAGCTGCTCGTCAAGGGCGTCGATGCCGAACGGCTCCTGCAGTGGCTGTGCACGGCCGACGTAGCCGTCCCGGTGGGCGGTGTCGTCTACACCGGAGTGCTCAACGCTCGCGGCACCTACGAGGCCGACGTGACCGTCACGCGTGTGGCCCAGGACGAGTTCCTGTGGGTGACGGGCGCGGCCTCGGCCATGCGCGACGCGGACTGGATCAGGCGTCACGCCACGCCGGACATGCACGTCGAGGTCGTCGACGTCTCGAGCGCCTACGCCGTGCTCGGCGTGATGGGCCCCGCCTCCCGCGAGCTGCTCCAGCGCGCGTCCAAGGCAGACCTCTCGAACGAGGCCTTCCCCTTCAGCACCTCGCAGCTCATCGACGTGGGCTTCTTCACGGTCCGCGCGACCCGGCTGACATACGTCGGAGAGCTCGGCTGGGAGCTCTACGTGCCGGCCGAGTTCGCCAACGGGGTCTTCGACCTGCTGCACCGGCTGGGCGCCGACCTCGGCGTGCGCAACGCGGGCTACTACGCGATCAACGCCCTGCGCCTGGAGAAGGCCTACCGGGCGTTCGGGCCCGAGCTCTCCCCGGAGTACAACCCCGTGGAGGCGGGCCTGCTGTTCGCCTGCAAGCTCAAGGGCGAGATCCCGTTCCTCGGCCGCGAGGCCCTCGAGAAGGCGAAGCTGGCCGGACCGCGGCGCACCCTGGTGTCGCTGGTCCTGGCGGACCCGGACGTCATGATGTGGGGCGGCGAGCTCGTGCTGCGCGACGGCGTGGCCGTGGGCCAGGTGACGTCCGCGGCCTGGGCGACGACGACCGGCGCCTGCGTGGCGCTGGCCTACGTCTGGCGACCCGACGGCGAGCCGATCACCGCCGAGCACCTGGACTCCGGTGGCTATGAGATCAACGTCGGCGGCAGCGTGCGCCCGGCCAGCCTGCACCGCCGTCCCCCGCTGGATCCGTCCAACACCAGGATCAAGTCGTGATCTCGGCCTGACCGATCAGGCAGGCGCCCCGGGCAGGTCACTGCTCGCAGCCGGCCTGTGCCGGCTCCAGGGCGAGGGGCACGGCAGCACCGCTCGGGGTCTGGTAGGTGCCCAAGGCGGTCTTCTGGGTCCACTGGCCGGCCCCTATCGTGAGGCTGGGCCTGCCCTCCGAGACTCCCGCGACGAGGTAGGTCCCCGAGCCGGCGATCTCGGAGAGACCTCCCATCGCGCTGCCCGAGTAGACCCACGTTCCCTGTGTCGGGCTCGACGGAGTGAACGTGAACGTGCCGGCCATCTCGACGGACGGGGCCTCCTCCCGAAGGGTGAAGGGCTCGTCAAGGGAGCAGATGACGCCGAAGATGCGACCCCAGGAGGCCCCGTACGGCGCATCGACCGCGTAGCCGCCGGCCTTCGTGTCGAAGTAGACGTCAGCCTTGGCCACGCCCCGCTTGGACCTTGCCTCGAGGAGGACGGCGCCCGTGAGGTCCTTCTCGTCAGGGGCCGTGTAGGTGAAGGTCGCGTCGGCAGGCACCTTCGCGCCGTCGGGCCTGACGGACCCCCGACCCGCCCGTTCTGCCCTGACGGTCCCGCCGACACGCGAACCGTCCACCTTGCTGCGCGGCGCGGCCACGATCGTCACCGTGGTGGAAGGCACCAGGCCGGTCCGCTCGCTTGGCGTTGTCGTCGGCTCGAGCGCGACGCATCGGCCCGACTCCCATCCCTTCTGCGCGGCCTCGAGGGCCTTGTCCTTCGCCAGCAACGCCATGGCGCTGCCAAGGCCCGCCTGCTCGCGGGCGAACTCCTCCGTGACGGTGCCCCCCATTCGGTTTACCGTCCCCCTCGTCACCACGAGTTCCCCGGCCTGCTGGCCGAAGCTCAGCGTCAGGTCGAGGAACTGGCCCTTGCCCGACTGGAACTGCGCCGACTGCGAGCGCATGTCCATGTCGTAGGAGACCAGCCGGGCGTCGTCGTCGACCTGGCCCGTGACGGTCACCTCGATGGTCATGCTCGAGCCCGTTGTGCCGCCCGCCTTCGACACCGAGGCGGACATCGTGGTCGTGGCCGTGAACCGGCCGGTGGGGTCCGGGCACGGTGCGACCGTGACGACCGTCTTCAACCTGCCCGTGACCCCTGCCTTGGTGACCTCCATGCCGACGTCGAGCTGGGCCTTCTCCGTCGAACCGGACACGGTGAACGAGCCGGACCCATCCTCGCCGGCATCCGAGGTGGAGGTCTCGGAGTCCGGTTCCCCCGCCTTCAGGTCGTTCGTCGCAGCCACCGCTGCCCCGGTGCCCAGGCCGACGATCATGAGGTTGCCGAAGATGAGCCCGCCCATGCTCTCCTCGCCGGCCTCGGGGATACGCGCGCCGAACCGGCCGAATTCGGGCTGCGACGTGAACCCCCGGGTCGCAGTCGTCATCGCGGCGCTCACCTGCGCGAGAGCCGCGTCGGCGGCCGCGGCGCCACCGAGCTCCTTCTCCAGGCCGGACATGGTCATCAGCTGCCGCTCGACGCTGGCGCCCAGGGTGCGTGCCTCGCTCTCGAGGGCGGCGGGGGTCATGGCCGAGTACTGCTCCAACTGGGCCTGCCAGTCGACACCACCGGAAGGCTCGCCCACGGGCGACTGGGAGGACGCCGATGTGCAGGCGGTCGCCACGAGAAGGACGGCTGCGCCGAGGGTGACCAGCCCCGCTCGCAACCGCGAACCGTTCACGGTGGACCCCCCGCCCTGGAAGTCGGACACGAATCACTCCGGGCAACTCATCCGCAGGGTACGACCGATCCGGTTCGCGCACTAGGGTCCGCCGGATCGAGGCCGTCGGCGGGACGAGTGCGAGGATCACCTGGTGAGGACTCGGGGATCGCCAGCTCCGCCCCGGCAGTGCTCATCGCCGCTGTGGCTGCTCGGCTCCAGCGGGTACAGCGCTCAGGTCGCCGGACTGCTCGGCCTGCCGTTCGCCTCCGCCCACCACTTCAGCAGTCGCAACGCCGTGCCGGCGCTGGACCTCTACCGACGATCGTTCCAGCCCTCCGACGTGCTGGCCCAGCCGTACGCCATGGCGGCCGTCCGGCACGAGTCCTTCACCCTGCTCCGCGCCCTGTTCGACGAGGTGCAGGGGGATCGCGTCACGGCTCCGTAGGCTGGACCCATGGAACTCCGCATTTTCACCGAGCCGCAGCAGGGCGCCACCTACGAGGACCTGCTGGCGGTGGCCAGGTCCGCCGAGTCACTGGGGTTCGGTGCATTCTTCCGCTCCGACCACTACCTGGTGATGGGTGAGCACGACGGCCTGCCCGGCCCGACAGACGCCTGGGTCACCCTCGCCGGCCTGGCCCGGGACACCAGCACGATCCGGCTCGGCACCCTCGTGACCGCCGCGACCTTCCGCCTCCCCGGACCGCTGGCGATCAGCGTCGCGCAGGTCGACCAGATGAGCGGCGGACGCGTCGAGCTTGGCCTGGGCACGGGGTGGTTCGAGGAGGAGCACGCTGCCTACGGGATCCCCTTCCCACCCCTGCGCGAGCGGTTCGACCGGCTCGAGGAGCAGCTCGAGATCATCACGGGCCTGTGGGCGACGCCGGCCGGTGGCAGGTTCGACCGTGACGGGACGCACTACCGGCTCGCGGGCGCACCCGGCCTGCCCAAGCCCGTGCAGGATCCACTGCCCCTGCTCATCGGCGGCGGCGGTCCGAAGCGCACGCCTGCCCTCGCGGCCCGGTTCGCCGCGGAGTACAACGTGCCGTTCCGATCCCTCGACGACACGGCCGAGGCGATCGGCCGCGTTCGAGCGGCGTGCACCGATGCCGGCCGGGATCCGTCCTCCCTCGTCTACTCGGCGGCCCAGGCGCTGTGCTGCGGCAGGGATGAGGACGAGATCGCGCGGCGCGCGGCCGCCATCGGCCGGGAGGTCGCCGAGCTCCGGGAGAACGGCCTGGCGGGCACGCCTGCGGAGCTGATCGACAAGGCCTCGCGCTTCGCGGACGCCGGGGCGACGCGGCTGTACCTGCAGGTGCTCGACCTCTCCGATCTCGAGCACCTCGAGCTCGTCGCCACCGAGGTCATGCCGCAACTGCGCTGAGACCGCCTCGCACTCAGCGGATCCGGCTGCGCGCGATCGCCTTGCCCGCCTCCCACAGCACGAACAGCACGATGGCCGGCGCAACCGCCATCACCCACTGCTGGCCCGTGAGCTGCTGCGTTCCGAGCATGTGCCGGAGCACGTCCCACTCGGTCACCAGCCACGCCAGGGCCAGCTCGGCAAGCACGACCAGGTTCAGCGTGCGGTTGTCGAAGGTGGAGACCGACACACAGGTCAGCGTCTCGGAGCGGCTCTCGTAGGAGCCCACGACCCGGAACATCGTGAACGCCGTGAGCGCGAGGGTGGAGCCGATGACCACGCTGTCGTACCGGTTGACCCCCTGCTGGATGAGCACGAGCAGCGCGACCGCCATGAACAGGCCCACCAGGCTCACGGTGATCAGGACGGACCTGGTGAGGATGCCCTGATCGCGCGGACGCGGCTTGAGCAGCATGAGCCCAGGCGTCTCCTTGTCGAAGCCGAGGGCGATGCCGCAGGGCGGCGTCGACGAAGAAGTTGATCCACAGGATCTGCACCGGCGTGAACGGCTGGCCGGCCGGCGATGTTCAGCAGGCTCGCACCAAGGAACGTCATCACGTAAGACGACGCAGGGTGATCAGCACGAACCGGATGAACTTGTCGAGATTGTCGTACAGCTTGCGGCCCTGCTCGACCGGCCAGCACGATCGTGGCGAAGTTGTCGTCGGTCAGGATCATGCGACCGGCGTTCTTGGCGACCTGCGTGCCCGTGCCCATGGCGATGCCGATGTCGGCGGCCTTGATCGCCGGTGCGTCGTTGACGCCGTCGCCGGTCATGGCGACGACGTCGCCCTTCTTCTTCAGCGTCTCGACGATGAGCACCTTGTGCTCGGGCGCGACACGGCCGACCACGCCGATGTCCTCGATGCGCGCGAGTCGCTCGTCCTCGCTCAGCGCGGCGAAGTCCGGTGCCGAGGATGGCCTCGCCGGGGATGCCCAGCTGCTTGGCGATCGCCGCGCCGGTGACCACGTCGTCGCCGGTGACCATGCGCACGCGGATGTTGCGCCTCCTGCGCGTTCTGCACGGCGCCCTTGGACTCCGCGCGCGGTGGGTCGACCATGCCGACCAGGCTCGTGATCGTCATGTCGGTCAGGAGGGCGAGCAGGTCCGCCTCCGGATCGAACGCGCCGAGGATCGATGTCCTTGTAGGCAGCGGCCATGATCCGCAGGCCCTCGCCGCCGAGCCGGGCGACGCCCGCCCTGGCCTTCTGCGTCAGCTCCGGCGTGTAGGCGATGGCAGTCCCATCGGAAAGGGCGGTCGAGGAGAGCGCCGATCACGGCCGGCGCGGCGCCCTTGACATACGCCCGGACGACCTTGCGCCCCGAGCTGTCGTCGATCTCGACGAAGACGGCCATGAGCTTGTAGGTCGGGTCGAACGGCAGCGTGGCCAGCCGCGGGTACTTGTCCCGGGTCGCCTCGATGCTCGAGGCCGGCCTTGTGCGCCAGCACCAGCAGCGCACCCTCGGTCGGGATCGCCGACGACCTTGCCGTCCTGCAGGGTGGCGTCGTTGGCCATGAGGAACGGCAGGATCGCGTCCTCGATCGACGGCGACGTGCCGGCGGCGTGCGTGATCTCGCCGTCGAGGCCGTAGCCCGTGCCGGTGATCGTATAGCGGTCGGTCGGGTCGAGCACCTCGACGACGGTCATCTGGTTCATCGTCAGCGTGCCGGTCTTGTCGGAGTTGATGGCCGACGTCGACCCGAGGGTCTCCACCGAGTCGAGGTCCTTGACGATCGCGTTCGCCTTCGCGAGCGCGACCGCGCCGGAGGACAGGATGACGTCGGTCACCGTCGGCAGCGCCTCCGGGATCGACGCGATCGCCAGCGCGACTGCCGAGATGAACAGCACGCTGCCGGATTCGCCGCGGGCCAGTCCGAGTGGCGAACATGACGATCATCGTCACGCCGGCCAGGCCCGCGATCCACAGGGTCATCGTGTTGAGCTGACGGTCGAGCGGGGTCTTCTCCTGCTTCGTCGACGTCAGCATCGCCGGAGATCTTGCCCACCTCGGTGTCCGATCCGGTGCCCGTCACGATCATCCCGCCGCTGCCGTGGGTCACCGGCGTGTTCATGAAGGCCATGTCCGACTGGTCACCGGGACTCAGGCTGTCGCCCTGCACCGCGGTCGCGTCCTTCGACGCCGGCACGCTCTCGCCGGTCAGCGACGACTCGTCGATCTGCAGCGAGCTGGCCGACACGATGCGCCCGTCGGCGGCGACCTGGTCGCCCGCCGAGATCAGGACGACGTCGCCGACCACGACCTGGTCCGCGGGGATCTGCGCCTCGGCGCCATCGCGCCGAACCCGTGCCGAGGCCATGAGCATCGACTTCAGCGCGTTCATCGCGCTCTCGGCCTTCCCCTTCTGCTTCAGGCCGATGGTGGCGTTCAGCACGGTCAGCAGTAGCAGCACCAGGCCGGTCCTGAGCTCGCCGATCACGATCGAGACCGCTCCCGCGGCCGCGAGGATGAGCTGCATGTAGCTGGCGTACTCATTGAGGAATCGCTGCCAGCCGGGCGTCGACTTCTCCGCGGCCAGCGCGTTGGGGCCGTTCTTGGCCAATCGGCTCGCCGCCTCGGCAGCGGTCAGGCCCGTCGCCGGGTCGACTCCGAGCTGCGTGGCGACGTCCTCGGCCGAGAGGCCGTACCAGGCGGTCACGTCCGGTCCTTGCCCGGCGACTCGGCCTCGAGCACGGCCTTCGCCTCGGCCAGCGCGGCCCGCTCGGCCGGTCCGACGACCGGGAACTTCGGGTCGATGGTGAACAGCGTGTGGGAAAGGATCGCCGAGGCGCAGATGCGCGCGAACCACTTGTGGTCGGCCGGCACGACGTACCAGGGAGCCCACTCGGTGCTCGTGTGCGAGAGCATCTCGGAGAAGGCGTGCTGGTAGTCGTCCCAGAACTCCCGCTCCCTGGCGTCGTTCGGGGAGAACTTCCAATTCCGGTCGGGCTCGTCGATGCGCTTGAGGAAGCGCCTGCGCTGCTCGCCCTTGGACAGGTTGAGGAAGACCTTCACCACCGCGATGCCGTTGTCGACGAGGTAGCGCTCCCAGTCGTTGATCTCACGGAAGCGCCGCTCCCAGATGTCCTTGCCCTTCGCCTTGGCAGGCAGCTTCTGGCCGGCCAGGATCGCGGGGTGCACCCGCACGACGAGGACCTCCTCGTAGTGGGACCGGTTGAAGATCCCGATCTCGCCGCGTGCCGGCAGCCGCTGCGCGTACCGCCACAGGAAGTCGTGGTCGAGCTCCTCGGCGGAGGGCACCTTGAAGCTGCTCACGTGCACGCCCTGCGGGTTGACGCCGCTCATGACGTGCCTGATCGTGCCGTCCTTGCCGGCGGCGTCCATGGCCTGCAGGCACATGAGCACGGCGTAGGTGTCCTGGGCCGCCAGCCGCGCCTGGTACTCGGACAGCACCCGCACGCCCAGCTCGAGCAACTCCTCGCCGTCCTCCTGGGTGAGGAGGTCAGCCTTGTACCCCGGATCGAAGTCGTTGGCGAGGCGGACCTTGCTCCCCGGCCTCACCCGCAACGGCTCGATGAACCGCGCGATGCTCTGTGGACTCAGCTCGATGTCGGTCATGGTCGCTCCCCGCACCTCGGGCCCGAGTCGGCCCGGTCACAACGTAGCCGGATCGACGACCCGATGCCCTCGTATAGGGACCGGCGCCGACCGCACGGACTCCGCGACGGCGAGGCATCAGCCCCACGGCGGGGATACCCTCGCGCAGGGGAACCTCGCATGGGGACGGGGATGACGGTGAATGGGTCGCCAGCCACTTGTGTCGATCGCCCGGAATGCCTCGTGGCGCAGCACCGCGTGCTCGAGGTACTCGGGCACGCGCTGGAGCCCGGCGGACTGCTGCTGCGATCGTCGGAGACGCTCGGTGCCGACAGCGTCGGCTTGGAGACACTCGGCGCCTCGACGTGTCGACGCAGGCGTAGATGAGCGGCCACCGCCTGCGTCGCGGGCTGGGCCTGCTGTCATCCGCCGTGCTCGAGCGAGATCCGCAGATCGCCCTCACCCCCGTCGGCGACCGGTGGATCGGCCGCATCCCCGCACCCCGCCTGGAGTTCAGGTGCGAGTGCGGTGCCGATCACGTCCCGGACTCCGCCACCGCCGGGTCGCTGCACCGACCAGTGGTGCTCGCCTACGGAGCCGGCACCAGGGCTTGGGGGTCCGTGCGGCTTCGGGTGGTCCAGTCCCTCGGCCTGCTGTACTTCCTGGGGGTCCGCGCGCCGTTGCTCGGCATGACCGCGCAGCGGCTCGCCGCGCGTCCTGTCATCGACTCGACCATCGTCCTGGGGAAGACCGCCCTGCAGGCCCTCGGGCCCGCGGCCATCGAGCAGGTCAAGGCCGAGGGGAGCACCGTGCTCTTCGACGCGGTCGACGGTCTGGTGCAGCCGGAGTTGGCCGGTCTCGCGGACGGCTTCGTCTGCGCGAGCAGGAGCGAGTTCGCGTTCCGCTCATCCTCGGCGCGGGTGCCCGTGCACCTCGTCCCGCACGCCATCGACCAGCGGATCGACGTGCCCGCGCGCACGCACGACCACTTCTCCTGCGCCTACGCCGGCCGTCGGGTCAACGGGCAGCACCTCGGCGACCTGCGGGGGATCGACGTGATCGCCACGCCCGGGTCGACGCAGGGCGGCCGGGACAGCCGGCGCTGGGTCGACGACCTGTCGGCCTACTCGCACCACTACGTCGTGCGCCAGCGGCAGGAATACGACGGCTTCAAGCCGTTCACGAAGGGCTTCGTCGCGTCCGCCCTCGGTGCCGCCGTCATCGCGTCGGCGGACGACGAGGAGGACCGCCTCATGCTGGGCGACGACTACCCCTACCTGTCGCGATCCTCGCGCCTTGCCGACGTCCGCCAGTGCCTCGACTTCGCGCGCGAGTCCTTCGGCGGCGCGGATTGGCGGCGAGCGCAGGAGCGGATGCGTACGCTCGCCGAGGCGGCCTGCCCGATCACCGTCGGAAATCGGCTGGTGGCGGCCCTCGGGCACCACGAGCACGGCAGTCGGCGGGGATGATCGGGTCGCCGACCTCTCCCGAGGTCTCGGCGAAGGGCCAGATCGCCCGGGGCGGGCTCCTTCTCCCGCCCAGCGTCGCACCGGCAGGATGTCCATCATGAGAGCCGTGGTGTTCGACGCGTTCGGCGACCCGCCCAAGGTGCGGACGATCGACGACCCCCATCCCGAAGCCACCGGCGCCGTCATCCGGGTCGAGGCGACGGGGCTGTGCCGCAGCGACTGGCACGGCTGGATGGGGCACGACCCCGACATCCGCCCGCCGCACGTGCCGGGGCACGAGTTCGCCGGAGTCGTCGAGTCGGTCGGCCCACAGGTGCGCGACTGGCATCCCGGCGACCGCGTGACCGCGCCCTTCGTCTGCGCCTGCGGGCAGTGTCCCGCCTGCGAGGCCGGCGAGCAGCAGGTGTGCGAGCGGCAGACGCAGCCGGGCTTCACCCACGACGGGTCGTTCGCGGAATACGTCCGCGTCGATCACGCCGACATCAACCTCGTCCGACTGCCGCAGGCCCTCGACTTCACCACGGCCGCCGGGCTCGGCTGCCGGTTCGCCACGGCCTTCCGCGCCGTCGCGCACCATGGACAGGTCACTGACGGTCAGTGGGTCGCCGTGCACGGCTGCGGCGGCGTCGGGCTGTCCGCCGTGATGATCGCCGTCGCCCTCGGGGCGCGGGTGGTCGCCGTCGACGTGTCCCCGGGCGCCCTCCAGCTCGCCGGGCGGATGGGGGCCGCAGCGACCATCGACGCCCGCGAGATCGGCGACGTCGCAGCCGCCGTCCGCGACGTCACCGGCGGCGGAGCGCACGTGTCCCTGGACGCCTTCGGCAGCGAGGCCACCTGCGCGGCCTCCATCGAGAGCCTGCGCCGCCGCGGCCGCCACGTGCAGGTGGGACTGCTGCCCGCCAGCACCGGCCGACCCGCCCTGCCGATGGACCGCGTCGTCGGGCTCGAGCTCGCGGTGCTGGGCTCGCACGGCATGGCCGCGCACGCCTACGGTCCGATGCTCGACCTGATCGCCTCCGGGGCCCTGCGCCCCGATCTGCTGGTCACCGGCACCCTCACCCTGGACGAGGCGCCGGGTGCACTCGCGGCCATGGGGAGCAGCCCGTGGCCGGGAACCCGGGTCATCCAGCCCTGGGCACTCCAGGCGGCACGGCCGATTCGGTGACCTCGGTCACGTGACGCAGAAGGCCGCCCTTCCAGGCAGCGCCCGTCATAGGCTCGGCGACGCAGGGAACCGGCGCAGCACAGGGCTCGCGTCACCTGGCATCGCATCCGCCCAGGGGGGCTCACATGATCAGCACTCGTCTGGCGCGCATCACCGCCACCGCCGCCATCGCCTGCTCGTTGTTGGCCGGTACGGCAGCCATTCCGGCGTCGGCGACCTCCCTGGACGAGGGGCAGTTCCTGTCGGCGCTCAAGGTCGAGTGGAACAAGACCCCGGCGGCAACGCAGATCACCACGTGCAAGGGCTACAGGCTCGATCCCGCGCTGGTCGTCGGCATGTCGGTCAAGCAGCTGTGGGCGGCCCCGTCCGTGCGCCAGGTCCTGACCAAGCCGGCCCTGCGACGGGTGATCACCAAGTACCTCAGGTGGGCGTGCTCGGGTCCCGGCACGACACCGCGTTGATCCAGCACCTGACCGTGCCGCCCGTCTAGCCGGCTGACGCAGCAGGCGCCACCGTCGTCGGTGCACAACCCGCACCGGAGGCGGACGGTGACGGTGCTGCCATGGCGGCCGTCACGTCGGCCTTCGGCGCCAGACCCGTGTAGGCGTCTCCGACGGCGAGGTCGACGGTCCTGCCCTTGCGCGCGAGGAGCACGAGCTCGGCGCCCGGCACCTGGAACGCCAGGACCTGGGCCGATTTCTCCCCCTTGGCTCCGAACCGGATCTCGGCCACGCCGGTGATGGGCCTGCCGACCGGGTCGTTGGCCACCTCGACCACGGCGAACCCGCGGGACTCGATGTCAGTCGCGGTCTTGCCTGCGAGGCCGGAGGTGCCGGTGGCGTTGTAGACGTTGACCTTCACCTTCGCGGGCGCGGGCAGCACGTCGGCCGGGATCACCATCGTGGTGACGCAGGGGGAGGGCTCAGCCGAAGTCCCGCCCGCGACCGGCTCGTCGGACGTTGCACCGCGAATCAGGCTGACGGCCCCGAAGCCGAGGCCGATCAGCACGAGGGCACCGACCGCCACCAGGAGCACGATCAGCCACATGGGGCGGGCCGTCGGCTCTCGACGGATGGGGCTCTCCCGCATCGACGTCATCGTTCCTCCTGCGGCAGGCGCTGGGCTAGTAGGAAGCTCCGCACAATCGCACCACACTCCGGGGCCAGAACACCGCCCATCACCTCGGTTCGATGGTTGAGTCGTCGATCCCGCACGAGATCCCACCGCGAGCCGGCGGCGCCGTAGTCCTCGTTCCAGGCGCCGAAGACCAGCCGGCGGACCCGTGACATCACCACGGCACCGGCGCACATGGGGCACGGCTCGAGGGTCACCACGAGGGTGCAGTCATCGAGGCGCCACCTGCCGAGTCGCTTCGCGGCTTCGCGCAGGGCCGCCACCTCGGCATGCGCCGTGGGGTCCTGGGTCGCCTCCCGCTCGTTGTGCGCGGAGGCGATCACCTCGCCGTCGCCATCGAGCACGACCGCGCCGATGGGGATCTCGCCGGCCTCCTCACCCCGACGCGCCTGCTCCAGTGCCAGTCGCATCGCGGACTCGTCCGCGGGAGTCCACCCGATCATCGGGACCGAAGCACCGCCGCGAGCTCCGTCCCGAATCCGACCCGCTTGGCGATGGCGCGCACCTGCTCATCCGGGTAGAGCTCGCCGTCCTGGCAGATCATGATCAGCTCGGCGCCGTCGAGCCCGTAGTCGATGCACAGCGAGACGTCGCCGGCCGCCTCGAACTCCTCAAGGTCGGCCTCGTCCCACTCCAGCCCGATCAGCTCGGCGGCCTCGGCCGCCAGGGACCAGTCGAGCAGCGCCATCGCATCGCTGATCATGAGGCGCACGCCATCGCGGACGGTGTGGGCAAGGATGAAGAACTCGTCGGCGACGCTCACGACGCCGAACACGCCCCCCTCGCCGGGCAGCTGCCGGAGGGCGGCGACGAAGCCCTCCGCAGTGACGACGGTGCGGGCCGGCAGCGAGACCACCACCCATCGGCCCTCCTCGCGGTAGGCCGCCACGGCGAAGTCGATGTTCTCTGCGGATACCTCCTCGACGCTCACCCGTGCATCGTGTCACGCGACGTGCCTCGATGGTGCGGGGACCACTACTCTCGGGGCCATGCGCACCCTGGTCATCGATCATCCGCTGGTTGCCCACAAGCTGACCCGCCTGCGCATGGAGCAGACGTCGTCGGCGACGTTCCGGCTGCTGGCCGAGGAGCTCGTCACGCTGCTCGCCTACGAGGCGACCTACTCCCTGCGCGTCCAGCCGGTGCAGATCACCACGCCGGTGGCGCCGTGCACGGGCGTCGAGATGGCCGAACCCCGGCCGATCGTCGTGCCGATCCTGCGCGCGGGCCTCGGCATGCTCAACGGCATGGTCAAGCTCATGCCCACGGCGGAGGTCGGGTTCCTGGGCATGGTGCGCGACGAGACGTCGCTGCTGGCCACCACCTACGCCGACCGCCTGCCGCACAACCTCGACAACCGGCAGGTGTTCGTGCTCGACCCGATGCTCGCCACCGGTGGCACCCTGGTCGCGGCGATCAACCTGCTGCTCGAGCGCGGCGCACACGACGTGACGGCCATCTGCCTGCTGGCGGCGCCAGAGGGCCTTCGCCATCTCGAGGAGTCCTTCGCCGGTCGCGACGTCGAGGTCACCGTTGTCACGGCCGCCGTCGACGATCACTTGAACGAGAAGGGTTACATCGTCCCCGGTCTCGGCGACGCGGGCGACCGCCTGTACGGCGTCGTCTGACCCCTCCGTCGACCCACCCCGTGTCGCTTGTCCCACCCCACCCGTGCCGTCGATCCCACCCCGTGCCGTTTGTCCCGCATTCCGGGACAAACGGCCAGAATCGCGCCTCCGGGACCCGGATTCCGCCATCTGTCCCGCCTTCGGCAGGAGTAGCGGCTACCGGCGATACTCGCCTAATGCGCGCGACGTGGACGGTGGCCGTGGGGGCCGTCGTGCTCGCTATCGCGGGCTGCGCATCTTCCGTCGAACCTGGCACGACGGCCGCCACTGCTGCCACCCTCACGGGGGCCTCCCCCGCAACCATCTCGCCCGGTGACGTCATCGCCACGCGCGTGACCACCGGGGGGCTGTGCCCGACTGGACCCTGCAGCTCCCGGATCGACGTCCGGTCAGACGGCTCGTGGGTCTCATCCACCACGGGTGCCTCCGTGCAGCACCGCACCGGCGTGGCCGATCCGCAGGAGCTCGCCACGCTCCTGTCCGCCCTGGCCCAGACACGCATGGACCAGGAGACCGCGTTCACAGGCACCTGCCCCATCGCCTACGACGGCAGCGAGGTGACGTACACATGGCAGGCAGCCGACGGCCCGCACCGGGTCTCCTCGTGCGAGCGCGTCGTGGATCCCGGCGATCCGCTCGTACTGGCCCTGGCCGCGATCGCCGACGACCCCACGTGAGATGGCGGCGAGAGCCGCCGCACCGTCACCAGGCGGCATCCGATGCCCTCCACTGCGAGAGAATGCGCTCATGAGTGCAACCGTGCAGGCGCGCGGCGTGGCCGCGGGGCACGGCGACCGGGAGCTGTTCTCCGGGCTCGACCTCGTCGTGGCGCCGGGAGACGTCGTCGGACTCGTCGGGCCCAACGGCGCGGGCAAGACGACTCTGCTGCGCATCCTCGCCGGAGTGCGTCCGCCCGATGCCGGCACGGTGCGCGTCTCCCCTGCCGCCGCGCACATCGGCTACCTCACGCAGGAGCCCGAGCTCCTCGCAGGCGAGTCGGTGCGCGAGCACCTGGCCCGACGCACGGGCGTGCACCATGCACAGGTCGAATTCGACCGGCAGTCGTCAGCGCTGGCGGAGGGCGACCCGGATGCGGTTGACGCGTACTCGCACGCCCTTGAGGAGTGGCTGGCCCTCGGCGCGGCCGACTTCGACGAGCGGCTGGCAGAGGTCGTCGACGACCTCGGGCTCGATGTCGACCTCGATCTGCCCATGACGGCGCTGTCCGGTGGCCAGGCCGCCAGGGTCGGGCTGGCCGCGCTGCTGCTCTCACGATTCGATGCCTACCTGCTGGACGAGCCCACCAACGATCTCGACAGCGACGGGCTCGACCTCCTCGAGGAGTTCGTCGACGGCCTCGACGCACCCGTCGTCGTCGTCAGTCACGATCGCGAGTTCCTGGCCCGCACCGTCACGTCAGTGGTGGAGATCGACCGCAGCCTGCAGCGGATCTCGACGTACGGGGGCGGCTACGAGTCCTACCTCGACGAGCGGTCGGTCGCTCGGCGGCAGGCGCGGCTCGACTACGAGCAGTTCGCCGGACGGCGTGCCGAGCTCGAGGCGCGGGCGCGCATGCAGCGGGCGTGGATGGAGAAGGGCGTCAAGAATGCCCGCCGCAAGTCGAAGGACAGCGACAAGATCGGCCGCAAGTTCCGCACGGAGGCCTCGGAGAAGCAGGCTGCGAAGGCCCGGCAGAGCGAGCGCATGATCGAGCGGCTCGAGGTCGTCGACGAACCCCGCAAGGAGTGGCGACTGGAGTTCTCCATCGCCGCGGCGCCGCGGTCCGGGGAGGTCGTCACGGTGGCCCGCGCCGCGAGCGCGCGACGCGGCGACTTCGTGCTCGGGCCCGTCGACCTCCAGCTCGCGCTGCGCGACCGCGTCGCCGTCACGGGCCCCAACGGTGCCGGCAAGACCACGCTGCTGGCCCTGCTGCTCGGTCGCATCCCCCCGGACACCGGCGCGGTCAGCCTCGGCTCGGGAGTGGTCGTCGGCGAGGTCGACCAGGCCCGGGCCCTGTTCGAGGGCACGGACGCGCTCGGCGATGCCTTCTCCCACGAGGTGCCCGACTGGCCCACCGCCGACGTCCGCACGCTCCTCGCGAAGTTCGGTCTCGGCGTGCACCAGGTCGGCCGGCCCGCGGAGTCGCTGTCCCCTGGCGAGCGCACGCGCGCCGCCCTGGCGCTGCTGCAGGCCAGGGGAGTGAACCTGCTCGTGCTCGACGAGCCGACGAACCACCTCGACCTGGCGGCGATCGAGCAGCTGGAGGACGCGCTGGAGTCCTTCGACGGCACCGTCCTGCTCGTCACCCACGATCGGCGCATGCTCGACACCGTGCGACTCACGCGCCGCTGGCACGTCGAGGATGGCCGGGTCGTCGAGATCGCATCGAGTCCCCGGGAGAAATGACGAGATCCGGGCCGAAAGGGCCCGGATCCGGTCAGGTGTCCCGGTATCCGGGACAAACGGAGCTGGATGTACGTGAGTGCTGCCCGAGCTACAGCGCCTTGAGGATGTCCTCGACGCGATCCTTCGCGTCACCGAACAGCATCGAGGTGTTCTCCTTGAAGAACAGCGGGTTCTGGACCCCCGCGTAGCCGACGGCCATCGACCGCTTGAAGACGATGACGTCCCTGGCCCCCCACACCCGCAGCACCGGCATGCCGGCGATCGGCGAGGTGGGATCGTCCTCGGCAGCCGGGTTGACGGTGTCGTTGGCGCCGATGACCAGCACGACGTCGGTGTCGGGGAAGTCGTCGTTGAGCTCGTCCATCTCCAGGACGATGTCGTACGGCACCTTCGCCTCGGCCAGCAGGACGTTCATGTGGCCAGGAAGGCGACCGGCGACCGGGTGGATGCCGAATCGGACGTTGACGCCCTTCTCGCGCAGCTTGCGGGTGAGCTCGGCCACGGGGTACTGCGCCTGCGCGACGGCCATCCCGTACCCCGGCGTGATGATCACCGACGACGCCTCGTTCAGCAGGTCGGCGACGTCCTCGGCATTGAGCTCGCGGTGCTCGCCGTAGTCGACGTCGTCCGACGAGGGTGCCTCGATGCCGAAGCCGCCCGCGATGACCGAGATGAACGAGCGGTTCATCGCCTCGCACATGATGTAGCTCAGGTAGGCGCCGGAGGAGCCGACGAGTGCGCCGGTGACGATCAGCAGGTTGTTGCCGAGCAGGAAGCCCGAAGCCGCCGCGGCCCAGCCGGAGTAGCTGTTGAGCATCGACACGACGACGGGCATGTCGCCGCCGCCGATGGATGCCACGAGGTGCCAGCCGAGCAGCAGGGCGAGCACGGTGCCCGCGATCAGGATGCCGATGTTCGGCTGCATCACGAACCACACGCTCAGCGCGACGAACACGACCAGGGCGCCGATGTTGAGGACGTTCTTGCCCGGCAGCATCAGCGGCTTGGAGCTGATCTTCGCCGACAGCTTGAGGTACGCCACGATGGAGCCGGTGAACGTCACCGCGCCGATGAAGACGCCGACGATCACCTCGCCGTGGTGGATGCCCAGCAGATCGGGGTTGATCTCGGTCTGGGCGTCGCCCAGTGCCTCGACGGTGTAGTAGCCGGCCCAGCCGACGAGCACGGCCGCAAGGCCGACGAAGCTGTGCAGGAGGGCGATCAGCTCGGGCATGCCGGTCATCTGCACGACCCGGGCACGCCACAGGCCGATGGCCGCGCCCACGATGATGGCGACGGCCATCAGGATGGCGCCGGTTGTCGTGATGTCCTGCGAGAAGGCAAGGCCGATGGTCGCGATCACCGCGATGGCCATGCCCACGATGCCGAACCAGATGCCCTGCTTCGCCGTCTCGTGCTTGGAGAGCCCGGCAAGGCTCATGATGAACAGAAGTGCTGCAACGAGGTATGCCGCGATCGCGACCGATTCCATGGTCATCGCTGGAACATCCCTAGCATGCGGCGGGTGACGGCGAAGCCGCCGAAGATGTTGATGCTGGCGAGCAGCGTCGCGACGAAGGCAAGGACCGTGACGACGGTGTCACCCCTGCCGATCTGCAGCAGGGCGCCGACGACGATGATGCCGGAGATGGCGTTGGTGATCGACATCAGCGGAGTGTGCAGGGCGTGGTGAACGTGCCCGATGACGTAGTAGCCGATGACGATCGCCAGGACGAAGACCGTGATGTTCACGGTCAGCTCGGCCGGTGCCACGGCGGTGACGAGGAAGAGCAGGACCGCACCGATGGCGGTGATCGCGTACTTTCGTCCCGCCGGCACGGGGCCCTTCTCCGCCTTGACGGCAACCGCGGCGGGCTTGGCCGCCGCCGGTGCCGCCGACACTTGGACAGGCGGCGGTGGCCACGTTTTCTCGCGGTTGCGGGCCACGGTCATGGAGCGCTGCACGACGTCGTCCCAGTCGAGGACGAGCTGGCCGTCCTTGCCCGGCGTCATGAGCTTCATGAGGTTCACGAGGTTCGTGCCGAAGAGCTGCGACGCCTGTGAGGGCAGCCGGCCGGGGAGGTCGGTGTAGCCGATGATGGTCACGCCGTTGCCGGTGACGACGACCTCGCCGGGCTGCGACCCCTCGACGTTGCCGCCGTTGGCTGCGGCCATGTCGACGATCACCGATCCCGGCTTCATCGCGGCGACCATCTCGGCCGTGACCAGGCGCGGTGCCGGCTTCCCGGGGATGAGCGCGGTCGTGATGATGATGTCGACGTCCTTGGTCTGCTCGGCGTACATCTTCGCCTCGCGCGCCTTGTAGTCGTCGCCCATCTCCTTGGCGTACCCCGTTGCGCTGACCTCGACCTCGGGCGACTCGATGGCCATGTACTCGCCACCGAGCGACCTCACCTGGTCGGCGACCTCCGGACGCGGATCCGTGGCGCGCACGATCGCGCCAAGGGAACTCGCCGTGCCGATCGCCGACAGGCCGGCCACGCCGACGCCCGCCACGAGGATCTTCGCCGGGGGGACCTTGCCCGCTGCCGTGACCTGCCCGGTGAAGAAGCGACCGAAGACGTTGGCCGCCTCGATCACCGCGCGGTAGCCGGCGATGTTGGCCATCGAGCTGAGCACGTCGAGTGACTGCGCACGCGAGATGCGCGGGACGGCGTCCATGGCCATGGCCGTGACGTCGCGGGTGGCCAGCTTGTCCACCAGGTCCGGCGACAGCGCGGGGCTCATCAGGCTGATCACGGTGGCGCCGTCGGCGAGGAGATCGATCTCCTCGTCGGACGGGGCATTGATGTGGAAGACGATCGCCGCGGCCCACGCCTGCGACGCGGAGCCGATCGTGGCTCCGGCCGACCGATAGGCGTCGTCCGGGAAGGCCGAGGCAGCCCCGGCGCCCGACTCGACGACCACGTCGTAGCCGAGCACGATCAACTGCTCCACCGTCTTGGGCGTCGCGGCGACCCGCGTCTCGCCGGGACGGGACTCACGAGGGACTCCGATGAGCAACGCGATCTCCAAACGTGGGGGGTATCCAAGGGCGTGCGAGGCGGCATCCACCGTGTGACACGGATCTGCGCCTCGCGTCGGTCACTCTATTGGGCGGGAACAGCCCGCCACGAGGCCAAAGGTCACAATCCCACGGGCCTTCCGCGCAATGCGGTGGAAACACGATGTCCTTAGGGTGCGCAGCAGAGAATGTGCCCTAGATCACTCCCGCTGGCCACGGTCCCGATCGGTGGAAGGAGGCCCGGTGACGGTCGTGCCCTTCGATGAGATGCTGCTGGCCGACGGCCACCCGCGCACGACCCACGCCGACCTGCATGCCACGCTCGCCAGCCTCGGCGCCTCGGGCCTGTCGGAGCGGGCCCGGCAGCGCGACGCCTACCTCGATCGGCACGGCATCACCTTCACCCTCGGCGAGCGCGAGCGTCCCCTGCCGATGGACCTCGTCCCCCGGCTGCTGACGACGACCGAGTGGCAGCACATCGAGGCCGGCGTCATCCAGCGGCTGCGCGCGCTCGAGGCATTCCTGGCCGACGTGTACGGCCCCGGCCAGGTGCTCGCCGACGGACTCATCCCCCGCCGGCTCGTGACCACGTCCACCCACTTCCACCGCGAGGCGTGGGGGATCGAGACGACCAACAACGTGCGCATCCACGTGTCCGGCATCGACCTGATCCGCGACGAGGCCGGGGAGTTCCGCGTCCTCGAGGACAACCTGCGCAACCCGTCCGGCGTCTCGTACGTGCTCGAGAACCGGCGCACCCTGGCCCACGTGCTCCCCGAGGTCTTCACCCACCATCGAGTGCGCTCGGTCAACGAGTACCCCGAGCGGCTGCTCGACGCCCTGCGGGCCGCGGCGCCGCCGGACGTCAGGTACCCGACGGTGGTCGTGCTCACCCCGGGCGTGCACAACTCCGCGCACTACGAGCACGCCTTCCTGGCCCGGCACATGGGCGTCGAGCTCGTCGAGGGCCGCGACCTGTACTGCCGCGACAGCACCGTCTGGATGCGCACGACGTCGGGCCCCGAACCCGTGCACGTCATCTACCGGCGCATCGACGACGACTTCCTCGACCCGGTTCACCTCCGCCCCGACAGCGTGCTCGGCATCCCGGGCGTGGTGAACGCGGCACGGGCCGGTCGCGTCACGATCGCCAACGCGATCGGCAACGGCGTGGCCGACGACAAGGCCGTGTACCCGTACGTGCCCGCCCTCATCCGGTACTACCTGAACGAGGAGCCGATCCTCCCCAACGTCGACACCTACGACCTCTCCGACCGCGATCAGCGCGAGTGGGTGCTCGGCCGGCTCGACCGCATGGTCGTGAAGCCGAGCGACGCGTCGGGCGGATACGGCCTCGTCATGGGGCCGTGGGCGACCGACAGGCAGCTCGCGGACGTGGCCGCGGAGATCGTCGCCCACCCGCGCGGATGGATCGCGCAGCCGGTCGTCACGTTCTCGACATGCCCGACCGTCGTCGATGACGGCCGCCTGGCGCCGCGGCACGTCGACCTGCGGCCGTTCGCGGTGAACGACGGCACCAGCGTCTACGTGCTGCCCGGAGGCCTGAGCCGCGTCGCCCTGCCGGAGGGCAGCCTCGTCGTCAACTCCAGCCAGGGCGGCGGCTCGAAGGACACCTGGGTCATCGACGATGGCACCGGCGCCGATCGGGCGCCGGAGGTCACCCCCGCCGCAACCGTCCAGGACGAGGCGGCGACCGTTCGGCCCGGCGTGCCGGAACGGCACAACTCCCCCACCAGCCACGACGATCGCATCGCCCAGCAGGAACGCCAGCAGCAGCAGGGCTCCCTCGGCCCGGGCGATGACGCCGCTGGCGAGGCGTCATGCTGAGCCGCATCGCCGAGTCCTTCTTCTGGCTCGGCCGATACGTCGAGAGGGCCGAGGCCACCGCGCGCCTGCTGGCCGAGCACCACCAGCTGCTGGTCGAGGATCGCTCCGTCCCCGAGGCGACGGCCTGCGCGGTGCTGCTGGAGTCGCTGTCGATGGGCGACTCCTCCGTCACCACGGCCCAGGACCTCGTCCGCGTGGTGGTGGGCAGCGAGCTCGACCCCTCCACCATCGCCGGAGCCGTGTCGGCGGCCCGCAGCAACGCCCGGGCCATCCGCGACTCGCTGTCCCAGGACACGTTCGAGGCGCTGAACTCCGCGCACCTCGCACTGTCGAGCGGCATGGCCTTCAGCGCGAGCCCGGGCGTCGCGCTGCACCGAGTGCTCGAGCGGCTGCTCGTCGTCAACGGCGTCGTCGACTGGACCATGCCGCGCGACGAGGCGTACCACTTCATGGTCCTCGGACGCGAACTCGAGCGCATCGACATGGTCGGGCGACTGCTCGCCATCAGGCACGACCTTCTCTGGCCGGCGTCGGGCGCGGCGGCAACCCTCCGGGCGGCCGGCGCGCTGTCGCCCTTCCTGCGGTCCGGCAAGGCGATCACCGGCATCGACGTGCGGCGCTTCCTGCTGCTGGACGCGGCCTTCCCCCGTTCCATGCGGTCGTGCGCTGCCGACGCCGAGGAGGCCGTCCGCGGCCTTCAGGGGCAGGGGGTGAGCGACAGCGGCCAGCTGCTGCGCGAGGTGGGGATGCTCAGGTCGGCGCTCGAGTACGCCACCCTGCCCTCGCTCGCAGACATCGAGACGTTCATCGAGGAGGCCCGCGAGGCCTCCGTCCGCGCGGGTACCGAGATCAACCGGGCCTTCTTCCGACAGCACGGCACGATCGTCTGGAGCCACTGACCATGCCCAGCATCGGACGACGCCTCCACATCACGCACCGCACCGGCTACCGGTACGCCGACATCGTCGACGCCTCCTTCAACGAGGTGCGCATGACGCCGCTGAGTGCCGACGGCCAGCTGGTGCTCAGCCACACGCTCGACGTCCAGCCGACCGCCGCCGTGCAGACCTACCGGGACTACTGGGGCGTGCACGTCGAGGCCTTCGACGTGCACGTGCCGCACCGCATCCTCGAGGTCGTGGCCATCAGCACGGTCGACACGCCGCCGATGGCTCCCGAGGTGCCTGGCGCGACCTGGCAGCTGGTTCTCAGTGCCGACGTGCAGGACCGGCTCTCGGAGTACCTCGCCGCGACCGAGTACGTCGACGCGGCGGTCGATGATTCGACGCGGGCGCCGATCGTCGAGGCCATGATCGCCAGCGCCACGCCCCGGCAGGCAACGCTGATCGCCGTCGCCGCCGTCCGCGATCGCATAACCTACACGTCCGGGGTGACCGACGTGTCCACGACCGCCTCGCAGGCCTGGGCCTCGACGCGCGGCGTCTGCCAGGACTTCACGCACGCCACCTTGTCGCTGCTGCGGGCTTCCGGCGTACCCGCCCGCTACGTCAGCGGCTACCTGCACACGGAGGAGCCGGCGCCCGGGCAGACCGTCGTCGGCGAGTCCCATGCGTGGGTCGAGTACTGGGACGGGCAGTGGCACGCTGTCGACCCGACGAACGACCGGGTGGTCGGGTCGGCCCACGTCATCGTCGCGCGTGGACGCGACTACGCCGACGTGCCACCCCTGAAGGGCATCTACGCCGGCGGCTTCAGCGAGGGGCTCGGCGTCAGCGTGGAGATCACCCAGCTCTGAGCGGACGATGCCGCGGCCGTCGTCGCAGACCCGCGTTCTGGCGACGACAGCCGGAGCATTCGCAGTCGCGAGAGAGACGTGGGTTATCGTCTTCCCCCGACCAAGTACCGCCAGGGAGACACATGACGTCGCTTCGCCCCGTGATCGGCACCCTCCTCACGGCCGCCGCACTGGTCCTCGGCGGCCTCGTCGCCCCCCAGGCAGCCTCCGCGGCGCCGGCCGTCGGCGGCTGCTACGACTACACGGCCAAGTCCGTCGGCAAGGTCTCGTCGGCCGCCCCGCTAATCGGCTGCGAGTCCCCGCACACCGCCGAGACGTTCTATGCGGGCACGATCACCGACGCCTTCGGACTGCCGTCCACGTCGAAGCAGGCCATGCGGCTGTCCGCCGGTCGCACGTGCACGCAGCAGGTCATGAACTCCTACCTCGGCATGCCGGACCGCGCCCTGCCCAGCCGGTTCCTGCCCGTCGTGCTGTTCCCGACCGACGCGCAGTGGACCGCGGGCGAGCGCTGGGTGCGCTGCGACGTCGTCCTGCTCGGCGGCACCCATCTGAAGTCGTTCACCGGCACGGCGGCGGCCCTGGTGACCGCCACGCCGCAGGCGCAGTTCGACTTCTGCACGCCGGCCGAGCCGAATGCGAAGGCCACGTCCGCCTATCCCTGCCTGAACCCGAGGAAGAACTGGATCATGGTCCTCGACAAGGACCTCGGCGGGCCGGGCTCGAAGTTCCCCGGCACGAGCACCGTCGAGAAGCGCACGCGGGCGCTGTGCGCGAAGCAGGGCAAGAAGTGGTCCGGCAAGGAGAAGTACCCGGGCTGGTGGGCCATCTGGCCGACCTCGGTCGGCTGGAAGCAGGGAAGGCGCTCGGCGCAGTGCTTCGTTCCCTACAAGCAGTACCTCAAGCAGGTGGCCATCAACACGCCCATGCCGCCAGCCCCGACGCCAACCCCAACGCCAGCCCCCGAGCCAACGCCGACCGCAACCCCAACTCCGTAGCCACCCCGATGCCTCGTCACTCGTGGCGGTTCTGACCGACCCGAATGCCCCCACGAGTGCCGAGGCATCGAGGGTTCAGCGCAGCGGGCTGCGCGGCCCGTCGTCGGGGTACATCGACCCGTGCGCCGGCACCGTGGCGCTCAGGCGTTCGACCTGCCCGCCGCTGAGCTCGATGGACAGCGCCTGCACGATGGAGTCGACCGTCTGCGGTCGGGTCGCTCCCGGGATAGGGATCATCACCGGACTCAGGGCGAGCAGCCACGCGAGCACGGTCTCCTGCGCGGATGCGCCGACCTCGGCCCCCACCTCGGCGAACGCGCCGTAGTGCGAGCCCACCTCGTGCGACTGGTCCGCCCCGCCGAGCGGTGACCACGGGAGGAAGGCGATGCCGAGGTCGGTGCACCGATCGAGCACGTCGGCCTCCCCCCGGTAGCGCGGTGAGTACTCGTTCTGCACCGAGACGATGCCGTCGTCAGCGGGACCACCGATCAGCTCCAGTGCGACCTCGAGCTCGTCCAGCCGCACGTTGGACAGGCCGATGCGCCTGATCAGCCCGGCCTCCTTGAGCGCCCGCATGCCGCGCACCTGATCGGCGTAGCTGCGCGCAGGATCGTGACGGTGCAGCTGGTACAGGTCGATGACATCGACGCCGAGCCGGTGCAGGCTGTCCTCGCAGGCACGCCTCAGCGCCTCGGGGCTGGAGTCGCGGCCCCACGTCTCGCCCTCGCCCCGCACGATCCCGCCCTTGGTCGCGATCAGCAGCCCCGTCAGGTCGGCAGGCCCGCCGTAGGTGCGGACGGCCTCCGCGACGAGCGCCTCGTTGTGGCCGACGGCGTCCCAGGAGGGCGCATAGATGTCGGACGTGTCCAGGAGGGTGATGCCCAGGTCGAGCGCGCGGTGGATGGTGGCCATCGCCCGCTCGCGCTCGTCCAGCATCCCGGGGTTCGACAGCGGCATGCAGCCGAGGCCCAGGGCCGACACGGACAGGTCACCGACGGTTCGCGTGGGCAGGGTCACCGTCGCAGTCTACGGAGGCGCCCCTCGATGCCTCGTCACTCGTGGGGGCCTCGGTGGCCCGCGGGACCCCAACGAGTGACGAGGCATCGAGGGGTTACGTGACCATCTCCAGCCATGCCTCCTCGAGCGACTCGCGCTCGGCGGTGACGGTGCGCAGCTCCTCGTTGAGCGCGGACACCCGCTCGAAGTCGGTGGCATGCGCGGCGAGCTCGTCGTGCAGCGACGCCTCGCGGGCGGCGAGCTTCTCGATCTGGCGCTCGAGGCGCGCCATGGCCTTTCGAGCATCGCGGTCGAGGGCGGACGTGGTCCTCTCCGCCTGCACCGACGCCGTGGACGTGGCCTGCGCCCGCACCACCGCCTTGCGCCGGCCCAGGTAGTCCTCGACGCCGCCGGTCAGCTCGCGCACGTGGCCGTCGCCGAGCAGCGCGACGAAGTCGTCGCAGACCCGCTCGAGGAAGTACCGGTCGTGCGAGACGATCAGGATGGTCCCCGCGAAGCCGTCGAGCAGGTCCTCCAGCGCCGAGAGCGTCTCGACGTCGAAGTCGTTCGTGGGCTCGTCGAGCACGAGGACGTTGGGCGCGCCCATGAGCAGGCGCGTCAGCTGCAGGCGTCGACGCTCACCGCCGGACAGGTCGCCGACGGGCGTCCACTGGCCGTCGGTGCCGAACCCAAGCCGCTCGCACAGCTGCGACGCGGTCAGCTCGCGACCCTTGCCCAGGTCGACCCGCTGCGCCACGTGCTCGACCGACTCGAGCACGCGCCACGTCGGGTCCAGCTCCTCGAGGTGCTGCGACAGATACGCCGGCTTCACCGTCACGCCGGTCACGACGCGGCCGCGGGACGGGTGGCACGCTCGCCCAGCAGCATCCGCATGAGCGAGGTCTTGCCGGCGCCGTTCGCGCCGAGGATGCCGATGCGCTGCCCCGGGCCGATGTTCCAGGTCAGGTGATCGAAGATCTGCTTGTCGCCCATCGACAGCGAGGCGTCGTGCACCTCGAAGACGGTCTTGCCAAGGCGGGCGTCCGCGAAGGACAGCAGCTCGACAGCATCGCGCGGCGGCGGCTCGGCACTTATCAGCTCGTTCGCCGCATCGATGCGGAACTTGGGCTTGGACGTACGGGCCGGCGGGCCGCGCCGCAGCCATGCCAGCTCCTTGCGGATCAGGTTGTTGCGCCGGGCCTCCGCCGCCGCGCCCTGCCGCATCCGCTCGGCCTTCGAAAGGACGTACGCCGAGTAGCCACCGTCGTACTCCTCGACGTTGCCGCCGACCACCTCCCACGTGCGGTCGCAGACCTCGTCGAGGAACCACCGGTCGTGCGTGACGACGACGACGGCCAGCGCCGGCCGGGCCTTGAGGTACTCGGCGAGCCAGGCCACGATCTCGACGTCGAGGTGGTTAGTCGGCTCGTCGAGCAGCAGCAGGTCGAGGTCGGAGACGAGCAGTCGGGCCAGCTCGACCCTGCGGCGCTCCCCGCCGGACAGCCCGCCCACTCGCCGGTCGAGCAGCGCGTCGTCGAACCCGCCGAGCAGGCCGTCCAGCACCTCGCGGACCCCCGCCCGGGCCGCCCACTCGTGGGTGGCGCGCTCCCCCACCACGGCCTGCAGGATCGTCGCCTCGGGATCGAAGGCGGGGTTCTGCCGCAGGAACCCCACATGCACCCCGGCCGCCGTGCTCACCCGGCCGGAGTCGACCGGCTCGGTACCGCCCATGACGTTCAGCAGCGTGCTCTTGCCCGCTCCGTTCCGCCCGACCACGCCCAGGCGATCGCCTGCGCTCACGCCCGTGGACACCGCGTCCAGCAGCGGACGGTCGCCGAACGACTTGCTCACGGACTCGAGGTTCACGAGGTTGCGTCGGGGAGGAGCCACGGCGCCATTGTGTCGATTGCGACACGCGGATCCCAAAACGGGATGCCAGGTTGACGCCGCCGCTATCTTTTGCCGGTGCGACTTTCATGGACGTCCAGGACGCCTGCCGGGCCGGCGGACCTCCCGCGGGTGGCGCCGGCCGTGCCGAGCCTCGGCAACGGCATCGCCGTGCCGATCCGACCGGCCGACTACCCCGCCCTCCTCGAGAGCCTCCGAGCGCCGGACCTGCCCGATCCGGGGACGGACTTCTACGTCGACTGGGACGGCGTGCCCACACGCGTGGGCATGCTGCCGTGGGCCCCCGCCGAGCTGGCGGGCCGGACGAGCACGGCGCTGCCCATCCCCGACGACGGGTACCGCAGCGAGGACGTCGAGTACGTCGCCCTCGCGAACGCGCTCAACTCGGCCCGGGAGACCTTCCGCATCGTGGAGATCGGCGCCGGCTGGGCGCCGTGGTGCGTCGCAGGCATCGTCCAGGCGCGCCGTCGCGGCCTTCGGCCGGAGGGCATCGCGGTGGAGGCCGACGTCGTACGCGCCTCCTGGGCCATGCAGCACGCGGCCGACAACGCCGTCAGCGCCGAGCTGATCGAGGGCTCCCCCGCGCAGATCGAGGCCCGGTTGCGCGAGCCCGCCGGCGACGTCGAGCTGCGGGTCGTTCGCGCCGCCGGCTGGCACACCACGACCACCTTGCGCTTCCCCGACCTCGACCCGGAGGACATGGGCGGGGCGGTCTGGACGCTGCCCGGCACCGACGTCGACTACAGGGGGGCGCACCTCGCGCATCACGACGTCGCGGCGATCTCGCTGGCGGCGCTCCTGGCCGCCCCAGGGCTCACCGACCTGCTGCACGTCGACGTCCAGGGGGTCGAGTTCGAGCTGGTCGAGCCGGCCAGCGACGTCATCCAGCGCACCGTCCGCCTCATGGCGCTGGGAACCACCGACCGCCTGACCGAGGGCCGCCTTCAGGCGCATTTCCTGCCGCGCGGCTGGGGCCTGACGATCGACGATCCGTGCAAGGCGGTCTTCGCGATGACCCATCCGACCCTCGCGGGCTTCACGGTGCAGGACGGCCTCCAGCTGTGGGAGAACCCCTTCGTGCGCTGACGAGCGTCGGTCGGGTCAGCGAACGACCTTGAGGTTGAACTGCCCGGTGCCCAGTGCACCCATGACGCGCAGCCACAGTGGCAGGTACATCTCCGTCCCGCGGCACGTGCTGATGTCGCCCAGGTCGATGATGTCGGTGTGGCCGAAAGGCCTGCCCGGCCATTCCCGTGCCCAGCACCGCGACCCGCCTGGCCAACTCCCCGCGTCGTCGTTGCGCGTGAGAGTACGTCCGAGGCAGGCTCCCCGGCAACGCATCCGGCGCCGCGAGGCAGTGGGTGCCGCTGCGCAAGACCGATCCGCCTGCGGGAGACTGACCCCGTGACCAGCGCCGCCGCCCTCCCGCACCTGTTCGACCCCCTGCGGATCGGGCCGATCGACGGTCCGCAACCGCATCGTGTCGTCCGGCCACGACACCGTGATGGCCGTCGACGGCGAGGTCACCGACCAGCTGGTCGCGTACCAGGAGGCCCGCGCGGCCGGCGGCGCCGGCCTGATCGTCGCGCAGGTGGCCGGCGTGCACGCGACCGCGAAGTACACCAGCCATGTGCTGATGGCCGACGACGACTCGTGCATCCCCGGCCTCACCCGGCTCGCCGACGCGGTGAACACGGCCACGGCGCGGCCATCGTTCCAGCAGCTCTTCCACGACGGCCGCGAGATGATGGAGAGCGAGGACGGCACGATGCCCGTCGCGCTCGCCCCGTCGGCGGTGCCCGAACGAGCGGTTCACGTGATGCCGTCGGGCGATGCCGCACGCCCTCGTGCACGAGATCGTGCGGCTGCTACGCGTCGGCGGCCGCACGGGTCCGCGCGGCCGGGTTCGACGGCGTCGAGGTCGTCGCCTCGCACGGCTACCTGCCGGCCCAGTTCCTGAACCCGCGAACCAACCTGCGCACCGACGAGTACGGCGGCTCGCTGACGAGAACCGGCTGCGATTCCTGCGCGACGTGCTGGTCAGCGTGCGCGAGGCCGTGCGGGGCACGCATGGCCGTCGGCCTGCGCATCTCCGTGGGCGAGGAGCGCAGCGACGAGGGCCTGACCGAGGACGAGACGCTGCGAGGCGCTGGCGCTGCTGGACGCGCGACGGACCTGCTCGACTACGTCTCCGTCACCGTCGGCACCTCGGCGACGCTCGCGGCTGCGGCCACATCGCGCCGCCGATGACCACTGCGCCCGGTTACACCACCTCGGTCGCGGCTCGCAGCGAAGGCCGTCGTGACCGTGCCGGTCATCGCGTCCGGCCGCGTCAACCAGCCGCAGGACGCCGAGCGGATCATCGCCCAGGGCGAGGCCGACGCGGTCGATCATGACCCGTGCCCTCATCTGCGACCCGGAGATGCCGACGAAGGCGAAGGCCGGCGAGCTCGACGAGATCCGCGCCTGCATCGGCTGCAACCAGGCCTGCATCGGCCACTTCCACGCCGGCTACCCGATCTCGTGCATCCAGCACCCCGAGACGGGCCGCGAGCGCACCTACGGCGTGCGCATGCGCACCGAGCACGTCCGCGGCACGTCGTGGTGGTCGGTGGCGGGCCGGCGGGCATGAAGGCGGCCGCGGTGGCGGCCGAGCGCGGCCACCGCGTCACGCTGCTACGAGGCGGACCGACGCCTCGGTGGCCAGATGCTGCTGGCGCAGGAAGCTGCCCGGCCGCGCCGAGTTCGGCGGTGCCATCGACGAACCTGCGCCGCGAGGTCGGAGCGCGCCGGCGTCGAGGTGCATCCTCGGCACGCCGTGTCGACGCCACGCTGCTGCGCGGAGCTGGCGGCCGGACGCGATCGTGCTCGCCACCGGCGCGGTGCCGCGGGTGCCCGAGCTGGAGCTGATGGGCGACCTCATCGTGCTGACCGCCTGGGACGTGCTGCGCGGTGCCGAGCGTGCCGGCCGGCCGGGTCGTCGTCGCCGACTGGCGCTGCGACTGGATCGGCCTCGGCGTCGCGACCCTGCTCGCCCAGCAGGGCCACCCGGTCACGCTCGGCGTCGTCCGGCTACTACGCCGGCCAGCGGCTGCAGCAGTACGTGCGCGACGCGATGATCGGCGAGGCCACCAAGCTGGGCGTGGAGATGGTGCCGCTGGTGCGGCCGTACGGCGCCGACGACGACACGGTGTACCTGCAGCACGTGCTCACCGGCGAACCGGTGATCGTCGAGCCGGCGTCAGCGCGCTGGTGCTGTCGCAGGGCCACCTGCGCGGTCGACGGCCCTGTTCGACGCCGCTGCGCGCGGAGTGCTCGGCTGCACGTGCATCGGCGACTGCCTGGCCCCGCGGACCGTCGAGGAAGCCGTCCTGGAGGGCCTGACCACGGCCACCGCCCTCTAGTACCCACCACCCAGTGGAGTCGGCGCGAGTGACCCCGTCACGAGGCTTACCAGGATTTTGGACTGCTCGAACGCTGAGCGGACCTGACGTCAGTACGTTTCAGACACGTGGCCGAGCGGCCGGGGCAGACCGATGGGACCGCTCGTCACCTTGATCGAGGAGTCCAGCATGAGCGCGACCGGCACGACCCTCACGCGGTTCATCGTCGGGGCGGCAGTGCCCTTGGCCATCGCCGCATCCGTGCTGGCGGCACCGTCGGCGAGCGCGGAGACCACCTACACACTCGCCGACGTCCAGAGGCACGCCACGCCTGCGGACTGCTGGTCCGCCGTGAACGGCGGCGTGTACGACCTGACGAACTGGATCAATCGGCACGAGGGCGGGCCCGCCGTCATCAAGGCGATGTGCGGTCGCAACGCCAGTGCCTCCTACAACGCGCAGCATGGCGCGAGTCGCCAGGGCGACGACGAGAACGAGCCGGCGCAGGCGCTGGCCCGCTACCGCATCGGCGCCTTCGACGCGTCGTCCGCGACCGCCTCGACGACCGCCTCGACGCCGCCTCGAAGACCTACGCGATGAAGCAGGTCAGGCGGCACGGCGCCACCGGCCACTGCTGGTCAGTGGTCAACCGCAACGTCTACGACCTCACCGCGTGGATCGGGCTGCACCCCGGCGGCTCAGCGGCCATCGCGGGCATGTGCGGACGCAACGGGACGGCGGCCTTCACCTCCCAGCACGGCGGAAACGCCAACGTCGCGAGCATCCTCAACGACTACAAGATCGGTCGGCTCCGGTAGGCCGGCACGACGTTCGGTCCCGCATCTTCCATCTACCTGGAGTCTCCACGTGCCTTCGCTCTCAACGATCGATGCCCTCGCCGCCCTCGACAACCCGCTGTACGTGACGGGTGGGCTGCCGGTCCACATCCTGGTGGTGCACTTCGCGGTCGTCCTGCTCCCGCTGTGCGCCATCGCGCTCATCGGCATCATCCTCGTGCCGAAGTGGCGAGGCGCCTTCATCTGGGCCGTCATGGCCGGCCTCGCCCTCGGAACGGGCGCGGCCATCATCTCCAAGGCGTCGGGCGAGCAGCTCGCCAACCACGTCGGCCTCCCGGTGACGCACGCCAAGTGGGGCGACCTGCTGCCGTACGTCGCCGTCGTGCTCCTCCTCTCGGCCGGCGCGTGGCTGTGGCTCCAGCGCCGGGCGTCGCGCAAGAACCCCGAGTCCTCGTCGCGCATCGGGTCCGGTGCGCAGCTCCTCGTCGGCATCATCGCCATGATCCTCGCCATCGTGACCGCTGGCATGACGATCGTGGTCGGTCACACCGGTGCGCAGGCCGCGTGGCCCTCGGGGAGGCTCGGCAGTGACGCTCCGGCACCTGTCGCCGCCGCACCTGTCGCCGCCGCGACCGTCGCCACCGCGGCTGCGTCCCCGGCCGCGTCGGGGGCCACGACCTACACGCTGGCCGACGTCGCGGCCCACTCCACCGCGGCCGACTGCTGGTCGGCCGTCAACGGCAACGTCTACGACCTGACCCAGTGGATCCCCCAGCACCCCGGCGGCTCCGGCGTGATCGAGGCCATGTGCGGCATCGACGGCACCTCGCAGTTCGACAGCCAGCACAAGGGGCAGGGCAATCCGGCCACGACGTTGGAGGGATTCGTCATCGGGGCGCTCGGCACCACGAGCAGCGGCACGACGGCATCGGCCGCTCCCGCAGCGTCCGCGGCGCCGGCAGCCTCCGCCTCGGCGATCGCCTCGGGGCCGGCCACCTACACGCTGGCGGACGTCGCGACCCACGCCACCGCGGCCGACTGCTGGTCGGCCGTCAGCGGCAACGTCTACGACCTGACCCAGTGGATCCCCCAGCACCCCGGCGGCTCCGGCGTGATCGAGGCCATGTGCGGCGTCGACGGCACCTCGCAGTTCAACGGCCAGCACAAGGGGCAGGGCAATCCGACCAAGGTCCTCGCCGGGTTCGCGATCGGGGCCCTGGGCTAGTCGCTGCCATCACCACGAGCACGTCCACCACAGCCCGGCAGGTCGGACAGTCGCCCTGCCGCCCGTTCCGGCAGGGGAGTACCACCGTCATGAAGTCACGTACATCGGCGATCCGCGTGATCGCCGCCGCAGCCGCCGTGCCGATGGCACTGTCCGCCCTCCTGGCCGCCCCGGCGGCCCAGGCCGCGCAGGCGAGCAGCACGGTCGGCGCGCAGTCGGCGCGCAGTCGGCGAAGGCCTACACGATGGCCCAGGTGAAGGCGCACAGGACCGCTTCCAACTGCTGGACGGTCGTGAACAGCAGGGTCTACAACGTGACCGGCTGGGTCAGCAAGCACCCGGGCGGCTCGAGCCGCATCGTCGCCATGTGCGGGCGGAACGGGTCGGCGGCGTTCAACTCGCAGCACGCCAACTCGGCGTCCGCCGCGCGCTATCTCACCGCGTACCGGATCGGCACGCTCAAGTAGTCGCCGTCCCGGCGCCCTACTGCGCCGGGTCCTGTCCCACGCGGCAGGCGTCGGCCTGCAGGCTCGTCCAGGTCCTCGGCCCGACGAGTCCGTCCACGGTCAGGCTCGCAGCCTGCTGGTACGCCAGCACGGCGGCTCTCGTCTGCCTTCCGTAGACCCCGTCGATCGGGCCGGAGTCGTACTCCAGCTGGCCCAGGGCGATCTGCAGCACGGCGGTGTCGAAGGGGTCGGACGCCTTGCTCGTCACGTGGGCCAGTGAGTCGGCGGAGACCGAGCACAGGTAGCCCATGGCCTCGTCCGTACCCGGCATCGCCACCAGGGTCTCGGCGGCCGACGGCGCCGCGGACGAGCCTGCGGAGGGTGCGGCCTCGCCCTTCGGGTACAGACGGCAGTCCAGCTGCGAGCGGCCCGGCTCGAGGAAGGCCAGGCAGCCGGGATCAAGCGCCAGCTCGGTCTGCGGACTGCCGTCCTCGGCCAGCGCCAGGGTGCCGGGCTCGACCGACCCGTCCGCCCAGGTGACCTGCAGGCTGTCGCGGCCGGTGACCTTCACTGTCAGGAACTGCTGGCCACTGACGGAGCCGTCCGCCGCCTGATGGAAGAAGTGCGCGTCGTACACACCCGGCCGGCCGGTCGCGGTCAGGGTCAATGCATAGCCGTCACCGTCGCGACGCATGCCATCGGTCACCCAGTTCATCGGGAGGGCGATGTCGACGGGAGTCTCGTCCGGCTTCCCCGCCGCAGAGGCCTGCGCACCCGCGTCGCCGCCGGTACCGGACGCCCGTGCCACCGACGCCGCCGTATCGGACGTCGACGGGGCGCAGGCCGACAGCAGGCCGCCCGCGACGACCAGCGCGGCCACGGCGGCCATCAGCCGCCCCCCGCGCCTCATGCCTGCTCTGCTGCCCACCCCAACAGGGTCGCACAGGCACGGCCCGAGACCCGGAATCCGGGCTGGGTCGGCGTTGCCGGCGGAGCGCTCGATCTCGACCTCGCGGCGAATGCCGCAGCTGCCATCGGCCTCGGTACTGCCGATGTTCACCTCCCCGCCATCGGGCACGCCACTGCACATCACCCCCGGATGGTCCAGTGACGCGTCAGATTCCGTGTCGAAGGAGAAACCACATGAGGATTCGTCGCACCGCCCTGGTGGCCGCCAGCATCGTGGCCGTCAGCGCATCCGTGCTCGCCCTGCCCCTGTCCGGCGCTTCCGCGTCCGACCGTGGCCATGGAGACGGCGGCCAGGACCAGAGCAGCCATGGCGAGCAGCACGGCCAGAGCGACCGGCACGACGGCTACTCGATCGGCCTGTGGGGCGACATGCCCTACGGCGCCACCGGCCTGGCGCAACTGCCTGCCTTGATCGCCGACATCAACAAGCAGGAGCTCGAGTTCACGGTCTTCGACGGCGACATCAAGAACGGATCGTCACGCTGCGACCAGCTCCAGTACGACCAGGCGAGGTCCACGTTCTCGCAGATCGTGTGGGCCACCGTCTACACCCCCGGCGACAACGAGTGGACCGATTGCGACCGCACCAACAACGGCGCCTACGACCCGAACGAGCGCCTGGCCCTGATCCGGTCGACGTTCTTCGCGGACTCCGAGTCGCAGGGCCAGGATCGCATGGACGTCACGCGTCAGAGCGCGGCCTTCCCGGAGAACGCCCGATGGGATCACGACGGCGTCACGTTCATCACGATCAACGTGCCCGGCACCGACAACAACTACCCGGTGACCGATGCCGGTGGCAATGCGCTCGATGCCGACAAGAAGCTCGTGTCGGTCACCGGCCGTCCGCAGAACGGCGACCTCGCCGAGTACACGGCTCGCAATGCCGCCAACCTGGCGTGGCTCGAGGCGGGCTTCCGGTTCGCGAAGACCCATGGATCCAAGGGCGTCATGATCGTCCAGCAGGCGGACATGTGGGCGCCGACCGATCCCACCGCGCACTACGCCGACGAGAAGGCGAAGCTCGCCCAGCTGACGGCGGGATTCGGGCGACCGGTGGTGCTGGTGAACGGCGACACGCACGAGTACGTCGTCGACCAGCCGCTGACGGACGCCGCCGGCGCGGTGGTGCCGAACTTCACCCGCGTCACCACGTTCGGCGAGCTCAGGAACCACTGGGTGAAGGCGGACATCGCGCCGAACACCCCGCAGGTCTTCACCTTCACGCCGATGCTCGTCCCCGGCAACACCCCGTAGTCGCACGGTCGACGAATGCTGCAGCCGTCGTCTCGGGACTCGCGTCTCGGGACGACGGCTGCAAGCATCTGCGCACGCGCAGGCAGGACATCCCCACCGCTTCGGGCGTAGCCTGCCAAGCAGGACACGAGGGGAGCGTCACCATGACGACGCGCGCACGTCACGGCACGGTTCTGCGATCAGCCCTCGGCCTGGCCCTGGCCGGCCTGCTCGTCGGCGTCATCGGCGATGCGGCCCCCGCCCAGCCCCTCGCCCCGTCGGATGCATCGCGCATCATCGCCCGGGTGAAGACCCCCGGCTCACCGTCCGACATCGAGGTCGGCCCGCACGGCCGCTACGTGTATGTGAGCAACTACGACACCGCCTTCCTCGACGCGATCGAGATCTCGACCAGCAGGAAGGCGTTCTCCATAAGGGTCGGCAGCGGCCAGGCCGGCGTCGCCGTCGCGCCGAGCGGCAGAAGGGCGTACGTCAGCATGAACGACGACGGGCAGGTGGCTGTCGTCAATCTCGTCACCCGTCGGGTCGTCAAGCGGATCGACGTCTGCGAGTCTCCCGTCGATCTCGCGGTCAACCCGAATGGCAGGGCGCTCTACGTGACCTGCGCGGACAGCGACGAGGTCGCCATCGTCAGCACCCGCACCGACAAGGTCGTCGACAGCCTCTTCGTGGGTCTCAAGCCGATGGACGTCGCCTTCAGCCCCAACGGCCAGCGCGCGTATGTCGCGAACACCGGCTCGAGCACCGTCTCCGTCGTCGACACGACGATTCCCCGTGAGATCGACACCGTCCAGACCGGCGCCTTCACCGACAACGTCACCGTGTCACCCGACGGCTCCCGTCTCTACGCGACGAGCGACGACTCCGACCTGGTGTTCGCCATCGACACCGCCACCCTCACGGTCGTCGCCCAGATCCCGTTCGCGGACGGGCCCGAGGACGTCGCCGTGAGCCGTGACGGCACGCGGCTCTACGTCGGCACGAACGGGGTGGGCGTCGTCGACGTCGCCACCAACGCCATCATCGGCACCATCCCGGTGCAGGGGAGGTCGATGAACTACCTGGCCGTCTCACCGGACGGCACGAGGGTCTACGCGACCGCCAAGGCCAACTACACCTATGTCCTCGACGTGACCGGGTTCCCGGCCGCCTAGGCGAAGGCGATGCTTCAGAGACTGCACCGCGAGGGGAACGCTAGATGCGCGCTCACACTGTCCCGTCCCGCAGTATGCCGAGGACCGCGTCGACCGCGGTCGTCACAGCAGAGGTCACGGGCGTGGATAGCGGTCGACCGTGCTCGAAGTGAGCCGCCTCGATGCCGATAACCACGACGCGGTCCGGGAGGCGGTCTAGGGAGCGGGCCAGTTCGAGCGCCTGGGCGAGCCCCAGGCCGTGTGTTCCCGACGGCCCCGATCGCGCGCGAGCAGGGAGGGCCGGTTTGCCCTGGCGGACCTCATGGACGGTGACTGTCCCGGCAGGAGCTCCCGAGCGTGAGGCGTCGGCGAGGACGACCAGACTGAAGCCCTCCATGAGGTCGATGAGGGCGGTCGGATCCTCGTGCTCGACCACGTGCACACCACGTGGACCGTCTGCAGCCAGCTCCTCGCGGACCATGGCCGCGACCACGGGTCCGACCGCGTCGTCACCGCGATCGATAGATCCCAGGCCCACCACCAGCGCCCGTTCAGGCCGGGTACGTCGATGAGCCGGGTCGTTCACGGGTGCTCGATCCGCAGGTCCAGGAAGTGGGTTGCGCAGGAGATGCACGGGTCGTAGGTGCGAATCGCGACCTCGCACTGGCGCGTGAGCTCGTCGTGTGACAGGTGCAGGTTGGCCTGCACGAATGCGCGCAGGTCGGCTTCGATCGCCGACTGGTTCTGCGAGGTCGGCGGGGTGATCTGCACGTCGAGGATCGTCCCCGTGTCGTCGATCCGGTAGCGGTGATACAGCAGGCCGCGTGGGGCCTCGGTGGCGCCATGGCCCTCCCCAGCCCGGGCTGGGACCGGCACCGACGCCGCAGGCGCTCCATGCCAGCCGTCGATGAGCCGGATCGCCTCGTCAAGGGCGTGGATCAGCTCGACCGTTCGGACGATGATCGAGCGGAAGGGGTTGCGGCAGGTGGATCCAAGGCCGCCAGCCTCCGCTGCCTCGCGGGCCAGGGGGGCCAGCGAGGAGTAGTTGAGGGTGTACCTGGCGAGCGGGCCGACGAGGTACGGCTGGCCATCGAAGGCGGAGTGCAGCGCGTTCGAATGTGCGACGTGTGTCTCGACGACGTGCTCGCCGAAGGCACGCACCGGTGCGCTGAGTCCCGATGTCGTGACCAGCGCCCCGGATTCCATGGGGTAGCCGTGCTCCGAGTTCAACGACAGGTAAAGGTAGGGCTGCTCGAAGTCGGGGAAGTCGAAGCCGGAGATGATCGGCACCGCGGCGATCGCCTCCTCGCGGGCAGCAACCAGTTGCGGGCGCAGATCTGCGAGCTCGTCGTGGGTGGGCAGGCGGTGGAACCCGCCGACGCGCACGTTCACGGGATGCACGGCGCGCCCACCGACCGTCGTCATGAGGTCGTTGCCCGCGCGCTTGATCCGCAGGGCGGATTCCACCAATTCGCGGTGGTCGCGGGCCATCTCGATGCCGCCGTCGTAGCCCATCAGGTCAGGGGCATGAAGCATGAAGATGTGCAGCGCGTGGCTCTCGATCCACTCCCCGCAGTACAGCAGCCGGCGCAGCTGTCGGATCTCGTCGGGCACGGTCACCCCGCAGGCGTCCTCGACGGCGAGACAGGCGCTCATCTGGTAGGCCACCGGACAGATGCCGCAGATTCGGGCCGTGATGTCCGGTGGCTCGGTGTAGGCGCGTCCACGCAGGAACGCCTCGAAGAAGCGAGGCGGCTCGAAGATGCGCAGGTGGACGTCACGGACCTCGCCGTCCTGGACATGGACGTGCATCCCGCCCTCGCCCTCCACCCGGGCCAGCATTTCGACCGACAGCACGTGGCTGCCGGACGACATCTCGTGGGTCATGGAGTCACTCCTTGTCGAGGCGATGCCCGGCCCCCGGGGCTGGAAGTGGCCCCGGCCGGTGCCTGCTCGTGCGCCGTACTCTCCACCCGGAACGGCTCGGCACCGGCATTGAAGGTGCGAAACAGGCGCATCACCTCGGCTTCCGTCATGCCATGAGTTCGCAGCTGCTCGGCCAGCGATGCCGTGTTGGCGGTGTCGCTCGGCCCGAAGCAGCCGTAGCAGCCACGACGAAACGTCGGGCACAGCGCCCCGCACCCGGCCTGGGTCACGGGGCCAAGGCAAGGCGATCCGGCCGCCACGGCGACACAGGGGGTCCCTCGCCGCTTGCACTCCACGCAGACGCTGTAGGTGGGGATCCGTGGCCGTCGGCCCTGCAGCGTGGCCGCGAGGACCTCGAGCAGCTGGCGCTTGTCGATCGGGCAGCCGCGCAGTTGGAAGTCCACGGTGACGTGTGCGGAGATGGGCGTGGAACGGTCGAGGGTGTCTACGCATGCCGGGTGGGCGTAGACGACGGACAGGAACTCCGACACGTCGGCGAAATTGCGCAGGGCCTGGATGCCACCGGCAGTCGCGCAGGCCCCGATCGTGATGAGCTGGCCGGAGACGGCGCGCACCTGCTGGATGCGCTCGGCATCCGCCGACGTCGTGATCGAGCCTTCTACCAGACTGATGTCGTAAGGCCCGTCGACGACCGCACGGGTGGCTTCGGGGAAGTAGGCGACCGTCACCCGCTCGGCCAAGGCGAGCAGCTCCTCCTCGCAGTTGAGCAACGTCAACTGGCAGCCGTCGCAGGAGGCGAATTTCCACACGGCCAGCGTCGGGGCCTCGGCCATCACAACTCCCTGATTTCCATCAGCGGGGCGAGCCGGTCGTAGCCGAGGACAGGCCCATCGACGCAGAGGAACAGCTCGCGCAACTGGCAGTGCCCGCACAACCCGACACCGCACTTCATGTTGCGCTCCATCGACAGGCGGATGCGATCGAGCGGAACGCCGCGGTCGTACAGCGCCGTGCCGGCATAGCGCATCATCACCTCGGGACCGCAGACCAGGGCCAGGGTGTGCAGCGGGTCGAAGCCGGCCCGGGCCACCAGGCCGGTGACTAGGCCCACTCGTCCCCTCCAAGTGGGCGGGCCGTAGTCGACAGTTACCTCGACGACGATGTCGTATCTCCGTGCCCAGGCGGCCATGTCGTCGGCGAACAGGATGTCCTCCGGCGAGCGCGCCCCGTATAGCAGCACAACCCGGCCGTAGTCGGCCCGCCGCGACACGACCTCCAGGATCGCCGGCCGCAGGGGCGCCAGTCCGATACCGCCGGTGACAACGACGACGTCTCCCCCCATGCCGTCGGCGACGTCCCAGCCGGTGCCGAAGGGGCCACGGACGCCGATGGTCGTGCCGACCTCCGCGGTGACGAGCGCATGGGTGACCGCGCCCACGTCGCGGATCGTGTGCAGCAATGGACCAGGGCGCGTTGGATCGCCGCAGATCGAGATGGGCACCTCGCCGACGCCGAAGGCGTGCAACATGGCGAACTGCCCGGCCCGGTGGGACAAAGGCACGCCGTCGATGGGCTCCAGTGCCAGCGTCACGGTGTCTCGCGTGTCCAAGTGGGTCCCCACCACCGCGAACCTGCGGGGGATCATCGGATCGGTCAGGAGGTCAGGACTCGGCGCCGCAGTCGGCGCACGCACGCTCACGCGGGGTTCCCGTACAGGTCGAGCAGGCGCATACGGGCGTCCTGCAGGCGGTCGTACATCACGTGGCAAACACGCTGCATCAGTGCATAGCCCAGCGCCGGATCCTGGTCTGCCTTGCCACGCAGGCAGGCCCCGTCCAGGGCCACGGCACTGACCGCAGAGACGGCACGGGCGTCGTACATCCACCGGTACGGCGGCACCAGCCAGGACCATCCGACGACCTCACCGTCGCCGAGGCTGGCGACGACGATCGCCCCCCGACGGGGGTCGTGGATCTCCAGAGCCACTCGGCCGCGGCGGATGACGTAGAAGGTGTTCGCCGGCTCCCCGGCGCGAAAGACGGCCTCGCCTTCCTTGAAGTGCACGTTCTGGGCGCACCCAACCACTAGGTCCATCGCCGCGTCGTCGAGTCCGGCGAAGAATGGATGCTCGGGAAGGTACTCGGCCAGGGTGCGCATGGGGTCCTCCTATCGGTCCGTACTCGGCTGTCTCGGTGTGCTCGTCCCGGGCGGTGTGGCCTCGCGGTGTGCTGCGTCCTCACGCAGTGCGGCCACCTCCGCAGTGAGATCGATCGAGGCTGGACACCACGTGATGCACCGCCCGCAGCCCACGCAGCCGGACATCCCGAACTGGTCGGGCCAGGCGGCCAGCTTGTGCGTGAGCCACTGCCGGTAGCGTGCGCCGGGCGAGGTCCGCACCGCGCCGCCGTGCAGCCGCGAATACTCCATCGAGAAGCAGGAGTCCCACACCCGATGGCGGTCGTCAATGTCCCCAGACAGGTCGCTGACATCCTCCACCGACGTGCAGAAGCAGGTGGGACAGACCATGGTGCAGTTGGCGCAGGCCAGGCAGCGGTCGGCCACGTCGTTCCATCGGAGGCTCTCGGCGCTGGCGTAGAGCAGGTCGCGCAGGTCGTCCGTTCGCATCTCCCGGCCCATCTGAGTCGTCGCGGCGGCGACTACGCCTTGCGCTGCTCCCCGGTCGGCCGGGGTTGCCTGAGTGGTGGGCAGCGCCGCGAGGACATCAGCGCCGGCGGAGGTCTCGGACTCGACGAGGAACCGGTGCCCATCGGCGTCGAGCAGTTCCGTGAGGATCAGGTCGGCGCCCTCGCCAGGCCTGGGCCCGGTGCCCATCGAGGTGCAGAAGCATGTTCCAGCCGGGTTCGCGCACGTGACGGCGATCAGAAGGGATCGGGCACGCCGTGTCGCGTAGTGGACATCGATCGCGTCCCGACTCATCAGGATGGTGTCGTGGATGCGGATCGCGGCAAGGTCACATCCGCGAACCCCGAGAAAGGCCACTGGGGCAGGCTCGACGGAGCTGCGAGACAGGTCGAAACCCTCGCCGGTACGGGTACCTCGCCACAAATGCTCGTCGGCCGGGAACAGGATCGGCTTGGCCGACTGCGCGGTGGCGGCAAAGCCGAACAGCGCTCCGTCGTCGCGGGAATGGGTCCGGTAGCGCCCGGCCGCCTGCTCGTCGCCGATGCCCCGAGGCAGGTCGTCGAGGCTCGAGATCTCGGCCAGCACCACGGCGCCATCTCGAAGCGTCGGGCCGAGTACTCGGTATCCACGCGTGTGCAGTTCATCGATGAGCGCCTGCAAGCCATCGGAATCCAGTACCGCGGCACTTGCCATGGGCACCTCCGGTGGCACGTCCACGTCTCGCTCAGAGGCGTGAGTCTCGTCCCTGTCTGACATCTTGGCCTACTTGGATCGCCGAGGGCTTGCTGAAAGCCGTCGCGTCCGTGATTCGTGGTTCATGGCTGCCAAGCCCAGCCGTTTCGTCGGTTGGCGGGGTGACACGGGTGTGAGATGACGGAAGTGCCTGTCGTTGCTGGGATTGCTGGGTTTCCGAAGACACAGCAACTCAGTCAGGGAGAGGCACTCCCGAAGTGAGCGGGATCTGCTCGTAACCGAAGGTCAAGTACCGCTCGAGCGCGCGGGTGAGGCCTCAGCCCGTCACGTCATACCGTCTAGCAGTCCGGCCGGCTGGTGTCCGTCAGGCGGACGACACCTCGCGTCCGGCGACGAACGTCCGGAGCGCACGCGTGCTCGCGATCGACTCGCTCGGCAGGGCGAACGGATCCTGGTTCAGCACGACGAGGTCGGCCGCCATTCCCGGCTCGATGCGGCCGACCACGTCGGCGCAGTGGTTCACGTAAGCGCTGCCTGCGGTGTAGGCGGTCAGGGCCTGCTCGAGGCTGATCGCATTGCGCGGGAAGAATGCGGCGGACGACTCCGCCGCCTCGCCGGCCTGGACGCGGTTGACCGCGACATGCATGGCCTGCCAGGGGTCCGCCGTCGAGACCGGCCAGTCGCTGCCGCCGGCCAGCCGGGCGCCCGCGGCCAGCAGCGAGGCGAAGGGGTACTGGCGGGCGACGACGTCGGCGTCTAGGAAGGGGATGTTCAGCTCGTCCATCTGGTCATCGTGCGCGGCCCAGTAGGCCTGGACATTCGCCGTCACGCCGAGCTCCGCGAAGCGCGGCCAGTCCTGGGGGTCGACGTGCTGCAGGTGGGCGATGTGGTGGCGCATCGACGTGGGGCCGTTCGCCGCACGGGCCGACGACATCGCGTCGAGGGTCTCCCGCACGGCGCGGTCCCCGATGGCATGGACGTGCACCTGGAAGGAGCGGGCGTCGAGTTCACCGACCACCCACGCGAGCTCCGTGGGCTCCAGCATGCTCAGGCCGCTGCCGGCGACCGCACAGTCGCAGCGTCGCGCGTACGGCTGGAGCATCCCGGCGGTGAAGTTCTCGGGCACGCCGTCCTGCATGATCTTGACGGCCAGCGGGCGGAACGAGCCGACGGTCCCGGACCGGCGCCTCTCGACGAGGTCGGCGAGCTGCGAGCGATCGCCGCCGGTGTCCCAGCCGAGTGCCCCCACCACTCTGGCGACCAGCCGGCCATCGGATGCGAGCCGCACGTACGGCTCGAGCATGTCGGTGTAGCCGGTGCAGGGTCCGACCCAGGCGTCCTGCCATCCGGTGATCCCGAGGGACAATAGGTGCCGTTGCGCGGCCAGCAGCCCCGCCGTCTCCTCGTCGGCGGAGTAGTCGGGAACCACGCCGGCGAACAGCCCCTCGGCCGCCTCGTGGAACGTGCCCGCGGGGTATCCGTCCGACTCCCGCTCGATGCGCCCGCCGACCGGGTCGGGCGTGGCCGCACTGAGGCCAGCGGCCTCGATCGCCCGGGTGTTGGCCCAGACTCCATGGCCGTCGCGGTTGGTGAGGCAGGCCGGACGATCCGGGACGAGGGCATCGAGCATCGCGCGCGTCGGAGTGCCGCCTTCGAAGTGGGCCATCGACCACCCGCGGCCCTTGATCCATGGCCGCTCGGGGTGCGCACGCGCATAGCCCAGGACGGCTTCGAGGCAGGAGTCGCGATCATGCGCACCCGAGAGGTCGCAGGCGAGCATCGTGGCGCCCGCCTTGATCGGGTGGATGTGCGCGTCCTGGATGCCCGGGATGAGCAGTCCGCCTGCCAGGTCGACGATCTGCGTCGACACGGCGGCCAGTCCGCGCACCTCGGCGTCGGGGCCGACCGCCACGATTCGCGAGCCCGACGTGGCAACGCCGAAGCCGCGGCGATGCCCGGTTCCCGCGCTGAAGAGGCTCCCGTTGAGGTAGATGCGATCCGCGGTGTCAGTCACGTGACGATTGTGCCGACCCCGCTCGGCCGTGAGCACACCGGTAACACGGCACTTGTAGCATGCGGACGGTCGGCGTCCCTGTCCCCGCTCGCCACGGCCAACATGCCGGGCGGCAGCCGTCTCGACACCTCGGGAGTCGGCCTCTTCGCGCTCCTCGCCCCCCGTTCGCGACCAGGCGCAACTCGCCCAGTGCGACGCCCCGACGTCCTTGGCCATCACCCGCTGAGGAGTGCGCTCTCAGGCGCGGGAGCATGGGAGGCGGAGGATTACGGTGTGAGTTCATCCAGTGCCGCGAGAATGCTCTGGTAGCCGAGGTGCTCGGTGACTACCCTCAGCGAATCGCCGAGGACAGGGTCAACTGCGGCGACCTTCTCGACGGCCTCGGCAATGGCGGTCGGGTCGAGCAGGGTGAGAGCGTCGGCGAGGGCATCCAGGACGGACTGCGGAAGCCGGGCAAGGTCGGCGGCACTCGGCTTCACCTGAGGGGGCGGCGCGGCACCTACAGGCTGCCCGTATCGAAATCGCACACCGAGGAGCCTCTCCATGCAGCCGTAGATCTCCTGGGCCGCGAATGGCTTCGTGATGACCGCGTTCATACCGGCGGCGAGCAGGCTGGCCCGCTGATCGGCGAAGACGGACGCGGTGACGCCGACGATGACAACGTGGTCTCCGCCGTCAAGAGCGCGGATCCGTCGGGTCGCCTCGATCCCGTCCATGGCCGGCATGCGGCGGTCCATCCAGACAAGGTCGGGGGCGACGTCGGGGAACGCCTCGACCGCGGCGGCGCCGTTCACCGCCATGGCAGCCTCAATTCCGACACGCTCCATGAGAACCTGCAGCAGCAGGGCATTCTCCTTCTCGTCCTCGACGATCAACACCCGCACGGATTGACCAGGCTCCAGCCCGACCACCTCGGGCGCGTCCGAGTCGGTCGGAACCGGGATCTCCTGGGACTCCACCACGGGAAGCGACAACAGGAACACCGAACCCTGCCCCAGCGCGCTATGCACGGTGAGTGTGCCGCCCATCAACTCGGCGTAGCTGCGGCTGATCGGCAGCCCCAGCCCCGTGCCCTCCGGGGAGTCGCCGATCTGCTGGAAGGGCTCGAAGATCCGCTCCTGATCCGTCGGGGCGATACCAACGCCGGTGTCCGCCGCTTCGAACCGAAGCACAGCAGCGCCGCCAGGCGCTTCCTGCGAGCCCGACACGGTCAGGGACACGTGTCCCTCAGGCGTGCACTTGATGGCATTGCCAACGAGGTTCAGCAGGATCTGGCGCAGTTTCAGCTCGTCGGTCCGGATCACCTGGGGCAAATCGGAGGCGATGTGGAGCTCAAGGGCCAGTCCCCGGTGTAACGCTCGGTCATGCAGGAGCTCCACGACCTCCCCGGCCAGGGCCGCCACATCGACCGCGCTGGCGTCGAATTCGATCCGGCCGCTCTCGATCTTCGCCATGTCCAGCACGTCGTTGATCAGCTCGAGCAGATGGCGGCCGCTCACACCGATGATCGACACGTACTCGTCGTGCTTCTCGGAGCTGAGATCGCCGTTCCTCAGCAGGTCCGTGAATCCGAGGATGGCATTCATCGGGGTTCGCAGCTCGTGGCTCATGTTCGCGAGGAAGACCGACTTGGCCCTGTTTGCCGAGTCGGCGCGCGCTACCGCGTCCCGCAGCTCTGTCGTGCGCTCGTCGACCAGATCCTGCAGGTGATGTTCGTGCTGGTCGAGCTCCTCGGCGACCCGGACACGCTCGGTGATGTCCTGGTCGATCCCGACGACACGCGTGGGAGCGCCGTCGACCCCGGTAACGACGAGGCCGGTGGCGGCCAGCACGCGAGTCGTGCCGTCGGGTCCGATCACGCGGAACTGCGTCTGGAAGGTGGGTTCGGCCAGCATGGGTGATTCCGGAGTCAACGCATGGGACGCGCGATCCGCGGGATGCAGTCGTGCCCGGCGGGCGCTGCCGGTGTCGGAGAACTCCCCCGCGACGACGCCGTACAGTCTGAAGGTCGTGTCATCCCAGACCAGTTCGTCGGCTGCGACATCCCATTCCCAGACACCCAACCCGGCCGCACGGGCTGCCAGTTCCAGCCGCTCGGTGCTGCGGCGCAGTTGTGCGCGGGCTCGCTCTACCTCCTCGATCTCCTGCTGAAGGGCCACGTTGGCCGCCGTCAGCTCTGCCGTTCGCTCGACGATGGTGACGTCGAGGTCGTTGGTCAGCATCAGCAGCTCTGTGTTGCTCCGCTGAAGCTCGGCCTGTGTCTCCTCCAACTCTCGCGTTCGATCGGCGATCGTGGCGTCGAGGTCGTTGGTCAGCATCAGCAGTTCCGTGTTGCTCTGATTCAACTCGGCCTGTGTCGCCTTCAACTGGGCGGCTAGCTCGTCCACCCCAGGCCGACCCGATGCCGGTCTCATGGACGTGCCGGCTTCACGACCAGGACCGTCGCGTCGTCCGTCCGCCGACCGAACGTGTTCAGTATCTGGTGAGCCTGGATCCTCGAGGGCGTGTCAGCGAACTCGGCGAAGTCATCAGTACCCCAGTGGGTTGCGATGCCGTCCGAGTGCATCACGAGTGCAGCGTCGGGCGGCCAGGCGTGGGACGTGACCTTGGGGAGCGGTGCGTTGACACCTACGATCCCGCGACGCACGATGAAGTTGGTGGGCCCAGCCGCATTGAATACCCGTGTCTCGATGTTCCCGACCGAGGCGAACTCCAGCAGCCCTTCCACGTGGTCGAATCGGGCCAGGGCCATGACCACTCCTCGAGTGCCCCGGCACGCGATGCCGGTGCCCCGGAAGATGTCCACCAAGGGCTGGTCATAGTGCCTCTGGACGTATTCTCGCGCGGCCAGCGCGGCGGCCTGGGCGGGGGATCCGTGGCCGACCCCATCGATGACTCCGACCAGGGTCTTGCGACCCCATGAGCGGACCACGTAGCTGTCGCCGTTCTCGCGGTAGCCCGGCTTTGGCAGCGTTACCACGCCGATGTCCACTGGCGAATGCCCGTGCGTCTCGAGCGGCTCGCGAATGCGCCGCCTCACCGAGACGGTGGTACCGCCACCGAGAACGGATGTGATCGTCATGCCGTCCGTCAGCCTGTTGACCGTGCCCAACCCGTAGCCGAGACTGCCGGCCGTCGAGTACCCGTCGCTGACTGCCTGCTCGATGCTCGGGATACCCGGACCCCGGTCGCGGGTCTCGATTCGGATCTCTCCCGACGTCCCGACAATCGAGATGTCACCCTCACCCGCGTGGATGAGCACGTTGGCCGCCAGCTCGCGCACGACAACGCCGAGCTCTTCGCACTCGATGGCGGCGAACCCGACGTCTCCCGCCAACCGCATCGCCGAGGCCCTCGCGATCAGCGCATCAGCGGAGTGGCGGATCGTGTGCTCCCAGCGGGGCTCGGGCCCCGGAACGGCCACGGTCAGGTCCGCAACCACTTGCGAATGACCACCGTCGTCCCGTCGCCCGGACTGCTCCGCACGTCCATCTCGTCCATCAGCCGCTTGGCTCCCGGCAATCCCATGCCCAGGCCGTTTCCAGATGTGTAGCCGGGAACCATGGCCTGATCGACGTCTGCAATCCCCGGACCGTGGTCGGCGAAGACCACTTCGAGACCGGTGCGATGTCCGATGATCGTTCGGCACGAGACGGTGCCCGACCTCGCGTAGAGGTGGATGTTCCTGGCCAGCTCCGAGGCCGCCGTCACGATCCGCGTGATGTCCGTGATGCCGAACCCAGCATTGGTGGCTGCCTCGCGTACGATCCTGCGAGTCGTCACGATGTCGTACTCCGTCTCGATCGGAATCTCGACGAGATCGACGGCATTCATCCCTTGCGCCTATCAGACAGCGCGACGCTGAGCATCACCAGGCCGCGAGTGACGTCCAGTGCGGTCAGGGTGCCGCCCAGCGTCAGGCCCAGTTGCGTCGAGGTCACGGCCACACTCGACCGCATGCCGCACAGGACCGTGATCCCTCCCATGAGTGCCACCATCTGGACCGTCTCCGTGATGGTCCGCGCGAAGAAGGAGTCAAGGGTCTCGACGGTCGAGATGTCCAGGATCAGCCCTTGGGCATCCGTCTTAGCCATGGCCTGCAGGACCTGGACCTGCAGCTCGGTCACGGTGTCGTCGTCTGGATCCGCAGGCACGGTGACGAGCAGCACGTCCCGCAGCCGGACAACCGAGATGTTGCTGTGCCTCATGACCGGGGGACCCCTGAATCGCGGTCGACGACCTTCAACGACAGGGCTTCCAGCGCCACCTTGAACCCCGCGGCCATCGAGGCCCGGGTGGTGATCCCGGAGAGGTCCACCCCAAGGTGCACCAGGGTCTGGGCGATCACGGGCCGAACGCCGGTGAGGACCACCTCGGCGCCAAGCAGCCGCACGGCGGTGATGGCCTCGATGAGGTGCTGCGCAGTCTGCGTGTCGATGGTCGGGACCCCCGTGATGTCGACCAGCGCCATCGGGGAGTTCGTCTCCACGATCCGGTCCAGCAGCGTTTCCATGAACATCTGCGTCCGTTGGCTGTCGAGACTGCCTATGAGCGGGACGGCCACGATTCCGTCCCAGATCTGCATCACCGGCGTCGACAGCTCCAGGATGTCACGACTCTGCTGACGTATCCGGTCCTCGGCGAGCTTGCGTTCGCTGATGTCGCGGGCGACGGCGAGGACTCCGATGACCTCGCCCGTCTCGTCTCGGTAGACCGCCGCGTTGTACAGGACCGGAGTCACGTGACCCAGGGCGTGGCGCAGCTCGAGGGGATAGTCGACGACCTGCCCGTCCCGGAACACCTGCTCGTATCCGGCACGCGCCTCCTGCGGGGCGGTGAAGTAGTCGCAGAAGTCCGTTCCGACCAGCTCATCCCGAGTCAGCCCGGTGATCCTCTCCGTGGCGCCGTTGACATCGGTGATCTTGCCGTCCGGTGAGATGGTGACCAGCGCGTCCAGGGCCGCCTCGATGAGGCTGCGGGAGTACGCGGCGGCCTGGCGTACGAGTCGCTGTTGCTCCTCGCGCTCGGTGAGGTCTCTGGTGACTTTCGAATACCCGAGGAGGGTGCCCTCAGCGTCGCGTAGCGCGGTGAGCACCATACTGGCCCAGAACCGGGAACCGTCCCGGCAGATCCGCCATCCTTCCGCCTCGAACCGGCCCGACTGCTGGGCGATCTCGAGCTCGTGCGCGGGCAGGCCCGCATCCAGGTCCTCCTGGGTGTAGAACATCGAGAAGTTCTGCCCGATCGCCTCCTCGGCGGTGTAGCCCTTGATTCGCTCCGCCCCGGAATTCCACGTCTTGATCACGCCATCGGGGTCCAGCATCAAGATGCCGTAGTCGTGCACCGTGTCAACCAGGAGTCGGTAGCTCGCGTCGTCACTCCACCATCCGCCTGTATCGGGCCGTCCGGTCTCAACTCCGCTCATGGTGCTCCTTCGAGGTCGGGCGCCGACGAGCCCGCCGGTGCTTCGTGATGGTGGGACTCGGGGTGGGACGGTGATCGCCGAGCCAGGCGGGGATCCCCGCCGCGACGAGCGGAGGCGAGAACAGGTACCCCTGCCCGATCGTGCATCGAGCCTCCTCGAGGAGATCCCGCTGCGCCTGCGTCTCCACTCCTTCGGCGACCGTCGGGATGCCGAGGATCTGCGCCATCTGCAGAGCGGCCGTGACAATCGCCTGACTCTCCGATCCCGGCGTCATGGTGCCGACGAAGGACTGGTCGATCTTGAGCTGGGACGGGTGGAACCGTCGCAGGTACGCGAAGTTCGCGTAGCCGGTGAGGAAGTCGTCGATGCTCAGCATCACCCCTTCCCTTTGAAGGCGCTCGATCATCTCCTCGGTCACGGACGTTTCGTCGATCATGCCGCTCTCGGTGATCTCGATCTGGATCAGCCGTGGCGGGAGCTGAGTCTGTTCGAGCGCCGCGATGAGAACCTGGTCGAAGCGCCCGGACCGGACTTGCACAGGCGACACATTGACCGAGATGGGAATCTCGAGCCCCTCATCGAGCCAGGCCCGCGCCTGGGCGCACACGAGCATGACGATCGCGTTGCCAAGGTTGACGATCAGTCCGGACTCCTCGGCGAAGGGAATGAAGTCGTTGGGTGAGACCTCCCCGACACCGGGTCTCTGCCAGCGCACAAGCGCCTCGAGCCCCACCGTTCGACCGGTGGCCAGTTCCACCTGGGGCTGGTAGCGCATGAAGAACTCTTCGTTGGCCAGGGCGGATCTCAGGGCCTCGTCGAGATCGGCCCGGCGACGGAACGCCTCGTTCATCTTCTCGGTGTGGAACACCACTGCGTTGCGGCCCGCGAGCTTCGCGTTGTACATGGCCGTGTCGGCTTTTCGGCTGAGGTCGTCGAACTCGTCGCCGTCCTCCGGATACAGCGCAACGCCGATGCTCGCTGTCCTACGCACCGGATGGCCATCGACATCGAATTCCCTGTCAACGCGGCGCAGGACCCTGGTGGCAAGGTCGCTGATATCCGACTCGCGACCGGTCCCGGTGAGAAGCGCGATGAACTCGTCGCCCCCGACACGACACAGGGAGTCCGAGCTGCGCAGGGTCTCGCAGACCGCGGTCGACACCTGCTTGAGGTACCCGTCTCCCACCGTATGCCCGTGGAAGTCGTTGACCGACTTGAACCTGTCGAGATCCAGGAACAGCAGCGCCACATGGCCGTGGTTGCGGCGAGCCACGGACAGCGCCACCTCGAACCGGTCCCGCAACAGGACCCGATTCGGCAGCCCCGTCAGGAGGTCGTGCTCGGCCAAGTACTGAACCCGCGCCTCCGCCTCCTTGCGCTCGGAGATGTCCGAGAAGACCGCCACATAGTGGGTCAGCGAGTCGCTGGAATCCCGGAACTCCGCAAGGCCCATCCACACGGGAACAGCTGCTCCCGACCTCTGCCGGAGGCGCATCTCGCCTGCCCACGAGCCTGCCAGGCTACCCGGGAGCGGCAGCGTGGCATCCAGTCCGTTCGCGTCCGAGTCGTCGAACAGGCTCAGGAGCGGCTCGCCGAGCAGGTCACTGCCGGGCACGCCCGTGAGCGCTACGCACGCAGGGTTGGCCGCCAGGATCGACCCTGCGGCATCCGTGATCAGGATGGAGTCGCGTGCCGCGTCAATCGCCCTGTCGGCCAGGAGAAGCCTTCGAACCGTCTCCCCGTGCGCGAGCACCTGCCGTGCCAGGGTGCGTGACAGATCATCGAGATCGTCGGTGCGCCGGATCGCGGCCTGCTCAAGGTGCGCGCACATCCGGTCCAGCGCGAGCATCGACCGTCCCAACGCCAGGTGGGTGCGCACCCGCGCGAGAGCCTCCTCGGCCTGGAACGGCTTGGAGATGAAGTCCTGCCCCCCGACCTCCAGTCCCCGCACCCGGCTCTCCGTGTCATTGAGGGCAGACAGGAAGATCACCGGGATGTGCGCCGTGCGCGGGTCGCCCTTCAGACGCCTACAGACCTCGTAGCCGTCCATCTCCGGCATCTGGACATCAAGCAGGATCAATTCCGGTGGCCGCCTCAGGGCGGACCGGATGGCCAGCTCACCCGATTGGGCCGGCCGCACGAGGTAGCCGTCCCGGCCCAGGAGATCCACCATCAATTGCAGAGCCGAGGGAGTGTCATCCACGACGATGATCCCCGCGCCGGAGTCGAAGCCCTGCTCAGCGTCCGCCATTGACCCGCGACGCGACCCGCCCCATTGGCTATCGATCGCGTCCAGGGGTGACGCGCCATGAGCAGACTCCACCGTCGCTCCTTCCCCCGAACCGACGTCACGCACCGTCGACGGTACTGCGGTTGCCGTGCCGTGTCTCGTCAGACGACGAGCGACCGCAACGCTCCTGAGGGCACACAACCGAGACGACTCCTTGGCCGCTGACGGCCGCCACCTGCTGGACATGAGTTGCCTCCTGATCGACGCCCAGCCGCGCGGATGGTCGGATCCGGGAGGTCGTCTGCTGACGACGTCAGCACGCCCGCACATTCATAGGGGCGCATAGACACGCACGGGGGCGGGGTTTCCCTCATGGAAGAGGGCGAAGTGGGTGCCTAACCCGTGACTCAAAAGAGCCATACCCCTTCCGACTCGACGACTGCTGCAAGCGCAATCGCTGGACTCGGCGAGGGGCCGGGCGTCACGTCCTTGTTCGACCTGCCCACCACGCAGGCGATCAGCCTGTTCTGGCTCGCCGTCATCGGCCTGGGCCTGAACGAGGCGGCCTACATGGTCGAGGCGCGGCGAGGTCATATGCCTGGTCGGACCATCCGGCTCGGGTAGGTCCACCTTCCTGCGCTGCATCAACCACCTCGAGCAGGTCAACGCCGGCCGGCTCCTCGTCGACGGCAGGCTCGTAGGCTACGAGGAGCGGGGCGACAAGCTGCGCGAGCTGAAGCCGAGTGGTGCGGCCGAGCAGCGCCGTGACGTCGGGATGGCCTTCCAGCGGTTCAACCTGTTCCCGCACTTCACCGCCCTGGAGAATGTCGTCGAGGCCCCGATCCACGTGAAGGGCAGAACAGGGACCAGGCGATCGAGCGCGGCAAGGAGATGCTCGCCCGCGTGGGCCTGTCGCAGAAGTTCAACTCCTTCCCCGGGCACCTGTCGGGCGGCCAGCAGCAGCGCGCCGCCATCGCCCGGGCCCTGGCCATGCACCCCAAGCTCATGCCGTTCGATGAGCCGACCTCGACCCTGGACCCCGAGCTGGTCGGCGATGTGCACGACGTCATGCGCGAGCTCGCCCGGAGCGGGATGACCATGATCGTCGTCACGCACGAGATGGGCTTCGCCCGCGAGGTGGCCGACTCCTTGGTGTTCATGGACAACGCAGTGGTCGTCAAGGTCGGCATCCCCTCCGAGGTGATCGCCAACCCGCAGCACACCCGCACGAAGTCGTTCGTGTCGAAGGTCCTGTAGCGGTCCCCGGGCAACGGCCGCGAACCCCGATGCCTCGTCACTGGTGGGGGTTCTTGAGGGCCGGATGACCCCCACACGTGACGAGGCACCGGGGTCTTCCGGTGCGGTGCGGCTGCGCTACAGCAGGCGGCCGTAGCGGTGCATCGTGCGCGAGACGGACTGCTCGAGCAGCCAGTGCGGCAGCTCGACGAAGCCGCTCGTGGTGAGTGGTGCCCGATCGACGACGATGCCGTGCTCGAACGCCGCGACCAGGAGGTCGGCCGGGGCGCCACGAGGTGCCCGGATGCGCGTGAACTGCGGTGTCAGCGACTCCCGTGCGACACGCATCGCCTCGCCTGCGTCCTCGACGATGACCAGTCGCACTCCGGCGACGATGGCGGCGATCCGGGCCAGGGCGCGCGAGTCCTCGTCATCGACGGGCGCGACGAAGACGACCTCGTCGAGCGGCCGGTAGCGCAATACGTTGCGCTCGCATGCAAGCCCGGTCGGGTCGTTCTCCTTCGAGAAGTGCCCGATCCAGGCCGCCTCGTAGGACTCCTCCGCGCGGCGGACGTCGATGGCCGGCTCGGTCCACGTGCCGTAGCCGTGCAGGTGGTTCGGGCCGCCCGGCTTGTGGCCGGCACCGACGCACGATCGCTTCCAGCCGCCGAACGGCTGCCGCTGCACGACCGCGCCGGTGATGTGCCGGTTGACGTACGCATTGCCGACCTGCACGCCGGCCAGCCAGGTCTCGATCTCCTTCGGATCCAGGCTGTGCAACCCACCGGTGAGTCCGTACTCCGGACCGTTCTGCAGCCAGATGGCGTGCTCGAGCGACGTGGCACGCATGACGCCGAGCACCGGCCCGAAGCACTCCGTCAGGTGGAACCACGAGCCCTCCCGCACGTTCACCCGCACGCCGGGCGACCACGCGGTGCCCGCCTCGTCGAGGAGCCTGGGCTCGACGAGCCAGGACTCGCCCGGCTCGAGCTGGGTCAGCGCGCGCAGCAGGGCAGGCCCAGGAGGCGAGATGAGCGGCCCGACCCGCGTGGCCGGATCGAGGGGCGAGCCGACGCGAAGGCTGCGTCACGGCGTCGGCGAGCCGGCGGTGGAAGATCGGGTCGTCGTAGACGGACGCCTCGACGATCGCCAGGCTGGCGGCCGAGCACTTCTGGCCGGCATGCCCGAAGGCCGACCGCACGAGGTCCTTGATGGCCTGGTCGATGTCGGCGGCCGCCGTGATCACGAGCGCGTTCTTGCCGCTCGTCTCCGCATGGAATCCCAGCGTGGGCTTCCAGCGCACGAACAGCGATGCCGTGTCGTGGCTGCCGGTCAGCATCACCAGATCCACGTCGTCGTGGGTGATCAGGTGCCGGCCCACCTCGTCGTCCGGGGTGCAGGCGAGCTGGACGAGTCCCTCCGGCAGTCCCGCACGGCGCACCTGGTCCGCGAGTGCGGCGCCGACGGCGCGGGTCTCGGGCGCCGGCTTCAAGACGACGGCGCACCCGGCGGCGACGGCATGGGCCAGGCCGCTGGCGGGGATGGCGTACGGGAAGTTCCACGGGCCTGCGACGACAACGACGCGATGCGGCGTCCATGCCAGCGCCGTCCGCCTCGGCCACCTCGTGCGGTGCGCGTCAGCTGGGCGGCGTAGCGGACGAAGTCGACGGCCTCGCTGACCTCGGGATCGCCTTCGCGCACGGTCTTGCCGGCGATCGTGCGCCATGACGGCCGAGGGTGGCCGCGCGTTCGGCCTCCATGATGTCGCCGACGTCGAGCAGTGCCGCGCGACGCTCGGCCACGTCGTGCCCGCCCACGCACGCTGCGCCTCGAGGGCGCCGACCACCACCGCGTCGACCTGCTCGATGCGGTCCGTCAGCACGGGCTCGACCGGGTCGATCCCGCCAGCGCATCGGCGATCCAGCGCACGGTTGGCCGCGCTCGTGAAGTCGGTGTCGACGCAGTTCGCGAATCGCCGTCCGGTCGGCGTCGGCGGCCGCGGTGCCGTGCGGTCCTGGTGCCGCTGGGAGACGATCGGCACGGCATGCCGCGCGGCGACGGACGCGCGGAAGCGCTCGGCCTGCGCGATGCCATGCGGGGGAGCCGGGCGCGAGCTCGAAGAGCGACTTGAGGAAGTTCTCCGGCGACGAGTTCTCGTCCAGCCGCCTCGACAGGTAGGCGATCGAGGCCTCGCGATCCGTCTTGTCGACGATCGGCGCGTACAGCAGCACCTCACCGGCGACCTCGCGAACGGCCCGCGACTGCGGCGGGGCCATGCCCTCGAGCATCTCGATGCTCGAGCCGGACCCGTCGCGCCCAGGTGCCGGCACACCGTCATGCGCCCAGGCGATCTCGAACAGGTTGTGGCTCGCGACGCCGATCCGGACGGCGCCCGTGTCCCCGAGTCGCAGGGCATCCTCGAGCATGAGCTTGTAGCGACGCGTCGACGTCGGCCTTCGTCGGGTACGGGGCCTGCGGCCAGTCGTGCAGGGCTCGGCCTCGACCTGCTCCATCGCCAGGTTCGCGCCCTTGACGATGCGGATCTTGATGCCCGCCCCGGTGCGGGCGAACCGCGCGTTCGCCCAGCGGCAGAGCCTGCTCGAGCGCGGCGTGCGAGTCCGGGATGTACGCCTGCAGCACGATGCCCGCCTCCAGGCCCTCGAACTCCGGCTCGTCGAGGACCGCCATGAACGAGCGCAGCGACAGCTCGAGGTCGCGGTACTCCTCCATGTCGAGGTTGACGAACGTGCGCGGCGTGGTGGCCATCGCGGCCCGGTACACCTCGCGCAGCCGGTGCTCGATCCGCGCCAGCGAGTCGACCTCGGCCAGCACGTCGAGGTTCGCGCACAGTGCCGAGATCTTCACCGACACGTAGCCCACGTCAGCGCGGCCGATGCAGGCGACGACCTTGCGGGTGCGCTCGGTCGCCTCGTCGTCACCGAGGATGGACTCACCGAGCACGTTGACATTGAGCCGGAAGCCGTCCGCCGTGCGATCCGTGACGTAGGTCGCGAATTTCAGGGTCCTGCGCCGGCAGGATCACGCCCGCGGTGTCGCGGTCTATCCGCCAGTCGACGGCCCGCTCCGCCAGCACCGGCGCGGCCGGGGCGATGCACCCCAGGGCGCGCAGGCCGAGCCGGTCGACCAGCCCCAGGGACGTCGGCACCGCGCCCTCGGCCAGGTCTCGCAGCCGGCGGGCCGAGCGGTGCGGGTCGCGGATGCGCAGCACCTGGTCGGTGAGGTCGAGCAGCAGGTCGCGGCCGGCCTCGTCCGACAGCAGCGCATTGAGCCGGTCGGCTCGTCTGCGCTCCGACCGGGTCGTCATGGCGTCCGCGCGCGTGAGGATGCGCAGAGCGAGCGCCTCCGTCTCGCGGACGAGCACGTCGTCGCCGGGCAGGGTCACGGTCGGCGGCTCGGCATGCGATGTCGTCATGCCCCTATCGCAGCACTGCTGTCTTGTGCCAAAGTCGCCCCGTGACTGTCCGATTAGTACAAAGCGGGAGCGCTGGCGACCAGGCCGTCGCACCGTTGTTCCCGTCGGCGGCGCAGGCCTTCGTCGAGCTGGTGGACGGGCTGCCGCAGGTGCTCGGCTGCCTCAAGGCCCCGGACGGTCCCTACCTGTGGGCGAACACGGGGTTCGCCAACCGTCTGGGGCTGCTGCCGGAGGAGATCGTCGGACGGACAGTCGACGAGCTGTTCCCGTTCGAGTTCGCCCGCTCCTATGCCGGCCAGGACGCCCACGTGCTGGCGACAGGCCGGCCGTTGCAGCACCACCTCGAGTTGATCGTCCGTGCGGACGGTGACATCGGCTGGTACGTCACCTCGAAGTCGTGCCTGCTCGGCGACGGCGGGGCCGTCTGGGGTCTGGCGGTACTGTCCATCGATCTGAAGTCCCAGCTGGAGAGTGGCCACTCCGGGCTCGCCCGGACCATCGCCGCCGTTCGGGACGACGTGGGGCACCCCTGGCGCATCCCCGAGCTCGCGGGGATCGCCGGACTGTCCGCCAAGCAGCTCGAGCGACTGTGCCGCCGCACCCTGGGGATCAGCCCGCAACGACTCGTCCAGCGCCTGCGACTCGAGCGCGCCGTGCACCTGATCACCACGACGGGCGCCACGCTGGGCGAGGTGTCGGCCGAGTGCGGCTTCTACGACCAGAGCTCGTTCACCAAGCAGTTCCGTGCCGTGCTCGGCCTCACCCCCGGCGCCTACCGTCGCCACGACGGCGGACGCTCCATGGCGACCGGATCCCGCCGGTTGCACTGACGATGCCACGTCGCGATGCGTGACGTACCGTTGATCCGCACGGTCGGCCAAGGGACCTGCAACTGCGACAGGGGATCACATGAACGGTCACGGTCACCAGGCTGGCGTGCGCCAGGGCGGAGGCACGCCGAGCAGACGCTGGGGCGCTGCCCTCCTCGCCATCGCTGTCGTATCCGCAGCGACGATGCTCCTCGGCTCGCAGCCCGCGGCGGCGACGGGATCGTCGGGCGACCGCTACATCGTCCGGTTGGCTGCGCCATCGAATGCCGCGTCCCTGGCCGCCGAGCGGACCGACGCGACCGCAGCCGTCACCGCCGCGGGAGGCACGGTCGGCGCCGAGCTGACGACCGTGCTCCAGGGGTACGTCGTGACGCTGCCGTCGGACCAGGCCGCGACCGAGCTGCTGGCGGATCCGTCCGTCCTCTCGGTGACTCGCGATCAGCGCGTGACCATCGACCAGACGCAGGTCACGCCCCCGAGCTGGGGACTCGATCGCATCGACCAGGTCGGCCTGCCGTTGAGCTCGTCGTACTCGTACGCGAACACCGGCAGCGGCGTCCGCGCCTACATCATCGACACGGGCATCAACCCGAGTCATGTGGATTTCGGCGGACGCGTCGTGGCCGGGACGAACTTCGTCGCTGACGCCAACGGCACGTCCGACTGCAGCGGCCACGGGACGCACGTCGCGGGCACCGTCGGCAGCGCGACCTACGGGGTGGCGAAGGGCGTCACGCTGGTCCCGGTGCGGACGTTGGACTGCGCGGGGAGCGGCTGGTGGAGCGACGTCGTCCTCGGGCTCGACTGGGTCGCCAACGACCTGACAGCGCAGCCGGCCGGGACCCGGGGCGTCGTCAACATGAGCATCAGCGGCGTTGTCGATGCGTCGCTGAGCGCCGCAGTCGCCACGACAGTGGGTCTGGGCATCCCCGTCGTCGTGGCGGCGGGCAACAAGTCGCTCGATGCCTGCAACTACTCGCCAGGGTCCACGCCGACGGCGATCACCGTCGGGGCCACGCAGTCCAACGACGCCCGCGCCAGCTACTCGAACTTCGGCACGTGCCTGGACCTCTTCGCGCCCGGCAGCGACATCGTCTCGCTGTCGAACACCGACAACACCGGCAGCGTCGTCATGTCCGGCACCTCCATGGCCACCCCGCACGTGACCGGTGCCGTGGCCCAGTTCCTGCAGGAGTACCCGACCTACACGCCGACGCAGATCGACGCGGCCGTGAAGTCGCTGGCGTCGCCGAATGTCGTCGCGGTGCCCGGGACGGGGAGCCCGAACCTCCTGCTCCGGGCGCTGTACACCGCTCCGGGCGCGCCGACGTCCGTCAGCGCCGTCGCCGGCAACGCGCTGGCCGACCTGACCTGGACGGCTCCCGCGAACGATGGCGGCTCGGCCATCACCGGATACGCCGTCTACTCGACGACGGACGACGGCGCGAACTACACGGTCGTCTCAGCCGACACGGCCAGCACCGGCACGGCACTCCAGGTGACCGGGCTGGCCGAATGCGACGGCATACCGGTTCGCCGTTGCCGCCAAGACCGTGCTGGGCGCCAGTGCCAGGAGCCTGCTCTCGTCCGCCGTCACCCCGACGGCCCCTGCTCTGGTGCCGGTCGACGACACCGCCTCGGTCACTGCCGGCAGCTCGATCCTCGTCGACGTGCTGGCGAACAACCCCAGCGGCGCCGTGCTGGGGGGCGTGGTGGCCAGTCCCAGCGCGGGAACCGCGGTCGTGGAGTCCGGCAGGATCCGCTACACCTCTCCCGCCGGCTCGCCGACCGCGCTGGTGACGTTCACCTACCGGCTCGCCGGATCGGCCACCACCGCGACCGTCACGGTCTCCGTCACCGCTGCCCGGTAGCGGTCGGGGCGGGCGGCGGCGGGGCGGCTCCGGCGCCCCCCCGGCGGCGGCTCCGAGTGGCGGGAAGCGGGCCCTCGGCCAGGTGCTGGAGATGCGTCCGGCCTTCGGGCCGACCAGCGGCGGGGACGCGCGCCTGATCCTGGGCTACGGATTCTGGGAGCGAAGGCCGTCGCCGTCGGTGGCGTTCCGGTGGCGCAGTTAGGTACATCGACGCCGCCACCCTGAGATCGTCACTCCCCGGGAGCCGGGGCTGGCAGGACGTCAACGTGACGTCGCGCCGATCGGCGAGGCGACGGCCCCCTTCCGGTACGTCGATGACGAGTCCGCAGTCGGCACCCGCAGGCCGCTCCCTCCGCCAAGGCCAGCCCTCGAGCTCGACCCCCCTGCTGACCGAGAGCCGGGCGCAGTGTCGCTGCCGGTCGCTCGCGAACGAGGGCGCCCAGGAGCCCGTGACCCTGGAGACCGCCTACACCGTCGTAGCCTGCGGCCTGCCCAGGGGCCAGCGTGCCGTGCTCCAGGCCTATGTCGACGGCGCCTCGATCCGCTCGGCATCGCTCGCACCGGCGCCCTGGGCCGACTGAGCGTGCCGACGTTCACCTGCGCCGTGCCGGGACCTACCTCGGTGAAGGTGGTGACGCGGTCAGGAGCCCCGGTACGTCAGAGGTCGTCGCAGGCTAGCTCGCGGCATGGACCATGACCCGCACGATCAATGCCTACGAGGCTGTGCGCATGACCCGCTTCGTCGACGTGCCTGCGATGACCGAGCTTCGTCCAGGCTATCGGGCTGCCCACCTTCATCGGGCAGCTGACCGATGCCATCCACGAGGACTTCATGCGCTGGCCGGAGTTCGAGAAGTCCGCCCGGCTGGCCAGCCACTCCGACATCGGCGTCATCGAGCTGATGCCGGTGTCGGACGCGCGCCGCTACGCTTCAAGTACGTCAACGGCCACCCGAGCAACACGCGCAGGGCCTGTACACGGTGATGGCGTTCGGCGTGCTGGCCGAGGTCGACACCGGCTACCCGGTGCTGCTGTCCGAACTGACCCTGGCCACCGCGCTGCGCACCTGCGCCACGTCGCTGATGGCGGCGCGTGCGCTGGCGCGCCCGACTCGCGCCGCATGGCGCTGATCGGCAACGGCGCGCAGAGCGAGTTCCAGGCGCTGGCCTTTCACAGCCGCTCGGCATCGACGAGATCGCGCGTCTACGACGTCGACCCCGCGCGACCGACAAGCTGATCCGCAACCTGTCGCCTGGCCGGCGCTGAAGATATCATCCGTGCCAGTCCGACGGCCGAGGCCGTGCGCGGCGCCGACATCGTGACCACGGTGACCGCCGACAAGGCCTACGCCACCATCCTGACGCCGGAGATGATCGAGCCGGGCATGCACATCAACGGCGTCGGCGGCGACTGCCCGGGCAAGACCGAACTGCATGCCGACGTGCTGCGTGGCGCGCGCGTGTTCGTCGAATACGAGCCGCAGACGCGCATCGAAGGCGACATCCAGCAGCTGCCGGCCGACTTCCCGGTGGTCGACCTGTGGCGCGTGCTGGCCGGCACCGAGCCCGGACGCCAGAGCGCCGAGCAGGTCACGGTGTTCGACTCGGTCGGCTTCGCGCTGGAGGACTACTCGGTGCTGCGCTACGTGCTCGCGCAGGCCAGCTGCGCGGCCTCGGCGTGGACGTCGAGCTGGTGCCCGGGGCCGACGACCCGAAGGACCTGTTCCGTCACACGCGGCGGGGTCCGTCCGCATGGTCAGGCGCCGCGCCGGCTGAGGGACGCAACCCCAACCGATGCCTCGTCCTCGTGGGGGTCCTGAGGGGCCCGGAACCCCCACCGGTGACGAGGCATCGGGGTCGTGTCAGTGGCCGAACACGTCCGGGGCGACGTCTGTCCAGGCCCGGCCTCGGATAGACCGCCGACGGGTCGTAGCCGTAGTAGGCGGTGCGGGCTGCGCGCCGCTCCTGGGCCACGGTCTCCTGATGATCGCGGAAGCCGCCGTCGAGCGGGGCGGACTCGACCTTCGTGACCGGGTTGTTGTCGAAGATCCACTTCTCCAGGGCCGGGCCCGACTCGAAGGAGTTGATCAGGCAGTAGCGCGGCTCCTGGCCCACGTGCCAGACGGAGTGCCACATGCGCTCGGAGTCGACGACGAGGACGGCGCCGGCCCGCAGCGGGATGCGGGTCTCGGTGCTCGGGTCGTTGATGTCCTCGCGCAGGACCATGTAGGAGCCGGGGTTGTCGGTCAGCTGCATGAAGTTGCGGATGACCCAGCCCTCGCCCTCGGGGTTGAGCCGGTTGTTATCGTCGAGGTGGGAGTTGTAGAGCGCGTCCGAGTAGCTGTTCGGCTGGAGCTCGATGACGCGGCTGCGTCCGACGTTGGCGCCGGGCGCCTGGGCGCGGGCGGCCAGCGTCGGCGCGATGGCGACCTGCGAGGGGATCCACACGCCGTCCTTGTCGGCCTTCGGCGGATCGGAGTGCCAGAAGCCGTTGCACTCGATCTGCCCCTGGGCGCTGGCGATGGGGGCGAACCGGGTGTCGCCGGAGGACTTCCAGTCGACGTACTCCAGGCTCATCCACTCGGCCGGGTCCATGACGCCGCCGTAGGAGTCCAGAATCGCGTAACCGGTCTCGTCCAGGATGGGCATGCGGTAGTGCGACACGGAGGCCTCCAGGCAGCAGATGGGATGACGACCATTGTGAGGCCCTCCGCAGGGGTGGTCCGGCAGCCCAAAGGTCCCATCGGATAGGGACTTTCGTCCCGATCGCTGCGGCTCTCGCTGTCCCCCGGCCAACGCGGACGAACGGGCTGGCGCCCGTCTCAGTCCGCGTCGCGCTGCGTGATCGTGCGGATCACCATCGCCGCACCCCAGGGGCCCATGACCCAGATCGGCCAGTAGTAGGGGGGATCGCCGTGGTCGGTGAGCAGCGTCCCCAGCCAGACGACGTTCGCCATGAGGCTTACGCCCAGCCACGACATCCAGCCGTTGCGGAGTCCATGGGAACGGGCGTCGGGGACGGCGATCTCACCGGGCGGCGCTGGCGCCGGGACCGGCAAGGTCCCCGGCAGGTCCGTCACCAGCGCCGCGAGCTCGCCGAAGGTGCGCGACTGCTGGGCCCGGTCCAGGCGCTGCTGGAATTCCTCGTTCGACAGGCGACCCTCGGCGTAGGCCTCTCGCAGGCTCGCGATGGTGCGGTCACGATCGGCGTCCCCTGCACGAAGGGCCGGATCACTGCTCATCGCGCGAGCCTACCGATGGGACGCGCTCGCCCCGCTCAGATCGCTGCCGCGATCGCTGCGGCGAGTCGGGCCGCCGCCTGATCCGAGTAGGAGAGGAACAGCGACGGCTCGGTCAGCTCCAGCTCGAGCAGTTGCGGACTGCCCTGCGGATCGGGGATGAGGTCGACGCGGGCGAACAGCAGCCGGTCGAAGCCGCCCGGGATGGCCGCGACGATCCGCTCGGCCACGGCCAACTGCTCGGCCGACGGCTCACGCGGGTCGATCTGCTCCTGTACGAACAGGCCCTCGACCCGCTGGCCCTCCACGTCGCGCACGAGGAGGGGTCCCTTGCGGATCGCGTGCGAGTAGCGGCCATCGATGAAGACCACGGCGGTCTCGCCGACGGTGTCGACGGCGTCGAGGTAGGGCTGGATCATCACCGTGCGGCGTTCGTCCAGCAGCCTGCGCACGTGCGCGATCGCGGCGTCGAGCGAACCCCGGGTCGAGTAGCGCATCGTGTCGCGCGAGCCGGCCGAGACGGCGGGCTTCACCACGAAGTCGTCGTATCCGTCGGCGGGCCGCCACCGCGCAGCGTCGTCCCCCGGCTCGAGGAATTCGGTCGGAACGATCGGCAGGCCGGCCGCGCGCAGGTCGCGCAGGTATCGCTTGTCGGTGTTCCAGGCGAGGATGTCAACCGGGTTGAGCAGCCGTGTCACCGATGCCACTGCGTCGGTCCAGTCCACGAACCGCGAGCGATCCTGCGAGTAGTCCCAGACCGCGCGAACGACAACGGCGTCGAAGTCGCTCCAGTCGACCGCGTCATCAGTCCACACGGCCGGCACGGCGACGATGCCGAGCCGCTCGAGCTCGGGGAGCAGCAGGCGCTCGTCGTCGTCGAGCAGCGGGAACTCGCGGCAGGTGGCGAGGGCGACGGACGGCACGGGGCCTCCTGGGGATGGCGACGGGAGCGGCAGTTGAGGATACGGCGGCGGCGCTCGGCCGCCGCACGCGGCCGTGGCCACGCGGCGCCCGGGAAACGGCGACCGGGGTGCGGCACACTGCGGAGCATGGCCGCCCGCAAGTACTCTCCGCCGCGAACGTGGATCGTCAACGACGGCGAGTGGCCCGCGGGCCCGTTCGCCCCCGATGCGCCGCCGTACGCGCTGGTGACCGCGGCCATCGTCCGGCACTACGCCGCGGCGGCGGGCTCGCGCAGCCTGCGGTCGGTGGCCCGCGAGGCCGGCATCGACGCGACGAGCCTGGGTCGCACGCTGGCCGGCGAGACCGTGCCCGACGTGCACACGGTGGCTGTCCTCGAGGACGCGCTGGGCACGCCCCTGTGGCCGGTCTTCGCGGAGCGCCACCCCGCCATCAGCGCGGATGCCATCACCCCGGTCGGGCTCGAGGGCTCGGTGGCACCAGCGGACCCCGCACGGGACAGATGACCACAGCGGCCCGATCTGAGCCGGCCCTGAGCCGTTTGTCCCGGATGCCGGGACAAACGGCGAGAAGTGGCGGTCTTCGGGGCGGATTTCGTCATCTGTCCCGGCGCCCCGGACGGTCCGCCCGGGCCGCCCCCCAGCTCGCGGCTACTCCGTGATGGTGAGCGTGATGTCGCGGGTGGTGTTGTCGGGGTTGGTGACGGTGATGATCGCGGTGCCCGCCGCCAGCGTCTTGCCGCCGGGGTTGAACGTGGCACCGCCATCCTCATGAGCCTGTGTCAGCTCGACGAGCTCGGGCTTGTCCGTGCCGACCGTGGTGCCCGCCAGCTTGTCAGCGGGGACGATGATGTCGAGGTAGTCGCCGACCTTCGCGGTGGCGGTGGTCTGGTCCTCGGTGATGATCACCGGAGGCAGCATCTGAGTCGAGGCGCTCGCGGCCGCCGACGCGGCGGATGAGCTCGTGCTCGATGTCGACGACGAGCAGCCGGCGAGCACGGTCACGCCGAGGAGGACGCTCGCGCCGATGGCGACAAACTGACGGGTGCGGTTCATGTGATGTGCTCCTTGGTCGTTTCCGGGGTCGCCCCGGGGTGTGCTCCAGTCGTGCTACCCGAATGGGGGTGAGGTCAAACCTCCGAGGCTCCGTGGGTCTGGTCGAGGTGCCCGAGCTGCTCGACCCGCGCCTCGTGGCGTCCGCCCTCGAACCCGGTCTCCAGGAACACCTTGAGGGCCGCGATCGCGACGTCCGGCTCGGTGAAGCGCTCGCCGAAGCAGGCGACGTTCGCGTCGTTGTGCCGACGGGTCATCTCGGCATCGGCCACGTCACGGATGACGCCGCCGCGGACGCCGGGCACCTTGTTGGCCGCCATGCAGATGCCCTGGCCACTGCCGCACACGGCCACGCCGCGGTCGACCTCGCCGCTCGCCACGGCCCGCCCGACCATCGCGCCGTAGCGCGGGTAGTCGACCCGCTCGTCGGAGTACGTACCGAGGTCGGTGACCTCGTGGCCGTTGTCGGCCAGCCAGCCCGCCAGGGTCGTCTTCAGGTGGAAGCCTGCGTGGTCGGAGCCGATCGCGATCCTCATGCCATCTCCCTGGTGTCAGCGAACTGCACCATCATCTCCCGGCGCTGCCGCAGCAGTTCGGCGACCTTCGGATTCGGCCGCACGACGCCGGTCAGCACGGCCGCGCGGGGATTGCGCGTTCGGCCCGCCGCCAGCAGCGCAGCCCCGACCACGGCGGCGTCAGGGGCGTCGGTGACCGCAAGGGTCAGCCCGGTGGCATCAGCGAGCAGCTGGCGGAAGGCGGGGTCCTGGGTGCCGCCGCCGACGAGCGGGACGGTCTCCGGCAGCCGGTCGCCGCTGCCCTGCACGGCATCCACACCGAGCGCCACGGCCTGCGCCACCCCCTCGAGCACGCTGCGCAGCAGCGCGGGGCGGTCGGTCGCCAGGCTGAGCCGGTGCCAGGAGCCGCGCAACTGCGGGTCCATGAACGGCGTGCGCTCCCCGGACAGGTACGGCACGAAGACGGGGTCGCTCGCGCGCACGCCCTCGGCCAGGGCAGCGGCCGCCTCCGGAATCGTCGCGCCGAGCCACGCCAGTGCCGCCGTCAGGGTCAGGCCCGCGCTCTGGACGGCACCGATCCGGTACCAGCCCTCGCCTGGCGCGCCCGCGGTCGCGAAGGTGTGGGTGCGCAGCGACTCGTCGAGGTCCGGACGTGACATCACCCGCACCACCTGCGCCCCGCTGCCCACTGCAACGAACCCCTCGCCGGCAGCCAGCCCGAGCCCGGCCAGCGCACAGGCCGTGTCCGCGGCCCCCACGACGCACGGCAGGACGTCGGCGAACCCGTCGAGCCGCACCTCGCCGACCCGCTCGGCGGACGCGCACACCGGCGGCAGCAGGGCACTGTCGAGGCCCAGCCACGCCTGCGCAGTCCGCGACCACTCGCCGGACACGACGTCGTACAGCAACGTGCCCGAGGCGTCGCTGGGATCCGTCACGGCGTCGCCGCCCAGTGCCACCCGCAGCCAGTCCTTGGGCTGCAGCACGTGCGCCGCCTGCGACATCACGTCCGGCTCGTGCTCGAGCAGCCAGGCCAGGGTCGTCGCGGCGAACCCGGTGACCGCCGGCGAGCCGAGGCGGCTGAGCTCGGCCATCGACAGGCCCGCCGAGAGCGCGCGGGCCTGGGCCACGGATCGACCGTCGGCCCACAGGATCGCCGGGCGCAGGGGCCGGAAGCGGTCATCGACGACGACTACGCCGTGCATCTGCCCCGAGAAGCCCACCGCCGACGGCACCGGACCGCCACCGGCAGCGACCTGCGCTGCAGCGGAGCGGACTGCGGCCAGCCACTGCGCCGGGTCGCTCTCCGCCCAGCCAGGAGCAGGCGCAGCGACACCGTACGCGCGGCCGGCCCTGACCAGGATGGTGGAATCGTCAGCCACGACCGCGACCTTCACCGACCCTGTTCCCAGATCGATCCCCAGTGTCGTCATCGAGTCACCCGCACACCTGAGAGTATCGGCCTCATGAACGGTCGCGTCGTCGTCGTCGGAAGCCTCAACCTCGATCTGGTCATCGGCCTTGACCGCATGCCCGATTCAGGCGAGACCGTGTTCGGTCACCGACTCGAGCAGCACGCGGGGGGCAAGGGCCTCAACCAGGCCGTCGCCGCCGCGCGCCTCGGGGTGCCGGTCTCCATGATCGGCGCGCTCGGCGACGATGCGAACGGGGACTGGCTGCGCGACGTCGTTCGGGGCGAGGGCATCGACGACGCGGGCATCGCGACGTTCCCCGGCACGTCCGGCACGGCAGTGATCGAGGTCGACACCTCGGGCGCCAATCGCATCGTGGTCATCTCCGGCGCGAACGACCTCGTCACGGCGGAGCAGGTGTCAGCAGCCCTCGAGGCCCTCGGCGACGTCGCGGTGGTGCTCACCCAGGGAGAGGTGCCCATCGCCGCGGTCGCCGCGGCCATGCGCACCGGTCGCGCCCTCGGCGCCACGACGATCCTCAATCCCGCGCCCGTACGGGACTACCCGGCGGAGCTGTTGGCACACGTCGACTACGTCATCCCGAACGAGCACGAGGCCAAGCTGCTGACGGGGCTGGACTCCTCGACCCACATCGACGCGACCCAGGCCGCCCGGGAGCTCGTGCGCCGCGGTGCCGGCTGCGCGGTCATCACCCGAGGCGGCAAGGGCCTGGTGTGGGCGTCGGCGACATCTACCGGATCGAGCGGAGTCTTCCCGGTGACGCCCGTCGACACGGTGGCGGCGGGCGACGCCTTCTGCGGCGGCCTCGCAGCAGCGCTGGCCGAGGGCCGTCCGCTGCACGAGGCCCTGCGCTGGGCGAGCGCGACGGGCGCCCTCGCCACGACCGTCGCCGGGGCCGTCCCCTCCCTGCCCCGCAGGGAGTCCGTCGAGGACCTGGTGGCGACGGAGGATGACGGACACCACTAGTCACGCAGGATCCGGGCGGGGCTGCGTGGCCCGAAGTGGCTAGGGGCGCGGCAGCGGCGTGCTGATCGTCGTGCCGCCTCGGGTCACGGTCACGCCGTTCGCATCGATCGTGACCGGTACGCTCTCGCCGTCGACGCGCGACACGAAGACCGACACCGACACCTGCGAGCCGCCCCGCACCGACATCGGGATCGCCCGCGAGAGCACCGCGCCGGGCAGCTTCTCGCCCCACTTGCCGGTGAACCAGCCCACGGACGAGCCTTTGCGGGCGGTCTGCACATTCCAGCCGCCGGGACCGGACCGGTACACGTCCATCCGCTTGTCGCCGGCCATGAGCGTCATCACGTCATTGACGTTCTGCGCACCGATGCCCGGAGGGATCTGCCAGCGCTCCGTGACGATCCGCGGCCTGGCATGCCGCCGCGCCGCCTTGCCCTTGATCTTCGTGGCCTTCATGTAGTCGACGACGATGAAGGCGTCGACGGAGCGGACGTAGACCGCGCAGCGGGTGACCGCGACGCTGCCCCATGTGCGGTCGGCCAGGCACGTGGTGTCATTGCCGCCAACCGTCCAGTCGGACCTCGACACGAGCTTGCGCACGCCTGAGTACTGGCTGCGACCGACATTGCTGACGGTCACCGCCGAGTGGGCCGTCCGCGACTTCATGAACCACCGCAGCGAGCTGCCGTTGTCATAGCGGTACGGACCGGGATCGCCGACCCACTCGACGCCGCGCGAGTAGAGCGTCATCGCGGTGCCGTCGTCGTGCGCGTGCGGGGTGTTCGGGCGCGCCGACGAGAAGCGCAGCGAGTAGAACGTGTCGGGTCCGCCCGCCTGGGGTCGCCAGCCCGCGCGGCCGAAGACGTACCCACCCGAGAACGCCGCGTACACCGGGTTCGGCGGAGCACCGGCCGTTCCGCCGGAGCGGATCCAGTCGGCCCGCCAGTCGCCGATGCCGAAGGTGCCGCGCAGGGACTGGCTGATGCTGTCGCCGAGGGACTCGAGCTTGAAGTCGGGGCGGACGGCCTGCGCCACGAACTGGTACAGCGTGCCCCGCAGCGCCGGGATGGGATCCGCGGGGATGCCGCACGTGCCCGCGGCCGCCTCGATGTCGTGCAGCAGCTTCTCGATGTACATCGCGTAGCCCGGTGAGCCCTCGACGTCGCTGCCATCGTCCTGCACCACGCCGCGCGAGATGGCGACGAGGTTCTGCCAGGCGCGGGCGCGCCCCGGTGCGTCGTTGACCCAGCAGTAGGCGGCGAGCGCCCCCGTCTGCCGGATCAGGTCGGTGTTGTTCGACCCGAGGCTGATCGCCGCATGCGAGCGGAAGCTGCGGATCATCGTCTGCGAGTCGCGCAGGGCCGCCGCCGCGATGAACGGGTCGTTCAGCGTCTGGGCCGCGCAGACGAGCGTCTCGGTGCGCAGCCCGCCGTAGATGGACCCGTCCATCCAGTAGCTGCGCGAGCCCTTGTGGTCGTTGATCCAGTAGTAGATGAGCTGACGGAACCGCTCCACGAGCGCCGGGTTCTGCTTGTGCACGCCGCGGTAGAGCAGGGGCAGGGCCCAGAACAGCGAGTGGACGTGCCGGTCGCCGGAGGTGTCGGTGCCGCTCTGCGGCCGCCAGTTGGGGTGGGCCGAGAGGTAGTACGTGCCGCCGTTGCTCAGCTTGACCCGGCCGCTCATCAGCAACTGGGCCTTGGCACGCTCGTACTTGGTCTTCTGCGGGGGGAAGAGCGCCGTGCACCAGGAGCCGAGAGCCGCCGGCATCACCAGGGCGGACGGGGTCGGCGCGGGCGGCGGCGTCGTGGTCGGAGTAGGCGTGGGCGACGGAGTGGCCGAGGGGGTAGCCGTCGGCAACGGGGTCTGGCTCGCCGACGGGGTCGGCGTGGGGGTCGGCGTGGGGGTCGGCGTGGCCGAAGGAGTGGGGGTCGGCGTCGGGGTTGGTGTGGGCGTCGGTGTGGGTGTGGGCGTCGGCGTCTCGGTCACGGTGGGCGTCGGCGTGGGATCCACGACCGCGCCGGCCGCGGCACCCGTCGGCGCCAGGAGTAGTGCGACGGCCACCGTGCCCACCACCAGCGTGGTCAGCCCGGCGGACCGCCGACTGTGGTCTCGCCCCGTTCGCAACATCCGTCACATCATGACCCGGGATGGGGGTGCGAAGTCAAGTTCCGTGAGGCAGGGGCGTCGTTCGCGTGACGGCTCGAGACCGGTTGGGCAGCCAGTGGTGCTCGCAGCACCGGCGGCGATCTCGTCCACCCCGCCCCGCGCAAGGGCGCATCTGGAGAAGGCGCGATGGCCGACACCGGGGAGGAGGGTCCGGTGCCGGCCATCGCCGTCGAAGGAGCTGCCGTTCCATGGGGGTCGGTCAGATGCCTGCCACCCCCCGGAAGCCCGTCAGGACTTGGTGGAGCCGAGCGTCACGGGCAGGTCGACGGACTGTCCGTTGCGGTCGACCGTCAGCGTGAGCGTGTCGCCGGGTGCGTGAGCCCGCACCTTCACGACGAGCTCGGTCGAGTCCGCGACGTTGTTGCCGTCGACGGCCGTGATGACGTCGCCCGACTGGACACCCGCCGCCTCGGCACCGCCGCCAACCGTGACGTCACCCACCCTGGCGCCGGCGCCGGTGTAGGACGTGTCGAGCGACACGCCGATGACCGGCGTCGAGGAGGTTCCGGTCTTGACGATCTCGTCGGCAATCCGCTTGACGGTGTCGATCGGGATCGCGAAGCCCAGGCCGATCGACCCGGCCTGCGAGCCGGCAGCCGCCCCGAGCGAGGCGATGGCGGAGTTCACGCCGATGACCTCGCCAGCACCGTTGACGAGCGGTCCGCCCGAGTTGCCGGGGTTGATCGCGGCGTCGGTCTGGATGGCGTCGATGAACGCGGTCTCGCCGGACGTACCCGACTCGCTGCCGGCGGTCACCGGGCGGTCCAGCGCGCTGACGATTCCGGTCGTGACGGTCCCCTGCAGCCCGAGCGGTGAGCCGAGGGCGATGACCGCGTCGCCGACCTTGAGCCCCGCGGACGAGCCCAGCGGAACGCTCGGCAGGTTCGTGCGGTTCACCTTGACGACAGCGAGGTCGTAGCCGGCGTTCGCGCCGACGAGCGTGCCCGCCTCCGTCGTCCCGTCACTGAAGGCCACCTCGATGGACCCGTTGGTGCCCGCGACGCCGGCGACGTGGTTGTTGGTGATGATGTAGCCGTCCGAGCTGATGACGAAGCCCGATCCGGTGCCGGAGCCCTGGTCGCCGGTGACATTCATCTGCACGACGGCGGGCTGGACCTGCGCCGCGATGTCGGCGATCGAGCCGGGCACGGTGCTCGGCGAGCCGAGGGCCGCTGCCGCCACGGACGCCGTCCTGGGCAGCGTCTCGCGGGCCACGACGTAGCCCACGACCCCACCGACCGAGCCGGCCATCAGTGAGATGATCCCGGCACCCACGATGAGCGACACCACCTTCAGGGCAGTCCGGTTGGACTTCCTCGGTGGCGCCGTCGGCGGGCGGTCGGCCGTGGCATCCAGCGGCGGGTAGGCAGGGTACGCGGCGGCCTCGGGGTAGACGTAAGGGCCGTTCGACGGTCCCATCGGCATCGGGGTAGTCACAACATCCTCCTCATCGCGGCACACCTGGCGGGACCGCTTCTACGATTCTTACCCGCTATGACCAGCCGGCCACCCGATCCGTTCCCACTTGACCTCATTCCGCGCAATCTCTGACATTCCTCTTACATAGTGCAGGTGAACGGCGGCCTCGCCCGCTCCCATCGCAGGCCCATTCCCCAAGTGACGGTTAGGAGCGGTGGGTTGCGGGCCAGGGGAAGGCCAAATCCGGGTAAGCGAGCATCCGGGGCCACTTCTGGCCAGGCGATGCCCCGCGCCAGCGCCATACGTTGGCAGGGCAATTGAGCAAGGCTCGCAACCCCAATGGAGGAACACCTTGAAGAGATCTGTCGCGGCAGGCATAGCCGTACTGGGGCTGGCCCTGGCCATCCCCCAGGCTGCCTACTCAGCCGTGCCCCAATCGAAGAACGCCACGTACACCCTGGCGCAGGTCGCGGTCCATCACACCGCATCCGATTGCTGGTCCGCGGTGAACGGTGGCGTATACAACCTCACTCCGTGGATCAAGAAGCAGGAGGATCGCACCACCGTCGCCAAGACCGTGTGCGGCGTGGACGCAAGCGCCGTCTTCGTGCGCCAGCACGACTCGTCGAGCGATGACTCTCACGACTCGAGCCGCGGCCGGGGCGATAGCCGCTCGTCGTCGCACGGCAAGGCTGCGTCGGACGACCACAGCGACGACAGCGACGACAGCGACGGCGGGAACGGCCACGCGATCGAGGCGCTGGCCAAGTACCGGATCGGCACCCTCGTCACCGTCACCCCGACCCCGACCCCGACGCCCACGCCGACTCCGACGCCCACGCCGACTCCGACTCCGACCCCGACTCCGACGCCCACGCCCACGCCGACCCCCACGCCGACCCCGACTCCCACGTCGTACACCTTGGCGCAGGTGGCGACCCACAATGTGGCAGCCAACTGCTGGACGGCCCTGGGCACTGACGTGTACGACGTAACTGCCTTCGTGACGGTGCACCCAGGCGGTTCCTCGATGATCGTCGCGGTCTGCGGCAAGGACGGCACCACCTCGTTCGTGAGCAAGCACAAGGGTGCCGCCAAGTACACGGCGACCATGGCTCAGTACAAGATCGGCACGCTCGCCGTGACGCCGACACCGACCCCGACGCCGACGCCGACGCCGACCGTCACTCCGACCCCGACGCCGACGCCGACCGTCACCCCGACGCCGACGCCGACCGTCACCCCGACCCCGACGCCGACGCCGACCGTCACCCCGACGCCGACGCCGACCCCGGCCGGCTACACGTGGGCGCAGGTCGCCCTCCACGGCACGACCAGCGACTGCTGGACCGTCCTCAGCGGCAGCGTGTACGACCTGTCGCCCTTCATGTCGAACCACCCGGGCGGCATCGCTGTGATCGCACCCGCGTGCGGTCAGGACGGCACGTCCAACTTCCAGGGACAGCACGGACTCGATCCCGCCTACACGGCGGTCCTCGCCCCCTACAAGCTGGGCCCGGTCATCTGAGCAACACCCGTCTAGCCCCGCTGCCCGGCGCCCCTCGTGGATGCCGGGCAGCGGCATTCTCGCCGCAGGAGGCCGTCAGTCCGACCGGCGGTGGTGCCTTCGGGCTCCGTCCGCGGAGCACCTGCCCAAGCGCCGGTTAGGTGTGGTGGGGTCCATGCCAAGGGAGGGTTAAATGCAGGTGCGCGCATTTACAATGTCCCGTTTGTCCCAGGGACGCATCACGCCGGACCCCTACGTTGACGGGGCAAGCCAGTATGGCCCGCAACCACATGGAGGAACATCGTGAAGAGAATCGTCGCGGCAGGCATCGCCGTTGTGGGGCTGGCGATAGCCATCCCGCAGGCTGCCTACTCAGCCGTGCCCCAGTCGAAGGGCGCCACGTACACGTTGGCGCAGGTGGCCGCGCATCACACCGCGGGTGACTGCTGGTCTGCAGTGAGCGGCGGCGTGTACGACCTCACTGCGTGGGTCAAGGTGCATCCCGGTGGCCCCTCGCCCATCGTGGCCATGTGCGGCGTCGACGGGACGGCCGCATTCATGAGCCAGCACGGCTCGAACTCCGGTGGCTCGCACGACAGCCGTGACGAGGACCGGGCGCTGCCCGCCGACAAGGACGATTCGGACGATCACGACTCCGATGACTCCGATGACTCCGATGACTCCGATGATCATGACTCCGACTTCTCCTCCAGCCTGAGCGCCCAGGGTCACGACTCCGATGACTCCGAGGAGTCCGACGACAACGACTCCGAGGACGCCGAGGACGCCGAGGACAACGACGATGCGCTTGAGGCCCTGGCCCGGTACCGGATCGGCACTCTCGCCGTGACCCCCGCGCCGACCCCGACGGGCACGACCTACACGCTGGCCCAGGTGGCAGCGCACAGCACGGCAGCCGACTGCTGGACCGTGGTCAGTTCGAACGTCTACAACGTCACCGGATTCGTCACGTCACATGAGGGCGGCAAGTCGGCCATCACCTCGATGTGCGGCAGGGACGCCACGCTCACCTTCATGGCTCAGCACAAGGGTGACAAGAAGCCCGTGAAGACGCTGGCCAAGTACCGGATCGGCACGTTGAGCACGATGCCGACGCCGACGCCGACCCCGACGCCGACCCCGACGCCCACGCCCACGCCGACGCGACTCCTGCCGGCTACACGATGGCACAGGTCGCCACCCACAGCACGATCGCCGACTGCTGGACCGTCCTCAGCGGCAGCGTCTACAACCTCACCGGGTTCGTGGCCAACCACCCGGGCGGCGCAGCACTCTCGCCCGCCTGCGGCGGCGACGGCACCACCCTGTTCGTCCAGAGGCACGGAGGTGGCGCTGCCTACACGGCGGTCCTGGCCCCCTACAAGCTGGGCGCGCTCGTCTGAGCGTCACCATCAGCGGCCCGCTGCCCGGCATCCCTCGTGGATGCCGGGCAGCGGTCTTTCGCCGTCCGGCCCGCCGTTTCGCCCCACGGGTCGGGGCGGGTTGAATGGACCGGTGCACATCACCGACGATCCCGCCGTGGCAGCGCGCGCCATCGCCGGAGGGCACCTCGCTGCGCTGCCCACCGAGACCGTCTACGGGCTCGGCGCGCGTGCCGATCTCCCGCGCGCCATTGCCCGCGTCTACGCGGCCAAAGGCCGACCCGCCGATCACCCGCTGATCGTGCATGTGCTCGACGCCGCGTCCCTGCCGGTCTGGGCCGCCTCGGTTCGCCCCTACGCACTCGCGCTCGCCGACGCCTGCTGGCCGGGCCCGCTGACGCTCGTGGTGCCGCGCTCGACGCGGGCGGCGGACTTCATCACCGGCGGCCAGGACACGGTCGCCGTCCGGGTGCCAGCCCACGAGGCGATCCGGGCCGTCCTGTCCGGACTTGCGGCGATCACCGGCGATCCGCACGTCGGCATCGCGGCGCCCAGTGCCAACCGGTTCGGACGCGTCAGCCCTACTTCGGCGGCTCATGTGATCGACGAGCTCGCCGACGTCCTGTCCGGGAACGACGTCGTCCTCGACGGCGGCGACAGCTCCGTGGGAGTGGAGTCGACGATCATCGACTGCACCGGTCCGACCCCCGTGCTGCTGCGGCCCGGACACGTCAGCGCGGCCGACATCGAGGCGCTGACGGGCCTGGCCGTCGGCCACCGGTCAGCGGTGCGGGCCCCGGGCACGCTGGCGTCGCACTACGCGCCGCGGGCACGGGTCATGATCGTGGAGGCTGGCGAGCTCGCGGCGCAGCACGGGGATCCGGACGACGCATCGGTTGGTCTACTGGCCCCGGCGGCCGTCGCCACGCCGGCCGGGCTGGTGCGACTGAGCGCACCGGAATCGTCCGACGACTACGCCCGCGCGCTCTACGGCGCGCTGCGCGAGGCCGACTCCCTGGGACTGGCAACGGTCCTTGCCGTTCCCCCCGCCTCCGAAGGCATCGGCGCGGCCGTGATCGACCGCCTCACCCGAGCCGCTGCGCAGTCCTGATGGCGCGGCCGGGTACGGCCCGACTCGAGCGCTACTTGGGCGCGAGCCGCGTCGCGGCGTCGAGCCGGATGACCTCGCCGTTCATGTACGTGTTCTCGGCGAGCGCCTCGGCGAGGTGCGCGAACTCCTCGGGCGTACCGAGCCGCTTCGGGAAGACCGTCGTGCGACCCAGGCCCTCCTTGAGCTCCGGCGGGGCGAAGCCGTAGATCGGGGTGTCGATGAGGCCGGGCGCAATGGTCAGGACGCGGACCCCCACCGCACCCAGATCACGGGCCAGCGGCAGCGTCATGCCGACGATCGCGCCCTTGCTCGCGCTGTAGGCGACCTGACCGATCTGCCCGTCGAAGGCGGCAACCGACGCCGTCATGATGATGACCCCGCGCTCGCCATCGGCGTCCGGCTCGTTGCGGCTCATGGCCGCGGCCGTCCTGCTGACGATGTCGAAGGTGCCGATCAGGTTGACCTCGATGACGCGCCGGTAGGAGTCCAGATCGGCCGGGTTGCCGTCGCGATCGACGGTGCGCTGCGCGAACGGGATGCCGGCGCACGAGACGAGGGTGTCGATGCGGCCGAACGCCTCCACCACGGCCTCGACCGCCGAGGCGACCTGGGCGGACACCGTGATGTCGGTCGGAATGGCCAGTACCGTCGGCCCGAGCTCGAGGGCGAGGGCCACCGCCTTCTCGGCCGAGATGTCGACGAGGCCGACGCCCCTGGCGCCTGCCGCCACGGCGCGCCGGGCAACGGCCTCGCCCAGCCCGGAGGCGCCACCAGTGACCAGGACAACGGAGTCAGCGAATCTCATGGCGCCATCCTGCCCCCGGGCCGGGAGTCATGCGAGGTCATCCGTATCCGAGCTCGACGAGCCGGTCGTCGTCGATGCCGAAGTGATGCGCCACCTCGTGCACCACGGTGACCTGCACCTGGTGCACCACCTCCTCCGGCGTCTGGCACATCCGCAGGATCGGCAGGCGGTAGATCGTGATCGTGTCCGGCAGCATGCCGGCGTACGTCTGGCCACGCTCCGTGAGCGGCACTCCGTAGTACAGCCCCAGCAGGTTCCGTCCCGGCGGGGAGTGGTCCTCGACGAGCACGACGACGTTGTCCATGAGCCTGGCGAGGGCGTCCGGGATCTCGTCGAGGGCCTCGCCCACCAGCACCTCGAACTCGTCCCGCGATACGTCGACCATGCCTCCATCGTCACTGACGAGGGCCGGTTGTGCAGCCCCGGGGTCTCTCCCTTATGCTTGCCCGGTCGCCAACGGCTGAACGGTCGACGGGGACGAATAGGTCCCCATCGTCTAGTGGCCTAGGACTCCGCCCTTTCACGGCGGCAGCACGGGTTCGAATCCCGTTGGGGATACGCCTCATCACGAGGCCCCGTAGCGCAGTTGGTTAGCGCGCCGCCCTGTCACGGCGGAGGTCGCCGGTTCGAGCCCGGTCGGGGTCGCCAAGCCCGGAGCGAAAGCTCCGGGCTGTTGACTCGGTGAGCCGAGTCGTAGGGCCAGGTAGCTCAGTTGGTACGAGCGTCCGACTGAAAATCGGAAGGTCGGCGGTTCGACCCCGCCCCTGGCCACTCCAAACCCCTTGCAGCGCAAAGACTTTCGGCGCCAGGCATTTACTACCTAGTCGGCAGGAAAGCCTCCTGCCCTTTCTTCTGCCCTATCTTTCCTCGGTCTATCACAAGCGCACAATCCCCCGGGGAGCGGCGAGGCCAACAACCGAATATCGGTCGATCAGGGACCCAGAGTGCCGATCGGGACGACGTGCACGCCGTCCTTGCGTCGGTAGGCCAGCCCCGTACCGGTGATGACGGCCAGGACCCCTGGCTCGCCGCAGACTGCGGTGTCGATCTTGCCCACGAAGGCGAGCAGGTTCTCCGCAGCCTCATCGATGCGGGTGCTGCCGAGCTTGACCTCGAATGCTCCCCAACGGCCGTCGTCGCACGTGACGACGGCGTCGACCTCGAGACCCTTGTTGTCGCGGTAGTGCAGGACTCGCCCTTCGAGCGGCTGGGCGAGAACGCGCAGGTCGCGAACCACCATCGACTCGAAGAGCAGCCTCATCGACTCGAGGTCGCCCAACAGCCGGGCGGGCGATGCGCGCAGCGCCGCGACGGCCAGGGACGGGTCGACGAAGTGCCTTCGTGGTGAGGAGCGCAACTGCGCCCGCGAGCGCATCGCCGGCGCCCATGCCGGCTGGTCCTCCACGACCATCAAGCGCTCGAGGGCCGCGAGGTACGCGCTCGCGGAGTCGCGATCCAGCGTTTCCCCCGACCCGGTGGCGTCGGCCGCCAAGGTGGTGATCGCGGCCTCGGTCGCGGTGTTGCGGGCTAGAGACCGCAGCAGCGCCTCGACCTTGGCCGGATCTCGGCGCTTGCCGGACACGGCCGGGACGTCGACGTGGCTCACCTGGGTCAGATAGTCGCGAAGACCTCGTGACACTGTCCCGGCCTCCTCGTCCAGCCACGCGGGCCAACCACCCTTGGTGATCGCCTCGGCCAGGTCCGGCACGCTCAGCCCTGGGTCGGTCGCGCGCTGCGTGGAGCCGTCCAGCAGCTTGGCCAAGGACACGGCCGCCGTGCTGCGCCCGGACTCGGCCAGGCACATGGGTCGCATCCGCATCACGGTGATGCGGCCCGCCCCCGAATGCCGTGAAACGTCGTCGTTGGGCTTCGCCGAGCCGGTGAGGATGAACTGTCCGCGGACGCCGCGGGCATCGACAGCTCGTCGAACGTGCGCCCAGATGTCCGGCACCAACTGCCATTCGTCGATCAGCAGAGGTGCGGGTCGATCGAGGACCAGGTCGGGGGTGATCTCGGCGGCCGCACGCTGCTGGGCCTCGACGTCCAGCCGCACCTCCGAGGCAGCCTGCTGGCGGGCGGTCTCGGTCTTCCCACATGCCTTGGGGCCCTCGATGAGGACGGCGCCGGACGACTGCAGCCGCACGGCCAGTTCGGCGTCAGCGATGCGTGCCAGGTAGGCCATGCCGCGCCTCCCGTCGTCCAGTCCGCAGACTGTACTCATCTTGTTCCGCAGACTGTACTCGTCTTGTTCCGCAGATCGTACTTCTAGTGTTCCGCAGATTGTGCCCCTGGACGGGGCCCGTCGGCCCGATCGAGCCCTAATGAGCAGCCCGGAGTCGGCGAACAGCAGCGTCGAGCCGGCCGAGATCCGCCTCGATGGTGCGATGGACGGCTGCCGGGTCGATGTGGAGATAGTCGGGGGTGATCAGGTCTCGCATCGCCGCGAACTCACTCCACGGCGCCTCGGGGGTCCGCTCGAGGATCTCCACGGGTATCACCCTCAATGCTTCGTCGATGACGAAGAGGTTGTGCAGGATCGCCTGGAACGCGATCTGCACGCCCGCCTCGTCGCAGAGGGACTCCCCGAGACGCATGCGCTTGTCTGCCACACGAGCCCGAGCGATCGCGTCGAGGACGTCATTCATCCGCTGCTCGACGCTGCGCGTCACAGCGGCACCGCCGTTCCGAGCGCATGCTCGTGCCGCTCACGGTTCACCGTTGGACCTCCATCAGCGCACGCTGGCGCTCGTCCTCCGGCAGCAGCCCGCCGAAGGGCGAGACCTCACGTATCTGGATGGAGTCGGTGTCGAGGCCGGTCATCACGCGGCGAATTCTCCGTAGGTCGCCGGACGAGACCAGCTCGCTCCATCGGTCGAGATTGCGCAGGTGGGGCTTGCCGCGCGTGGACTGCCGCAGCCGCTTCAGGTTGCGGGCGAGGGCAGGTCCCCATTGCCTCAAGGAGTCGCTCGACAACTGCGAGACGAGTGCCTGGTGCATCCGCCAGCGCCGCTCGCTCGAGTGATCGAGGTTGGCCGGCACGGGCCTTCGCACCACTTCGAGGCGGTACCCCATGCACGACAGCAACCGGTCGAGCATGTCGTCGCTCATGTCGATCCGGCCGTGCAGCATCTGGCTCGAGCTGGGCGTCACGGACGCACCGCGCCACCTGGACGCGCGGACCGCGCGGATGGCCAAGCTTCGGGCCGACCGTGACCAGATCCTCAAGGTCACCCAGCGCCACGGCGCCACCAACGTGCGGGTCTTCGGATCCGTCGCCTGCGGCCAGGACCAGCCCGACTCGGACATCGACCTGCTGGTCGACCTCGACGTGGGCACCCACGGCCTACTTCCCCTGGCCGCGATCGTCGACGAGCTCAGCGCCCTGCTCGGCGAGCCCGTCGACGTCGCACCCGCAGACGCCCTCGCCCCGCACGTCGCAGCCTCCGCACTGGCCGAGGCGGTACCGCTGTAAGTCGGCCGAGCCACGCGCTCCTGGCCGTCATCGACGCCGACGAGTGCCCTTCGGATCGAGCCCGGTCACCGCGGCAGCACATTGTCCGCCCAAGGCTCTTGCCAGGAGTCTGACCACACGGATACTCCTGTTCCACGTGGTGGCGCACTCCGAGCACCAGTGGCAGCACCTGCGCACCGGGCTCCAGCCCTGACTGCCGTGTGCGGCCAGGGCCAGGGCCGGCCCTCAGTCGCTGAGCGCCTCCGCAGCCAGTACCCGGCCCAGGTCCACCGGAAGGGAGAGCATCGGCCAGTGACCCGTCGGCAGGTCGACGTACCGCACGGCAGTCATCTGGAGCAGCTCGGTCGGGAGATCCCCGGCGGCGGCCAGCTGCAGGAGCACCGGCGACGGCAGACTCGTGCACACGACGGTCGTCGGCACGGCGAGCCTGCGCGCGTCGTGCACCTCGATCGGAGCGCGCGCGACAGTGCCTGGGTGGGGGACGGCACGGAGCCGCAGCTCGGCCAGCGTCGCTGCGTCCAGCCCCTCGATGCTGATCCGGGCGGCGGCGAGCTCGTCCCAGGACGGCAGCGGCAGGTCACCCTCGCCCGGCTCCGCCAGGGCGAGGCCCGGCAGGAGCGGCCCGGCGTCGACGTAGACGACGCGCCGCACCAGCGTCGGCTCTCGGTCGACGACGAGCTGGGCGACGGCACCGCCGCCGCTGTGCGCGACGAGCACGACCGGCCCGTCGCACGCCCGCACCGCCGCGAGGACCGCCGCGACATGGTCCTCCAGGGTCACGTCGGGCTGCGGTCCCCCGGGCTCGAGGCCCGGCAGGGTCAGGGCGTGGGGCTCGATCCCCGCGGCGCGCAGGGTGGGCAGGACGCCCTCCCACACCCATGCGCCGAGCCAGAAGCCGTGCACCAGCACGGCGTGGACGGTGGTGCTTCTCGATTGCTGTGTGATCGTCATGCCGCCATCCTCGCGACGGTTCGGTGACACCGTGATGTCACCGACTTTTGGCAGGATGGAGGGATGAACCGCACCGACCGGATGTACGCGATCACCGAGGAGCTGCGCCGGGTCGGGGCCCGCGGGGCGACCGGCGCGCGCCTCGCCGGACTGCTCGAGGTGAGCCAACGGACCGTCAAGCGCGACGTCGCGGCGTTGCAGCAGGCGGGCGCGCCGATCTGGGCGCAGTCGGGCCCGGGTGGCGGCTACGCACTAGCCGGCACGGCGTCCCTCCCGCCGGTCAACTTCACACCGGCGCAGGCCGTCGCCGTCGCGATCGCCCTGGCCGTGCTGCCCGCCGGGAGCCCGTTCTCGGCCGACGGCACGACGGCCCGGGGCAAGGTCCTCGGAGCCCTGGGCCCAGCCGAGCGAGCACGGGCCGAGGAGCTCGCCGGCCGCGTCTGGGTCCGGGTCCGGGCAGACGCCGCCGACGAGCAGCCGGCACAGCCGACCGTCCTGCGGGCGGTCGAGTCCACGCTGGCCGACCACCGGGTGCTCGCCCTGACGTACCGCTCGGAGAGCGGGGTGACGACCCGCCGCGCGGTCGAGCCGGTGCTGCTCGCCTCGTCCCACGGGCGCTGGTACCTGATCGCCTGGTGCCGCCTGCGCAGTGACATCCGCTGGTTCCGGCTCGGCCGCATCGAGCGAGCGGACGCGACCCGCGAGACCTTCGCGGCCAGGGACGTGGCGCAGGTCGGCCAGCCGCCAGCGGACGCGGTCCCGGTGAGCACCTGAGCCGAACGGTGCGCCGGGTGCCGGTCGACGTCCTCCCAGGACTGGACCGTGTCGGTGGCCGGACGCAGGATGTGCCGAGTGACCACCCACGAGACGGGTGACCCCGAGGCGTCCGCCGGCGGCGCCGACGCGCCCGCCGCTGCGCCGTCGGCGCGGCCGTCTAGCTCCTCGTTCTGGCGATTCAACTCACCAGCACACGACCCCAATCCCACACCCGATCGGTGGATTCAGGCCTATTGCGACAGTGCCGGCAGGGGTCGCCTACTGCGGGATCCCCTTGATGAGGCTGATGCCGGCCCCACCGGTATCACCTGCCCAGGACCACGTGGACGGGTCCGAGTCGACGACGGTGTAGGTGCCGGCCGGGATCGTGGACTTGGGTCGGGCGGTCCAGTAGGCGTTCTCCACACCGCCCTGGCCCGCGCTGCCCGACGCCCGCCAGGGGCCGTACATGGTGCCGTCCGCGGCCTTCAGCCCGATGGTGCCCGGGCCTGTCCCGTGGTTGAAGTAGTGGTAAGTCATGATCGAGGTGATGTAGGCGGCCGTGCTGAGCGTCAGGATGGTCGGGGCTTTGGGGCCGTTGGAGACGGCCGCGATCGAGCTGACGTTCAGGAGTGTCGTCGCCGAGCCGGACGGGACCGGTGCGGCGGGGGCGGCCCAACCGATCACGAGTCCCTTCGAGATGTACTTGGCGATGACGCCGTCCATCTTGGCCTTGAGGTCGTTCAGGTGGGCGCGGTCGCGTTGCGCGTCCCGGACGGCGGGGATCAAAGTTCCGCGCAGCGCGGAGAGGTACTTCACGGCGGCGTTCGCGGAGCGAAGGCTGGCGAAGTCACCGGCGATGACCTGCGCGTTGTGGCTATTGCCGGCCGAGATCGGTGCGAGGACCCCGCCCCGGATGAGCTGGAGCTTGGAGACCAGCTCACCGCCGATGTCGAGGATCGCCTGCTGCCCTGCGCGGTGGCTGAGCTTCTGCGCGGCCTCCAAGGCCTGGCTCAGGGCCCGGTACTCGGCCTTGAGGTCCTGAAGGCGCTGCTTCACCTCGGCCAGGCGGGCGTCCACCGGGTTCGACGTGATCGATACCGGCGTCTTGCGCACCACCAACTCGTTGTAGATCGTCTTTTCCAGCGACGTGATGTTCGCATTCGCCAATGACCACTTGCCGGCCTGGACGTTTGAGCCGATGACGCTGATGACGTTGTCGACCGCCGGCGGACTCGCCCCGACCGGCACGGCATTGCCCACCAGCAGCGCCGAGATTGCTACCGCAGCCATCAGCCCTCCGGAGAATGCACTTCGCCTCATGGCCCACCCATTCCTCGTCCACGTCGCTGCAGACTGCCCGCAGGGTTCCTCCCAATTACACCCAGAGCCCCGCCTGTGTCGCGCTGAGCGGGCCGTCATTGGCGCTTTGCATTGTCTAGTCACGAGGCAGGCCGACGGGGAGGAACACGAGGTCCAGGTCGACCGACAGCCGTGGCACAGCAGCCATGTACTGGCTGATCGCCGTACCCCCCTTCAGTGCGAAGACGTCGCTGGCGAAGACCATCGGCACCAGGCGCAGGAGGAGGACGACGGCTTGCTGGTAGCCGGCGGTCAGCATGGCGGGAGCGCCAGAGTCGATCCGTCATCCATCGTGCCGACCCAACGGGAGTTGCCGCCGGTCGGGAGCACGTAGTCCCGCCGCAGGACATCCACGTCGACGTTGCCCACTCGTTCACCCCATACGAGCGTCAGGTGGACTGCATTCACGCTCAGGCACTGCGACAGCAACTCGCCCAGGATGCTGGCGCTGCGGGGTCAGTATTCAGAGATCGCTGACAGCTCAGCGGGCGGCCGGGAGTCGCACCCGTGACGAGATCGCTGACTAGAGATCCACCAGATATTGCACCGACAGTGCGAATATGTAGCTGCGCTTCTAGACAACTGCGACCCCCTGTCCGCCCGCTCAACTCGACCGACGACGGGAGTCGATGTCCGTGACGTTGTCCCAGTCCATCCCCAGCCGCGGGATGACGTTCGGGAACGCCTCCACCCACGCCTCCCACAGGGCGTCCAGCCGCTCGGGCAAGCTCGCGCCCCTGTCGATCTGCACGTCCCGCCTGGCTCGGTCATGTGCGCGCTCCTGCATCGCCCGGGCGTAGTGCCGCTCAGTGGTCTTCTTGTCCGCGTGCCGCAGGAGGAGCGCCGCCTCGGTGAGGCTGCTCCCGCTGTCCAGCAGCACGGACGCCGCGAACGCGCGCAGGTCCTTCACCTTCATCGGGTAGCGACGCGGATCCAGCGCCGGCAGTGACGCGTCGCCGACCAGGCCCGCGGCGTCACGCGCGGGGAGCCACACGTCGCGGCGGAAGTTGGTGTTGTCGAGCACGCCGATGCTGCGGGAGTACGCGGGCGAGATGATCGGCCGGCGGAACAGCAGTCGACCCGCCGGCATCGGCAGCGGCTCGTCGCGGAGACGCTGATCGGCGAGGATCACCAGGCGCCGCCACAGCGGCCTGGGCAGCGGCACGGTGGCCGACACTCCCGCCTTGGGCGGCTCCTGACGCCAGTAGTCGTTCCCGAGCAGGTGCAGCCCCATCCCGGTGTCCGCGTCGACCTCGAGTTGCGTGCGGCGCACGAGCACCCGGTCGATGGTGATCTGCGGCCGGTCCCGCCACACGGCCTGCTCGTGCAGGCTGACGCCCTCGCTCCAGCGCAGCCCGCACCAGCCGAGCAGGGCGATGAGCAGCCGGTCGTGCTCGTCCTCGGGAGTCTCGACGAGCGTCGCGAACTCGCCCCACGACGGCAGCAGGACGGGGTCGACGGTCTGCATCGCCGCACGTCGTGCCTTGCTGGACTCGATCCGCACATGCGTCGCCACGTTGACGCCCAGCCGACCCTCGCGCACCTCCCACGCCAGCGCCGCACCCAGCACCCGACGGGCGTTCGAGATCGTCCCGACACCAACTCCATCGGCAGCCAGGTCGTCCATCCACTGGCGGATGTCCCGGCCGGTGAGCCTGTGCACCGGCACGCGCCCGATGTCGGCGTGCTTGCGGTTCACATGGTTCTCGAGCACGCTGCGGTAGTCGCGCACGGTCCTGATCGCGATCGGCGCGAGGGCCGAGTTCTTGCGCGCGGCGATGTAGTCCGCCAGCACGTCTCGGACCCGGCGCACCTTTCCGTTCGGTCGGCCCGTGGGCCGCAGGCTCGCGTTGCGGTCCATGTCGACGATGGCCGCCCGGAGCGCCGACCACGCGGCCGTCTCGGTCGCGAACGTGTCCGGCAGCGGCCGACGGTGGACGTCGAGCCGGTAGGGCAGGCGGGCCTGCCACTGCCCCGACCCTCCGGGCGTCCGCCGAACTGAGCCCTCGAAACCCTTGCGTCGTCCCATGGCGTTCTCCTCATCTCCAGCAGAGCGTGTCGATCAGTCCTGACCCTTAGCGGTTGGCCGCGTCACGGGTAACCCCGTTCGTCGAAGCCGTGGACGAAAGCCGCGATATCGACGGCTGTGGACAGCGCGCGCGACGGCGGGAGCAGTCCGCTGTGGGTCGGTCATGCGGCCCTCCAGGACGTGCGGCGACCCGATTGGTCCCGCTACTTTCTTCAACGACATGAGCGCCCTCGGTGCCGCGCAAAGTGGCCGTCGAGCCCGCGACCCCGCGCACCGGGCCGACCGTCACGGGTTTAGCCGCCGATCCGGGACATCCCCGCTGGTTTCCGGTGCGATCCGGGACAGGTCTGGGTCGCGTGGGCCCCTTAGGAGCCAAACCGGACACGGCGTCCTGTCCGGTGGTCCCGTCTACCTGGCCACGGGCAGCGCATACCGGCGCAGCTCCTAGCACGCGGGCGACGTCGCCTTTCCCCCGTGCAAAGCCCCGGAGCACTTCCCGATAGCCGGACGGCCGCCCGCCTACTCAGCCGGCCAGGGGCAGCAACTCCTCGCGGCGCTCGCCTTCGCGCAACGCTGGACGGCCCAGGTCGACTGGTCCACCTACGAGAACGCGGACCGCGACCTGACGCGCACGCACGCCTACAAGGAGTCGTACGTCGCCGAAGGCGAAGGCGTTCGGCTCACGCTGCCGAGCGCGGTTCCCGAGTAGGTACTAGGGCCCAGAGCCCCTGGTGGGAGTAGTCAGCCCGATCCCGCCACGAGGCGGCGTCGCTGCCGCAGGGACCGAAGGACGTCGCGGCTGGTCTCAGGGGGGTACGGGCTTGCAGCGGGCCAGTCGAGGGCTGGCTCGGTCGCGGCCAGGACCTCGTCGAGGACGCGCGTGGCGACCTTCGGGGGCAGGCCCACCGCTACCGCGAACTCGAGCAGCTTCTTGCGCGAGAAGCCGGTCTTCTTGCCCAGCATCGACAGGGCCATCGTGGTGTCGCGGTAGGGCAGCGTGGACGGCAGGTCGTAGGCAGGCGAGACGCGCCACTCGCCGTCGTGCTTGATGATCGACAGGTTCTTCGCATGCACGTCACCGTTACCAGTGAGCCAGGCGAAGGCGAGCTGTCGGTAGAGGTCCCGCAGCGCCACCGGCCGTGCCGCGCACAGGTCGGCGAGACGGCCGACCACGCTCTCGGCGCTCACGGCGTACTTGTCGGCGGGGTAGATTCCGAGGGCCTGGGCGCCGTCCTCGACGGCCAGCGCGACGGTGCCGCCGTCGGGAGTGGCCTCGCGGTCGAACCGCTCAACCAGGAGACCGGGCCGGCCCGTCGCGTCGTGGACGACGGTTGCGGACACGACGGGGAAGCGCGCAGCGGCAGCGAGCCGGATGAAGTAGTCCTCGTTCGCGACGATGTGCGGGGTGTCGGGGGTGTCGAGCTTGAGGATGTAGCGGCGGCCCGCGTACTGGACGGGCAGTGAGAGGACGCGCGTGGACATCTTGTCCTGGACGCCGGCCAGGGCCACACGGTCGACCACACCGGCAGCGTCGAGCAGGTCGCTGAAGGACAGCTGGTCGAAGCTCCGGTCGGCGACAACCAGCGGCTCCGGCTCGGCGGGCACATCGCCGACAGGCAGGACGGTGACGTCTCCGACGGTGTCCGCCCCGACCGCCAGCAGCAGGGACAGGTCGTCGTCGGCCGAGGTCTTCACCGCGCGGCGCAGGCTCGACAGTCGCCGGCCCTCCGGCAGCAGGCCGGCGAAGTACGGCGGTACGGCGCCCGCAGGGGTCAGCGTCGCAACGTCGGTCAGCGGCAGGGTGGTGGCGACCGGTGGACCCCCAGCCGCCAGATACTCCGGCAGGTATTCGAACTCCACGCCGCTGGGCAAGCGGCGCAGCGCGGCGGCGAGCCGGGGGCCCTTGAACACGTGCGCTTCGCGGATCGACGTCATCGCATGCAGATCCGCCCGTGGGCGACCGGAGGTGCTCGCGGCGCTCACCGGGATGCTCGCAGCCGCAAGGTCAGCTCCAGGCCGAGCACGTCCAGGACGGCCTGCACCTTGTCGAGGCGGACCGTGGCCTTGCCCTGCTCCAGGCTCCGAATGAACCGCACGGAGGTGCCCGACAGCTCCGCCAACTCCTCCTGACCCAGCGCCAGCGATGCGCGCCGCGCCCGGACCTGCTCCGCCAGGCCAGCGGTCGTGTCCATGACACCTCCCCGTGCCCGGCACGATCATGCCGGTTTCTTCACTATAACGGCCTAACCACTTCTAGACATGCCTAACCGGCACGATCGTGCCGGATTGAACCGACAGGTCGCGGGGCCTATGGGAACAGAAGTGTCTACCCCGAGGGGACCGGCACGATCGTGCCGGGGCGGGGTCGAAGAATCACTGCTGCGTCCCCGCTATCCCGAGCCGCCACAGCACGATGTCGAACCGGTTGGCAGGACTCGCCGTACATCGCCACTACGTGTCGGCTGCGTAGGCGAGGAACGCCGCGGGGACGGCCCACGCATCGGGGCCGTCAGTTGCGAGGACATTGCGGGTGGCCAAGATCCCGTCCCACTCGGAGGCATTGACGGTCTGCGCCTCTCTCAACCAACGGCCGCCCTCCGTGTACTTGCCCTCGACCGCCACGCCTGCAAGGTCGGCGGCGACGAAGTCGATCTCTTTGCGCGTCGCGGTGCGGATGTAGAACAGGCTCTCGTCGGTACTCGACCGGGGCCGGTCCGCCAGGATTCGACGTCGGATGGCCATGCCGATCTGCATCTCGGTGAGCACGGTCGGGTCAATGTCGCGACGCTCTGGGTTGCGCAGATGGGCCAGACGCGCCACAACCGGGTCGACCGCGTAGAGCTTGACCTGAGCGCGGTCACGAGGCAGCCAAGCATCGTCTGCGCGCTGAGGACACCCCCAGAGCAAGAAGGCGTCGCGCAGGTATCCGACGTGTCGGGTCACGATGTCGGCCGTCACGTCGACGTCCCCTGCGATGTTCGACAGGTTCGCGGGGGATGCCATGGACGCCCAGAGTCGCTCCAGAAGGGCCATCTCGGTCAACGCGCTAAGGCGGGAGTTGGCGAAGGTGTCGTTGGCGATGACGTCGAACATGTCGTCCACGAAGTAGTCGGGAATCGGGCGGCCGGCGCGGGCCGCGGCCACGGGCACGGGGAAGCCCCCGTAGGACAGGTACATCTCCCACATCCGAACGAGGTCGTCGAGCCACGGCAGCACGTTCCCGTACGCGACGCGAGCCTGCGCGGAACGCAGTCCATTCAGCGGAAGCTGGGCGGTGGACGGCGGCGTGCCAACCAGGACATGGTCAACGAACGTGCGAAAGCCCATCGGCAGCAAGGTGCGGTCGAGTTTGGCAAGCTTCCCGCGGCGCCCAGCCAGGGCACCTGCGGCTGCGGTGAGGGCCGACGCGTTCGATCCCGTGAGCACCACCGTGGCGGAACGGAAGTCGGCATCATTGTCCCGAAGCCACTTGATCTGCTCGGCCCAGTCGCCTGAGACGGCGGTGATCTCGTCGAGGAACCAGTAGCGGATGGATCCCGGTGGGGTGGGAGGCAGGGCCGTGTTCTGGGTGAGGGTGCGCAGTTCCTTGGCGGCCCAGCCGTCGACCGCCGTCCGGACGATGCATGTGGCCGGAATGCCAGAGGCCAGCAGGTCCTCGATCGTCTGTTTGACTGCAACAGTCTTGCCGACGCGCCGCGGGCCGCGCAGCAGGTAGAGGCCGCCGTCCTGCAGGTGGTCCAGGACGCCGGGGCGGTAGTCGAGCCCTGAGTTGCGGGCATCGACTAGATCCGGGTCCGTCGACGCCCAGTCGGCGCTGCGCCACCATGGGTTGAGCCTGGACAACTCCTGGGCCCGCTGGCCAATGCTCGTGGTCACACGGAGGATGGTACCCCTTTCCGCCGGTGACACACGGAGGAATGTACCCCTTCCTGCCGGTGACACACGGAGGAATGTACCCCTTCCGCGTGACTTCCTCACGGCGACCGTCCTCGCTGTACCCGGGCGAGGTGAACCCGTCCTGCGTCTGCTGGGCGACGACGAACGCTTGCATGCCCACGGCGAACGACGGCCGGGGGCATCGGTCGACTCCGGAACTCGTGCGTCGCGTCGCCCGTCGAGATGACTGCGGACGTGCACACCAGACAAGCCCTGCGGATAGCTGCGCCCGTCTTGGTCCGCAACGCGCGCGGACCAAGACGGGCTGGGGTTCGGCGCGAGGGCCTGGGCGCTCCCACTGACTCACGTGCACCTGCCGGCAGGGGTAGGTCAGACCTCGACCGGTGCGTCGTCGGCGAAGGTCCCGGCGCGGTCGGCCACCTCGGGGTTGCGCGCCTTGAAGGCGAGGAACCCTCCGCCGCCGATGATCATGAGCACGATGAAGTAGTAGGGCAGCGTGTTCACCGGGCTCGGCGGGATCGGCCAGATGTTGCGGTAGAAGACATAGGCGAGCGCGGCGGCGCCGAGCAGGCCCATGACCCACGCCATGGCGACGCCCGAAGCGTTGACCTTCTTCAGGAAGAGCGGGGCCGCGAAGCAGATGAGGATGTAGGCGACCATGTAGCCGAAGACACCGACAGTGTCGATGTAGGTCGTGACGGTCAGCGGCGCCAGGCCCGCCATCAGACAGATGACGACTGGGATGAACACCGGCAGGATCAGCACGGAGATCGACCGTGCCGGGGTGCGGTGCTTGGGGTGCACGCGGCCGAACCACTCGGGCAGGATCCCGTCGTTGCCCCAGGAGAACAGCAGCCGCGCACCGACGGTGATGCAGGCGACGACGACCGCGAAGAAGGATGCGGTGATGCCGAGGTTGAGGATCGGCAGGAAGCCGTCGAGCCCGTACTGCACGGCGAGGTCGTCCATCGGCGACGCCGATGCGGCAAGGCCTTCGGCTCCACCCTCGAAGGCGGCGACCTGGGAGTAGGTCGCGAACATGTAGAGAAGGCCGGCCAGGATGGCGCTGCCCCGAATGGCTCGTGGGATGGCACGGAAGGGATCCTGCGATTCCTCGCCCAGGGACGCGGCGCTCTCGAAGCCGACGAAGCCGAGGATGGCGAGCACGACTGCGAAGACCATGCCATCGAGGGTGGCCCCGGACAACGGCAGCTGAGCAGAGTCGAAGACGTTGCCGCTGCTGAACAGGACGATGAGCAGGACGAGCACGATCACGGCGATCGAGATCAGCTCGAGGGTCGCCGAGACGCGCGCGGCGAGCCGGACGCTGGTGATGGTGACCCACACCGCGGCGACGAGCAGCAGCGCGTCGAGGAAGATCTGCCCGCCGGTGCCGGCGAAGCCGTCGAAGTGCAGGTTGGCGGCCACTTGGGAAGCGAAGAACCCGGCGCCCGCGAGCGATCCCGAGGCGATGGCCACGACGCCGATGAAGAGGGCCCAGCCCGTCAGGAAGGAGCCGGTGGCGCCGAGCGAGGGCCGCGCCAGCACGGCGAGCGATCCGGCCCCGGCGCGTCGTCGGGCGATGACGGCGACGCAGTAGGCGACGAACATGATCATCACCATGCCGATGAGGAAGGAGAACCACGCACCGTTGCCGGCGTAGATGGCCATGAAGGCCGGCGTGAAGGCGATGACCGCGCTCGGCGCGATATTCGCGACGCTCTGCATGGAGACCTCGATCGGGGAGACGCTCCTCCTGGCCAGGCCGCCGGAGTGGTCCTGAATCTGTGTGCTCACGTGCTTGCTCCTTCGATCTCATGTGGTGGCACGTCGACGGCGCCGGTGCCGGGTGGGGCTAGGGCAGCAGGAGCTGCCGCAGTGCGTGCCCCGAGGCGAGGTCGGCGAGTGCTGCTGACGCCTCGTCGAGGGGACGGCGAGCGGAGACCATCGACTCGAGGTCGAGATCACCGCTCATCAGCTCGTCGACCAGGCGCGGGATGTCGCGCGAGGGGACGGCCGAGCCGTAGTTGCAGCCCAGGATCTTCTGGTCCGCCTCGGCGAGGGCGAGCGGGTCGAAGCGGGCGGTCTGCCCGATGGGTGGCAGGCCGACGATGACGGCTGCGCCACCGAGCCCGAGGGCGGCGATGGCCTGCTCGATGGTGGCGATCTTGCCGATCGCGTCGTACACGAAGTCCAGTCCGGACGGCACGAGCGCGACGAGCGCCGCGGCCACGTCCATGCCCGGCTCGGACAGCAGTGTGTGCGTCGCGCCAAGCCGTTTCGCGAGCTCGAGCTTCTCCAGGCAGCGTGTCGACGGCGACGATGACGGAGGCCTGCTCGAGGCGGGCGCCCTGGATCACTGCGAGGCCGACGCCGCCACAGCCGATGACCGCGCACGTCGCACCGGTGGGCTGCGCCGCGGTGTTGCGGACGGCGCCGACGCCGGTGGCGATCGCGCAGCCCACCAGGGCGATGAGGTCGAGGGGTGCGTCCGAGCGCACCTTGATCGCGCCAGACTCGGGCACGATCGCCCGCTCGGCGAAGGAGGAGACACCGAGGTAGTGGTGGATCGGCTCCCCGCCTCGCGAAAGCCGGCTCGTGCCGTCGTACAGGACGCCCTGGGTCGCGACGACCTCGGCCACGACCTGGCACTGGGCTGGGCGGCCCAGCAGGCAGTACCGGCAGGTGCCGCAATTGGGCACCCACGACAGCACCACGTGGTCGCCGACCGCGAGCGTCGTGACTCCTTCGCCGATGGCCGACACGATGCCCGATCCCTCGTGGCCCAGCACGAGCGGAACGGGGACCTTCCACTCGCCGCGCATGACGTGCAGGTCCGAGTGACACACCCCCGCAGCGGCGATCTCGACCTGCACTTCGCCCGGGCCGGGTGCGGCAAGGTCCACGTCGGCGATCACGAGGTCGTGCCCGTCGAAGACTGCGGCTCTCATGGCTGACAGGGCTCCCTTGGCGAGGTAGTGTTTTATGTCACAGAACGTGGCGGCAAGTTTTACGGCATAAAACACGTTCCGTCAATGGTGTCTGGCAAACCTGCCGTTGGAGGAGGATGGACGCGTGACGCAGGACGGGGATCGCGCGGAGGGCATGCATGACGTGGGTCCGGCGCTGCGACGGATCCGTGAGTCGAAGGGCCTGCTGCTGACCGCCGTGGCGGAGGAGGCCGGCATCTCCAAGGGATTCCTGAGCCTCGCGGAGCGCGGCCGTACCCGGGTGTCGGTGCCGACGCTGCTGCGGATCTGCGAGGTGCTGGGCATCTCGATCGGCTCGCTGTTCACCTATCCGTCCGAGCGGGTCACCCATGGCGGACTGCCGCTCTACATGGGCGGCGTTGACCTGGACGAGTTCCTGCTCACGCCGGCTGACGAGCCCCTTGTGCAGGTCATGCGCACGCGGATGCGTCCGGGCGGCGGATCAGACGGCGCCTACACGCTCGACGCCGACACCATCTTCGTCATCGTCCAGTCCGGTCAGCTCGAGCTCGTGGTTGACGGCACGACGATGCTCCTCGGACCGGGCGACGCGACCACGTTCTCCCCGCGCCAGCCGCACAACTGGCGCAATCCGCTGTCAACCGACAGCGAGGTGCTGTGGGTGATCGCACCGCCGCTGCCGCACGACTGACGTGCACCGAGCCGGTAGCGGCCGACGAGGGGGTGCCCAGTCCGACAGTCGTTCAGTGCGTGCCGCTGCCCTTCGGTGCCACTCCCACGACTCCCCACGATTGGGTCGCGGCTCCGGCACACAGGTGCTGGCCCGCGCAGTTGCTGCCCGGTGAGTCGACGAAGAACGTGCGCGGCATGGTCACGTGGAACTCGCCCCACTGCCAGACGTCAGTGGCCCGCTTGAACGGGATGACGGTGCAGAACAGATCCGCGTTCCCACAGCCCGCTACTCGCTTGCCCGGGAAGGTCCACGCGATCGACGACGTCTGCGGCGCGTACGTCGCCGAATTGGAACCCTCGTCCGGCACCGCGTTCATCGTCACCCGCTTGCCGGCCCCCACCACTTTCGAGTGCATCATCGCCAGGTTGCCCCACTTCGGCAGGCACCGCGGCGCCTGGAGCCAGGCGCCCGCCTTGGGCGAGTAGTAGTACCCGTAGTTCACCCCGTACGCGTTGTCGGCAGGGCCATTGCACACGGTGGGCAGGTGCCCCGGCGCCACCTTGATGGCTCCCTCCGGAAGTGGCGGCCTCTTCCCGTCCGCCACCGAGGCCGACGCTGGGGGCAGGACAGCCGAAGCCAGCAGGATCGTCAATCCCAGCGCGAGCGGGACTGCGCGTCGACGAGCGATTCTCGTCATCGGAACTCCCTTTCGAATCAACCACGAACGAGAAGTTGCCGAAACCATAGCCGAAGGGACACCGCCGCGGGCGGGTTGCTTCTCGGGAGCGATGTCGATCAGTCCTGACCCATAGCGGTTGGCGGGGTCACTGGTAACCCCGTTCGTCGAAGCTGTGGACGGAAGCCTCGATATCGGCGGCTGTGTACCGAACGAGCCGACCGATCCGCCGGCAGGGGCCCTCACAACGACATCCCCATTCCGTGCCGCGCCATGCCCGAGTGCGGAGGCCGCTGAAGCGACGTGCGCATCTCGGACTCCGAGAGCAAGTCCGAGTAGCGGCTCAACGACCCCCGGACTGGGCCGCCGACATGGACGAGATGCGGCGCAACCGATCGGAACAGAGTGCGGACTCAAACAGGTACATGGTGCGGGCTATCGAGGGGAACCGACTAGATCAGGATCACTCTCGGTCGGCCAGTTGACCGTCAGACTACGGGAGCATAATATCGAATAGTTCGAAAACGCTTTCGACCTTTTCGAATAGGGGACCAGATCATGAGCCAGACACTGACCGAAGAAACCTACCTGCCCGAGGACACCTTACAGCTTGCGGCCGTCCACGACTTCCTTGCCGCCCACGAACTCAAGCACGGCAGCATGCCCGCCGCCCGCTACATGCTCGTGGGCGCCGAGAAGGGGGACCAGGTGGATCTCCCCGAGGAGTTGCACCGCGTCCTGGTGCAGGTGGTGGAGTCACTGCAGGCGGGACTGGCCGTCACGGTCGCTCCTCAGACCATGCGCCTGACGACGCAGCAGGCAGCGGACCTCCTGGGCATCAGCCGGCCCACACTTGTCTCACTCGTCGAGTCGGGTGCGATCCCATTCGAGCGCCAGAGCACCCATCGCAAACTGATGCTCCGCGACGTCCTCGAGTACCGCGAGAAGCGCAAGGCGGCGCAGTACGAGGCACTCGACGCCACCTATGACGACGGGGACGAGTCCCCCGAGGAGACGATGAGCCGCATGCGCGAGGCCCGCCGAGCCGTCGCCGCGCGCCGGGCCAAGTAGCCGAAGCGCCGGCATGCACCTGATGCTGCCGAGATTAGGCGGTGCTCGCTGATGCCCATGCGTGGTCCGATGCTGCCTGGCCTAGTGCCTAGCAATGTGGATCAGTCCTGGCCCTATCGGTTGCCGGGGTCAGTGGTAACCCCGTTCGTCGATAGCTGTGGACGAAAGCCTCGATATCGGCGGCTGTGTAACGCACGAGCCGACCGATCCGCCGGCAGGGCAGGTCACCGCTGAGCGTGAGCTGGCGAACCAGCGACGTGGAAACGGCCAACGCATCCGCCACCTCCACAGCCGTGAACAGGAAGCGGTCGAGCGAGCGGACGGGATCGACGTCGACAGCCGCATCGTCGGCGGCAGGGGCGCTCACAGCGACATCCCCATTCCGCGCGACGCCACGCCCGGGCGCGGCGGCTCCCAGCTGGGTCGCATCGCCTGGCTGGGCGAGTCGACGCGCTCGGGCCTGCCGCTCAGGCGGGCCAGGACGCGGTCGAGGACCTCGTCGTCGAGCTGCCCCGCCGGCCATCGAAGGGACTCGCGCATCTCGGTGTCGGAGAGCCAGTCGCGCGCGTCGGCGACGAACACGGTGCGCTCGCGTCCGCGCGTGGCGCTGACGTACAGGCTGGCCACGTCCTTGTTGCGGTCGAGCGAGGCGATGTGGACGGCGCTGGTCTGGCCCTGGACCTTGTGGGTCGTGCCGGCGTAGCCGTAGTCCAGGTGGGCGAACAGCGTGCGCGGAGTCAGGCTGCGGGTGCGGCCGTCGTCGAAGGCGATCCGGACGCGGTCGCGACCGGCCTCGGTCACGCAGACGCGCTCCCCGCGCACCAGGCCCTCGCCGCGCCCCGACGCCTTCAACGGCGTGACCACGCGCAGGACCGTGCCGGCGCCGAGCTCGCGGTCCCCGGCACGGGTGCGGTACCGGGTCACCGTGGTGGCGTCGATGTGCCCGTCCCGACACGAGCCGCGCGTGGATGCGGGCGTTGAGGTCGTCGACCTCGACGTTCGTCACGGCATCGCAGGTGACCTGCCGGGGTCCGTGCTCGGCGATCGCCTCCACCACGGCCTCGGCGACCGCGTCGAGCTTGTGCTCCCGGTGCCGGGCGACGAGCACGGAGTCGGTATCGGTCAGGGCGGTCCAGGCCGCGTCGATGTCACGGTCGTGCAGGGCCTGGGCGATCGCGCGGCCGGTGTCGGTGAGTCTGCCGGCGGTTCTCGGTCAGCCGCACGACGTGGTCCGGGTGCGCCTCGCACAGCACGCTGAAGGCGTCTCCGGCGCCCACGGCTCGCAGTTGCCGATCGTCGCCCAGCAGGACCAGGCGCTTGCGCGAGTCGACGCACCAGTCGGCGATGCGGGCAAGGGACTTGACGTCGACCATGGACGCCTCGTCCACCACCACGACCGATCCCACGATCCACTCGCCGGCGTCGATCCGGGCGAGCAGCTCGGTGACGTTCATCCACGGCGCACCGGAGGCATCACCCGCAGTCGACGCGGCGATGGTGGCGGTCGAGGTCACCAGGATCCCGCCGTAGCCGGGCCTCCGGTCCGCCAGAGCGCCACATGGGCGGCGGCCAGGACGGTGGTCTTGCCGGATCCCGCGACCCCGGAGACCAGGGTGATGCGGTCGCGGCCGTCGACGATCGCGATGACGGCATCGAGCCTGCTCGTCGCTTGCCCTCCACCCGTTCGCCGCCTCGGCCTGGTCGATCCCCGGCGCCGTTCGGTAGCTCCACTTCACCGGGTTCGGCGCTCAGGCCGTCCGCGAACACGGCCATCAGCCGTTCCTCGGCACTCAGTGCGACGCGCGAGACCCACCGCTGCCCGCCGGTGCGCATGCCGGTGTCGTGGGACTCGTGCCCGCGGACGAATCCCTGCTCGACGACGAGGCCGGTGATCCGCAGCCGCTCCTCGTCGGGCAGTCGGCAGCCGGCGAGGTCGACCAGGGCGCGGATCCGCGCCAGGCTCACCGTCGACTCGTGCTCGCACGCGACCGCCGACACGAACTCCACCCACTCGGCGTCGGTCCACGCGTCGGGCTGAGAGTAGGGCGGGACGATGTCGGCGCGCTCCGCCTCCAGGTCGATCCCCAACTGTGCGGCGCGGACGCCCATCGCTGCGCGCAGCTGGCCCCAGGTCGGCTGGTCGTCGGCCTTCGCCGCGGTGGCGCGCGACTTGGCGGCACGGTCGCGGTGCGCCATGCCCCGCGCGTCACGGGGCCGGTCATCGTCGCTCTGGTCGAGTTCGTCGAGCACGGCCTGGCGGGCGCGGCTGAAGCCGGCGATCGCGTCGTCGGAGAACCCGCCGACCTCCCACTGCCGCGTCCCCGGGTGGAACCACGCACCGGGGATCAGCCCCCGCCGCATCGCCTCGTCGATGACGAACGCCTGGCCCCACGCCGCGAACCGCGGCGCGTTGATCACCAGCTCGCGCCCGCCGTCGGCCATCGTCCGCACCAGCCCGTCACGGCCGACGAGCTGGTTCGGCAGGGTGCAGTGCACGTGCAGGTGCGGGTCACCCGCCCGCGACGAGATCTCCGTCGCGATGAACCCCGCCCACCCGTCGGCCGGCATCACCTGCACGTCCTGCCCGTCACCGCGGTGGCCGGTCGAGCAGAACCCTGCCTCGGCCATCAGCCGCTCGAGGGCTCGGGTGGCCGCGGCCTCCATCACGTCGAGCCACTCCCCGGACAGCGACTCCGGCCCCGACAGGGCGTACAGCGAGAACGACTTCGGCAGGGTGAGCGTGAGCTCGTAGCCGGCGTTGCCGACCGGCTCCCGGAGCGCCGCGGCACGCCGCCAGGTCGCGCCAGGCCTGCTCACCGATCTCGGCGTCGGTCTGGGCGTCGAACCCGTCGGGCAAGGTGAGCTGATCCATCGCCGGTTCGCGTCGGCCGCCGCGCACCGGGACCGGTGCCTGGTTCGTCGCCCGGACGTACGACCCCAGCGCGCGATGCAGGTCCTCGGGCGCCACGCCGATCCCGCGCCGCTCGAGCACGCGCAGCACGCCCGCGGCCGTCAGGAACGACACCGACCTGTCGCGCTCTCCGGCGCGGTCGATCGTGCGCCACCAGTTGCGCGCATCGCGCGACGCGAACACCGCCGTCTCGGCCGCCACCGCGTCGACGCCGTTCGCCGCCAGGGCCGACAGCACCAGGGCTCGGATCGGCTCCGCCGGAACGCGCGCCAACCGCGACCGCTGCGTCTTCACCCCGTGCGTCAGCCGACTGCCGGAGAACGCCTCCTCGATGATCGCCAGATCGGCCTCGGTGGTGACGAGTTCACCAGGCCGGAACCCGAGCAGGTCCGCGGTCGCGCCCGCGCCGACGAACCGCACCCGGCGCACGTCCTCCGCACCGACCCCGGCGCGGTAGGCGACCTGACGATTCGCCACCCCGGTGGCGCCGGTGACCCGGTACCAGACCTGGCCCATGCCCGACGCCGTGTGGGCGATCGCCGTGACCTTCGCGTGCGCGGTCATCGGGACCACCGAGAATCCGGATTCCAAGCCGGATGTGTGATGGTCTTCCGGTTCGACGCGTCGCTGCAATCATCGACGAGTCTGTGGATTGGTACTTCTGATCTCCTCGCCGTCGTGATCGTAAGTGCCGGTGGGTGTGCTATCCCGTGGATTTGCTGGGCCTCTGACTGGATGTGACGCTCGTGCATGTCCTTGCCTTCTGCAGGAGATGCTCGTCGGTGACGAGCGGACGCGACGTTCGCGTCAACTGGCAACGCCGTCAACCCTGCGGTGCCGCGCGACCTTGCATGTTGCGCGGGTCCAGATACCTGCGTGGCGCAGCTCGAGCTCGAACAGAACGCATATGCGTCTGCGCGGATGCACTTCGGACCGGAGGGCACGATGCCTGCGATGGGTTCTGTGAACACAAGCCGGCTGACCGATGGCCCGGCAGGACCCCGACGCTCGTGGGCAGCCACGAGGTCACACGAGGTTCTGATGCGGGGATAGGTGACACGTTGACATGCGACAAGCTTTCGCACCCTCCGTTGCGGGAGTCGCCTTGGCTCGTCGTTCCCAGCTCGTCAGAGCGTGGGGGCGGAGAGGGGGGGAAGGTCGTCGCG
>CAVZPI010000031.1:0-30154 GCA_963777085.1 uncultured Actinomycetes bacterium | reverse complement strand
GGATCGTCGAGCTGGTCCAGCGCACCGCGCTGCTGGACTTCCGGCCGGTGTGGGGCGTCTACAGCCCGATCTCGTCGGTAGCCAGCCCGAGCGCGTCCCCGACCCCCACACCCGCACCGTCCGGCTCCAGCGCCGCCGCCTCGCCGAGCGGGTCACCGTCGCCGAGCGCGTCGCCGTCCGCGTCCGCCAGTGCGGCTGCGCCGACCCCGCTCATCCAGGCAGACTCCAACACCTCCGAGTTCCAGCAGAAGATCGCCGAGCTCGACTGCACACTGCCGGCCAACTACACCGGCGGACGCCCGGACGATCCGGAGAAGTGGCTGGGCACCTGCGAGAAGACCGGCGCGTCGAAGTACAACCTGCAGCCGGCGTTCATCCAGGGCACCAACGTCACCAACGCGAACGCCGTGCTGCCGCAGCAGGGCGTCGGCTGGGTCGTGTCGCTTGAGTTCGACAGCGAGGGTGCGAAGGCGCTCGCCGACGCCTCGACCGCACTCACGGCGCTGCCGGAGTGCGGAGCGGCCGGGGCCAACCCCTGCAACGCGTTCGCGATCGTGCTCGACGGCGTCGTCGTGTCCGCTCCGCGCTTCAACGAGGCGATCCTCGGCGGCTCGGCGCAGATCGAGGGCAACTTCACGGCACAGGAGGCTCGCGACCTGGCCAACGTGCTGAAGTACGGCGCACTGCCGGTCACGCTCACGGTCGTCGATCTCACGTCCGTGTCCCCGACGGTCGGCCAGGACCAGCTCCGTGCCGGCCTGCTCGCCGGGCTCATCGGCCTGATCCTCGTCGCGATCTACCTGATGGCGTACTACCGCGCCCTCGGCGGTGTTGCGGTCCTCTCGCTGATGCTCGCCGGCGGCATCCTCTACATGGCGTTCATCGTGCTCAGCAAGAGCGTGGGGCTCACCTTGTCGCTGGCCGGCGTGGCGGGTGCCATCGTGGCCATCGGCATCACCGCCGACTCGTTCATCGTGTACTTCGAGCGCATCCGAGACGAGATCCGCGACGGGCGATCCCTGCGCCAGGCGTGCGATACCGGCTGGGTCCGCGCGCGCCGCACCCTGCTGGCCGCTGACTTCGTGTCCTTCCTCGCGGCCGTCGTGCTGTACGTACTGTCGGTGGGCAGCGTGCGCGGGTTCGCCTTCGTGCTCGGACTGACGACGATCATCGACGTCATCGTCGCGTTCTGGTTCAGTCATCCGCTCACGGTGATCATCGGGCGGACGGCGTGGATGCAGGGCGGCTCGAAGTGGACCGGGCTCGACGCCAACCGACTCGGGGGTGCCTCCGTGGCCGGAGCCGTGGTGACCAAGTCCAGACGCCGCACCACCAGCAAGGAGGCCTCATCATGAGCGGGCTCGGAACCCTCGGCCATCGCCTCTATGCCGGCGAGGTCTCGGTCGACTTCGTCGGCCGTCGCAAGACCTGGTACGTCGTCTCGGCGATGATCCTGCTCGTGGCCGTTGGCGCCCTGCTCCTGCGCGGTCTCAACCTCGGCATCGAGTTCCGCGGCGGCGCGGAATTCGGGCTGCAGAACGCCACCTGCTCCGTGGAGCAGGCTCGGGCCGTGGCGGAGGACTTCACCGGCACCCAGGCAATCGTGACGCAGACCACCAGTGGCACCGTCACCGTCCAGTCGGAGTCCATGACCCCGGCCGAGAGCACCCAGCTCACCAGCCAGCTGGCCGAGGCGTGCGGCATTCCGGCGTCCGAGGTCAAGGTGCAGGTGGTCGGCCCGACCTGGGGGGCGGAGATCTCGAAGAAGGCCCTGCAGGGCCTGATCGTCTTCCTGATCCTCGTGTCGATCTTCCTCTCCATATACTTCGAATGGCGGATGGCCGTCGCGGCACTCGTCGCACTGATCCACGACCTCGTCATCACCATCGGCATCTACGCGTTGACGGGACTGCCGGTCACGCCGGCGACGGTGATCGGCCTGCTCACGATCCTGGGCTACTCCCTGTACGACACCGTCGTCGTCTTCGACAAGGTCAAGGAGAACACCCGTGGCATCGCGGGCCAGTCCGTCCTGACGTACGGGGATGCCGCGAACCTCGCCGTGAACCAGACCCTCGTGCGGTCGATCAACACGTCGATCGTCGCCCTCCTGCCCGTCTTCGCGATCATCGTCGTGGGCGCCGGGCTGCTCGGGGCCGGGACGCTGCTCGACCTGGCCGTTGCCCTCTTCGTCGGCATGGCGGCCGGCGCCTACTCGTCGATCTTCATCGCCACGCCGTTCCTGGTCCAGCTCAAGGAGCAGCAGCCGGAGATGAAGTCGCTTGCCGCGCGGGTCTCCGCACGTCGCAAGCAGGCACGGGCGGCGGCCGATGTCACCGCCAGCTCGGGTGCGACCGCCGCCGCGGCGGTCGTGACGACGCGCACCGAATCGGAGGCCAGGCAGCAGCCCAAGCGCCAGCCGCGCTCAAGGCGGCCCAAGGGCTCCTGACGCAGCGGGCGACCGAGGGCGTGATCCGCGACCCGTAGACTGACAACGAGTCACCGGGAGACGTATTGGCCAAGGAGAGCCCACTGCCATCGGAGCCGCAGCCAGCGGCCCCGGCCGTTGCAGTGCCGGACTCGGGGGGCCTGCGGTCACGGTTCGCCCGCCTGGGCGGCAGTCGCAACAGCTTCCCCGAGCTGGATCCGCTGCTGCGCACGCTGCGCAAGTACCACCCGAAGGCCGAGACGCGCGTGATCGAGCGGGCGTACGAGATGGCCGCGTATCTGCACCGCGACCAGAAGCGCCGCTCGGGCGAGGCGTACATCACCCATCCGCTCGCGGTCGCGACGATCCTGGCGGAGCTCGGCATGACGGCACCCACTCTCGCCGCGGCACTCCTGCACGACACCGTCGAGGACGCCGGATACGCGCTCGACGCGCTCCGCGAGGACTTCGGCGAGGAGATCGCGCAGCTCGTCGACGGGGTCACCAAGCTCGACAAGGTGAAGTACGGCGAGACGTCGGCGGCCGAGACCGTCCGCAAGATGGTGATCGCCATGGCACGCGACATCCGCGTGCTGGTGATCAAGCTCGCCGACCGACTGCACAACATGCGCACGCTGCGCTGGATGCCAGAGGACAAGCAGCAGTCGAAGGCCCGCGAGACGCTCGAGATCTACGCACCGCTGGCGCACCGGCTGGGCATGAACGCCGTCAAGTGGGAGCTCGAGGACCTGTCCTTCGCGACCCTCTACCCGAAGATGTACGAGGAGATCGTCAGGCTGGTCGGGCAGCGCGCACCGTCGCGCGACCAGTACCTGGCAACGGTCATCGACATGATCGAGACCGACCTGAAGAAGAGCAAGGTCAAGGCGGTCGTCACAGGTCGGCCGAAGCACTACTACTCCGTGTACCAGAAGATGATCGTGCGGGGTCGCGACTTCGCGGACATCTACGACCTCGTCGGCGTTCGGATCCTGGTCGACGACATCCGCGACTGCTACGCCGTCCTCGGCATCGTCCATTCGAAGTGGAGCCCCGTGCCCGGGCGCTTCAAGGACTTCATCGCCATGCCGAAGTTCAACATGTACCAGTCGCTGCACACCACGGTCATCGGGCCCGAGGGCAAGCCGGTGGAACTGCAGATCCGCACCAAGGAGATGCACCGTTCCGCGGAGTTCGGCGTGGCCGCGCACTGGCGATACAAGCAGCAGGATGTGGGCGGCAAGTCCGGCCCCGACGACTTCGGCTGGCTCCGGCAGCTGCTGGAGTGGCAGCGCGAGACGGAGGATCCCGACGAGTTCCTCGACTCGCTGCGCTACGACCTCGGCTCCTCCGAGGTCTTCGTCTTCACGCCCAAGGGCGATGTCGTTGCGCTGCCCTCGAACGCCACTCCGGTGGACTTCGCGTACTCCGTGCACACCGAGGTCGGCCACCGCTGCGTCGGGGCGAGGGTCAACGGCAAGCTCGTGCCGCTGGAGTCCTCACTCGAGAACGGCGACGTGGTCGAGATCTTCACGACGAAGGCAGACGGGGCCGGCCCGAGCCGGGACTGGCTGCAGTTCGTGCAGTCGCCTCGCGCGCGCACGAAGATCAAGGCGTGGTTCTCCAAGGAACGACGCGAGGAGGCCATCGAGAACGGCAAGGACTCGATCGTCCGGGCCATGCGCAAGCAGGGCCTACCGCTGCAGCGCATGATGACCAACCAGGCGCTGACGACGATCTCGGCGGACCTGCACCAGGCCGACATCACGTCGCTGTACGCCTCCGTGGGAGAGGGCCGCATCTCGGCAGCCACCATCGTCCAGAAGCTGGTCGACGCCGCCGGTGGGGTCGATGGCGCCGCCGACGACGCGGCCGAGGTCGTCAGCCCGACCACGATGCAGCGTCACCGTCAGCGCGCTCCAGGCGATGTGGGTGTCACGGTCAAGGGCGCGGACGACGTCTGGGTCAAGCTGGCGCGGTGCTGCACGCCGGTTCCCGGCGACGGCATCATCGGCTTCGTCACTCGCGGGGCCGGCGTGTCGGTCCATCGGGAGGACTGCGTGAACGTCCCCGGGCTGAGGGCCGAGCCGGACCGGATCGTCGACGTCGAGTGGGCGCCCACGTCGAGCAGCGTGTTCCTCGTGAACATCCAGGTCGAGGCGCTGGACCGTGCCCGGCTGCTGTCCGATGTCACCCGGGCCCTTTCGGACACGCACGTCAACATCCTCAGCGCCTCGGTGACGACGACGCGGGAGCGCATCGCGATCTCCCGCTTCACCTTCGAGATGGCCGACCCCAAGCACCTCGGGTCCGTGCTCCGAGCCGTGCGCAGTGTCGAAGGGGTCTACGACGCCTACCGCGTCTGACCGACCGCGCGGCAGGCGCCATGCCGCCGGTCGCCAGTCGATCGAACGGCGGTTCCGTGTGTCCTGGTCAGCGGCCCATCAGGGCGCGCGTTGACGCGATCTGCGCGTCGAGAGTCGCTGCCGTCGCGGCGTCGCCGCGGGCCAGGGCCGCGTCGCGCTTCTCCTGCAGGCGGGCAAGGGCCTCGGTGAAGGCGTTGGTCGCCGTGCCGCCGGTCGTCGTGTTCCAGTTGTCGGCCTCCGCCTTGCGGACCGCTTCCTCGACCCGCTTCAGGCGACCCTCGACGCGGTCGCGGTCCGAGCGCGGCAGGTCGCCCGCCTTTTCCCAGCGGTCCTGGATCGAGCGGAGGGAGGACTTCACGGCCTTGAGGTCGGTGATGGGCAGGAGCGCCTCGGCCTCGTCGGCGAGCGACTCCTTCGCCGGGACGTTGGCCCGCAGGCCGTCCTGCTCGGCGTCCTCGGCGGCGGAACGGGCGGCGTAGAAGGTGTCCTGGGCGGCCTTGAAGCGCTTCCAGAGGCGATCCTCGTCGGCCCGGGATCCACGCGGGGCCGCCTTCCACTCGGTGAGCAGGTCGCGCAGCTGCTTGGCCGTGCGGCTCCAGTCGGTCGAGGTGGACAGGGTCTCGGCGATGGCGATGAGCTCTCGCTTGCGCGATACCGCGAGCTTGCGCTCGGCGTCGATATCGGCGAAGTGGACGCGGCGGCGCTTGTCGAAGGAGGTGCGGGCGGCGCTGATGCGGTGCCACATCTCCTGCTCGGACGTGCGGTCGCCCCGGGGCAGGGACTTCCATTCCTCGACGATGGCCGCGAAGCGCTCGGTAGTGGTGCGCCAGGACGTGGAGTCCCGGAGCGACTCGGCCTCCTCGGCCAGGGCCCGGCGCGCGCCGAGCGCGGCCTCGCGCTGCTCGGCCTTGCGTGCGCGTGCTGCCTCCCTGGCCGCCTCGACGGCCAGCGCCAGTCGGTCGCACCGGGCCTCGAGACCAGCGATGTCGCCGATGAACGAGGGTGCCACCAGGGCCTCGCGCACGCGCGCCAGGACGGTCTCCGCCTGCTCCACGGGTGCCCGGTGGTCCGCCAGTCGCTTCTCGATCAGGTCGATCTCGACGACGAGATCGTCGTACTTGCGTCCGAAGAACGCGAGCCCTGCCGCGGGCTCGCCCGCCGCCCACTGGCCGACGACGATCTCTCCGGCGGGGGCGAGGAGGACGACGGTGCCGTCGGCATCGACCCTGCCGTACCGGGCGGGGTCACTGGCTGTGGCCGTGACGGGAGGGCGCAGTGCCGCGGGCGTGGGGACGCCGGTGTCGGACATACGTCAACCTGCTTTCCTGCTGCGTGATCCAGGTCGGATCGCGGGGCCAGACATGTGCCGGGCCTCCACCCTAGCCGGTGGGGCTAGCTCGCCTGGACGGTTGCGGATTCGATGAACACCGGCTGCGTCGGCGCGCCGTCCGTGCCGCCGCCGGCCACGCCTGCCGAGGCGACCTCCTGCACGATGTCCAGGCCAGCGGTGACCTTGCCCCAGATGGTGTACGTGGCCGGGTCGAGGGTCGAATCCTCGTAGACGATGAAGAACTGCGAGCCCGCCGTGCCGGAACCGGCGTTCGCCATCGCGACAGTGCCGGCAGGGTAGTTGCTGGCTGCTGCGTCGGGCAGGTTCTCGTCGGGCAGGACGTAGCCGGGGCCGCCCGAGCCGTCGCCCTTCGGATCCCCGCACTGCAGGACGTAGATGCCTGCCGTCGTCAGGCGATGGCACTGGGTGCTGTCGTAGAAGCCATCCTTCGCCAGGAAGGCGGCGCTCGCCACCGTGGCCGGTGCCGCGGCATCGAGCGCGATCACGATGTCGCCGCAGTTCGTGGCGAGCGTGAGCGACGTGGCCGCCGTGCCGTCGGCCGCGGGCGCCGATGAGTACGTCTTGTCGTCGGCTCGCGGGGTGCCGGGCGCGGTGCAGTCGAGGAGGGCGGGCTCGGCGCTGGCGGCATCGCTCGCGGCCTCGGAGGCCGACGGCTGCGCGCTGGCGGCCGAAGGGGCCGGTGCGCTGGGCGAGGCTGCGAACGACGCTGCGGTCGAGGGGCTGAGCGAGACGGCTGGGGTGACCTCGGCCACGGGCGTGTCGGAGGACGAGCGCCCGAGCGCCACCCAGATGCCTGCGCCGATGACGAGGGCCGCGACGACGGCGACCGCGATGATCCGCTGCTGCTTGCGCCGGCGTGCGGCCGAGGTGGCCCGTCGCGCCTGCTGCCGCTCGTACTTGGCGCGGGCGAACTCTCGCTGCCGCTTGCTGCCGGTCATGAACACCCCTTCGTCGTGACGCCGCACGGAGCCCGATCGGACGCTGAGTCTATGCGGCGGCGCAATCGTGCGGACTCCGGGCGCTTCCCGAGGACGCCTGCGGCCTTCCGGGGACTCGGGCAGCTGTCGAGTGGACCGATAGGCTGGGTTCCTCGCATCGGGGAATGGACTGCACCGGAAAGGGACGTGACGTGCTCATCGCCGGGTTCCCCGCTGGATCGTGGGCGACGAATTGCTACGTGCTGGCGTCCGGTCCGGGCGAGCCCTGCCTGATCATCGATCCGGGGCAGGAGTCGGTCGACGGCGTGCACGAGATCGTGCGCGAGCATCGACTCGCCCCCGCCGCAGTGCTCCTGACGCACGGGCACATCGACCACGTGTGGTCGGTCGCCCCGCTGTCGTCGGAGTTCGACGTGCCGGCCCTCATCCACGCCGATGACCGCTACCGCCTCGTCGACCCCGCGGGCACGAGTCTGGTGGCGGCGCGCGAGACGCTGCTCGCGATGACGAAGGACTCGCTCGAGCTGACCGAGCCCAGCGACGTCCGCGTGCTCGAGGACGAGCAGGTGCTCGACATCGTCGGCCTGTCGATCACGGTCCGGCACGCTCCGGGCCACACCGAGGGGTCGGTCGTGTTCGAGCTCGACGAGGTGATGTTCACCGGCGACGTGCTGTTCGCGGGGTCCATCGGGCGCACGGACCTGCCAGGCGGCGACCACCAGCGCATGATCGACTCCCTGCGCCGCGTGATCCTGCCTGCGCCCGATGGACTGGTCGTCCTGCCGGGCCATGGCGGCCAGACGACCATCGGCGAGGAGCGGGCAACCAACCCGTACCTGAGGCCGCTCGTCGACGGTCTCGTCGGCGTCCCGCGCAATCCGAAGGGCCTGTAGCGATGGCGATGTTCGCCGCCCCCAAGGGCGTCCCGGAGTACTTCCCGCCGGACTCGGTCGAGTTCCTTGCGGTTCGCGAGGCCTTGGCCGCGCCAGCACGGCACGCCGGCTACGGGTATGCGGAGCTGGCGGTCTTCGAGGACACCGCGCTCTTCGTCCGCGGTGTCGGCGAGTCGACCGACGTGGTGAGCAAGGAGATGTACACGTTCGAGGATCGCGGCGGCCGATCGCTGTCCCTGCGACCCGAGGGCACGGCCGGCGTCATGCGGCTGGTCGTCGAGAACGGGCTCGATCGTGGCGCCCTGCCCGTCAAGCTCTGGTACGCGGGCCCGTTCTTCCGGGCGGAGCGGCCCCAGCTGGGCCGGTACCGGCAGCTGCAGCAGGTTGGCGTCGAGGCGATCGGCGTCGACGACCCAGCCCTGGACGCCGAGGTGATCGCGCTCGCCGACGAGGCCTTCCGGTCCCTCGGCCTCACCCAGTTCGAACTGCTGCTGACGTCGTTGGGGTGCGCCGAGTGCCGGCCTGCGTACCGCGGGCTGCTGCAGGAGTTCCTGTCGGGTCTCGACATCGACGAGGCCACGCGTCAGCGGGCGGCGGTGAACCCCCTTCGCGTCCTGGACGACAAGCGCCCCCAGGTGCAGGCCCTGCTCGTCGGCGCGCCCCTGATGGTCGACCACCTGTGCGAGACGTGCCGGGAGCACTACGACGCCGTGCGCGCCTTCCTGGGGGACCAGGGCGTGCGCTGGACCGAAGCCCCTCGACTCGTGCGCGGTCTGGACTACTACACGCGCACGACCTTCGAATTCTCGCACGCACTCCTCGGGGCGCAGTCCGGCATCGGCGGCGGCGGCCGCTACGACGGGCTGATGGAGTCGATCGGGGGAGCGGCGCTCTCGGGCATCGGCTTCGGGCTGGGCACCGACCGCACCTTCCTTGCCTGCAGGGCGGAGGGCCTCGCACCGGGCACTGGGCCGGCCGTCGACGTGTTCATGGTTGCCGTGGGCGCAGCGAACAAGCACCCCCTGACCGGGCTCATGGCCCGGCTGCGCGCGAGCGGCGTGCGCGTGGACATGGCATACGGCGACAAGGGGCTGAAGGGCTCCATGAAGGCCGCCGACCGCAGTGGCGCGCCCCTGGTCGTCATCCTGGGCGACAACGACCTCGCGGGCGGGGTCGCGCAGGTCAAGCACATGGCCAGCGGCGAGCAGGAGGCCTGGGCGTGGGATGGTTTGGCCGATCGACTGGTGGACCGGGTCCGCCAGCGGGGGATCGGCACGCAGGGCACATGACCGGGTTGAGACGAGAGGACACGCGGTGATCCGCACGCACGAGGCAGGAACCCTGAGACGCGAGCAGGCTGGAACCCAGGTCACCCTGGCGGGCTGGGTGGCGCAGCCGCCGCGACCACGGCGGGGTGGCCTTCCTCGACCTTCGCGATGCCAGCGGCATCGTCCAGGTCGTCGTGCGCGAGGCGCATGTGGCGCACGGACTGCGCGACGAGTACTGCATCAAGGTCGTCGGCACCGTGGAGCAGCGGCCCGAGGGCAACGAGAACCCTGACCTCGCAACCGGCGCGGTCGAGGTGATGGCGGACGAGGTCGAGGTGCTTTCGACGTCGGCCCCGCTGCCGTTCCCCATCGACGATCGCGTCCCGGTCAACGACGAGATCCGCCTCAAGTACCGGTACCTCGACCTTCGCCGGGCCTCGTCCGGCAACGCGCTGCGCATGCGCTCGAAGGTCAACCAGATCGCCCGTGACGTGCTGCTCGCAGCGGGACTTCGTCGAGATCGAGACGCCCACGCTCACCCGATCGACGCCCGAGGGCGCCCGTGACTTCCTGGTGCCCGTGCGGCTCCAGCCAGGCCACTGGTACGCCCTGCCCGCAGTCGCCGCAGCTGTTCAAGCAGCTGCTCATGGTCGTCCGGCATGGAGCGCTACTTCCAGATCGCCCGCTGCTACCGCGACGAGGACTTCCGCGCCGACCGGCAGCCGGAGTTCACCCAGCTCGACATCGAGATGTCCTTCGTCGACCAGGACGACGTGCATCGAGGTCGGCGAGGCCGTCATCCGCGCTGTGTGGAGCGGCGTGCTGGACTACCAGATCGGCGAGATCCCGCGCATGACCTACGCCGAGGCCATGCGCCGCTACGGCACCGACAAGCCGGACCTGCGCTTCGGCCTCGAGCTGGTCGACATGACCGGCTACTTCGCGGACACGCCGTTCCGGGTGTTCCAGGCCGAGCACGTCGGCGCGGTGGTGATGCCCGGCGGAGGGACCCAGCCGCGCAAGCAGTTCGACGCGTGGCAGGAGTGGGCCAAGCAGCGCGGTGCCAAGGGGCTGGCCTACGTCACGGTCGGGGACGACGGCACCCTCGGCGGACCGGTCGCCAAGAACCTCAGCGAGCCGGAGGTCGCCGGCCTGGTGGCCGCGGTCGGTGCGGCTCCCGGGGACTGCGTCTTCTTCGGTGCAGGCAAGCCCTCCGATGCGCGGGCCCTGCTGGGTGCCGCCCGCCTGGAGATCGCGAAGCGGCTCGGCCTCGTCGACGAGTCGGAGTGGTCCTTCCTGTGGGTCGATCGACGCCCCGATGTTCGAGGAGGTCGAGGAGGAGGACGGGAGCCTGGGCTGGACGGCTGTCCACCACCCCTTCACGTCACCCAACGCCGAGTGGCTCGACCGCTTCGAGGAATCGCCAGGCGAGGCGCTGGCCTACGCCTACGACATCGTCTGCAACGGCAACGAGATCGGCGGCGGGTCGATCCGTATCCATCAGGCCGACGTGCAGAAGCGCGTGTTCGACATGCTCGGCATGTCCGAGGACGAGGCCCGCGACAAGTTCGGCTTCCTGCTCGATGCCTTCGCCTTCGGTCCGCCGCCGCACGGCGGCATCGCCATCGGCTGGGACCGAATGTGCATGCTGCTCGCGGGGGCGCCGTCCATCCGCGACGTCATCGCCTTCCCCAAGTCCGGTGGCGGGCAGGATCCGTTGACCGGTGCACCCACGCCGATCACCCCGCAGCAGCGCAAGGAGGCCGGGATTGACGCCACCCCAGCGTCTGCGGAGGGCACGTCCGACTGATCCCTTCGTCCGCTGGCGGGTCGACGAGCGGGACACCGGCCTCGTCGCCGTCGACGGTGACCACGTCGCCTGGCTCAACCCGGGGCGGCATGGCCAGGAGACGTGGGCGACGGCGCTGGGCGATGACCCCGAGCGGATGATCGCCCTCCTGGTGGAGCTCGACGCCGTGCACCCCCTGGACGGGGTGACCGTTCCGGAGGCGGTCTTCGGCGTGCTGCCCGACCGGCTGACGAGCCCGGACCCGGGGCATTGGAGCTTCTGGCTGATCGACGCACGCGACGTGGGCGAGCGACCGACCGAGGCCGTGCTCCTGGCCCTCGACGACCCGCGCATCGCGCCGTTGCTCGCGCACTCGGATTCCGCGTACCTGTTCCCCGGCGACGAGCAGATCGTCCGATGGGCGGGGGTCGTCCGTGAGGGCCGTCTGGCGGCGGTCGCCGGCCAGGTCGACGAGCCCACGGGCGCCGCCCACCTCGTCAGCGTCTGCACGCACCCGGACTTCCGCGGCCAGCGACTCGCCGGCCAGGCCTGCGGCGCGCTCATGACCGCCGCCGTCGCCCAGGGCGCGCCTGTGGTCTTCCTGGAGATGTACGCGAACAACGAGTCCGGCCGCCGGGCCTACCGGTCGCTGGGCATGACGGAGACGGGCCGCTACCGCTCCGGCCTGCTCAGAAACCGCCCCGCCTAGCAAACCGATGCCTCGTCACTCGTGGGGGTCCTACGGGGTGGCGGAACCCCCACGAGTGACGAGGCATCGGGGTCTGCCAGGGGCCCGGCCCTAGGGTGACGGCATGACACTGTTCGACGACGGGCTGGCGAGTTCGCGCTCGTCGGCACCGCTGGCCGTCCGGATGCGGCCGCGAACGCTCGACGAGGTCGTCGGCCAGGACCGGGCGCTGGCCCCTGGATCACCACTGCGGACCCTGCTCACCGCGCACGGGGACTCCCCGGTCGTCTCGGTGATCCTGTGGGGACCGCCCGGCACGGGCAAGACAACGCTCGCGTCGCTGCTGTCCGCCGGCAGCGGTCGCGCCTTCGTCGAGCTGTCCGCCGTCACGGCTGGGGTCAAGGACGTCCGGGCCGTCATCGAACGGGCGCGCGACAGCCTCGGCATGCACGGCCGGGGCACCGTGCTGTTCATCGACGAGGTGCACCGATTCAGCAAGAGCCAGCAGGATGCACTGCTGCCCGCGGTCGAGAACGGCTGGGTCACGCTGATCGCGGCGACCACCGAGAACCCGAGCTTCTCGGTCATCGCCCCGCTGCTCTCGCGCAGCGTGATGGTCACCCTGTCGCCGCTGACGGACCGGCATGTCGAGGACCTGCTGCGCCGGGCAGTGGCCGACCCGCGCGGCCTGGAGGGAGCCGTCGAGATCGACGACGAGGCGATGGCACATCTGGTTCGGACGGCGAACGGCGATGCCCGGCGGGCGCTCACGGGCCTGGACGCGGCGGCCACGTCCGCCGCCGTGGAGGGGGGCGGCACCCGCGCAATCCGGCTGGCGGACGCTGAGCGGGCAGTGCAGCAGGCCGCCGTCATCTACGACAAGGACGGCGACCAGCACTACGACGTCGTGAGCGCCTTCATCAAGAGCATCCGAGGCAGCGACCCGGACGCGGCCTTGCACTACCTCGCCCGCATGCTCGAGGCGGGAGAGGACCCACGGTTCGTCGCCCGGCGCCTGATGATCTCGGCGAGCGAGGACATCGGGATGGCCGAGCCGAGCGTGCTCCAGACCGCCGTGGCGGCCGCGCAGGCGGTTGCCATGGTGGGCATGCCCGAGGCGGGCATCATCCTGGCCCACGCCACGATCCACGCGGCGCTGGCGCCGAAGTCGAACGCCGTCGTCGTGGGCCTCGGGGCCGCCACGGCCGACGTCCGGACCGGTGGCATCGGCCGGGTGCCCGCGCACCTTCGCGACGGGCACTATCCCGGTGCGGCGGGCCTGGGCCACGGCCGCGGCTACGTGTATCCGCACGATGTGCCGGGCGGGGTCGCCGAGCAGCAGTACCTGCCCGACGAACTGCAGGGGAGGGAGTACTACCGGCCGAGCGGGCACGGGGCCGAGGCGGCGTGGCGGGACATCGCCGCCCGCCTGCAGGCGCTCAGGCGAGGCGAGGCCACATAGCTCCCTGCCCGGGAGGCGCCACTTGGGCGAGGCGCCATCACATCGCCCGTTAGGGTTGGTGACCATGCGAAGGATCGTGTGGGTGGCCATCGGAGCGGCGGGCGGCATTGCGGTCTATCGACGTGCGCAGCAGGCCGCGGCCGACGCCCGTGAGCGCGGCGTCGTGCTCAGTGCACAGCAGGTGGGCCTGTCCGCGGTGGCCGCCGTCGCCACGGCGCGTGCCCTGGCCACGACGGCAGCGTCCTGGACGCCCGCGCAGCCGAGCCTGCCCGGCGCAGCAGCCGCGAGAGTGCTTTCCCGCCCCGATCCGCCCCGCCGCATCGAACGAGGAGACAGCTAGTGGAATCCGCCGAGATTCGTAGTCGATTCCTGCGGTACTTCGCCGACCGCGGCCACCAGGTCGTGCCGTCGGCCTCGCTGCTGCTCGACGACCCCACCCTGCTGTTCGTCAATGCCGGCATGGTGCCCTTCAAGCCCTACTTCCTCGGCGAGGCCCCGGCGCCCTACCCGCGCGCCACGAGCGTCCAGAAGGTGGTGCGCACCCTCGACATCGAAGAGGTGGGCAAGACCACGCGGCACGCGTCCTTCTTCCAGATGGCGGGCAACTTCTCCTTCGGCGACTACTTCAAGGAGCAGGCGATCCCGTTCGCGTGGGAGCTGCTGACCAAGGCCATCAGCGACGGCGGCTACGGCTTCCCCGAGGACCGCCTGTGGGCGACCGTCTACGAGGACGACGACGAGGCCATCGACATCTGGCATCGGGTCGCCGGCCTGCCCTACGAGCGCATCCAGCGACGCGGTGCCAAGGACAACTACTGGTCGATGGGCGTGCCCGGCCCGGGCGGTCCGTGCTCGGAGATCTACTACGACCGAGGTCCGGAGCACGGGCTCGAGGGCGGCCCGGTCGTCGACGAGGACCGCTACCTCGAGGTGTGGAACCTGGTCTTCATGCAGGACGAGCTGTCCGCCGTGCGCTCCAAGGAGGACTTCGACATCCGCCAGCCGCTGCCGGCGCGGAACATCGACACCGGCATGGGCCTCGAGCGCATGGCAGCGGTGCTCCAGGGCGTCGACAACATCTACGAGATCGACACGACACTCGGCATCCTGAATCGGGCGACCGAGCTCACGGGCGCCCGATACGGGGTGAGCGAGCGCGACGATGTCGCACTGCGCATCGTGGCCGACCATGCCCGCACGTGCGTCTTCCTCATCGGCGACGGCGTGCTGCCGGGCAACGAGGGCCGTGGGTACGTCCTGCGACGCCTCATGCGACGGACCATCCGGATGATGCGGCTCCTGGGCGCGCACGAGCCCGTCATGAGTGAGCTCGTCGACGCGACCGTGCTGACGATGGCACCGCAGTACCCCGAGCTGAACGACGGGGTGAGCCGCGTGCGTCAGCACGCGGTGGCCGAGGAGCTCACGTTCCTGCAGACCCTGCGGACGGGCACGACGATCTTCGACACGGCCGCCGAATCGGTGCGCAAGGCCGGCCGGGTGCATGTCTCCGGCGAGCAGGCGTTCGCCCTGCACGACACGTACGGCTTCCCGATCGACCTCACCCTCGAGATGGCCGCCGAGCAGGGGCTGTCGGTCGACGAGGAGGGCTTCCGCCGGCTCATGCAGCAGCAGCGGGAGCGGGCGAAGGCGGACTCGCGGGCCCGCAAGTCCGGCGTGGTGGCGACGACCGCCTACCGGGACATCCTCGGCCAGGGCGGCACGACCACGTTCACGGGCTACGACGAGTCCGTCACGGAGTCCGAGGTGATCGGAATCGTCAGGGACGGCGAGACCGTGCCGGCGGCAGCCGTGGGCGAGCACGTCGAGGTCGTCCTGAACCGCACGCCCTTCTACGCCGAGGCCGGCGGGCAGCTCGGCGACCATGGTCGACTGCTCTCGTCCGACGGGTGCGTCATCGACGTGTACGACGTGCAGACCCCGGTGCCCGGCCTGTTCATCCATCGCGGCGAGGTGGTGGAGGGCCAGCTCGTCACCGGAGCCACCGTCACCAGCGAGGTCGACGGTGCCCGGCGCAGGGCGATCTCACGTGCTCACACGGCCACGCACATGATCCACCGCGTCTTCCGTGAGCGACTGGGCGACACGGCGACGCAGATGGGCTCGGAGAACGCTCCGGGCCGGCTGCGATTCGACTTCCCGAGCCCGACCCCGGTGGCGCCCGCCGTGCTGCAGGAGGTCGAGGCGCACGTCAACGCCGTGCTCATCGACGACCTTGCCGTGACGGCGAACACCATGACCCAGGACCAGGCGCGCGCGATGGGCGCCATGGCGCTGTTCGGCGAGAAGTACGGCGACCGCGTGCGGGTCGTGTCGGTGGGCAACTGGGCCCACGAGCTGTGCGGGGGCACGCATGCGCAGCGCTCGGGGCAGCTCGGCGTCATTACGTTCCTTTCCGAGGGATCCATCGGGGCGGGAGTCCGCCGGGTCGAGGCGCTCGTCGGCGCCGACGCCTACCAGTTCCTCGCTCGCGAGCACCTGCTGGTCAACCGGCTCTCGGAGCTCGTCAAGGCACCTGCCGGAGAGCTGGTCGAGCGAGTCGAGAAGACGATCTCCGCGTTGAAGGGCGCGGAGAAGGATCTGGCGAAGGTCAGGAGCGCACAGCTCGCCACGAGCCTCGACGGCATCATCGGCGAGGGCAAGGATGTCGGCCCCGTGCGGATCTGGGCGTTCACGGCGCCCGAGGGCACGACGGCCAACGACATGCGTGACCTGCTGGGCAAGGCCAGGGGCAGGGCTCGCCAGGACATTCCGGTCGTACTGGTGGGGGTCGCCGTCACCGACGGCAAGATTGCCATCGTCACGGGCGCGTCCCCTCGGGCCATCTCGCTCGGGCTGTCCGCGCCTGCGCTGCTGCAGGCGGCAGCCCCGTGCATCGGCGGCCGCGGCGGCGGCAAGGACGAGTTCGCCCAGGGCGGCGGCACGGACGTGGAGGGCATCCCGGCCGCGTTCGCGGCCGTCGAGGCGCTCATCCGCGAGCGGACGGGAGCCTAGGCTCGTGCGGCCGGGCGTCCGCGTGGCGTGCGACGTGGGATCCGTCCGGATCGGCGTCGCGCGCAGCGACGCGACCGGAACGCTTGCGGTGCCGCTCGACGCGGTGCCGGCGAGCGGCGACTCCGTGGCGGCCGTGCTGGACGTGATGCAGGAGTGGGAGGCGATCGAGGCCTACGTCGGACTGCCGCTCCACCTGAGCGGCAATGAGGGGCCGGCTGCGAGCGGAGCCCGCGACTGGGCAGCGCGCCTCGCGGAACGCACTGACGTCCCGGTCCGTCTCATGGACGAGCGACTGTCGACCGTGCAGGCCCAGCGCGGGCTGCACGCGAGCGGTCGCTCGACGCGCCAGTCGCGGTCTCGCATCGACAGCGCCTCTGCGGTCATCGTGCTTCAGGCGGCGCTCGACAAGGAGCAGGGCACGGGCGAGCCCGCCGGCGAGGCCGTCGTCCGTCAGTCCCCGGAACGGAAGGAGCAGCAGTGAGCCAGCTCGAGCCGTTCATGACGTCCAAGCCCCTGCCGCCCTCGCGGCACCGCAGGACGTGGGGCCGACGTATCGCGGCCCTGGTGTCCATCGGCCTGCTCGTGGGAATGGTCGCGGTGGCGATGGCTCTGCTGCGCGGACCGGGAGACAGCTCCGACTACATGGGGGCCGGCACGGGTGAGGCCGTCATCATCGTCGCCCGCGGGGACACCCTCACGCAGATCGCGCAGAAACTGCAGAAGTCGGGCGTCGTGCTGTCCGCGGACGCCTTCGTGAACGCAGCAGAGGTCGACGAGCGTGCGACCACGATCGGCCCGGGCAAGTACACCCTCCGCCAGCAGATGAGCTCCACCGATGCCCTCGAGCTGATGCTCGACCCGAAGTCCCGGGCCGACAGCAGACTCGTGCTGCAGGAGGGACTGCGTCTCGAGCAGACGGTTTCCGTGGCCTCCGAGGCGACGTCGCTGCCCAAGTCGGACTTCCAGAAGGTCCTGCAGGATCCGGCGCAGCTCGACCTGCCCGCATGGGCCAAGGACCGTCCGGAGGGCTTCATGTTCCCGGCGAGCTACGACCTGACCGGCGAGGAGACCGCCCGGTCGACGCTGCGGCAGCTCGTGAAGCGGTTCAACCAGGCGAGCGCCGACATCGGGCTCGAGCAGCGTGCGGCCGACGTCAACCTCACGCCGTACCAGGTCATGATCGTCGCCTCGCTGCTCCAGGCGGAGGTGTCGCCCAACGACTTCAGCAAGGTGGCGCGGGTCATCTACAACCGGCTCGACCAGGACATGCCCCTGCAGCTGGACTCCACCGTGTCGTACGCGCTCGGCGTGACCAAGCTCCAGCTGAGCGCAGACCAGCTGAAGACGACGTCGCCGTACAACACGTACGTGCGCCGCGGGCTGCCGCCACGCCCGATCAACTCCCCGGGGGAGGCGGCCATCGAGGCGGCCCTCTCGCCGGCCAAGGGCGTGTGGCTGTACTTCGTGGCGGTCGACCCGAGCACGAGCGAGACCAAGTTCGCAAAGACCTACGACAGGTTCCTCAAGCTCAAGGCCGAGTTCCAGGCCAACGTCGCCGCCTTCGAGAAGGCACAGCAGCAGGACTCGAATGGCTGATCGGCAGACCGTTTCCCGTGCGGCGGTGCTGGGGTCGCCGATCGCGCACTCGCTGTCCCCGGCGCTGCACCGCGCGGCCTACGCCGGACTCGGCCTCGACTGGAGGTACGACGCCTTCGACGTGACCGAGGCGACCCTGCCGGCCTTCCTGGCCGGCCTGGACGGGACCTGGGCGGGGCTGTCCTTGACGATGCCGCTCAAGGAGGCGGTCATCCCGCTACTGATCGAGATCGACGACACCGCGCGGGCCGTCCGCGCCGTGAACACCGTCCTGCCCGCCGAGCACGGCTGGCGGGGGACGAACACTGACATCTTCGGCATGACGGAGTCGCTGCTGCGGGCCGGGGCACCCGAGCGGCCATCGACCGCGACCGTGCTGGGGGCCGGGGCCACGGCCCGTAGCGCTGTCGTGGCCCTGGCGCGCATGGGAGTCCGTGACGTCTGCGTCTGCGCGCGCCGGATCGAGCCAGCGCAGGAGGTGGCGGCACTGGCGCGGCAGGTCGGGATCGTCGCCACGGGCGTCGCCGGCCTGGAGCCCGATGCCGACCTGGTACGTGCCGACATCGTCGTCAGCACCCTGCCCGGTGGCGCCGGCAGCGGCTGGGCGCTCATCGCCGCCGAGGCGCACGGGGCACTCCTGGACGCCTCGTATCACCCCTGGCCAACCCCACTGTCCGCCGCATGGGGCTCCGACGCGGTCGCGAGCGGCCGCGACATGCTGCTCTGGCAGGCGGTCGAGCAGGTGCGCCTCATGACGGGCCTCGAGCCGCCGGTGGACCTCATGGCGGCGGCCCTGCCCGCCTGACGTCGGTTGCCTGCGCGCCTCCTGGCGAGCGGTGAGCCGTGGCCCCGTCAGAGGGGATTCCCGTGGCAACGTCCCACCACCCGACGGGGGAGGGAGGGCGAGCACGATCGATCTGGAAGGATCACCGGCATGGTTCGTTGGTTGACTGCTGGAGAGTCGCACGGTCCCGCGCTGGTCACGATCGCCGAAGGCCTGCCTGCGGGCATCGCCGTGACGTCGAGCGACGTCGGCGACGATCTGGCCCGCCGCCGTCTGGGCGCCGGTCGCGGTGCGCGGATGAAGTTCGAGCGCGACGAGGTGCGCTTCATCGGCGGGGTGCGGCACGGGCAGACCATGGGCGGACCGGTCGCCATCGAGGTGGGCAACTCCGAGTGGGCCAAGTGGGAGCAGGTCATGTCCCCGGACCCGGTCGACGAGGAGGCGCTCGCCGCCCTGGCGCGCAACGCGCCGCTGACCCGGCCGCGTCCGGGGCATGCCGATCTTGCCGGCATGCAGAAGTACGGGTTCACCGATGCCCGCCCGATCCTCGAGCGCGCGAGTGCGCGCGAGACGGCGGCCCGGGTGGCCCTCGCGGCAGTCGCGCGCGCCTTCCTGCGGCAGCTCTCCGGTATCGAGGTCATCAGCCACGTGGTGCGCATCGGCGCCGCTGCCGTGCCCGACGGAACCGTCGTCCCGGCAGCGTCCGACCTTGCGGCCATCGACGAGAGCCCGGTGCGGTGCCTCGATGCCGCCTCGGCGGTGGCCATGGAGGCGGAGATCTCCGCTGCGCACCGCGACGGCGACACGCTGGGCGGCGTGGTGGAGGTGCTGGCCTTCGGGCTGCCGCCGGGCCTGGGCAGCCACGTGCACTGGGACAGGCGGCTCGACTCCCGCCTGGCAGGCGCGCTGATGGGCATCCAGGCGATCAAGGGGGTCGAGGTCGGCGACGGCTTCGGGCTGGCGGGGGTACGCGGGTCCTTGGCGCAGGACGAGATCGTGCCGGGGGAGTCGGGCCTGGTCCGTACGTCGGGCAGGTCCGGAGGCATCGAGGGCGGCATGTCGACCGGCGAGGCCCTGCGCGTGCGCGCGGCCATGAAGCCGATCTCCACGATCCCGAAGGCGCTGCGCACGGTGGATGTCGTCAGCGGTGAGGTCGCGCCGGCCATCAACCAGCGATCCGACGTCTGCGCGGTGCCCGCGGCCGGCGTGGTGGCCGAGGCCATGGTCCTGCTCGTGCTGGCGGACGCGATTCTCGAGAAGTTCGGCGGAGACAGCCTCCCCGAGGTGCGCCGCAATCTGCAGGGGTACCTCGACAACCTGTCCGTGCGCTGATGGCGCCCGTCGTCGTGCTCATCGGCTCGCCGGGCGCGGGCAAGTCCACCGTCGGCCGTCGGGTCGCCGACCGGCTGGGCGTCGACTTCTCCGACACCGATCACCTCGTCGAGGCCTCGACCGGCATGAGCGTCTCGGACATCTTCGTGGACCTCGGCGAGGAGGAGTTCCGCCGACTCGAGGCGGCTGCCGTGGCAGATGCGGTGGTGACATCCGAAGGTGTGGTGGCACTGGGCGGCGGTGCGGTGATGCGCTCCCAGACGCGGGAGGCCCTGGCCGGCCAGCGCGTGGTGTGGCTGCGCGTGACCCTGACCGACGCCGCGAATCGCGTGGGACTGAACACCGCGCGGCCGCTGCTCCTCGGCAACGTCCGCACGACCCTGGGCAAGCTCCTGGAGCAGCGCAATCCCCTGTACGAGGCGGTGGCGACGGACATCGTCGACACCAGCGGGAGAAGCCTGCGAGAGGTCACGGACGAGGTCCTGAGAGTGGTGAGCGGTGAGTGAGTTCCTGATTCCCGTCAGGGCGGAGCGGCCCTACGACGTGATCATCGGACGCGGGCTGCTCGAGCACCTGCCACGCATGGTCATGGACTCGCAGCGGGTGGCGATCATCCACCCGGGGACTCTGCTGGCCTCCGCGAAGGCCATCCGGGCCGATCTGGCGGATGCCGGCTTCGAACTGACGCTGATCGAGGTTCCCGACGCGGAGGATGCGAAGACGGCCGAGGTGGCCGCCTTCTGCTGGTCGGTGCTCGGCACGGCCGGGTTCACCCGGAACGACACAGTGGTCGGCCTCGGCGGGGGAGCGACCACCGATCTCGCCGGATTCGTGGCGGCCACCTGGCTGCGTGGGATTCGCGTGGTGCACGTCCCGACGACGCTGCTGGCCATGGTCGATGCCGCCGTCGGAGGGAAGACCGGCATCAACACGGCGGCGGGCAAGAACCTCGTAGGCTCCTTCTGGAGCCCTGGCGGGGTGCTCTGCGACATCAATGCCCTCGACACGCTGCCACGCAACGACCTGCTGGCGGGCATGGCGGAGGTCGTCAAGATCGGATTCGTCCGGGACACGACGATCCTGGACGACGTCGAGCGCGATCCCTTCGGCTCCACCGACACCGTGGGCGACCTGCTCCCGGACCTCATCCGCCGCGCCGTGCAGGTCAAGGCCGATGTCGTCGGCCTCGACTTCCGGGAGACCTCGGCCACGAGTGGCGACGGCCGGATCGGCCGCGAGGTGCTGAACTACGGCCACACCTTCGGCCACGCCGTCGAGCGCCGCGAGCGCTACCGATGGCGCCATGGGGCGGCCGTGTCCGTCGGAATGATGTTCGTGGCCGAGCTCGCCGCGCTCGGCGGCCGGCTGTCAGAGGCCGAGGTGGACCGGCACCGTGCGGTGCTCACGGCGCTCGGCCTGCCGACCACGTACGCTGCCGGCCGCTGGGACGAGCTCTACGGTGCGATGGCGGTCGACAAGAAGGCACGCGGGTCCCTGCTCCGCTTCGTGGTCCTCCAGGGGATCGGCAACGCCGTGGTCTGGGAGGGTCCCGATCCCGCGCTCCTGGCCGCCGCGTACGCGTCTATCACGACCTAGGCCGCGTAGAGTCCTGCCATGCCGCACGTCTACGTCCTCAACGGGCCCAACCTCAATCGACTCGGTACCCGCGAGCCCGAGGTGTACGGGCATGCCACGTTCGACGATCTCGCCGCCGACTGCCGGAGCGCCGCCGAGTCGCTGGGCCTGACCGCGACGGTCCTCCAGACGAACGACGAATCCGAGCTGATCGGCTGGCTGCACCGTGCCCAGGACGAGCAGTCCGCGGTGGTCCTCAACCCGGCGGCCTTCACGCACTACTCCTACGCCCTGCGCGACGCGTGCGCAATGGTGACGACGCCGCTGGTGGAGGTGCACATCTCGAACCCTGCCGCGCGTGAGGAGTTCCGCCATACCTCCGTGATCTCCGGCGTGGCTACCGGGACCATCGCAGGCTTCGGCGTCGACTCCTACCGGCTCGCACTGCGCGCCGTCGCGACGATGCTGGCCTGCTGACCCGCATGCCCATTCCGCCCTCCCGTTTCCGCGAGCGTCGTGACCGGCTGCGCACCCTTCTGGCCACCTCGGCCGAGGCCGATCGGCTTGTCGTCACGAGCCGGCCGAACGTCCGGTACCTCACCGGCTTCTCCGGCAGCAACGGCGTCGTCGTGATCGACGCCGATCCGAGCGGCGACGTCCTGGGAACCGATGGCCGCTACCGCGATCAGGCGGCCGATCAGGTGCCGGACCTGCCCACGGTCATCGACCGAGACACCCTCACCGCGGTCCTCCAGCAGCTGCGACCCGGTGGGTACGCCATCGAGGAGTCGTTGAGCGTCGGGGTGGCCCATCAGCTGGCCGGACGTTACGACGGGCAGGTCATCGTGGGCGACCTGGTCGAGAGGCTGCGGGTGGCGAAGGACGCGGACGAGCTGACGGTCATCGAGCGGGCCTGCGCCATCACGGCCGCAGCCTTCGATGCGCTGAGCGGCGAGATCCGGGTGGGTGCCACCGAACTGGCCCTGGCCAGGCGTCTGGAGCAGCTGTTCGGCGAGCTCGGGGCCGAGGATCGCGCCTTCGACTCCATCGTGGGCAGCGGTCCGAATTCGGCCATTCCGCACCACGAGCCGGGCGAGCGGGCCCTGCAGGCGGGCGACCTCGTCGTCGTCGACGCCGGCGCACGCGTGGCGGGCTACCACGCGGACATGACCAGGACGTTCCTCGTGGCGGCGGAGCCGGCGGGGTGGCAGTCCGAGATCCATGCGCTGGTCCTCGAGGCCCAGCAGGCCGCGGCCCAGGCGGCTCGTCCGCTGGCCACCGGGCGGGAGGTCGATGCGATCGCCCGGGACCTCATCGGGGCCGGCGGCCTCGCAGAGCGCTTCACGCACGGACTCGGGCACGGCGTCGGGCTCGAGATCCACGAGGCGCCCAATCTCGGCACGCGGTCGCCGAGTACGCCTTGGCCCCGACATGGCGATCACTGTCGAGCCGGGGATATATCTTCCGGGGCGCGGCGGCGTTCGCATCGAAGACACCCTCGTCGTCACTGACGTCGGACCGAGGATCCTCACCGAGGCGCCCCGCGGCCTGACCGTCGTGGGCTGACGGGGTCCCCGCAATCGACGCACAGGAGCATCCCGCGTGGCCACCACGAACGATCTGAAGAACGGCCTTGTCCTGAACATCGATGGTCAGCTGTGGACCGTCGTCGAGTTCCAGCACGTGAAGCCGGGCAAGGGCGGTGCCTTCGTGCGCACCAAGCTGAAGAACGTGCTGACCGGGCAAGGTGGTCGACCGGACGTTCAACGCCGGCCTCAAGGTCGAGACAGCGACCGTCGACAAGCGCGAGATGCAGTACCTCTACAACGACGGCGACGACTGGGTGTTCATGGACACGCAGTCCTACGAGCAGATGAACGTCCCGTCCGCCGGTCGTCGGCGACATGTCCCAGCTACCTGCTGGAGAACCAGTACGCCATGGTCGCCACCCACGAGAGCGTGCCGATCTACATCGAGCTGCCGGCCTCGGTCGAGCTGATGATCACCTACACCGAGCCCGGCCTCCAGGGCGACCGCTCGACGGGCGGGACCAAGCCGGCCACGCTCGAGACCGGCGCGGAGATCCAGGTACCGCTGTTCATCGAGCCCGACACCAAGGTCAAGGTCGACACCCGCGACGGCTCGTACCTCGGCCGGATCAACGACTGATCCCGCACTCTCGATCAACGTAGGGATACCTGGATGTCAGCCCGGAGCAAGGCGCGAAAGCGCGCACTCGATGTGCTCTACGAGGCGGACATCCGCGGAATCGAGGCCTCATCCGTGCTGGCGGCGACCAAGGATCGGCGCGTCGAAGAGGGCCAGGCGGCTCTGAACGACCTACGTGAGCGAGCTCGTCACGGGTCGTGACGGTGCACCAGAACTACATCGACGAGCTGCTCGGAAGCTACTCGATGGGATGGACCCTGGACCGCATGCCGGCGGTCGACCGGGCGATCCTTCGGATCGGCACCTACGAGCTGCTGTGGCGCGACGACGTGCCCGGCCCGGTGGCGATCTCCGAGGCCGTCCAGCTCGCGCAGGAACTGTCGACCGACGAGTCGTCATCCTTCGTCAACGGCCTGCTCGGCCGCATCCTCGAGCTCCGGCCCCGGCTCTCGATCGATCCCGAGCCGCCCGCACCTGCCGGCTGAAGCGGACCGACGCGCGGGGAGGCCGTCAGGCCTTGGACGCGTTGACCATGACATTCGTGAGATCGTCAACGCTGTAGACGGTGATGTTGACCGTGTAGCCGTTGCCCGGTGAAGTCGACGCTGGACATGTCCTCGGCCTCGGTGCTCGCGTCGGTGGCGTACCCGGCCGACTGCATCGCCGCTGCCATGGCCGCAGCCGCGACCTGCCACGGGGCGTCGGTCGCCCAGATGGCGTTCACCTCGGCACCTTCGCCGATCACCATCACGCTGACCAGGCGCCCCCCGTCGTACGACGGGAGGGCGGCCGGCCAGGTGTCGGGGAGGGGCAGGTCGGCACCGACCTGGACCTGAGTCTCGGCATCGGCGGCCGGGCTGCTCGGCGAGGACGCCTGGCTCGCCTCGGCGGTCGCCGAGGTGGCGGTCTGCACGGCCTCGCTCCCGGTGACCGGTTCGGCATTCCCCGAGCACGCGGCGAGGATCGGCGCTGCCGTGACGAGGAGTGTGGCCAGGCCGACCATCGCAAGGCGGCGCGTCGTGTTCGTCATGGCAGCATCCTGCCGTGGCCAGGTCGTGCGACCGAGCAGGGCGCGGCCACCGCTAGCCCTTCGAGGCGTTCACCATCACGTTGGTCTGGCCGTCGGACGCGATCACGACGACGTTGACGGTGTATCCGTTGCCCGTGTAGTCGCCGCCGGACATCCCGCCGGCGTTGGTCGTCGTGCCGACGGTGAACCCTGCCGCCACGAGTGCGTCGCCATACGCCTTGGCCGCATCCTCCGGCGTGGCGTCCGTGGTCCAGATCGCGGTCACCGACGACCCGTCGCCCGCAACCATCACGCTGGTGAGACTTCCACCCTCGTACGCCGGGATCTCGACCGGCCAGTTGTCCGGCAGCGAGACGTCTTCGCCGATGGTGACGTTGTTGCCGGCGCTGTCCTGGACGGTGACCCCGTCGCTGTTGATGTCGACGTTGCCGCCGATGGCGTTGCCTGCGGCCTCCTCCGCCGCCTGCTGCGCGGTTCCGCCGCAGGCGGTCAGCGCCGGCGTGCCGAGGACCAGTAGGGCGGCGAGCGCGGCTGTCACGAGCGGACGGGTGGGATGCATCATCGGGATCTCCTCCAAGGTTGGTACCAGCCTAGGGCCGACACGGTGCGACGGCCATGCCCGCGACGTCGCGGCACGAGCCTGGACTACTCGTAGCGCTCCGGCACCTGCCAGCGCATGGCCAGCCAACGGTCGACCGCATCCGCGGGCAGCGCGGCATGGCATCCCCAGTCGTTGCGACCTCCCTGCGAGTAGCTGGTGAGCTCTCCGAAGCGCGGCGTGCCGTCCGGCATGAGCAGCCAGTCGACCCGCAACTGGTCGGTCTCGGCCGAGAGCGTCGCGGACATGTCGAGCACGCGTTGCCACTGTCCCGGGTCGAGACCCGAACGATCCGCGGCCGCCTGCCACTCGGTCTCCAGGTAGAGCTCGTCGTCGGAGCTGTGGAAGTCGACCCCCCGCTGGACGAACCACGCACATCGCGGCAGGCCGTTGAGGCAGTAGACCTTCACCTCGCGCGGAAGGGGCTGGCTGGAGGGGACCAGCGCTTCGACGAGGATCCGCCGCGGCACGTCGCGGTACCCCCATTCGCGATAGGCCCCCGTCGTCCACCCGTAGCCCCTGCTGAGCCAGTAGTCGCACAGGCCGGCCAGTCCGCTGGGATCGGCCGAGTCCGGATGCACCGCCACGTGGGCCCAGCCCGGTCGCCGGCTCGGCCGCGGGAGCATGCGGGACCGGTCGACTCGTTCGCACACGATGATCACGCCCCCCGACGCGTGGTTGACCTTGCACGCGAACTCGCGTGGGAGTGCACGCCAGTCGATCTGGTCTCCGGTGGTGGCCTGGGCGAGCAGGGGAGTGAGGTGCTCGGCGCCGATCCGTGCCGCCACGTACTCGCGGACGCGGAAGCTTGTCGGCGAAGGTCGTCAGGATCGGCCGACGATCACGGGCCATCTTGTAGAGCAGCTTCTCGTCGAAGGTGCGCGGGTGGCGAGTGCGGGTCCGCTGGATGACGCCCGCCCACGTCGCTGGCCACCGGCCGGTCGATAGGGCCCAGGGGTAGAACGCCATCGATCGCGCGGGTTCCGGCAGCGCGCGGGCCCGCGCCCTCAGGCATCCGCCGACATGCGCCACGAAGTGCTCCCTTCGCCGGGCTGTGCCCCGGGTGGGATTTGAACCCACACTGGACGGTGTTTGAGACCGCTTCCTCTGCCGGTTGGGATACCGGGGCGCCGAGGAAAGGGTAGCGCCGCGCATCCTGCCGCTGCGCGCATCCCTAGGCTGGCAGGCATGACGCTGACCGTTGTGGTGGCCGAGGACGAGGCCCTGATCCGCCTGGACCTGGTGGAGCTGCTGGGGGAGTGCGGCTACGACGTGGTCGGTCAGGCGGCCGACGGCCAGTCGGCGGTCGACCTGACGCGCGAGCTGCGTCCCGACGTCGTCTTCATGGACGTGGCCATGCCACGACGCGACGGCCTGTCCGCGGCGGAGGAGATCATCGCCGACGGTCTCGCGCCGGTGGTCATGGTGACGGCGTTCAGCCAGCGGGAGAACATCGAGCGGGCCGCCGCGGCCGGAGTCCTGGGCTACCTCGTGAAGCCCTTCGGCAAGGCCGATCTCGCGCCCGCAATAGAGGTCGCCGTGGCGAGGTGGCAGCAGATGCGTGATCTGGACGCGCAGGTGACGGGGCTGCGGGAGCGGCAGGCGGCCAGGGAGGTCGTCGATCGCGCCAAGCGGCAGCTCGAGCAGTCGCTCGGGCTCTCGGAGGCCGAGGCGTTCGCCTGGCTGCGCCGGGGGGCGATGGACCGACGCGTGACGCTTGCGGAGGCCGCCGCGAGCGTGCTGTCGCAAATCCGATAAAGACAATAGCAAAACATCACAGATAGATCACGAAGCAGCATCAATGTAACCGTGGGTTACCCCCCCGTAACCGAAGGTCCCTTAAGGTACGGGCAGCGCGACGGTATCCGCCGTCGCTTGTCTTTCTCTAAGGAGACTGCATGAAGCGCACCACGGTCCTCAAGTCGGCCGCCGTGCTCGGTGTGGTCTCGCTGGGTCTGGCTGCCTGCGGCGGCAGCAGCACGTCCAGCGAGTCCAGTTCGAGCGCAGCGCCGGCAGCCAGCAGCGCCGCCGCCAGTGCGGCCGCGTCGTCCGCAGCCCCCGAGGCCTCGGCAGCCGGCTCCACTGGCACGCCGTTGTACCTGGTCGACGGCAACACGGGCAACGCCCTCGGCGAGAAGCTGCCCGCGGGCACGCTGAACGGTGTCAAGGGCACGATTCCGGGCGCTGAGAACACGCAGGAATTCAAGGACGCTCTGCTCGTGGTCGACCCGAACCTCAAGGACTACGCCTACGCACCCGAGGCGTACGACTCGGTGGTCGTCGCCGCACTCGGCGCCGCCAAGGCGAAGTCCGATGCGGGCGTCGACGTGGCCAAGCAGCTCGTGGCCATTACGAACGGCACGGAGGCGTGCACGACCTACGCCGACTGCCTCAAGGGCATCCAGGACGGCAAGGACATCGCCTACAACGGCAAGTCCGGCGACATCAACTTCTGGGACGCTGGCGACCCCACGACCGCAACGATCGGCGTCTACACCTTCGGTGCCGACAACACGCTGCAGCCCGAGGTCACGTACATGCAGGGGCAGATCACCCCTGAGGGCGAAGCGAACGCCATCGACGCTGCACCGCAGAAGGGCGCCAATGACGGAACATGGACGGTCGGCACCTTCCTGCCCGTCACCGGCAACCTCGCCTTCCTCGGCCCACCGGAGATCGCCGGTGTCAAGCTGGCCATCCAGGACATCGAGGCAGCCGGCGGGATCCCCGGGATCGACAAGATCGTCCTCGAAGAGGGCGACTCGGGAGACACCTCGACCAACACCGGTCAGCAGACGGTCAAGCGCCTGCTGCCGAAGGGGATCGACGTGCTCATCGGTGCGGCGTCCTCCGGCTCCACGCTGAGCGTGCTCGACCAGGTCACCAACGCCGGTGTCCTGATGATCTCCCCGGCGAACACCTCGCCGGCGCTCACGACGGCTGCTGACAGTGGCCTGTACTGGCGCGTTGCGCCTTCGGACGTGCTCCAGGGCGCGTTCCTCGGCTCGATGCTCCTGCAGGACGGCTACACCAAGGTCGGCATCATGTCGCTCCAGGACTCCTACGGCGATGGGCTCAACGCCAACGTCACCAAGGCAGTCACCGAGGGCGGTGGCGAGGTTGTCGCCAACGTCGTCTACGACCCGAAGGCCACCGACTTCGCCGCTGACGTGGCGAAGGTCAAGGCCGCCGGACCCGAGGCGATCGTGCTCGTCGGCTTCGATGAGTCGGCTCAGATCATCCAGGAGCTGGTCAAGCAGGGCATCGGCCCGAACGCTGCCGGCTAGTTCCACGCACGGAGCTGTGCGGGGGTCGTCCTTCGGGACGGCCCCCGCACTCATGTCCGGCGGGGGCGGTCAGCGCGGCGCACCCGCACTCGTTTGTCCCGGAAGCCGGGACAGCTGGCGAAACGACGGGCTGTTGGCACCCGAAATGGCCGTTTGTCCCGGTATCCGGGACAAACGGCGCGGGCTCGTGCGGGACGGCGCGGGCTCGTGCGGGACGGCGCGGGCTCGTGCGGGACGGCGCTCAGGCCTTGGCGAGGGTGCCGAGGTAGAGCTGGATGACCTTCGGGTCCGTGGCCAGGCTGCGGCCGGTGCCCGTGTAGGCGTTGCGCCCCTGGTCGAGGACGTAGCCCCTGTCGACGATCTGCAGGCAGCGCATGGCGTTCTGCTCGACGATGATCACGGTGACGCCCGTGGCATTGATCTCCTTGACGCGCACGAAGACCTCGTCGGTGAGCAGGGGGGACAGCCCCGCCGAGGGCTCGTCGAGGAGCAGCACCGACGGGTCCATCATCAACGCGCGACCCATCGCGACCATCTGCCGCTCGCCGCCGGACAGCTGGCCGGCGCGCTGCGCCCGCCGCTCACCAAGTGCCGGGAACAGGTCGGTGACGAAGGCGAATCGCTCCGGGAACTTCTTGGGGGCCTGATAGCACCCCATCTCGAGGTTCTCCTGGATCGTCAGGGAGGGGAAGACGTTGTTCGTCTGCGGCACGAAGCCGATGCCGAGGTTGACGAGCTGGTCGGCGCGCACATTGGTGATGTCCTGGTCGGCCAGGGTGACGCGCCCGGTGCGAACGCGAACGAGGCCGAACATCGCCTTGAGCAGGGTGGACTTGCCAGCCCCGTTGGGGCCGATGATGCCGACCATCTCGCCGGACTTCGCGTACAGGTCGGAGCCGTTGAGGATGTTGACTCCGGGGATGTAGCCCGCGATCAGGTCGTCGGCGACGATCAGCGCGTCCTTGGCACCCTCGATATGCGCATTGCGGTCACGGATCTCCGAGCCGCTGAGCGTGCGGGGCTCATCGTGCTGGGCAGCGCTGAGGTCGAGCTGGACCTCTCGCTGATGCGGCGAGACGTACTGGGGCAGGTCGCCGGGCAGCTGCTCGCTCATTCCTGGCCCTCCTCGGTGAAGGACACGCCGGAGGCGGTCAGGGCCTGGTCATGGTGTCCGCCGAGGTAGGCGACGATCACGGCCGGGTCGCGCATGACCTCGTCCGGAGGGCCTTCCGCAATGACCTTGCCCTGGGCCATCACGATGACCCAGTCGCTGATGTCGCGGACCATGTCCATGTCGTGCTCGACGAAGAGCACCGTCATGCCCTCCTCGCGGAGGTTCTTGATGTGCTGGAGCAGGGACTGGGTCAGTGCGGGGTTCACGCCGGCCATGGGCTCGTCGAGCATGACCATCTCCGGATCGGTCATGAGGGCTCGGGCCATCTCGAGCAGCTTGCGCTGGCCGCCGGACAACGAGCCGGCGAAGTCGGCGCGCTTCTCGAACATGTTGAACCGCTTGAGCAGGTCGTCGGCCCGCTCGGTGATGCTCCTCTCCTGGGACCGCCACGTGAAGGAGAAGATCGATGTG
>CAVZPI010000030.1:0-10101 GCA_963777085.1 uncultured Actinomycetes bacterium | reverse complement strand
GTGTCCTGTTACTTGGCTCAGTTTTTACGTATTGCTCTGCTACTCAAAAGACAGTAGACGGCCCGTCCAACAAAGACTGGCGCGGTGGTCGCGGTATCCTGGAAAACATCATTCCTTCCTCAACTGGCGCTGCAAAGGCTGTGGGTGTGGTATTGCCTGAGCTGAAGGGCAAGCTGACGGGTATGGCTTTCCGTGTGCCTACTTCTGACGTTTCGGTGGTTGATCTGACTGTTGAATTGAACAATCCGGCTACTTACGAGCAGATCGTTGCTGCGATGAAGGCAGCTTCAGAAAGCGGTCCGTTGAAGGGTGTGCTGGGCTTCACTACAGAAAAAGTGGTTTCCACAGATTTCCGTGGTTACACCTGTCCATCCGTGTTCGATGCTGAAGCGGGTATCGCACTGGATCCTACCTTCGTCAAGGTGGTGGCATGGTACGACAACGAGTACGGTTACACCTGTAACCTGATGCGTCTGGTACGTCACGTAGCTAAGTAATACGTTCGACAAAAGGCTCGCCGGGTGCCAGCCTTTTTGCCTTTATCGTTCTGTTAAAAGGGAAAAAAATGTCTGTAACTGCGGACGGCTCTCTACGCCCACCTGCAGAAGCTCTCCCTCCGCTTCCACAACCAGCAGCAGACCGGTGACCTCCTCTACCGGGTCATGTCCGACACGTTCTCGGCTCAAGGGCTCGTGATGAACGGCCTGCTGCCCCTCGCGAGCGCTGCCGTCATGCTGGCGGGCATGTTCGCCGTCATGGTGAGCTACGACCTCCAGCTCACCCTCGTGGCGCTCCTCGTCTGTCCGCCCCTCTACTTCACGAGGAAAGCCGGTGCCGCCGCTGGTGGAGTCGGTGGTCGTCACGACGAGCGTCTCGCCCTCGGATATGCCGCTGAGGATCTCGGTGCCCGTATCTCCCGCCAGTCCGGTCGTCACCACGACCGTGCTCTCGACGCCGTCCTTGCGAACCGTGACCGTGCTCTGGCCGCCCGCCGTCGTGATGGCTGCGGTCGGCGCCCACAGGACGCCCGTTGCCTCGTCGACGGTGACGACGACGCTGGCGCTCATGCCGTCGCGCAGCCCGTCCGGCACCTCGCTGAGGGTGATCGTCGCGCCATACGTGGTGACGCTCGCGCCGGTGGTGGGCAGGATGTCGACGGCGGTCACCGTGCCCGTCGCCGCGCCGTCGGCCAGGGCGTCGAACGTGACCGTCGCCGTCTGGCCCACGGTGACCTTCATCGCGTCGGCCTCGGAGAAGTCCGCGACGATCTGGTACGAGGCTTCGGGGATGAGCGTGACCATGGTGGTGCCGGCCTGCACGCTTGCACCGACCGTCGCGTCGACCGCGGCGATGGTGCCGGCGACCGGGGCGCGCAGCGTGGTGTCCGCGAGGGACTGCCTGGCCAGGAGCAGGCCGGCACGGGCCACGTCGATCGCGGCCTGGTCGGCGGTGATCGAGCCGCCGCCCCCCGTGCTCACGGCACTGGCCGACGCCTGCAGCGACGCCAGCGACTGCTCGGCGTTCCGGATGGACTGCTGGTCGGCCGCGAGGCCCTTCTCCTGCTGGAGGAGGGCGGAATCCAGCGCCTGCTGCGCAGAGGTGACGGCGTCCTGCGACTGGGTTGCCGATGTCGACTGCAGCTTTCGCAGCGCGATGTTCGCGGTCGTCACGCGCTCGTCGGCATTCACGAGGCTCTGCTGGCTCTGGGTCGCTGCAGTGGCGTTGCTGTTGACGAGGAGCTCGTACTGCTGCTGCGCATTGCGCGTGGCGTCGACCGCCGCGGTGCACTGCGTGGAGCTCGAGCCGAACGTGCTGCACGCAGTGTCCTGCTGCGCCTTGGTCGCCGCGAGGTTGACGGAGGCCTGATTGAGCTTGATGTTGTTGGTCGTCTCCTGGCCGGATGCCGTCTGGACCGCCTGGTCGTAGGCGGTCACCGCGCTGGTGACGTCGGCCTCGGCGCTGCGCAGCTGCGCCCAGACGCTGGTGTCCGGGCACGTGCCGGCCGGGTCCAGGCAGGAGGCTGCCCACGAGCCCTTGGCGTCCTCGAGCGCCGTCCGCGCCTGCGACACGGCCTGGTGGTAGCCCTCCTTGCTCAGCGTGGCCGACGACTTCGCGTCGTTCACGGCCTGCTGCGCGTCGGCGAGCGAGAGGCTCGACTTCTGGCTGCCGGTCTCGGCCTGGACGTACGTGCTGCGAGCGGAGTAGAGCGCCTGCCGTGCGGCCGTGTCCTCGATGGTGACCAGGGCCTTGCCGGCCCGGACCGTGTCACCCTGGGCGACCTTGACCTTGCTGATCGTCCCACTGCCCGTGAAGGACAACTCGACCGTGCCGGCGGTCTCGACGGTGCCGGTGGCGGTCACCGTCTCGCTGACGGTCCCGCTCTGCACGGTGACGGTGCGCCCCGTGCTGACCTGCTCCTTGGGTGCGAAGAGCCAGAGGTACGCGCCGACGCCGGCCGCCACGAGGGCGAGGGCGAGGGCGAGGTTGATCCACAGGATGCGTCGCTTCATGGCCCCAACGTGCCCCGCCCACCTGTGGTTTCCCTGTGAACGGCATGTGGGTCGCCTGTGACCATGGCCGATGGGCAACTCACAGGGAACTGACAGGTATCCCACAGGAGATCGCACGGCTGGCGCGGGACACTGCGTGCATGGCAACTCCTGCTCGGCCCGAGGCCCGGCTTCTCGTCGTGGACGACGAGCCCACCATCGTCGAACTCCTCGAGGCGAGCCTGAGGTTCCACGGCTTCGAGGTCGTGACGTGTGGTGACGGCACCACGGCCCTTCGCCTGGCCAAGGAACTGGGTCCCGACCTGATGGTCGCAGACGTGATGATGCCCGGCCTCAACGGCTTCGAGCTGGTACGCAGCCTTCGTGCCGACGGCTACCTGTTCCCGGTGCTCTTCCTGACGGCCAAGGATGGCGTGGAGGATCGCGTGACCGGGCTGACGATCGGCGGCGACGACTACATCGTCAAGCCGTTCAGCCTCAGCGAGGTGGTGGCCAGGATCCGAGCGGTGCTGCGGCGCACCGGCCACAACACGCAGGTGGGCGGGCCCGGGGTGCTCAGCTACGCCGACCTCGAGCTCGACGAGGCTGCGCACGAGGTGCGAAAAGCGGGTGCGATCGTCGAGCTGTCCCCACGGAGTTCCGGCTGCTGCACTACCTGGTGGAGAACGCCGAGACGGTGGTGAGCAAGGCGCAGATCCTCGACACCGTATGGCAGTACGACTTCGGCGGCGACGCGAACGTCGTGGAGTCGTACATCTCCTACCTCAGGCGCAAGATCGACGCGACGCAGCCGAGGCTCATCCACACCGTGCGGGGCGTGGGATACGTGCTCAGGAAGCCCCGGACGTGATGACGCGCCTGCGGTACCGGCCGCTCCGCGTCAAGATCACGATCCTCATGGTCGTCCTGCTGTCCGTGGGGCTGGGACTGTCGAGCCTGATCGCCACGACCGCCCTGTCGGGCTACCTGATGGACAGGGTGGACGAGGCGATGACGGGGACCCATGCCTTCGCCGGCACGCCGCAGCCCCTCCCCCCCATCGAGTCGACCAGCGATGGCGGCTACCGGCCGCCGTCGCGCTTCTACATCGAGGTCGTCTACGCCGATGGTCGCGCGCCCGACGTCATCGCCACCCCTGGCAACGCGTCCGGTGCCAGGCCCGAGGTGCCGGACGCGCAGGCGCTGGCCGACCTCGTCGGCACTCCGTTCACGGTCGGGTCCGTCGACGGCGGCGAGCAGTGGCGCGTGGTGGCCACGGCCAGCATGGACGGCTACGTCGTCCTGGCCACGTCGCTCGCCGACGTCCAGGCGACGGTCGACCGGCTCAAGCTGCTGCAGCTGATCGTGGGCGCGATCGTCGTGGTGGTCGCCGCCTCGGTCGGCTATGTCATCGTGCGGCGGAGCCTGAAGCCGCTCTCCGACATGTCCGACGTCGCGCACGAGATCGCGGCCGGCGATCTCAGCCTGCGCGTGCCCGAGACGGCGACCAGCACCGAGGTCGATCAGCTGGCCGGCTCGTTCAACGTCATGGTCACCCGCATCGAGGAGTCCTTCGAGGCCCAGCGGGAGTCCGAGCGGCAGGCCCGGGAGTCGGAGGAGCGCATGCGGCGGTTCGTCGCCGATGCCAGTCACGAGCTGCGCACCCCCCTGACGACGATCCGGGGATTCGCGGAGCTCGCGGAGGAGGGGGCCACCGAGCCGTCCACCGCCCTGGCGCGCATCGAGTCCGAATCCAGGCGCATGGGCGTCCTGGTCAACGACCTGCTCCTGCTCGCCCGGCTCGACCAGCAGCGACCGATCGAGTCGTCGCCCGTCAACGCACTCGACGTGGTGGCAGCGGCCGTTGCCGGGGTGCGGGTGATGGCGCCCGAGCGGAGGTTCGAGGTGATCGTCGACGGCGGGGGGCAGGCCCCCATGGTGCTCGGCGACGAGCAGCAGATCCGCCAGGTGCTCGACAACCTGCTGGTCAACGCGGTGAGGCACACGCCCGCCACGGCCGAGGTCAGCATCACGGTCGGGGTGTCCCGGCGGGATGGCCGCGACCTCGTCCGGATCGACGTGACCGACACGGGTCCGGGCATGCCGCCCGACGTGGCCGAGCGGGCCTTCGACCGCTTCTACCAGTCCGATCCTGCGCGCACCCGGTCGACCGGCAACTCCGGTCTGGGCCTGTCCATCGCGCAGGCGATCGTCGAGGCGCACGGTGGCGAGCTCGTCCTCGACACGGCGATCGGCGGAGGCACGACGTTCACGGTCCTGCTCCCCACCGCGTAGCAGCGCCGGCACCGGCGCTACCCCAGGGGCGGGAGGGCGAGGCCCGTGCTGGCGTGGCAGCGGTAGCCGTGGGGGTTCTTGAAGAGGTACTGCTGGTGGTGGTCCTCGGCGAGGTAGTACGTCAGGTCGCTCGCGGGCGTGATCTCGGTCGTGATCGCCGGGTAGCCGCGCGCTGCGATGGCAGGGCCGTAGGCGTCGCGGGTGCGCGTGATGAGGTCGCGCTGCTCGTCCGTCGAGTAGTAGGCCGCGCTCCGGTACTGCGTGCCGGCGTCGTTGCCCTGGCGGTACCCCTGAGTCGGGTCGTGGCTCTCCCAGAATGCCTTGAGGATGTCGTACGTCGGGACCGTCGACGGGTCGAAGGCCACCATGACGGTCTCGGCGTGACCGGTCCGGGCGGTGCAGACGTCCTCGTATGTCGGGTTCGGCGTGAACCCGCCCATGTACCCGACGCTCGTCGACACGACACCGGGCAGGCGCCAGTAGATCTCCTCGGCGCCCCAGAAGCAGCCCATGGCGAGGTGGATGATCTCGGTGCCCTCGGGCCATGGACCCGTGAGCGACGTGCCGAGCACCGCGTGCGGCGCGGGTGACGGCAGGACCGGGTCGGCCCGCCCCGGCAGGGCATCGTCCGGCGAGACCATGTGGGACTTGCCGAATCCGAGGATGCTCATCCCCCTAGGGTACGGAACATGGACGGATTCGAAACGCGGGCGATTCACGCAGGGCAGGAACCAGATCCGCTGACCGGCGCGGTGGTGACGCCGATCTACCAGGTTTCCACGTATGCCCAGGACGGCGTCGGCGGGCTGCGGGGCGGCTACGAGTACTCCCGTAGCGCCAATCCGACGCGCACCGCGTTGCAGGAGTGCCTGGCAGCGCTGGAGGCCCCCGGGCTGCGGGGCACCGGCCTGGCGTTCGCGTCCGGTCTGGCCGCCGAGGACACCCTGCTGCGCACGGTCTGCCGCCCCGGCGACCATGCGGTCATCCCGGACGACGCATACGGCGGGACGTACCGGCTGTTCGCGCGGATTGCGGCCCCGTGGGGAGTCGACCACACGCCGGCGCCCGTCACTGAGCCCGAGGCCGTCGCGGCTGCCATCGTCCCGGGCCGCACGAAGGTCGTATGGATCGAGACGCCCACCAATCCGCTGCTGAACATCGCCGACATCGCCGCCCTTGCCGACGTCGCCCACGCAGCGGGTGCCATCCTCGTCGTGGACAACACGTTCGCCTCGCCCTACCTGCAGCAGCCGTTGCTGCTCGGTGCCGACGTGGTCGTCCATAGCACCACCAAGTACCTCGGCGGGCACAGCGACGTCGTGGGCGGCGCACTTGTCACTGCGGACGACGAGCTCGCGGAGGGACTGGCCTACCACCAGAACGCCATGGGCTCCGTCCCCGGTCCCTTCGACAGCTGGCTCGTCCTGCGCGGCATCAAGACCCTCGGCGTGCGCATGGACCGGCACTGCGCGAATGCGCGGGCTGTCGTCGAATTCCTGGTCGGCCATCCGGCGGTCTCGAGAGTGCGGTGGCCGGGGTTGGCGGACGATCCCGGGCATGAGGTTGCGGCCCGTCAGATGCGCGACTTCGGAGGGATGGTGTCCTTCCAGCTCGCCGCGGGCGAGCAGGCGGCAGTCGACGCCTGCGGCCGCACGCGCGTGTTCACCCTGGGCGAGTCGCTTGGCGGCGTGGAGTCGCTGATCGAGCATCCCGCTCGCATGACCCATGCCTCGGCGGCCGGGAGCCCGCTGGAGGTGCCGGGCGACCTCGTGCGGCTGTCCGTGGGCATCGAGTCCGTCGACGACCTGCTGGCCGACCTCGACACCGCTCTGGCTGGCTGACCCCGATGCCGACGGGCTCGGAGCCGGACGCGTCGGGGACGGCGCCCCGGGGCGAGCACCGCTGGCCGATGGCCGTGGCCGTGCTGGTGGCGGCGCTACTGCACGCGGCGCTGCCCGAGCCGTTGAAGCTGCAGCAGTCGAGCTGGCTGCCGTGGGTTGTGATGGCCTTCCTGGTCCTGCTCATCCTGGGCGACCCCGGGCGGATCGATCGTCGCGAGCACTGGTTGCGGGTCGTCACCGGCGTGCTGTTCGGCGTCGTCACCCTCGTCAACGCCTACTCGGCCGTGCGGCTCGTGATCGGGATCATGGACAACGCGAGCTTCGACCAGCCGCGCGAGCTGCTCTATGCGGGCGGATCGGTGTGGCTCACGAACGTGATCGCGTTCGCCCTGTGGTACTGGGACCTGGACGCGAGCGGCGCAGCAGCACGCGCGACCGGCGCCGGCACGGCCCCGGCGCTGGTCTTCCCCGAGATGCAGCATCCCGAGCACGCGGCGCCCGGCTGGTACCCGACGTTCGTGGACTACCTGGCCTTCTCGTTCGCCACGGCCACGGCGTTCAGCCCCACGGACGTGTCGGCGGTGAAGCCCTGGGCGAAGCTCATGATCGTGAGCGAGTCACTGCTCTCGCTGGCGCTCGCGGCCCTCGTGATCGCCCGCGCCGTCAACGTCCTCTAGCCGTCGACCTTGAGGTTGGCGCGCGTCCAGCCGCGGAATTCGCGTGCCAACCTCAAGGTCGACGGCTAGACGTACTGATGGCGGCGCAGCCAGCGCATCGACACCGAGCCCCACAGCGGCGGCAGGTAGAACGTCACCAGCCGGAAGGCGATGGCCGTCGAGATCGCCACCGCGCTGGGGATGCCGATGGCCTGCAGTCCGGCCGTGTACCCCGCCTCGGCCACGCCCATCCCGCCCGGCACCGGCATCAGGCCGGCGAACAGGCTGACGGCGGTGTTGATGAGGATCAGCTGGGACAGGTGGGCGTCGTAGCCGAAGGCATGAAGGCACATTCCCAGGATGATCGCCTGAAGCACCTGGGCACCGAGGTTGCCCACCAGCATCTGGCTGACCTTCGCCGGATGCCGCAGCACGGTCAGCGACGTGCGGGCGGCCATGGCCTGTTCCGCGGCCACGGCTCGCCAGCGCGGAATGGCATCGCTCACCCGGTGGCGCAGCCGGGGGACGGAGACGGTGATGATGGCGCCGAGCACGACCAGTGCGACTGCCAGCGCCAGCAGTGACGGAGTGGACGATGCGTCTGTGCTCGACGTGGACGCGTCGGAGGAGCCGATGATGCTCGACGTGAGCCCCGGCAGGCTGGACAGCCCGATGATCAGCAGCAGCGCGATCTGGACGGCGAAGCCGCTCACGCTGTCGACGACCCCGATCGAGACGGCGGCGGCGGCGGCGATGCCGTACTTCTCGAAGAACCGGATCTCCAGCGCGAGTCGGGCGGCAGTCGCCGGCAGCACGAGGGCGATGAACTGGATGGCGTACTGGAGCATCAGCACCGGCCAGTAGCGCAGTGCCGCCATCGAGGCGCCGAGGGTGGCGAACGAGAACGACACCTGGATGACGGGGGAGACGAGCAGGGCGGCCAGCAGCCAGGTGAAGTCCGCGGACGACAGCTCGTCCCAGATGCTCTGGAAGTCGATGCCGGCGATCCTGGTGATGACGAAGTAGGCCAGGACGGCGATGAGGGCGGTCGTGAGGACGGACTTGATGGTGACGCGCCTGATCCGCAGGAGTGGCGGCGGCTCGACCCCGGCGGCCGCGACCGCCGCCGTGCGGAGGTCCTCGAGATCGAAGGAGCCATCGGTGATGGCCTGTCGGGTCCACCGCTCGAGTGCGGCGGGCTGCAGGAGGGGCAGGACCTCGGCCAGCCCTGCCGTGCCGATCACGGTGACCGCCGCCGCGAGCGACCGCGCGTGGCCGACGGCGATCGCCTGGGTCACGAGCAGCTGGGCGCGGTCGGTCATCAGGAGCTGGCGATCGGCGGCGATCCGGGCGTCGCCGAAGTCGGCGAGGGCGGGAGTGCCGTCGGCGCGGATGAGGATGCGGTTGGCGTCGACGTGCCCGTGCGATATGCCCAGGTCGTGCAGCCGGACCAGCGCCTCCCACATGCCCACGAGCTGGCCCTCGTCGATCTGGTCCGAGCCCCGCCCGGACAGGGGGCGGCCCACCGCCCGGCTGACCAGGAGAGCGTCGTCGTCCGACGAGGTCCCGACCGCCACCACCGGTCGAACCGGCACTCCGGCCCGTTCGGCCAGCAGGGTGGCGACCGCCTCGTGCTCGATCCGCGCCAGTCGTCCGGACATCAGGCTGGGCGTCTCGCCCCGGTTCTGGAGCGCGGTCCACGTGGACGTGAGCAGCTGTCCGTCCCACGCGTCGCGTCCGTAGACCTTGACCAGAAGGGCGCCGCCTGCGCAGTCCCTGGCGGTGAACAGGGCCACGCCCGACATCTGCACGCTGGCCTCGGCCACGTCGGAGGCCTCGATGCCGAGGTCGGACAGTGCCAGATCCACCTCCGCCGGCGTTGGGCGTCCGCCGGGCGACCCGAGGACGAGGTGGACGACGGCGGCGGCGGCGACGCCGGCCGCCCATCCTGCGAGGGTGCCGATGGGGAGCGCGATTCCGAGCGCCACCCCGGCCATGGAACCCAGCACCAGCACTGCCCGCCCGATGTACCTGAGCGGCCGCGCGACGTGCGGCGAGGCCGTCACGATGATCGCCGTGACGACGGCGAGCCGGGCGGCGACGTAGACGGGCGGCGGATCCGCTGTCAGCAGCGAGCGCATGCTCTCGTCGATGGGCGTGCCGGTCGCCGCGCCGGCGAGGATGGCGAAGGCGAGGGCCAGCCCGGCTGCGAGCAGGTAGTCGCCCAGCAGGGCCCTGCGACCGCGTCGGGCGAGCGCCAGCACTGCCAGCAGCACCGGCCAGGCGACCAGCAGCACGTAGGCGAGCTCCCACAGCCAGGCATCCATGCCGGGCACGGCATCCACGACGCTGAGGATGGCCGTGTCCAGGGCGGTCGGGCCGGGCGCGACGAGGGACAGCGCGATGGGCGTGAGTACCCCGAAGACCAGCAGCAGGACGTCGGTCGGACGCCGCACTCGCGTCGCATCGGCAGCCGAGGAGAAGACGCGGAAGCCGCGCACCATGCCGTGAAGGGTTCGCCGGCACGCATCCTCGCTCTCCGTCGGGCCTGGTCCACGCAGGTGTCCAAGGAGGACAGCCTCCCAGACCACCGTGCCGGGCGGGCACGGTTGGCCCCGACTCGCAGATCCTGCGGATCCCGGCTGCGGGGCCGACCTGCACGGTAGCGTCCGTGCCCAGGTGGCGGACCGAACCTGGAGGCAGTTCATGCGCGTCACAGTCAAGGGTCTCGTCCCTCTATCGTTCCAGGGGTACCAGCGCAATTGGCTCACCGGCGACATCGTCGCGGGGGCGACGCTGGCCGCCGTGGCGATCCCGGAG
>CAVZPI010000029.1:0-53028 GCA_963777085.1 uncultured Actinomycetes bacterium | reverse complement strand
AAAGACCAAGTTGCTAAAACTCAGACGCAGCAGCAAGAAAGCATTAATGAATTGCGATTGAATAACGATAACTTAATCAAGAAGTGACCGCGCCCGCGGTGAAGAAGCCACTAATGATTTACGACAGGACTTGAGTCAGAAGTACGAACGGGTTGAAAACATGGGCGAGCAGAAAATTCAGCAAAAACAAGCCGTCATCCAAACTAAAGAACAGCGTTTGGAAGCCGAGCACAAGAAAATCCTTGCCGATAAAAAAGCCAATCTGGAAAAACAAGAACAGCGCATGGTCGGTGAATATTCGCAGCGCTATATGGATAAAAAGAAAGCCAACGAAGATCAATTGCATGGCCAGCATAAGAGTTTTGAATCCATCTATCAAAAAAATGAAAATGGAAATCAGATTTCCCTGCAGATTCAATCCAAAAACTATGCGAAAGCATTGGCGGAAGAACATCGGCAATTTTTAAAAGAGTCGTCGCGATACGCGGGCAAGGAAAACGATCCATTTTACAAAGTCCAAGATCGCGGCAGTGAGCTCAGTGAAACAGCTCATTTTTATGTGCTAAAAGCCTATGCTCCAGAGCACGAGAAAGAAAATACCCAAGTCGTTATTCAAAAAGATAAAGCTTCGGTATCGGTTCAACGTCAATTTAATCAGGATCTAGATAATGAAGATGGCAAAAAAATAAGTACATCGACAGCGCAGACGATGCGTGAAGAGTTTGCCTTTGATGCGCCCATCATTACCGAAGGTGTCGGGCGTGAACGCAGCGGTGATTACGTTTTTGTGACGATCCCCAAGCTGCAGTCCTTTCGCAATCGAACTATAAAGGGCTATAAACCAGCAAGCAAACATGGCTTGCTGGTATCATCTAAAAACTACTGTGCGGAGCACGAGTTAACGGCATTGTCCATAGCGGTAGCCGCTGACTGCGACTGGTAATACGAGGCATACAGTTTTTGCAAACATGGTAGTCCGTCTTTTTTAGCTTTTTGAGCACCAGCTGACGCTTTAGTCGCGGCTTGAGATGCGTTCATCGAAGAGTAGTATTTTTCATACATAAATTTGATCATGTCCAATTTACTGCGCATTTTTTTGCTAGAACCCGCGACTGCTAGATCCATGGCTGTAGCCGCATTGTTGCTGGCGTAGTGTTTTTCATATAAAAACTTAAGGACATCAAGTTCGACGCCGCCTTTACAAGCTACAGTTGCTTTGTCTGCAGCCGCAGCGGAATTCATGGTGCTATAGTATTTTTGATAAGCAAAATCATAGCACGCAACAAAGTCATTGCCTGTATTGCTGCCACCAGATCCAGCGTCTTCGCTCAAAAGATCAATAACCTCACGTAGTTTTTCAGTTGCCTGTTTAAAGCTTTCGTCAGAGGCATCGCTTGTAACAGCGACAGTTTTAACAGTATTTGCCAATTTCAAAACTTTATCGATTTCAGCTTGGCCAGCAAATAATGACGGACTTACAAATAAACACAGGACTAAACCCAATTTTTTTAACATAAAATACCACCCTTTTTTCGAACATTTATTGATTCGAGGCCGGAACATAGGTGAATAAAATCGTTTTTTCCAGTGGATATTTTTTGTCCATATAGAAGCCTTACAAACCGTTTGAATGTACTGGATTGGAAGGCCGACCAGGCTTCCAGGAGTTCAACCACTTGCTGAACTTCGCGCAGGACCGCGGTGTGGTCCGAGTCGAACCCGACGAAGAGAAGGGTCTCGTCGTGCATCTCGGCGCCGAGTTCTATCCGCCCGCTCCGCCCTCGGTGGAGGCGGTCGACAAGCCGCACGTTTATGACGAGCGCCAGCCGATCGTGGCCGACCATCTTCGAGCCCGATATCAAGCCCGTCATCCCCGCCGTCGCCCGCGGCGGCCGCGGCCGCAAGTCCGCCGCTCCCAAGGACGGCAACCGCGCCCCGCGAAAAGCGACGCCCTGCCGAGGAAGTCGCCGCAATGATCGAACGCATCACGCCCGCCGGGATTCCGTCGCCGCGTGGTCCCTACTCGCCTGCGGTACGCGCCGGCGAGTTCATCTATGTTTCCGGTCAGGGGCCGGTGGATCCGGAGACGGATCAAATGTCCTTCGGCGATATCCGCCACGAAACGCGCCTCGTGCTCGGCAACGTGCAGCGCATACTCGAAGGCTGCGGCGCGGCGATGAAGGATGTCGTCAAGTGCAACGTCTATCTGGCGAACGGTGACGACTTCCCGGCGATGAACGAAGTCTACGCCGAGTTCTTCGGCGCCGCCAACCGGCGCGCACCACGATCGAGTGCAAGTTCGCCAACAAGCAGATGAAGGTCGAGATCGATTGCGTGGCCTATCAGTCAGCGAGCCGCTGATTTTCGAATTCGTTCTATGATGGACTCATCCCCAGCCCGCGTGTAGTGGAAATGCACGATTGATCCCATGACGGGGCGATCCCACTGCTGCCGGTGGCCATCACGGCCAGGAGCGCGGGCGACGAGGACAAGCTGGGCAGCGCCCTGGGCAGAGTCGCCGCCGAGGACCCGACACTGCGCGTGGAGCATCCCGAGGAGACCGGCCAGATCCTGCTCTGGACCCTCGGAGAGGCACATGCCGACCTCGTCCTCGATCGTATCCGCACGCGCTACGGCGTCGAGGTGACCTCGACGCCGGTGCGGGCCTCCCTGCGCGAGACCTTCGCCGGGCCGGCAGCCGGCAACGGCCGGCTCGTGAAGCAGTCCGGCGGGCACGGGCAGTATGCAGTCTGCGAGATCACGGTGGAACCGCTCGCCCAGGGCTCCGGATTCGAGTTCGTCGACAGGATCGTGGGCGGCGCCGTGCCGCGCTCGTTCATCCCGTCGGTCGAGAAGGGCGTCCGCCACCAGATGACCCAGGGCGTCGCGGCCGGCTACCCGGTGGTCGACATCCGGGTCACTCTGGTCGATGGCAAGTTCCACAGCGTGGACTCCTCCGACATGGCGTTCCAGCATGCCGGGGGGCTTGCCCTGAAGGACGCCGCAGCGAAGACGACGATCAACCTCCTCGAGCCGATTGTCATCCTGATCGTCGACGTTCCGGACGAGCACGTCGGCGCTGTTATCGCCGACGTCTCGACGCGACGTGGGCGTATCAACGGCACCACGTCACTGCCCGGTGGCAGGTCGAGGGTGGTTGCCGAGGTGCCCGAGGCCGAGATCTCGCGCTACGCGATCGACATACGGAGCATCACGCATGGCACGGGCGACTTCACGCGCGAGGCGGCGGGCTACGCGCCGCTGCCGGCGAACCTCGCCAAGAAGCTCATCGAGGGCTGAGTCGGCTAGGGCCGGGCCCACTCCTCGGCCACGCGGCCGGTGCCAGTGCTGGCGAGCTCGCCGTCGGCGCCGCCGCCGAAGCGCAGCAGCCATTCCTGCGCGGTGACCGGAAGGTAGCGGTGCTCGGCGCCCTCGACGACCATGACGTCGCCGGCGTTCAGGACCACTGACACGCAGCCGTCCGCCGTCCAGCACTCCAGGATGCCCTCGCCGGAGAGCACGTCGTGAAACTCGCTGACGCTGTTGACATGCCAGGCGCCCATGCCCTCGCCCTCCTGACCGGCCGGGGGTGGCTCGGCCACGAGGCGGAGCCGCTCGCCGCGCGAGTCCGGCTCGAGCGCCTGCGCGAGGACCTGCTCGCAGTCCGGCGAGTCGGCGTGCAGAAGTCGCACGCCCGCGGTACGCAGCAGCTCACGAGCCTCGGTCTCATCGCGTCCGATGAAGGTTGCCACGGCTAGGCCCCCCACTCCGCGGCCAGCAGTTGCCGCGTCTCCTCGAGCAGCTGGGGCATCACCTTGGTGCCGCTCAAGACAGGCATGAAGTTCGTGTCGCCGCCCCAGCGGGGCACGACGTGCTGGTGCAGGTGGGCAGCGATTCCGGCGCCCGACACCGTCCCCTGGTTCATGCCGATGTTGAACCCCTGCGCGCCCGTCACTGCGCGCAGTACCCGCATCGCCTTCTGAGTGAAGGCCCCTAGCTCGGCCACCTCGTCCGCGGACAGCTCGGGGTAGTCGGCCACGTGGCGGTAGGGGCAGATGAGCAGGTGTCCGGAGTTGTACGGATAGAGGTTCAGCACGGCATACATCCGCTCGCCGCGCGCCACGACGAGCCCCTCGTCGACCGGCATGCCCGGCGCCGCGCAGAACGGGCAGTCGTCGCCGGCCGCCTCGCTGATCGGCTTGCCCTGCCCGCGCAGGTACGCCATGCGATGCGGCGTGTACAGCCGCTCCCACGCGTCGGTCACCTCAGACCTGCTTGCGGGAGGCGATCGCCGCCACCACCTCGTCGATCGCCTCCTCGATCGCCACGCCGTTGCGCTGCGTGCCGTCGCGGTACCGGAAGGAGACGGCGCCGGCCGCGACATCGTCGTCGCCCGCGATCAGCATGTACGGGACCTTCGACTTCTGCGCGTTGCGGATCTTCTTCTGCATCCGGTCATCGGCCGTGTCGACCTCGACGCGCACGCCGCGCTCCCGCAGTCGTGCCGCGACGCCCGTGCAGGTACTCGTTGTGCGCGTCGGTGACGGGAATGGCGACGACCTGGACGGGCGCGAGCCAGGGCGGGAAGGCGCCCGCGTAGTGCTCGAGCAGCACGGCGAAGAACCGCTCGATGGATCCGAAGAGCGCGCGATGGATCATGACGGGCCGCTGCCGCGTGCCGTCGGCGGACTGGTACTCCAGGTCGAAGCGCTCAGGCAGGTTGAAGTCGACCTGGATCGTCGACATCTGCCACGTGCGGCCGATGGCGTCCTTCGCCTGCACGGAGATCTTCGGGCCGTAGAACGCGGCACCGCCCTCGTCCATGACCAGTTCGAGCTCCTGCTTCTGCGCCGCGATGGCGAAGGGTGTCGGTCGCCTCGGCCCAGACCTCGTCGGTGCCCGACGGACTTCTTCGGATCGCGGGTGGACAGCTCGAGGTAGAAGTCGTCGAGGCCGTAGTCGCGAAGCAGATCGAGCACGAAGGTCAGCAGGCGGTCCAGCTCGTCGGGCATCTGCTCCTTCGTGCAGTAGATGTGCGCGTCGTCCTGGGTGAAGCCGCGCGCCCGTGTCAGGCCCTGGACCACGCCGGACTTCTCGTACCGGTAGACGGTGCCGAACTCGAAGAGCCGCAGCGGCAGTTCGCGGTACGAGCGCCCGCGCGCGTCGAAGATCAGGTTGTGCATCGGGCAGTTCATCGGCTTGAGGTAGTAGTCGACCCCCTGCTTGCGCACGTGCCCGTCGGCAGCCACGTCGGCGTCGAGCTGCATGGGCGGGTACATGCCCTCGGCGTACCAGTCGAGGTGTCCGCGACTTCTCGAACAACGCGCCCTTGGTGATGTGCGGGGTGTTGACGAACTCGTAGCCGGCGACCTCGTGCCGGCGCCGGGAGTAGTCCTCCATGACCCGGCGGATGACGCCGCCCTTGGGGTGGAACACCGCCAGTCCGGAGCCGATCTCGTCCGGGAAGCTGAACAGGTCGAGCTCGGTGCCCAGCCGGCGGTGATCGCGGCGCTCCGCCTCCTCAAGGAAGGTCAGGTACGCCTTGAGCTCGTCCTTCGACGGCCACGCCGTGCCATAGACGCGCTGGAGCTGCTCGTTCTTCTGGTCGCCGAGCCAGTAGGCCGCCGCGGTCCGCATGAGCTTGAATGCGTTCGGTGGGATGTAGCGCGTGTCCGGCACGTGAGGCCCCCGGCAGAGGTCACCCCAGCAGCGCTCGCCGGTCTTGCCGTCGACGTTGTCGTACACGGTCAGCTCGGTGCCGCCGACCTCCATCACGTCGGCGCCGCCCTCGCTGCCGATGAGCCGCAGCTTGTACGGCTCGAGCGCGAGCTCGCGCACGGCCTCCTCCTCCCGGACCACCCGGCGGACGAACCGCTGGCCGGACTTGAGGATGGCGAACATGCGCTTCTCGAGGGTCACGAGATCCTCGGGGGTGAAGGGTGTCTGCACGTCGAAGTCGTAGTAGAAGCCGTCCTTGATCGGCGGTCCGATGCCCAGCCGGGCGTCGGGAAAGACGTCCTGGACGGCCTGTGCGAGCACGTGCGCGGTCGAGTGCCGCAGCACGGCCAGGCCCTCGGACGAGCCCACGAGGACGCCCTCGACGACGTCGTCGTCGGTGACGGGTGTGAAGAGATCCTTGAGCTCGCCGTTGATGCGCGCGACCACGACGGACCGATCGCCACCCACCAGGTCGAAGGCGGTTGTGGCCACCAGTCATCTCCTTGTCGGGACGCTGTCCGAGGCCGACAGCACAGCCGTGTCCGATTCCTTCGGTGGGCGATACTGGGTTCGAACCAGTGACCCCTCGCGTGTGAAGCGAGTGCTCTACCACTGAGCCAATCGCCCGAAGCAGACGCAGTTTAACGCAAGCCCTCTGCGGCTCGCGTGTGAGGCATGGTTCCGGCCTTTCGGTGCGTTACCTTCGAGGCGTCGACGACCCTCGTCCACACCGCTACTACACCCAAGGGGGTATGCCACGTGCATCCCGAGAGTCCTTCACGAGCTGCTGGCCGACGCAGATCGCTCGGCATCCTGACCAGCTCCATCGCCGCCGGTGCACTCGCACTCAGCGGACTCGGCATCGGCCTGGCCGCGCCGGCGTCCGCCACGACAACGGTCACCCTCTCCGGCGTCACAGCCAGCGGACAGGTCGGCGTCCCGCAGAACCTCGTCATCACCGCCGCCGTTGACGGTGGCCCCTGCGGCGCCATCCTGCCGCCCGCCGCCACCGTCTACGCCTCGGTCACGGGCGCGACACAGGCCGTCGGCACGGGCACCTTCGCGGTCTGCGTCGGGGACGTGTTCCAGTACACCTACCAGTGGGTGCCCCAGAGCGCCTCGATCCTCTACATCTCGGCCACCGTGGCCGACGGCACGTCGAACTCGATTCGCTCGTCCATCACCGCAGTGCCGACCACGACCCGCATCCAGGCGGCCAGCACGGCCAAGCTCGGCTCGCCGACGACCGTGACCGCATCGGTGACCGCCAACAATGGCAGCCTCGTCTCGCCGCAGGGCACCATCCAGTTCGGCATCGTCGGCGGCGGCAACATCGGCGGGCCCATCGCCCTCAACAACGCCGTCCCCTCGACCGTCCAGATCCAGTGGACTCCTGCTGTCGTCGGCACCGCAAGCCTCATCGCGACCTACACGCCGGCCCTGGTCAACGGCGTCGCCGCGACGACCTGCGGAAGCAGCTGCACGAGCGCCCCTGACCCCGTCTCGGTCACCTCAAGCGGCGTCAACATGTACCTGGCGAACCCGCCCGGCTACGTGGCCGGATCGCCCTCCGTCCTGACCGCGGTCGTGAGCGTGGTGCCCCCGTCGGGAAGCGTCACGTTCACGGTCAATGGCGCGGCCATCGCGAGCAGCGTTCCGGTCCAGGGCAACGGGCAGGCACAGGCGATGTGGACTCCCCCGGCCCCAGGCACGTACACGATCGGCGCCAAGTGGATCGGCAACGGCAATCAGTCCGGCACCGCCCAGGAGACGGCCACCGTCAGTGCGACACCGGCCGCGACCGACCAGATCCTGATCATCACGTCAACTGGTACGACGCTGACGCCCGGCGCCACGTACACCGGTGCCAACGGCACGTCGATCACGTTCACGGCGTCGACCTCGTCCGGCGCACCCGTTTCGTATGCGGTGTCCGGCCCCTGCTCGATCTCCGGCAGCACCTTCAAGGTGAGCCAGGGCAGCGGGCAGTGCCGCGTCACGGCATCCAGCCCCGGCGGCAACGGATACGGCCCCGCCAGTGCAACGGTGACGATCAACCTGGTCCCCGGCACCCAGACCGCGAAGCTTGCCGCTCCCGCATCTGGCAATGTCAACGTGGGCAAGACGATCACGCTGGAGAAGCCGAACCAGGGCAAGACGAATGCCGGCCAGGTGATCTCGTGGAAGATCACGAAGGGCAAGAACACGATCTGCCAGCTGAAGTTCCCGTCCAACGGATCGGTCAAGCTGAAGATGCTCAAGAAGGGCAAGTGCACGGTGCAGGCCTCGGCCAAGGCCGTCTCCGGCCAGTGGAACGCGTACAAGCTGACCCGCAACTACAAGGGCGTCTGACCCGTACGCCCGCACGCTGCAAGTGGCCCCCCGCACTCGCGGGGGGCCACTGTCCGTTCCCGGCGACTTCGGGCGTTTCGTGGACTACGTTCGGAGGACCTACCACCTGAAGGGGCGTGCACCGTGCAACCCAGGATCTCCTCCCGTCGAAGGCCGCTTGGCCAGCTGGCCGGCTCCCTCGCATCTGCGGCGCTCGTCATTGGCGCCATCGGCGTGGCCGTGGCCCCGCAGGCCGCCGCGTCCGACACCACAGTCAATCTCATCGGAGTCCAGGCCAACGGCCAGGTCGGCGTCCCGCAGTCCCTTGCGGTCACGGCCGCCATCCAGGGGGCTCCCTGCGGGAGCGTGCTGGCACCGCCCGCCACGATCCAGGGCAGCGTCACTGGCTCGACCCAGACCATCGGCACCGCGACCTTCGCCAGCTGCGTCGGCAACGCGTACCAGTACCTCTTCCAGTGGGTGCCCAGCTCGGCGATCATCTCCTACATCTCGGCGACCGTCTCCGACGGCACGTCCAATGCGATTCGCTCGGCGATCGCACCCGTGCCGACCACCACGCGCATCACGGCGGCGTCCACCGTCATGCTGGGCCAGCCGACCAGCGTCACCGCATCCGTGACAGCCAACAACGGCAGCCTGACGTCGCCCCAGGGCACGATCCAGTTCTCCGTCCTCGGCGGCGGCAACATCGGCGGCCCGATCGCCTTGAACACCGCCGTGCCCTCGACCGTTCAGATCCAGTGGACTCCCGCCGTTCTCGGAACGACATCACTGCTGGCCACCTACGTCCCCGGGCCGGTCAACGGCGTCGTCAACACCACGTGCGGCACGAGCTGCGCCAGCGCGCCGGACAACGTCGTCGTGACCACGACGGGCGTGAAGATGTACCTCGCCAATCCGCCGTCGTTCTCTGCCGGTTCCCCCGCGACGATCACGGCCGTCGTGAGCGTGGTGCCGCCAACCGGCGGCGTGACCTTCACGGTCAACGGTGCCGCGATCGCGGCCAACGTCCCGGTCCAGTCCAACGGACAGGCACAGGCGGTCTGGACTCCGCCGGCACCGGGCAACTACACGCTCGGCGCCTACTGGACGGGCAACGGCGGGATGACGGGCTCGGCCCAGGATCCCGTCACGGTCGGGGCAGCGGCTCCCCAGCCCGACGCGATCTCCGTCGCGCCGCAGGGCCAGGGCGCCTGGTCGCCGTCAAGCGTGTACCAGCTCGGCAACGGCACCCAGGTCACCTTCACCACGTCGACGGCGTCCGGTGCTCCGGTGTCGCTGACCGCCCCCGGACCGTGCACGATCTCCGGCACGACCCTCAGGATCACGGCTGGCAGCGGCCAGTGCCGGCTCGTGGCCAGCAGCCTCGGGCGCAACGGCTACGGACCGGCGACAGTGACGTACACGATCAACCTCGTGCCCGGGACGCAGTCGCCTCGCGGCACGGTTCGTGCGTCCGGCCAGGTCCGTCGCAGCACGACGATCACGCTGGCCACTGGGGCCGGCAACGTCACGAACGCCGGCCAGGGCATGAGCTGGAGCATCCGGAGCGGCAGGAGCTCGTGCCAGCTGCGGTACCCGTCGAACGGCTCAGTGCGGCTGCGGGCCGTTCGCAACGGCAGTTGCAATGTCCGGGCGACCGCTCCGGCCGTCGTCGGCCAGTGGAGCCGAATGGTGCTGAACCGCACCTACCGCGTCAGGTAGCGCACGGATGACGAAGGACCCCGCCCCCGGGCGGGGCCCTTCGTCATGGCCGGGTCACGGGTCGATGCGCTTCTCGGCGCGCTCGTCGAACGCGGCCTGCAGGTCCCGGCTGATCGGGCCGGCGAGGTCCCACTCCCGGTCGTCCACCCGCACGACGGGATGGACACTGCGCGTGGACGAGGTGAGGAAGACCTCGTCCGCCTCGGCGAGGACACCGACGGGCAGCGTCGTCTCCTCGGCCCCGAACCACTCGATGACCAGACCCCGGGTGATGCCGGCGAGACAGCCGCCGGCCAGGGAGGGCGTGAGGATCCGGCCGTCGACGACAACGAAGACGTTGGTGCCCGTGCCCTCGCACAGCTCATCGTGGGTGTTGGCGAGCACGGCCTCGGACGCGCCTGCCTCATGGGCGCGCTGCAGGGCCACCACGTTCTCCGCGTACGACGTGGTCTTGGCTCCCGCGACCGCGGAGCGCTCGTTCCGCGTCCATGGCACGGTGACGACGGACGTCGTCGCGGGCCAGGCGACCGTCGGGGCCACCGCGACCACGAGCGACGGGTCGGACTGGCCGCGGTCGCTGCCGAGCGGCGCGGTGCCGGCCGTGTAGGTGATGCGCAGCCGGCCCAGCGGGCCGAGCTCGCCGGCGTTCGCGGACAGCACTTCGTCGACCGCGTACCGCACGACCTCCAGATCGGGCGCCCTGAGGCCGAGCACCTCGGCCGATGCCTCCAGCCGGGCCAGGTGCCGGGTCAGCGCGAAGGGGCCCTGCGCCGTGACCTTGAGGGTCTCGAACACGCCGTCGCCGACCGTGAATCCGTGATCGAGCACGCTGATCCGCGCCCGCTCCTGGTCGACCAGTTCGCCGGCATCTCGTTCGCCCACCCATGTCCTCATGGGGAGCCACCCTGCCATGAACCGGCCGCCACCTCGGTCAGGCGGGCCGCCTTGAGCTCGGTCTCGCGCCACTCCGCGTGCGCATCGGACCCCCAGGTGATCCCTGCGCCGGTCCCGAAGCGCAGGTCGGCGCCCTCGATCCAGAAGGTGCGGATCGCCACCGCGAGCTCGGCCCGGCCACTGTCGGCGTCCACCCAGCCGAAGGCGCCGCAGTAGATGTCGCGGGGCGCCGTCTCGACGGACTCGATCAGTCCCAGGGCCGCGATCTTGGGGGCACCCGTGACCGACCCCGGGGGGAAGGTGGCCTCCAGGATCTCGGGCCAGCGCGCGTCCGCCAGGAGCGCTCCCTCGACATACGACACGAGGTGCACGAGCCCCGGGTGCTCCTGGACCTCAAGCAGCGACGGGACGATGACCGATCCGGGCACGCTCACCCGGGACAGGTCGTTGCGGACGAGGTCCACGATCATGACGTTCTCCGCCTCGTCCTTCTCCGTCAGGTCATCGCGCGTGCGGCCCGTGCCCTTGATCGGGCCGGACCGCAGGACCCGCCCGCGGGCATCGTCGAAGACTGACAGGAACAGCTCCGGGCTGGCACTGGCGATGGCGACACCGTGGTCGGGCAGTCGCAGGAATCCCCCGTAGGGCGACGGGTTTCCCGCATCGAGGAGCTCGAAGAGCGCCGCGACGTCCGCACGTCCCGGGTCGGGCAGTGCGGCTGACATGACCCTGCAGACGTTCGCCTGGTACACGTTCCCCCGGGATATGCACGTGCGGATCGACTCGACGGCGGCGATGTACGCGCCCTCGTCCAGCGATGACGACCAGGAGTCCACGGCCGGGCCCCGCCACGCATCCCGGCCTCCCTCCGGTGGCAGCGTGGACCAGTCCCGGAATCGGGCGTAGACCGGCTCGCCGACGTAGGGGATGGCGACGGCCCATCGACCGCTTGAGTCCAGGCTCGCGGGGTCCGAGGTGACTTCGAGCAGCCCGGTGCCCCAGGCCCCGCCCATCCTCGCCAACGCGGTGCTCGCCACGGTCACATCATGTCGTCTGGGGACGCCGCAGACACGGGAATGCTCCCCTGATTGGGTGGACGGCCACCCCGTCGGCTAAGGTTCTGACTCGATCGAAAGATCGTGCGGACGTAGCGCAGCTGGTAGCGCATCACCTTGCCAAGGTGAGGGTCGCGGGTTCGAATCCCGTCGTCCGCTCGGAGACGCTGGTAGCCCGTGGGCTGTCACGGCGCCGTGGTGGAGTGGCCGAGAGGCGAGGCAACGGCCTGCAAAGCCGTGTACACGGGTTCAAATCCCGTCTCCACCTCCACATCCCGGTAACGGGTCATGCCAGATGACCGGCGAACGCATCCGCGGCCATGGCGGCGAGGAGCCGTTTCGGTGAAGCGAATGCGGAATCGGGTGCAAGACTGTGGTCATGGCCACCACACCCCCCACGCCCAGTGCTCCTGATCCCGAGGACGAACGCGCGAAGTTCCTGGCCGCACTCGAGGCCAAGAAGCACCGCACGGGTCACGGCGGCAGTACCAAGGACGCCAGTGGCGGTCCTGTCAGGGAGCACTCGAGCAAGTCCGGCGGCAAGCGCGAGTTCCGCCGCAAGAGCGGCGGTTGACCGGCCGCCTGTCGGCGCCCTGGCGAAGCGCATACGTGCGCCTCGCGACCCTCACCGCCCTGGCATCGGTCGCCGCCTACGTCATCGCTGAGGTCCTCCCGTACGCCGACCCGATCCCAGCGGCCATCACCGCCGTCGTCACCACGCGCGCGACGTTCCACCATGCGGCGAAGGAGACGATCTTCCAGACGCTTGGCGCCCTGCTCGGCGCGGCCATCGCCCTCGCGATCGTCTCCATCATCGGCACCGGGCCGATCGTCATCCTCCTGCTGGTGCTCCTTTGCTTCGCCATGGCCCGGGCCCTCCATCTCGCCACCCCTGACGAGTCGCCCTTCGTCGCCGCGAGCATGGCGGTAACGGTCATCATCGTCGTGGGGACCCACCTCACGACGGAGCTCGCCGTCGAGCGCTTCGGCGGCGTCGTGGTCGGCGCACTCTGCGCCCTGGCGGCCTCCGCCCTGGCAACCCCGACCAAGGACACGCGCCTGCTCCGCCAGGACATCGATCAGCTGCAGGCCGATCTCGCCGCGCTGCTGTCCGAGATGGCCCGGGGACTGCGGGAGACGCCTGACCGCGACGCGGCGCGCAGCTGGCGGGAGGAGGCCATCGACCTTCGCAATCGCTCGATCGGGCTCGCCGCTCGCCTGCAGGACCTCACGAGCCACGCGCGCCTGAGCCCGCGCATCGATCCGGACGACCTCGCGAGCCTGAAGCAGAGCCTCGACGCGAACACGGTGATGTCGGCTCGCGTGCTGTCCATCGCCTCCGACCTGTCGGCCTCGGCAGGAGGCCGCGTGTCGGAGAAGATCCCGCAGGCGGCCATGTCTCCCCTCGCCGACCTGATGGCGATGGCGGCCGACAACATCGCCGCCGAGGATCCCAGCACGTATCTGGGCCGGACGCAGGCGCACGAGGCCGTCCGCATCGCCGACGAGACGGCCCAGATCGCGATCATCGGCGGGATCGTTTCGAGCATCAACCGCATCAACCAGGCGACCGCGCATACCGCGGGCGATCAGGAGGAGGATGACCATTCCCCCACGTGACTCGCCCATGGCATGGGGGCGGATTCAGGAGAGGTCCCGCGTCAGTGTAGGGTTACGCAGGAACTTTGCAAGAGCAGCAGAAGTCGTTGCACGCCAGCGATTACGAACGGTTCCATTGCAGGGCGATTGGCGCAGGGGCTAGCGCGCTTCCTTGACACGGAAGAGGTCACAGGTTCGATTCCTGTATCGCCCACCCACAAGGTGGTTCGCAGCAAGGCGGCTTCGGGCCCCTCCACGAAGTCCGCATTCGCAAGGCCTCCTTCGTCCATCGGCGGCCGCGGCACCGTACCTGCGGGGCTCCCGCCCGCTCATTGACGATGCGACGGGCGCGACGTGACCCTTCGGGCTCCCGGCTTGAGGAACGCGAGAAGGTCCTCCGAGGGGATTGGACGGCTGAAGTAGTACCCCTGGACGAGGTCGCAGCCACGCGCCCGGAGGAGGTCGTACTGGGCCGACGTCTCGACCCCCTCGGCGATCGTCTCGACGTCCAGTGCGCGGGCGAGGCGGATCAGGGCGCCGACAATGGCCTCGTCGTCCGGATCCACTCCCAGGTCGCGTACGAAGGACTTGTCGATCTTGATCTGGTGGACGTGGAAGCGCTTGAGGTACGCCATGGACGAGTAGCCCGTGCCGAAGTCGTCGATGGCGATGAGGAGCCCGATGTCGCGCAGCTGCTCGATGGCAGTCGCGGCCATCTCGGGGTTGCGCATGGCGACCGTCTCGGTGAGCTCCACCGCGAGCCTTCCGGCCGGGAATCCGGTCTCCGCCAGGATGGCCTCGATCCGCGAGGGCAGGTCCGACTGCAGCAGTTGCACGGCGGAGAGGTTCACGGCGAGTGTCACCGGCGGCGCGCCGGCGGCTGTCCACGCGAGTGCGTCGCGGATCGCGGTGCGAAGGACCCAATCGCCGATGGCGATGATCAGGCCGCTGTCCTCGGCGAGGTCGATGAACTCCGCGGGAGGCAGCAGGCCGAGCTCGGCGTGCTGCCAGCGCACGAGCGCCTCGACTCCGACGACTCGGCCTGACGCGACGTGGACCTGTGGCTGGTAGTGCACGCGCAGTTCACCATTCGTGACCGCCCTGCGCAGCGCCGAGAGGAGCCGCACTCGGCGCTCGAGCTTCTCGCGGACCTCGTCGGTGTGGAACCTGAAGGTGTCCCTGCCGTCCCGCTTCGCCTGGTACATCGCAGCGTCGGCGCGCCGGGTGAGCTCCTCGACTTCGATCCCGTCCGACGGATACAGGGCGATGCCGATGGAGGACGTGACGGACAGGTCGTAGTGGTCGATCAGGAACGGGACATCGATCGCGTCGATGATCCTCTCGGCGGCGCGGGCGGCCTCGGCAGGGCCTGCTCCAATCAGGAGGAGGGAGAACTCGTCGCCGCCCAGCCGGGCCGTGAAGTCGCGTGCATTCGTGACCATCCGCAGGCGGCTGGCGGTCTCGCGCAGGATGAGGTCGCCGACGCGAAGACCGAGGGTGTCGTTGATGGACTTGAAGTCATCGAGGTCGAGGTACACGACCGCGTGTGGCAGCCCCGCGGTCTCCGGGTCGGTCAGCGTCGCCTGGAGGGCCCCGAGGAAGTTGGGCCGGTTCGGCAGCCCGGTGAGCTGGTCCAGGAGGGCGAGGTCCTCGATTCGCTGCTCCGACTCGCGCTGTGCGGTCACGTCGCGACTGATCTCGATGATGCCGAGTCGGTCGCCATCATTGTCGAAGTAGGGGGTCTGGACGGTGTCGAACAGGCCTTCGCCACCGGTCGGGTCGGGGATCGACTCCTCGTAGCGATCCGTGGCACCGGACCGGGCCAGGGCCTGTGCGCGACGGCGACGGGCTCGGCCCGGGTCGTCGACCCTCCAGGTATCGGCAGTGCTGCCCGGAACAGCCTCCTGGGCGACGCCGAGGCGATCGGAGAACGCCCTGTTCGCCCCGAGGTAGCGCCCGTCCCTGTCCGTGAACGAGATCAGGTCGGGCACCGAGTCGATCAGTGCCCCTATCAGCCGCGCCTCGTCGGCCAGCTCGCGCGTCGGCCGCTGGACGCCGGCCACGAATACCGCCCGGTACACCATCAGGTAGGCGAGCACCTTGAACAGGTGGCCGACCATGTTGTAGCTGTCCGACATCGTGGTGTACCTCGTGAAGAACACCTCGGACATGGCAATCGTCCATGCCGCGGCCGCCAGCCAGGCGAACTCGACATTGCGCTCGCCGCGGGCTCTCAGGGCGAGCAGCACCGCAGCCACGGCGTATACGGCCGAGATCACGTATTCCGAGATGACCTTGAATTCGGTCAGGCCCGAAGCCTCGACGAAGGTCCGCGGCAGCCATGCGGGCTGTGCGATTCCCACCCACCACATCGCGCCGCACAACGTGATCGTCGCCGCCACCAGGGGAAGCCAGAGCCGCGGGGGCCAGTGGCGTTCGGGCAGCAGCGCGAGGAGCACGAAGCCCATCGCTGCGACGAAACGACCGGCCAGCCAGAAATCGACGGTCTTGTCCGGGACATTCGGCGTGACGAGATCGGGCATTCCCGGAAAGGACAGGACGTGGGCCAGGTCGAGCAGCGCGATGGCGAGGGAGAACAGCCCGATCACGATGATCGGTGCGTTGCTCTGCGTCGTTCGCAGATTCCACGCGAGTCCGAAGATCATGACGGAGACAGCCATCGAGACGAGCTCGAAGGTCAGGTGAAGCTCGGTGTACTGGGTGGCGTTGACGAGGAAGTCGAAGGGAGGAAGCGCTTGGACCATCACGAACGCGGCAGTGAGCCCGACCGCCCACATGGCGGGCGTGCGGAGACCGAGTCCCGTGCCTGGGTGGCTCACCGTCCCAGTGTGCAAGAGAACCCAAGACCGGCGCGCGCCGAGGCGTCATTGCTGTCCTGAGCTCGACCCCCGGTGACGTCGGCCGTGGAGCCGCGACCGGGCGACGGCCCACGGCTGGCCACCCCTACGCAGGCGCTCCGGGCCCTCCGGCGATGACCACGCCGCAGCGCTGCGTCTTGGCCTGGTACATCGCCGCGTCGGCTCGTAGGAGCATGGCGTCAAGGCCGGGCAGGGTGTTGCTGCTGCGGGCCGCCCCGATGCTCGCCCCGATCGCGATCTCGCTCCCGTCGACGTGCATCGGCTCACTGATCCGGGCGATGATCTTGCGGGCGAGCGACTCGATCTGCTCCGGGTCCGGCCCGCCGCCCTGGACGATGACGAACTCGTCGCCACCGAATCGCGCGACGACGTCGGAGGTGCGCACGCACGAGGCAAGGCGCTGGGCGCAGGTGCGCAGCACGGCGTCGCCGGCGATGTGGCCCATCCTGTCGTTGACGGCCTTGAAGCCGTCAAGGTCGACGAACAGGATCGCGAACTCGTCCTGCGACCGCATGCGACCCGTGGGGAACCGCGGACCGACGCGGGAGAACAGCCCGGAACGGTTCAACAGGCCCGTGAGCGGATCTCGCTCGGCGTTGGCCCGGACGGCATCGAGTTCGACGAGCACGCTGATGTCGGTGAGCACGCCTCGCATGACCTGACCGTGGCCGGTCGTCCGCTGGGTCCATCCACCCGTGATCCGGAATGCCCGCGCTCGGCCGCCGACTGTGCCGGTGAGGCTGACATCCAGGGGGCCATCGTCGGGCACCGTGTCCAGCGCCCCGCGAAGCCGCTCACCGCTCTCCAGGTCGATCGCGTCCATCAGCGGCCGCCATGTGCTTACGCCGGGGTCGCCCGGCTGCACGCCGAGGACGCGATCGACGTTGGCTCCCCATCGCACCGAGTCCGCATCCGCGTCCGGATCCCACTCCCACGCGCACAGTCGCAGGACCTCCGGCTGGGAATCCAGCATCGAGATCGTGCCTCGGACGGCCGACAGGCTACGCAGCCGGGTGACCAGCAGCCAGGCGTCGTCGGCGATCTGCTGGACCGCCTCGACGTCGCGATCGTCGTACGGGGTCTCCTTGTTGCCGACCCCGAGGAGCAGTCGGACAGCGCCCCCGTCGATGACCGGCACGCCCACGTGGCGCACGAGTGCGACGTGGCCCGGCGGAAGGCCTCGCCGATTCGAGACGGCCGGGTAGTCGTTGTGAACGTGAGGGGATCTCGTGCGGAATGCGTCCGCCCACACCCCGGCCTCGTCGACCGGGTAGTGCCGATCGCTGACCACCGCGCACGTCGCCACCGTGGCCGTGGACCACGTTCCCAGCTCGATGGTCACTTGATCCTCGTTCACGTAGTGCACGTAGCCGATCCGGCTCCCCGTGACGGCTTCCGCGAGGTCGATCACCCGCGTCAGCAGCACCGGCTCGGGCGTGTCGAGGGGCAGTCGGAACAGCTCCAGCAGCCCTGCCACCACAGCGGTCTCACGCGAGTTCGCAGTCACGCCCCACCTCACGACCAACGCTACCTTCGATCGGGTGTGTTCGCGTCCGTGCCGGCCATCGTGCTCCCGGCACGCCGCGCCGCATCAGGGACAGGCTTATCGCGGGGATCGGATGGGTCAGCCCGTGCTGCTCTTGCGGAACAGGGCCGCGGTGATCGCCACCAGGATCGTGGCGATGAAGACCTGGGTGAGGAAGACGAGCAGCCAGCCGTCGTTCGCATAGTGGAAGTAGTTCGCGACGCCGAGGCCCGCGAAGGCTCCGATGACGCCGATGATGATCGTGACGATGCAGCCGATCGGCTGCATGCTCGGCACCAGGATGCGAGCGATCAGTCCGATGATGATGCCGGCGAAGAGTGCGCTGATGATGCCTTCGGGTGTCATGACCGTCAGCCAACCATTGCCCGCCCGTCGCGAGCAAGCGCGACGAGGCGGGAGACCGCCCGGTAGTACTTCTTGCGATACCCGCCGCGCAGCATGTCCGCAGCGAAGAGCCTGTCCAGCGGGACGCCGCTGGACACGACCGGGACATCGCGGTCGTACAGGCGATCCACGAGGACGACGAGCCTGAGCGCAGCTGCCTGGTCCGTCACCGTGCGCACGCCGGTGAGCCCGAGCAGCGAGACCCCCTCCACGAGGGCGCCGTAGCGCGACGGGTGCACCGATGCCAGGTGGCGCTTCAGCTCGACGAATGCGTCGAGTACGGCGCTGGGCGTCGCCGCCACGGCTGCTCGCACGGCGTCGTCGGTGAGCGGATCCGGAGCGTCCGGCAGTCCACGGTGGCGGTAGTCGTCGCCGTCGATCCGCAGCACATCGAATTGGGCGGACAGGCCCTGGATCTCGCGCAGGAAGTCGTCCGCCGCGAACCGCCCCTCCCCCAGCCTGTCCGGCAGGGTGTTCGACGTGGCCGCAAGGCTGACCCCTGCCGCCACCAGCTCCCCGAGCAGGGTCGACATGAGGACCGTGTCCCCGGGATCGTCGAGCTCGAATTCGTCGATGCACACCAGGCGGTTGCCCCGCAGCGCTTCGACCGCGGTGCGGAAGCCGAGCGCGCCGACGAGGTTCGTGTACTCGACGAACGTGCCATACCGCTTCGGCCCGGGCACCGCATGCCACAGTGAGGCCAGCAGGTGGGTCTTGCCGACGCCGAACCCGCCATCGAGGTAGATGCCGGCGCGGCCCTCCGGCGGAGCGGCCCTGCGCAGGATCGATCGGCGGGCGGGTGCGGGATCCGAGACCCTGGCCGCGAAGGCCCGAAGCGCCGCGACGGCGGCGGACTGGCTGGGCTCCGAGGGGTCCGCGAGGTAGGTGTCCAGGCGCACGTCCCCGAAGTGCGGGGGTGGCACGAACTCGTCCACGAGCCCTTCGACCGACACCATGGGATGACGCGCGGTGAGGGAGGGGGACACGCCCGTGAGCCTATTCATGCGACGATCGGCCCGTGCGACGCGTACACCCGGGCCCGGCAGCAGACCTCTCCGACGACGAGGCCCGGGAGGCCTATGCCTTCCCGTCCGAGCGGCCATGGGTGCGGGGCAGCATGGTCTCGACTCTCGACGGTGCCATGCGCGGGGTCGACGGAAGCTCGAAATCCATTGCCAGCGCAGCGGACAGGCGCATGTTCTCGGTTCTGCGAATGACCGCGGACGTGGTCCTCGTCGGCGCCGGCACCGTCCGAGAGGAGCGGTACGGACCGTCGAGGCGTCCGATCGCCGTAGTCACGTCCAGCCTCGACCTCCCGTTGACGCTGCCCCTGTTCACCGAGCGGACGGACGCGCACCCCGCCACGATCGTGCTGACGACGCAACGGGCCGCGGCGACGGCCCCCCGAGACCTGCGCCGGCTCGTCGACCTCGTCGAGGTCGGCGAGACTGAGGTCGACCTCGCGGCCGTCATCGGCCACCTGCACGCACGGGGCCTCGGACGCATCCACTGCGAGGGCGGCCCCCGACTGCTCGGCTCGCTCGCGGCTGCCGGCCTGCTGGACGAGCTGCTCCTCACCCTGGTGCCGCTGCTGCTCGGCTCGCCGCCCGATGGACACATCATCGGGATCCCCGGGGGCCTGCGGCCACCGCGTCACCTGCGCACGACCCAGGTGCTCGAGGAGGACGGCAGCGTCTTCGTCCGGGCGCGCAGGCCGTGATGCTCCAACCCCCCGTCGAGCCGATGCTGGCAAGACCCCTCGGGAGCGCCATCCCGAGGGGCGCGCCGAACGTGTCCTTCGAGCCGAAGTGGGACGGGTTCCGGTGCCTGGTCTTCCGGTCCGACGGCGGCGTCGTCCTGCAGGGGCGCGGCCGGTCTCGCGGCTCGAGTGACGAGGTCGTCGATCTCTCCTACGCCTTCCCGGAGCTGGTCGAGGCGATCCGGCTGCAGATCCCACCCGGTGTCGTCGTCGATGGGGAGATCGTCGTGCCCCACGAGGGACGCCTCGACTTCGGCATCCTCTCCTCGCGACTACGGCCGCGGTCCGAGGCCGGCGGCCAGAACATCGCACGACTGGCCGCGGACTTCCCGGCCACGCTGCTGCTGTTCGACGTGCTGTGGCATGACGGCGACGTGCAGGACCGGCCCCTGTCCGACCGACGCCTCGTGCTCGAGGCGCTGGCCGCCCACTGGTCCGCGCCGATCCTGCTGACGCCGTGCACGCGCGATCCGCAGGTCGCGGCCCACTGGTTCGAGCACTTCGAGTCGGCCGGCGTCGACGGACTCATCGTCAAGGGCCTCGATGACCCCTACACCCCCGGCCAGCGCACGCAGGGCAAGGTCAAGCACCAGCGCACGGCCGACGTCGTCGTCGCAGGCTGGCGCCCGTACGCGCGTCCCGGGGCGGACGGTGCCGCCGTGGTCGGCAGCCTGCTGCTCGGGCTGCACGACGAGATCGGAAGGCTGCACTACGTGGGCGCCTCCTCGGCCTTCAGCGCGGCCGTTCGCGCGGACCTCGTGGGGTTGCTCGCGCCCTACGCGGTCACCGCCGACGATCGGCACCCCTGGCACGGGGACGAGGCGGTCCGCGTGCCCGGCGAGGCGAACCGGTGGAACAAGGAGCAGGCGTGGACGGCCCTGCGCCCCGAGCTGGTGGCCGAGGTCGGGTACGACCAGCTCGAGGGCGACCGGTTCCGGCACGTGGCACGCTTCGCCCGCTGGCGGCCCGATCGAGCGGCGGCGTCGTGCGGCTTCGACCAGTTGGACAGACCCCCGTCTGCCAGCATCGGCGACCTTCTCGGGTAGCGGGGTGGGCAACTACTGCTGGTTGCCCCGCAGGCTCGAGTCACGGCTGGGCTGCACCCGGCTCGGCTCCCCCGGCATCTTCGGGAAGTCCGGGGGGTACGGCAGCTCGGGGAGTCCGGCAGCCACGTCGCGATTCCAGGCCTCGAGTGCCGGGGCCAGGTCGACGGCGGACGTGGCCATCCCGGCCCACGGATCGATGGCCGCCATGCGCTTCGGGACCGTGCGGATCGTGAAGTCGGTCGGGTCGCTCGCGTCCAGCTCGTCCCAGTCGAGTGGCGTCGAGACGGTCGCCTCCGGACGCGGCCGCAGGGAGTAGGCGGACGCCATCACCCGATCCTGGGCATTCTGGTTGAAGTCGATGAAGACCCGGTCCCCGCGCTCCTCCTTCCACCACGACATCGTCACCAGGTCCGGATGGCGTCGCTCGACCTCGCGGCCGATGGCGATGCCAGCGTGGCGCACGTCGACGAAGGAGTGCGCGGGCACGATCGGCACGAAGACGTGCAGGCCGCGGCCACCGCTCGTCTTGACGTAGGCGGGCCATCCCCAGGCCGACAGCACCTCTCGGCAGGCATGCGCCACGGTGATCGCATCGGCGAAGGAGTTGGCCGGAGACGGATCGAGATCCAGCCGCAGCTGGTCGGGGCGGGCCACGTCCGAGGCCGACACCGGCCACGCATGGAAGGTGACGGTGCTCATCTGGACCGCCCACCCGATCGCGGCCCGGCTGCTGGGACACAGCATCCGGCCAGTCCGCCCGCTCGGGAAGCGCACGTCGACACCCTCGACGAAGGCCGGCACCTTCCTGGGCAGGTGCTTCTGGAAGAAGCGCTCAGCGCCGTCCGTCACCCCGCCTGGCCACCGTTCGAGGGCCGTCGGCCGCCCCCCGACCTGGTCGAGCAGTCGCGCGCCGACCACCAGGTAGTACTCCATGACCTCGCGCTTCGAGACTCCCGGGAAGATCGGCCTCTGCGGACTCGTGAGGCGCACCTCGCACCCGTCGACGTCAAGGATGCTGGCGGGGCCGTACTCGGTCGAGGGCACGGCGCCACGGTACCCGCGGATACTGTCCTGAACAGCCAACTTCCCCGGCACCGTCCCGTTGGAGGCAGCATGCGACCACGCGCCCACGCCCTCGCCGTCGTCGGTCTGACCGTGCTCGTGTCCGCCGCGGTGACGGGGCCCTCGAGCGAGGCGACCGTCAATGTCTCGTCGTCGCTGACGTCACGCGTCTGGATCGACCGGACGATCACTACGAGGCTCCACGTGCCGTGGGGCCTCGCCTTCCTGCCCGACGGCTCGGCCCTGGTCACCGAGCGCGACACCGCCCTGATCAAGCGCGTGCCCGCGGCCGGCGGTACGGCGAGGACCGTGGGCAGGGTTCTGCACGTCTCGCCCTGGGGCGAGGGCGGACTTCTCGGCATTGCCTTGCCGCCCGGCCCCGATCCGCAGTTCCTGTTCGCCTACATCACCACCGCGAAGGACAATCAGGTGGTGCGCATCCAGTGGGATGGCACCCGGCTCGGCGCGCAGCGGGCGATCCTGACGGACATCCCGAGAAGCGACCATCACGACGGCGGTCGCCTCCTGGTCGGACCGGACGACACGCTGTTCGTCGCGACGGGCGACGCGGGCGTGCCCAGCCGGGCGCAGGACCGCTCGAGCCTGGCCGGCAAGGTCCTGCGGATCACCTTCGCCGGTGCGCCCGCTCCCGGCAACCCGTTCCGCGGATCCCGGGTCTACACCCTCGGGCACCGCAACGTCCAGGGGCTGGCCTTCGACAGCAGCGGACGAGTGTGGGCGAGCGAGTTCGGCGAGAAGGACGTCGACGAGCTGAACCTGCTGACGCCCGGGGGCAACTACGGGTGGCCGGTGCACGAGGGTGCGGCCAGCGACGCCCGGTACGTCAACCCCGTGACCCAGTGGTCGCCCACCGCGACGGCCTCGCCCAGCGGAATCGCCATCGTGGACGATGTCGCCTACGTCGCCAGCCTGCGTGGCGAGACCCTCTACCGGGTACCGCTCACCGGACCGCGACGCGGCCGGCCCACCCTCGTGGCCATCGGCAGCCTCGGTCGGCTGCGCAACGTGGCCCTCGCCCTCGACGGGTCGCTGTGGCTGACGACCGGCAACACCGACGGTCGCGGCAGTCCGCGACCCCGCGACGACCGCATCCTGCGACTGTCGATCGCCTGACACCCCACTAGGGTCGCATCGTGAACATCGCCGCCATCGTCTTCTGGACGTTCGCCATCGTCCTGGCCGTCATCGGACTCGCCTTCGCGGTGCTCGGCATGAACAGCGAACGCGGCTACTGGACGCAGCGCGACCCATCGGGTGATGCCCGCACCGACGCGACGAAGCTCTCGGCGGTCGCCAGGCGCGCCGGCCACTTCGCCGCGGGCGAGTACCGCGCGCCCCTGCGCATCGCCGCGATCGGCGTGCTGATGTGCGAGCTCGCAATCGTCTTCGCGGCGATTGCGCTGATCGTCACCGTCGCGGCCTAGCCGGCCGCTTGCCGCCTCCTGGCACCATACGAAGGCAGGCACCGTGACCTCTCCCTCCACCACCTGGTCCATGCCGGTCCGCGCTGGGGCCGGCAAGCCGTGGTCCGCCTACGCCGCCGTGGGCGCAGTGTGGCTGCTCACGCGCGGGATCGCCGTCGCGACGACCGACATGACGCCGTGGATGCTTCACGACCTGGACGTCTACCAGGGGTGGCTGCCCGCCTTGCGCAGTCTCGTCTTCCCGGCAATGGATCCCATGTGGCAGTACCCGCCCGGAATCGCCCCGGTCCTCCTCGCTGCCGGCGCCATGCCGTGGGGCTACGCGTGGTCGTTCACGCTCGTGCTCCTCGTCTTCGACATCGCCATCCTGGCGGCTCTGGTCGTCGCCCATGCCGGGCGTGCGGATGCCTCCTGGCGTGGAGTCTGGCTGTGGGCGTGCGCTGGGGTCGTCGTCGGACCGATCATGGTCACGCGCTTCGACCTTGTGCCCACGCTGTTCGCCGTGCTCAGCGTGCTGCTCGTCGGCCGACCTGCGCTGTCCGGCGTGAGCGCCGCGGCAGGGTTCATGGTCAAGCTCTGGCCGGGGTTCATGCTGCTCGCGCTGCCCCGGGCCAGCACCCGACGCGGGATCCTGGCGTTTGCGATCGCCGTGCTTGCGATCACGGCGTCCTGCCTGCTCGTTTTCGACGGCAGCCTGTCGTTCATCGGCAACCAGCGGGCGCGTGGTCTCCAGGTCGAGTCGGTTGGGGCGCTCCCCTACATCGTCTACTCCTGGTGGGACCACAAGGTCGCGTTCGGCCTCGAGTACGGCTCCGTCCAGGTCCTCATGAACGGCACCGAGGTGGCGGGCGCGATCGTGACGGCGATCGGCCTTGCGGCGTTCGCCGTGATTGCCTGGTGGCGGCTGTCCGGCCGGCTCGAGTCCGTCCCAGCCGGGGACGTGGCGCTGGCGATCATGCTGGTCAGCGTCGCCAGCAGCCGCGTCTACTCCCCGCAGTTCAACGTCTGGCTCGTCGGGCTGGCGTCGGTCGCGCTCCTGGACCGGGCGACGCGGATGGGCACCGTCGCACTGCTGCTCATTGGGGTCTGCGTGACGACGCAGGTCGTCTACCCATGGTCCGCGACCGAGCTCGTCACCGGCGATCTTCGTGGGGTGGGAGCGCAGTCCCTGCGCATCGCGTGCCTGCTGGCCGCGACCGGCATCGCCGTGTGGCGGATCCGGGCCCGTCGCGTGGCACCGTGACCCGGCCCACAACCCAAGGATCGTCGTTTCGTTCGCCGTCGTACTCGGGTCGGTCGCAACCAGTCGTGTCCACTCGCGGCAATTCAATGTCTTGACCATCGGCGCGTGCACCTGGCATGTCGACTCCGTCGCTCGCATCGCGTAGCATTCCCGACCACCCGGTTGGCCGACCCGTGAGGACCTCATGAAGCGCGTAGTGATCGTGGCCATCGCGGCGCTGCTGGCCAGCCTGATCGCGGGGGCGCCTGCACAGGCGCGCACATGTCCCCCCGCGACGGTGGGCGGCCCCACGGTCGCCGTCATGACGGTGGGCGGCAAGGTCGTTCCCGTCAAGCGCATCACGTTCCGCAATGGAGGTGCGCTGGATCCGCCGCACACCAACCAGGCGGCCGGCATCTCGGCGCGCAACGCGCCCTTGGGGGCGAGGAGAGGCGCCACGGTCATCACCTGGCACGTGCGCTACGGCGAGGGCTGCGACGGAACCCTCAATGCGCTGACAACGCTGCCGCTCGGCAGCACCTTCACGATCGGCGCCGTCGGAAAGCAGGTCAAGACGTACCAGATCTCGTCGAGAGTGACCGTCCCCAAGGGCACGCTCAGGCGGTCATGGTTCAGCCACACCGGCCGCCATCGCCTGGTGCTGATCACCTGCAACGACCTGCGCGGCGGCGTCTTCCACAAGACCATGGCGATCACCGCCATCCCGGCGCCCACTCCGCCAGCCGCGACGCCGCCCGCCCCGACGCCGCCCGCTGCCGCGCGGCCCGCCCTCGCCGCCCTGACGACCAGGTAGCCCTCAGCGCAGCGCCCACAGTGCCACGGCCGATGCAGCTGCGACGTTGAGCGAGTCGACCGAGCCTGACATGGGGATGCGCACCACGATGTCGGCGGAGGCCATCGCGTCGCTCGACAGCCCATCCCCCTCGGCGCCGAGAACCAGGGCCAGCCGCTCGGGCGGCGCCGCGGCCAGGTCGTCGAGCGCCACGGACGCGTCGTCGAGGGCCAGCGCCGCGACGGTGAATCCGTGCGACCTCAGGTCGGCCAGTCCCTGGGCCCAGTCGACCATCCGGGTCCAGGGCACCTGGAACACCGTGCCCATCGAGACCCGAACGCTGCGACGGTACAGGGGATCCGCGCAGCGCGGCGACACGAGCACGGCCTGCGCGCCCAGGGCAGCCGCAGACCGGAAGATGGCTCCGACGTTGGTGTGATCGACGATGTCCTCGAGCACGACCACACGATGCCGGCCCGGACCGTCGCACGCGACAGCCAGCAGGTCGGGCACCGATACCAGCGTCGGCCTGTGCATCGCCGCCAGTGCACCTCGGTGCATGTTGAACCCGGTGACCGCTCGCAGGACGTCGGACTCCGCCACGTAGACGGGCAGGTCGCCGGACGGACCGCCACCGGCCGCTGCGACGACGTCGCCGAGGCCGTCGAGCCACCTCTCCGCCATCAGCATGGAGCGCACCGAGTGCCCCGCCGCGACGGCACGCCGGATGACCTCGGCGCTCTCCGCGATGTACAGACCCCTGGCCGGTTCGTGCCTGGAGCGAAGCACGACGTCAGTGAGGCGCGCGTAGTCGTCGAGCCGAGGGTCGGCCGGGTCGGCAATTCGGATGACGGGCACGCGCCGATCCTCGCAGGTGGATGGCTCCCCACTCCCCGGCATCCCCGCTACCCTGAAGCGAGTGAAGGGGGACAGACGTGAGCCGACGACTGCGAGTGTCCACCTCCGCCCGGATCGCCGCCATCTACCTGGCGTTCTCCGTCATATGGATCCTCACATCCGATCGGCTCCTCAATGCCACCGTGCCGGACGCCGACGACCTCACCTGGCTCCAGTCCGTCAAGGGTCTCGGCTTCGTGTTCCTGAGCAGCGCGCTCCTCTACCTCGTCAGTAGGCGGTACCTGCGGCGGGCGGAGTCGACAGCGCAGCGGCTCCGCGAGGCCTACGACGTCACTCTCGCCGGCTGGGCTGCAGCGTTGGACATCAGGGACCGCTCCACCGGGCAGCACACCCAGCGCGTGACCGCGATGACCGTGGCACTCGCGAAGCGGTTCGGGTTCGAGGGTGACGAGCTCGACCACATCCGCCGAGGTGCGACTCTGCACGACATCGGCAAGATGGGCGTTCCGGACAGCGTCCTGTGGAAGGCGTCCACACTCGACGAAGACGAGCGCCGGCAGATGCGCCGCCACCCTGAACTGGCCATGGAGATGCTGAGCGGAATCGAGTACCTGCGACCCGCCCTGGAGATCCCCTGGTGCCATCACGAGCGCTGGGACGGCACCGGCTACCCGCGGGGACTCGCCGGGGCGCAGATCCCCCTGTCAGCCCGCATCTTCGCCGTCGTCGACGTCTACGACGCCCTGACGTCCCAACGCCCCTACCGGGATCCGGTCTCGCACGAGGATGCCCTCGCCCACATCATTGCCAGCGCCGGGTCCCACTTCGACCCGGACGTCGTCGCCGAGTTCTGCCGCTGAGGCCGGGGCCTATTCGGACGAGGTTGCCTCAGCGAGCTGGCGCCGCAGATCATCAAGGAGCGGACCCTGCGCGGAGCCGACCCGCCAGGCGTGCCAGCCGTCGTAGGACGCCATGTTCGCCGCGGCCATCGCCGCGGCGGACGGGGTCGAGAACTCCCTGCCGTCGGGCAGGGCGATCTGGCCGCCGGCTGTGATCCGGGCCCGGTACTCCTGGCCGAGGCGAGGGCGCGGCCAGACGATCTCGACGCCCTCCTCCAGCAAGCCCGCCTCGATGAGATCCGGGAGGCCGACGCGGCGGCCCTCGCGCGACGCTGCGTCTCCCGGCGGTGCCGTCTGCGACGACTCATCGGGCATCGGTCGGTCCGCTGCGAGCGCGTCGTCGGCGGCTGGGGGCTCGGCGCCTCCTTGGACCTCCAGGTAGCGGGCGCCGTCCGCCTCCTCGTAGACGCTGGCGCTCACGACCCTGACGGGCACCCCGTTGTCGGTCAGGAAGTCCACCGCAGCGCGGGAACCCGCATCGACGTGCTGCGCGATCAGGACGAGCACGGGGTTGCGTTGCAGCCGGATGGGTCGGTCGGTGGACGTGAACTCCTGCCAATCGCCACGGAAGGCGGCCGCCCCGCCGTGGTACATGCCGGCAAGCTCATCGAGGCTGGTGCCACGCGCCCATCCGGCCAGTTCGAGGCAGCGGGCAAGCCGGTCGTGGCCGAGCGCACCGGTCACCTCGACGAGGGTCACCTCGCCCTGCCTGGTCAGCGCGACGATGTCCACGACGCCGCCGGCCGTCGGGGCCGCACTGCGAACAGCGAAGAGCTCCTCGCCCGAGAAGACCCGGAGGTTCCGCCAGGCGAGATCCCGGATCTCGCGCGCGTAGCGGTCGCCCTCCGCGCTGGTCCGCCGAAGGGCCAGCAGCCCATCGGCGTCCTGGCGGTAGAGCGCCACCGAGTCCTCCTCACCAGCTTCGCGGCCCCCGGTACTCGGTCTGCCGCTCACCCGGTCGGGTGCCGATCACCCATCGCACCACATCTCGTCGACGTTTTGCGAGAGGCGCCCCGGAGCGGAGGGCGCCCTGGCACCCGTCCGACGGGAAGACCTCCACTCCCTCACCTGGTGAGGGAACCATCAGCAGTCGGGCCAGCGTGGCAGGAGGAGGACTGATGTCGAGGACCAGGCCGGTGACGTCGGCCGTGAACGCGCTGCCGCCAGGGCGAGCACCGTCGACCCTCGGACAAGCGGACCGGCCCCCGTTTCGTACCCGGGGGCCGGTCCTCGCTACGGGAGGTTGAGTCTGGCTCTCATCGTCCTCACCACCTTCACCTCCATGGTCCCCCCACTCGGCCGGGATTGCCAGCGCACCGGCAATCCCCGTCCGAGCGGAGCCGATCCCGCCTGCCCGCAATGCCAGCACGGCACGCCCCCGTTGCCGCCATTGCGATAGAGGTGCCCGAACCGGGCGCGGCACTGGACTTCCCGTCCGATACTGCGGGAGCGAGGGTGCTGGTGCGCTTCCGGCGGGAAGGCTCGCTCTGCGAGCATTGGATCGGTGGGGAAACCGTCGACGTGGGACCGGGCAATGAAGCGGCGCCGCCAACCCCTAGGGGCTGGCGGCGCCGCTTGCTGTCCGCGGACTACCCGAGGGACGGGATCTCTCGGGTGCAGACCCAGCCGCCGGTGCCGCTGTGTGGCCACTGCTCCCAACTCGCCGTCCATCCGTCATTGCACGCATCGGCTGCGCTGCCGCGGCCGTAGCCCTGGACCCACGGCGGGATCGGCTTGGCGTCGTCCGAGCGCGGTCCTCCGTAGTAGACGTACGCCTCGAAATAGCCCGAGCCACTGTCGTTGTTCCCGACAATGGCGACCATGGAGCCGACCTCGAGTGGGTTGTCCTGCGAGTCCACGGCCATCAGCTGCGAGGTGCCCGTGGTGGTGCCGAGCCCGTTTGCGATGACCCACCAGAAGTCGTTTGCGGTGACACCCGTGTAGGCCGCGTTGGCCGACGAGTCGTAGCTCAGGAAGCCGTCTGCGTCGGCTGCGTAGCTGGCCAGGAAGCCGTACCCGGCCAGGCAGCCGGTGCCCATGGTCACGACGATTGTGTCGCCGGGATTGGCGAACAGGGTCAGGTCGCCGTCGCAGTCGGTTGTGATGTTGACGGTACCTGCTGCCGACGCGGCCGGGGCTGCTGCCAGCGACGCCCCGCCCACGATCATCACCGTAGCGGCCAGGCTTGCCACTATTCGTCGTGCCTTCATCGCTATCCCCCGTTGAAATGTGGATCGGAGAACCGCCACCAGGCCGGTGGCGATCCCGTAAACGTAGAGCACCCTCGCCCTTGATCGCTGGCGAATCGCCCGACACGCAGAAGGCGACCGGCACATCCCCCGATTGGAGCCGCCTTCGCTGCCGTGCGATGTCAATCCCGTCAGGCCCCGTTTGGGGACTGGCCCACACCTCGTCGTCGGCACCCGAAACATGAGGAACAGTGCGCCCGGAGGGACTCGAAGCCACAATCGACCGGGTTCCCTGCCCAAGGCCCAGCTGAGCGATCCGGGCCGAGACGGTCGTTCGCCCGTCAGCGGTCGGCCTTGTTGCGGCAGTGGATGTCAGTTTGGATGTCAAACTCCCCCGGACAGCACGATTCCCCTCACGATACGGGGGAGAATCGTGAGGGGAATCGAGTCGGGCTGGCGGGATTCGAACCCACGACCCCTTGACCCCCAGTCAAGTGCGCTACCAAGCTGCGCTACAGCCCGTCGTGCACGGATCTCTCCCTGCACGAGCCCCAGAACCTTATCCCACCCGGACGATGCGCCCGATACCGGCACGTTGCTCGAGCTGCGGTTCGCCGGAGCCCGATGTCGGGGCCGAGCAGAGCGGCAGGATGCCGATGCCGTCCCCGGTCCGCGTGCCCGTGAATCCGCAGCTGCTCAGCTGGGCGTCGGCAGTGCTGGTGGCGTGGCCCGAGGATCAGCGTCGACGAGCGCGCTTCTCGCGGACACGCATGACGATCCGGATCGGGGTGCCATCGAACCCGAAGTCCTCGCGCAGCCGCCTCTCGATGAACCTGCGGTAACCGGCCTCGAGGAACCCCGTGGTGAACAGCGCGAAGGTCGGTGGCGCGACCTGCACCTGCGCGGCGAAGAGGATGCGCGGCTGCCGGCCACCCCTGAGCGGATGCGGGTGCGCGTCCGTGAGCTCCTTGATGAACGCGTTGAGCCGGCCTGTGGAGACGCGCGTCTCCCAGCCCTCAAGGGCAGTCTCGAGCGCACCGCCGATCTTGTCGACGTGTCGCTTGGTCTTCGCCGAGATGTTGACGGACGGCGCCCACGGCACCTGCACGAGATCCCGGTCGATCTCGCGCGCCAGGTACTTGCGACGCTCCTCGTCGGTGAGGTCCCACTTGTTGTACGCCAGTACCAGCGCCCGACCGGACTCGATGACCATGTGGATGATGCGCACGTCCTGCTCGCTGAGCGGCTCGGAGGCGTCGACGAGGACGATGGCGACCTCGGCACGGTCCAGCGCGGCCTGGGTGCGCAGCGTGGCGTAGTACTCGTGTCCGCTGGCCTCCTTGGCACGCCGCCGGATGCCCGCCGTGTCGACGAACCACCACCACTCGTCCTTGATCTTCACGAGCTCGTCCACCGGATCGACGGTCGTGCCGGCGACGCTGTCGACGACGACGCGATCGCTGCCGGCCAACGCGTTCAGCAGCGACGACTTGCCCACGTTGGGCTTGCCCAGCAGGGCGACCCGACGCGGGCCTGCCTCGCGGCCCATGCCCGAGCCCTCCTCGGGCAGGATGGCCACCGCCGCGTCGAGCAGGTCGCCGGCGCCTCGCCCGTGCAGGGCGGAGACCGTGTGCGGCTCCCCCAGCCCCAGCGACCACAGCGACTGCGCCTCGAGCTCGGTGTTCTCGTCGTCGGCCTTGTTCGCGACCAGGAGCACGGGCTTGCCGGCCTTGCGCAGCACCTGCACCACGGCCTCGTCGGTGTCAGTGGCGCCCACCTTGGCGTCGACGATGAACATCACCGCGTCGGCGTCGTTGACGGCCCGCTCGGCCTGCGCGGCGATCGCGGCAGCCATTCCGCGAACCTTGCGGTCCCAGCCGCCGGTGTCGATGAGGATGAAGCGCTTGCCGTTCCACTCCGCCTCGTACATGACTCGGTCCCGCGTCACGCCCGGAACATCCTCGACGACTGCCTCGCGACGGCCGATCATCCGGTTCACGAGCGTGGACTTGCCGACATTGGGTCGCCCCACGACCGCGAGGACGGGCAGGCCCGAGTGCTCGCCGCCGGGGCGCATGAGCTCTCCGAGCTCGGCATCGATGTCGCCGAACTCCTCGCGAGCAGCAGCCAGGGCCGCGGCGATCGCCGCCGCCTCGTCCACGTCGACGGCCTCGTCGGCATCCGTCACGTCGCCCTCGTCACCGAGGTCGGTCACCTCGAGATCCTCGTCCTCGGCGTCGAACGCCACCCACTCGTCACCCATTGCCTACACCCATCTGATTGTTGTCCCACGGTCGAACGGACCCGCTCATGCCCTGCCGCTGCGCATCCCGGCGAGTTCCTCGGCATCCCTCACGAGCTGACGAATCTGCTCGGTCACGGCCGCCCGCGTGCTCGATCGGAGGGGATCGCCCACGACGCTCACGGTCACCGGGGGTGCGAAGTACACGTCGATGCGGCTTCGAGGACGGGGCGGGTCGGTCGGTACCCGCCCCATGGCCCCGAGGAGCACGACCGGCATCACTGCGACACCGGCTACCGCTACAAGGTACCCCACCGGCACGCTCGAGCCTGCCACGGCCACCGTCCGCTCGTCCAGGAGGGCGGCCAGCGCGCGGCGCTGGGTGAGCACGGCGGACGGCCCGCTGATGGGTATGTCCCCCGCCGCGGCCATCGCACTGTCAGGGAAGGCCCGCTGCATCGCGTCGTTCGCGACGACGTGCAGGGGCCTCGGCGCCATCGCATGAAGGATCGATCCCGCCAGCATGCCCTCGCACCGTGTGACGAGCAGCAGGGGTCCGGAGGTTCCCACGTGGTGGGCTCCGTGGGCGCGCAGCTGGTAGGTCATCCGCAGCGCGGCGGAGGCCAGGTTGCGGGCGTGAGCGGCCCCGCTCCAGGAGGGCGGGTCCACCTCGACGGCCGGGCCCATGGCTAGGCCGACACGGCGTCGACGAGGCCGACCACGGCGTCGATGGCCTCTTCGAGGGTCAGATGCGTGGTGTCGACCACGACGGCGTCGCTGGCCCGGGCGAGCGGTGAGACCCTGCGTCCCGAGTCCTTGGCATCGCGCTCGAGAAGGGCCGCATGCGTGCTCGAGACGTCGACGGACCCCTTGCCGAGGTCGACGTCCTGCGCCGCACGCCGGTGGGCCCGCACCTCGGCGTCTGCGGTCACGAAGACCTTCACGTCGGCATCCGGCAGGACCACGGTCGTGATATCGCGTCCTTCCACGACGATGCCCGCACCGGCTGACAGGGCAGCCGCCACCTCGTCGCGCTGGATGGCGACCAGCCGCTCGCGCACGGAGGGCACGGCGCTCACGGCGCTGACGGCCGCGGTCACCTCGTCGCCGCGGATCGGCCCGGCGACGTCGACGGACCCCACGTGGATGGTCGGGCCGGCCGGATCGGTGCCGCTGCTGATCACGACACCGCTCGCGTGCTCCGCGACGGCCTCCGCGTCGTCGACGTCGATGCCCGCATCGAGCATCGCCCACGCCATTGCGCGGTACATCGCGCCCGTGTCGAGATAGCGCATGCCCAGCCGCGAGGCGACTGCACGGCAGACGCTCGACTTGCCGGAGCCCGCCGGTCCGTCGACAGCGATGACTGGGTTGCGCATCCCCAGAGCCTACGGCGTATCCGGCTCAGGATCGGACGTCGAAGCCCTGGCCGCGCAGCACGGCCAGCAGGGCGTCGCCGGTCTCCGGGCGGACGAGGATGCCCACGATCCCGTTCGGTCGGCCCAGGACGTGCTCGATACGCACATCCTCGAAGTTGATGCCCGCCCGGCCCGCGGCGGTGAACAGCCGAGCGAGCTCGCCCGGGCGGTCGGCCAGCATGACGCAGACCTCCAGCATCGGCGCAGGCGCGGCGCCGTGCTTGCCCGGAATTCGCCGCTGCCCCTCGCCGCCGGCCAGCAGCAGGTGCTCGATCCGGGTCGTCAGCTCCCCGTTGCCGCCTGGCTCGGCCAGCCCTCGGAGAGCCGCAACCGTGCGCTGCAGCTCGTCGATGACGCCGTCGAGGACGTCGGCGACCGGTCCGGCATTGACGCTGAGGATGTCGACCCACATGGGCACGTTGGAGCCGGCGATACGCGTCATGTCGCGCAGCCCCTGCCCGGCGATCCGGACGTAGGACTCGTCCGCGCCGTTGAGCCGGCCCGCCAGAACGCTCGAGAGTACCTGCGGCGTATGGGATACCAGTGCAACGGCAGCATCATGCTCGGCGAGCCCCATCGTGACCGCGTAGGCCCCGGAGGCCGACACGATCCGGTGCACCTGGCGCACGTGCTCGACTCCGCTCGCGGCCAGGGGCGTGACCACCCAGATCCGGTCGTCGAGCAGGTCGACGCGCGCGCCGGCCGCGCCCGAGACCTCGCGACCGGCCATCGGGTGACCGCCCACGAGCCTCTCCGGGTCGGCGCCCAGGGCCACGGCCTCGGCGAGGACTCGCTCCTTCACGGAGGTCGTGTCGGTGATCGTCGCGGCGAGGTGCCGGGCCGACTGCTCGGCGATCACGCGGGCGGCGTGCCGAGGAGGCACGGCCACGACGACGATCGTGGGCAGGTCGCCTTCGACCAGAACGCGACCTGCGCCCGAGCCGGCGGCGACCGCCAGGCTTTCGTCATTCACATCCGACAGCAGCACATCGATGCCCGCACGGCGCAGGGACAGGGCGATGGACGTGCCGATGAGTCCGGTCCCGACGATGAGGACCGATCCGTCGATGAGGGGGCCGGTGGTCATTGCACGAGGTCCTGCCGGAGCACTTCGGCTCCGCGCAGGTAGACGTGCTGGATGTCGCGCCGCGGCGTGTCGACATCGACGTGCATGAGCACGCGGACGACTCGCTCCAGCGCCCCGTCGATGTTCATCTCCTGGGCGCACAGCAGCGGGACGTCGACCATGCCGATCCCCCTCGCGCCCGCCGCCGGGAAGGCGCAGGTGAGGTCAGGAGTCCCGGTGAGGATCACGCTGACGACGTCGTCGCTGGTGATCTCGTTCCGGTCCATGATCGTCGTGAGCAGCTCCGCGACGGCCTCGCTCATCTCGGCGGCCTCGTTCGCCGCGAGGCAGGTGGCACCCCGAATTCCACGAAGCGTCATCGACCCCTCCCCCTTCACTTCCTTGCTTGCGACCTGGACGGGACACCCTACCGAGACCGCGGCCGCGGCCGCGGGTCCGCGCTCGCTACAGCCCGACGGATGTATACAGCGAGTGCAGCTCGGGCCCGGTGATCGCACGGATGATCCCCGGGCGCTGCTGGCCGAGGTGCACCGGGCCTATGCGCGTGCGCACGAGGTCGGTAACGGGGTGCTCGATCGCGGCCAGCATCCTGCGAACGATGCGGTTACGGCCCTCGTGGATCACCAGCTCGATCAGCGTGCGGTCGGGCAGCTTCTGCAGGATCCGGGCCGTGTCCGCCTTCGCCATTCCGTCGTCGAGCTCGATGCCGGCGCGAAGCACCCGCAGTTCCGTCGGATGCACCTGGCCGCGCACCGTTGCCACGTACGTCTTGTCGATCTCGTGGGACGGGTGACCCAGTCGGTTGGCGAGCTCGCCGTCGTTGGTCAGGATCAGCAGCCCCTCGGTATCGATGTCGAGGCGCCCGACGTGGAACAGCCGCTCGGTGCGCCCACGCACGTAGTCGCCCACGCAGGGCCGGCCCTGTTCGTCGGACATCGTCGACACGACGCCCTTGGGCTTGTTGAAGGCGTAGACGGCGGTGTCCGGCGCCGTGGGCACCCGCTCCCCGTCGACGCGCACGACCGCGGTACGCGGGTCCACGCGCATGCCCTGCTCGGTCACCGTCTTGCCGTTGACCTCGACGCGACCCTCGTCGATGAGCACCTCGCAGGCGCGTCGGCTCCCGATCCCGGCCAGCGCCAGTACCTTCTGCAGGCGCACCAGGTCGGTGCCGTCGGCTGCCTTGTCGTCTCGAGACCGGCCGTTACTCACCGGAGGCCACCAGGTCGAGGAGGTCGTCGAGATCGGCCAGGTCCGGCAGATGCTCGGCCAGCGGCGGCAGGTCGTCGAGCGATGCGATGCCCATGCGCTCGAGGAAGTGCGAGGTCGTCCGGTACAGGTGGGCACCGGACTCGCCGTCGTGGCCCGCCTCGGCGATCAGGCCCCGCGTCAGCAGGGTGCGGATGACGCCGTCGACGTTGACGCCGCGGACGGCGCTGACGCGCCCGCGGGTGATCGGCTGACGATAGGCGACGACGGCGAGCGTCTCCAGTGCGGCCTGCGTGAGCCGCGCCTGCTGGCCGTCGAGCACGAAGCGCTCGACCAGCGGCGAGCATTCCGCGCGAGTGTAGAAGCGCCACCCGCCAGCGACCTCGCGCAGGTCGAAGCCTCGGGCCTGCTCGGTGTACTCGGCCGACAGCTCCCGAACGACCTGCTCGACCTCGTCGGCAGGCCGATGCGTCGCCGCCGCGAGGTCGAGCACGCCCATCGGCTCGTCCGCCAGCAGCAGCAGGGCCTCGATCCCCGCGGCCAGCGAGGGCGCGCCCAGTCCGGCCGGCGGCGCCTCGTCCTGTGTCCCGTCCGAGACGTCCACGCCCGCGTCCCCCGCGACGCCCCGCGGCGCCTCGGCGACCACGGCCTCCGCCAGGTCGTCGGGCTCCACCATCTGCTCGTCAGTCATCGGCGTTCCCTTCCTCGCCGGCCGACGTCGCCTTGTCCTGCGGCGTCTCCGGAATCCTGTCGATGTCACGTTCGATGTCGAACTCGTCCGTCACGTCGATCTCGACATCGTCCGAACCGGTCCAGCGTATGGTGAGGTCGCCGAGCGGGGTGATCTGCTCGAACGCGATCACCTGCTCACGGTAGAGCTCGAGCAGGGCCAGGAAGCGCCCCACGACGAGCAGCGTCGTGTCACAGTCGGCCACGAGCGCGCGGAACGTCGTGGTGCGGTGGCGGCGCAGGCGGTCGACGATGATCGCGGCCTGCTCGCGCACGCTGACTCTCTGCACGTGGATGTGCGCCGTCGACACCTCGGGTACCGGCTTGGGTGCAAGTGCCCGGGCGGCGAGAGCCGCGAACTGGTCCGGCCCCAGCCCGATGAGCACCTCGGGCAGCAGGGCAGCGAACTTCGGCTCGAGCCCCACCGCGCGGGGGAATCGCTTGCTGGCCCCGGCCATCCGCTCCGCGAACAGGGCCGAGACCTCCTTGTAGGCCCGGTACTGCAGCAGCCGCGCGAACAGCAGGTCGCGGGCCTCGAGCAGGGCGAGGTCCTCCTCGTCCTCCACCTCGCCGCTGGGCAGGAGCCGGGCGGCCTTGAGGTCGAGCAGCGTTGCCGCGACGACGAGGAAGCCGCTGGCCTCGTCGAGGTCCCAGGTCGAGCCCTGCGCCCGGATGTAGCCGATGAACTCGTCGGTCACGCGGTGCAGGGCGAGCTCGGTCACCTCGAGCTTGTGCTTCGAGATCAGGGTCAGCAGCAGGTCGAAGGGGCCCTCGAACTCCCCGATCCGAACGGAGAAGCCCGTGGTCGCCTCGGGCGGCGCCGGCGCCTCGGGGGGCGTTGTCACCGTGACAGGACCTCCCGGGCCAGCTGTCGGTACGACTCGGCGCCCGAGCTGCTCGGCGCGAACGCCGTGATCGGCTCGCCGGCGACGGCGGCGTCGGGGAACTTGACCGTCCGGCTGATGACCGTCGTGAACACCAGGTCGCCGAACGCCTGCTGGACCGTCGAGAGCACCTCGCGACTGTGCAGGGTGCGCGGGTCGTACATCGTCGGCAGCACGCCCATGATGCGCAGTCCCGGGTTGAGTCGGCTCGTCACCTTCTCGATGGTGTCCTTCAGCAGGGCGACGCCGCGCAGCGCGAAGTACTCGGTGCCCATCGGGATGATGACCCGGCTGCTCGCCGTAAGGGCGTTGAGCGTGAGCAGGCCCAGCGAGGGCTGGCAGTCGATGAGGATGACGTCGTACTCGTCGATGATCGGCGCCAGGGCGCGACCGAGGGCATGCTCGCGGCCCACCTCGCTGACGAGCTGGACCTCCGCGGCGGAGAGGTCGATGTTGCTGGGCAGCAGGTCCAGATTCTCGACGTCCGTCGGACAAGATGACGTCTCCCACGTGGCAATCCGTCTGCATGAGCACGTTGTAGATCGTCAGCTCGAGCTCATTCGGGTTGATCCCGAACGAGACCGCAAGGGCGCCCTGCGGGTCGAAGTCGACGAGCAGGACCTTGCGCCCGAGCCCCGCGAGCGCGGCGCCGAGGCTGACGGTCGACGTGGTCTTGCCGACGCCGCCCTTCTGGTTGACCATCGCGATCACGCAGCGCTGGCCCGTGAGAGGTGAGCGGCTCGGGCTCCGGGATGAGCGGCTTGGAGTCGGGGCTCACGGCGATGACCGGCGCCGCGAAGAGGCCGGCGCCGTCGGCACCGTCCTCGTGGGGAGACTCGCCGTCGCCCGTCGGGTGACCCGCGGAGGCTGGCGCGACGTCGACGAAGTGCGCAAGGTCGGGGGCCGGCCGCCGAGCTCCTCGACCGAGGCGTCAGGAGCCGGCACCTCAACCACCGGCTGGCCCGGATCGATGCCCTCTGACTCCATGGTGGTCCTTTCCCTTCGACCTGATGCCGCCGAGCCTTTGAGCCTACCGGCCGAGCCACCGCCCGAGGCGTAGCACCGCCGTGGCAGCCCTGCGGGCTTCGCCTCCGGACACGTGGCCGTCGAGCTCCACGGTAATCGCGATCGCATGCAAGGCGTGGTCGATCCACTGGGTCATGGTGCCGTGGCAGGCGCCGTCGCACCGCACGATGGCCGCCCGCTCTCCCATGTACCGGGCGAGCTGCCGGCCGGCCGGCCGGCTTCGCCGATGGCTGATGTCGACCACGTCGAAGGCCTCGTGGAAGGACAGCACCGCCGTGGGGCGGACGGCCGAGAGGAAGCGGACCACTCCGCGGGTCTCCGGCTCGCTCGCCGCCCGGGCCCCGGCCCAGAAGGGGCTCCCCCAGCCGGCCCGCTGCCACCCGTGGGGGAAGTTGCGGTTCAGGTCGACCCCGTGGGCGTTGGACCGCGAGCGCCGGCGGCTGCCGTCGGGGTTGATCGTGCGGATCAGCCACACCCCCACGCCGGCGGGGATCGCGCTGGCCGAGAGGTCGTGCACGACCGACATGCCGCCCGGCTCGCTCCCGTGCATCTGGCCGATCACCACGATCTGCACGGGGGCGTCGGTCGCGCCGTAGTGGCGCGCCACGATCGGCCGGCCCTGCACCGAGGTGGCAATGACGCGGCGCTCGTTCGCCGGCAATCCCCGGTGCCTCGTCACTTGTGGGGCCCCAGCGCGGCCCGCGGACCCCCACGAGTGACGAGGCACCGGGGATGCGGCTGACGGCGGGACAAGCGGGATTGCCAGGGTTCCGACGACAGCGATCGCCAGCAGCGGGCCCGCGAGGCGTCTCACAGCGCCCTCGGATGACTCTCGGCGTAGATCTGGCGAAGGGTCTCGACGGTGACCATCGTGTAGATCTGCGTCGTGGTCACCGACGCGTGCCCGAGCAGCTCCTGCACGACGCGGACGTCGGCCCCGTTCTCCATCAGGTGCGTGGCGAAGCTGTGCCTCAGCGTGTGCGGTCCGATTGCCCTGGTGATCCCGGCCCGCTGTGCGGCTCCCCGCAGGACGAGGTAGGCGCTCTGCCGCGACAGCGGACGACCCAGTGAGTTCACGAAGAGCCGATGCGTCCCAGGACCCTTCGTGGCAAGGGCCGGCCGGCCGCGCACCAGGTAGGCCGCGATGGCCTGGGCAGCGCACTCACCGAGCGGCAGGATCCGTTGCTTGTCGCCCTTGCCGGTCACGATGAGCGTCAAGGTCTCCAGGTTCACGTCGTCGACGTCGAGCCCGACCGCCTCCGACACGCGCGTGCCCGTGCCGTAGAGCAGCTCCACCAGGGCACGGTCCCGGAGTCCGGCCGGTGTCTCCTGGTCGCCGCAGTTGTCGATCAGGGCAACGACGTCGTCGTACGGCAGGGCCTTCGGCAGCCGCCGCTGGATCGCAGGCGGCCGCACGTCGCGAGCCGGATCCGAGGTCGTCAGCCCCTCGCTCGCGACGAAGCGGTGGAACGTGCGGACGGACACGACGACCCGAGCCGCACTCGCGGCGCCGAGCGCCGGGGTGGCGCCCGACTGCCGCAACGAGCCGGCGAAGTCCGCGATGTCGTTCTCCGCCACCGAGTCGACGTCCGGGATCCCACGGCCCGCGCACCAGTCCACGTACCGCCGCAGATCGCGACGGTACGCAGCGACGGTGTTCGCCGCCAGTCCCCGCTCGATCGAGACGTGGTCGAGGTATCCGGCGACGGCATCCGCGAAGGAGGTCAGGCGAGCACCTCTGCCAGCGAGGCCGTCGGCATGCCGAAGGCCTCGGCGACAGCGTCGTACGTGACCTGCCCCGCGTGGACATTGAGTCCGAGCGCGAGCGCCTCGTCGTCGCGCAACGCCCGCTTCCAGCCCTTGTCGGCCAGCGCGACCGCGTAGGGCAGGGTCACATTGGTCAGGGCGTAGGTGGACGTGTTCGGCACCGCACCAGGCATGTTCGCCACGCAGTAGAAGACGGAGTCGTGGACGGTGTACGTCGGTGCGGCATGCGTCGTCGGGCGGGAGTCCTCGAAGCAGCCGCCCTGGTCGATCGCGATGTCGACCAGTACGGAGCCGGGCTTCATGCGAGACACCAGTTCGTTGGTCACCAGCTTCGGCGCCTTCGCCCCCGGCACGAGCACCGCACCGATGACCATGTCGGCATCCAGGCACGCACGCTCGATCTCATAGGCGTTGGACGCGATCGTCTGCATGTGACCCTGGTAGATGGCGTCCATCTGCCGCAGGCGTGCGATATTGCGGTCCAGGAGAAGGACTTCGGCCTGCATGCCCAGGGCGATGGCAGCGGCGTTCGCGCCTGAGACGCCTGCCCCGATGACGACGACCTTCGCCGCGTATACGCCGGACACGCCGCCCATGAGCACGCCGCGTCCGCCATGCGCACGCATGAGGGCCTGCGCCCCCACCTGGGGGGCCAGCCGGCCGGCGACCTCGGACATCGGCGCGAGCAGGGGCAGCGAACCGTCTGGAAGCTCGACGGTCTCGTACGCGATGGCCGTGATTCCGCGCTTCGCGAGCTCCTCCGTCAGCGGCCTGTCCGCGGCGAGGTGGAGGTAGGTGAACAGGACCTGGCCCTCGCGCATGCGGTGGTACTCGTCGGCGATCGGCTCCTTGACCTTCAGGATCAAGTCGGCCGATCCCCACACCTCGTCGGCCGTCGCGAGGATCGTCGCGCCCGCGGCCACGTAGTCCTCGTCGGAGATAGCTCGACCCGACGCCGGCATCGCGCCTCGACGACGACCTCGTGGCCGTGCCGGACGAGTTCGATGACGCCCGCCGGCGTGATGGCGACCCGGTACTCGTGGTTCTTGATCTCGCGCGGGATTCCGACCTTCACGTCTGCCTCGCTTGTCCGAGTCGCCCCCGATCGGGGCGCGCTCACGCCTAGCGTAGGAGAACGGTCCTGCACGGGTGTGCGTTCGAGGATTCCGCTTCGGCGCGTGACCGGCTGCTCAGGCTCCGGCGTGGCGACGCGCGTACACACGATCATGGGCGACGAGAGCCTCACGCGCGGGCCAGGTCGAGTCGACGGGGCGCAGCGTCGACTCCGCCGGCCCGCGAGCCGCCCATGCCGCGAGGATGCCCGGCAACTGCCGACGGACTGCCGATCCGGCCCGACAGGATCAGGTCACGGGCCTCGTCGAGCCCCACCCAGACTCGCGGCAGGTGCGCCTCCTCGGCCTCGCCCGTGTGCGGCCGCCCGCCCGGCAGCTCGGGTGCAGGTCGCGAGCCAGGTACACCCGGATGGCCTCGGACGATCCGCCAGGGCTCATGAAGACGATCGACGAGCACATGCCAGTCGTCTGCCGGCCAGGCCGGCCTCCTCGTCCAGCTCGCGAGCCGCGGTGCGCCAGCTCGGGCTCGCCCGGCTCGTCGAGCAGGCCGGCGGGCGGCTCGAAGAGCCACTGGCCCACCGGATGCCGGTACTGCCGGATCAGCAGGATGCGATCGTGCTCGTCGAGCGCGATGACGGCCACCGCGCCCGGGTGCAACTGGACGTCCCGGGTCGCGACCGACGTCCCGAAGTCGACGTCGTCGCTGACGACGGCCCACACGTGCCCGGCGAAGCGGAGGCTGCCGATGCCGGACGGGCAGCGGCTCGCCGCCGTCGATCACCCTGCCGAGCCAGAGCTCGTCCGTCGCGATGCCTCGGCTCATCCCTGGGCGAGCGCTTCGCGCTGCCGCTCGGGAGGTCACCAGGGCGGCGGCGACGAGTCCGGCGAACAGCGGGTGCGCCCGCGTGGGGCGGGACCGGAACTCCGGGTGCGCCTGCGTGCCGACGTAGTACGGGTGCGACGTCGGCGGGCAGCTCGACGAACTCCACGAGCCGGCCGTCCGGCGACGTGCCCGAGAATCGCAGGCCGGCCTCCTCGAGCTGCGCCCGGTAGGCGTTGGCCACCTCGTAGCGATGACGGTGCCGCTCGTCGACGTAGGGCACGCCGTAGGCCTAGCGCCACCTGCGAGCCCTCGGCCAGCTTGGCCGGGTACAGACCGAGCCGCATCGTGCCGCCCATGTCGCGCTCACCGGACACCACGTCGCGCTGGTCGGCCATCGTCGCCACGACGGGATGCGGAGTCGACTCGTCGAACTCCAGCGAGTTGGCGCCCTCGAGCCCGACGACCGTGCGGGCGTACTCGATGACCATGCACTGCAGGCCCAGGCACAGGCCCAGGGTCGGGATGCCGGTTCTCGCGGGCGTATCGCAGGGCGCCGAGCTTGCCCTCGATCCCCCGCACGCCGAAGCCGCCCGGCACGCAGATGCCGTCGAGGTCGCTGAGCTGGCGAGCCGCGCCCTCGGGCGTGGCGCAGTCGTCGCTCGATACCCATCGGATGTTGACGCGGCAGTCGTTGTCGAATCCGCCGGCGCGGATGCGCCTCGGTCACCGAGAGGTACGCGTCGGGCAGGTCGATGTACTTGCCCACGAGCCCGACCGTCACCTCGTTGCGCCGGATGGTGCACGCGGCGCAGCAGCTCGTCCCACTCGGTCCAGTCGACGTCGCGGAACGGCAGGCCCAGCCGACGCACGACATAGGCGTCGAGTCCCTCGCGATGCAGGACCTTCGGGATGTCGTAGATGCTCGGGGCATCGACCGCGGCCACGACGGCCTCGGTGTCGACATCGCACATGAGCGAGACCTTGCGCTTGATGCTCGACGGAACCTCGCGGTCGGCGCGCAGCACGATCGCATCCGGCTGGATGCCGATGTTGCGCAGCGAAGCGACCGAGTGCTGCGTGGGCTTGGTCTTCAGCTCGCCCGACGGCCCGATGTAGGGCAGCAGCGAGACGTGGAGGAAGAAGACGTTGTCGCGGCCGATCTCGTGGCGCACCTGGCGGATCGCCTCCAGGAACGGCAGGGACTCGATGTCGCCGACCGTGCCGCCGACCTCGGTGATGACGACGTCGACGTCGGGCCCGGCCATGCGACGGATGCGCGACTTGATCTCGTTGGTGATGTGCGGGATCACCTGCACGGTGTCGCCGAGGTACTCGCCGCGTCGCTCCTTGGCGATGACCGTCGAGTAGACCTGTCCCGTGGTGACGTTGGCCGAGCCATGCAGGTCGCGTGTCCAGGAAGCGCTCGTAGTGCCCGACGTCGAGATCGGTCTCGGCCCCGTCGTCGGTGACGAAGACCTCGCCGTGCTGGAACGGGTTCATCGTGCCGGGATCGACGTTGAGATAGGGGTCGAGCTTCTGCATGGTGACTCGCAGTCCCCTGGCCTTGAGCAGGTTCCCGAGGGACGAGGCCGTCAGGCCCTTGCCGAGTGAGGAGGCGACGCCTCCGGTCACGAACACGTGCTTGGTCATCGCTTCTCCACGGAAAGCCAGACTATCAGCGGTCGAGTAGTGCTCGGGCCAATGACGCGCACGGAGGGCTCGGCTCAGTCGACGATGCCAGCGTCGGTGGATGCCGGTGGGTGCCTGTCTCCGGGTGCTCCAGGACCGGAGCATCCGCGTTCACGGACGATCCCGGTCCGCCAGGGCCAGCAACTCCGCAGCGTGATCTGCTCCCGACTGGGAACCCTCCAGCCCCGAGAGCATCCGGACCAACTCGTGCACGCGGTCCGGCCCCTCGACAGCCACGACGCTCGCGCTGGTGACGCGCCCGTCTCCCGCCTTGGTGACCACGAGGTGGTGGTCGGCGAAGGCGGCCACCTGCGGGAGATGGGTGACGACGATGACCTGGGCACCACGGGCCAGCCGGGCCAGCCGGCGCCCGACCTCGACCGCGACCTTCCCCCCGATTCCGGCGTCGACCTCGTCGAACACGAACGTGGGCACGCTGTTGACTTCGGCCAGGACCACCTCGATGGCCAGCATGATGCGGGACAGCTCGCCACCCGAGGCGCCCTTTCCCAGCGGCCGCAGGTCGCTGCCCGCATGGGGACGAAGCAGCATGGTGACGGTGTCCGCCCCATCGGGCCCGAATACCTCGGGGTCGTCCACCGTCGCCACGTCGACCTCGAGCTCGGCGTCCGGCATTGCCAGTGCCTTCAACTCGCCAGTGACGTCGGCGGCGAACCTGCGCGCGGCCGACCGGCGGGCATCGGAGATGGCCGCCGCACCCGACTGGACGGCTCCGCGCAGGGCAGCGGCCCGGCTCACCAGCGCGTCGATGCGATCCTGTGCCCCATCCACCTGCGCGACGCTGCCCTCGGCTGCGGCCCACCAGTCCAGGACGTCGTCGAGGCCGGGACCGTACCGTCGCTTGAGGGCGGAGATCCGCTGGCGCCGCTCTTCGACCGCCTCCTGCCGCGACGGGTCCGCGTCCACCCCCCGCGCATAGGCCGCAAGTTCACTGGCCGTCTCGGTGATCCCCACCCCGATCTCCTCGAGGCGCAGGAGCAGCGACCCGAGGCTGGGGTCGAGCGCTGCGGCGTGCTCGACGGCCCTGCGTGCCGCCGCGAGCAGGTCGGCCAGGCTCGCCGTATCGTCGCGGGCATCGTCGCCCCCCACCATCAGCGCGTGCGCGGAGCCCACCTCGGCCACCAGGTCGCCTGCATGCGCCAGGACGTTGGCCTGCGCCTTGAGTTGCTCGTCCTCCCCTGATGTCGGGTTGACAGCGGCGATCTCATCAATGCCATGGCGCAGCAGAGCCGCCTCCCGCTCCCGTTCCTGCCGACGGCCGACCAGGTCGTCCAGCTCGCGCCGGGCGGCACGCCAGGCCGCGAGCACCAGTCGATACTCCTCGATCATGACCGGCATCTGTTCGCCGGCGAACCGGTCGAGGAGCTCGCGCTGCCGCCGCGGATCGCGGATGAGCAGCTGATCCGCTTGGCCGTGCACGGCGATGAGCCCCTCCGTGATCTCGCCGAGGGCAGCCGCCGGCACGCTGCGACCACCCGCGAATGCCCGACTGCGCCCCTCCGCCGCCACCGACCGGCCCAGCAGCAGGACGAAGGCATCGCCCGACTCCTCGATGCGCGCGCCTGCGTCGTCGAGTCGTTCAAGAACCTGCGCGAGCTCGGCCGCCGCGAGGTGCCACTCACCGTCGACGTCCGCCCGCTCTGCCCCCGCACGCACCACGCCGGCATCCGCCTTGTGCCCCATGATGAGGGAGAGTCCGGTGAGGACCATCGTCTTGCCTGCTCCCGTCTCGCCGGTGACGACCGTGAATCCCTCCGCGAAGGTGATGACCGCCTCGTCGATGACGCCGAGTCCGCGGATGCGCAGCTCGCGGATCATCCGCCCTCCATCCGACGCCCGCGCCAGCCGTCGACGGGCAGCTGGAACTTGGCCACCAGGCGATCGGTGAACGGGGCCATCGCCAGGCGCGCGAAGCGCACGGGCTTGGGATGCTGCCTTATCTCGATGCGACTGGCACCGCACACGTCGAGGGTCCGGCGGCCATCAGCGGTCAGGATCGCATCCGAGTACTGGCTGAGCTCGAAGGCGACGACGCTCGCCGGGGACACCACGAGCGGCCGGTTGAACAGGGCGTGGGCACTGAGCGGCACCACCAGCATCGCGCTGACCTCGGGCCAGACGACCGGGCCGCCGGCCGAGAAGGCGTAGGCGGTCGAGCCCGTCGGCGTCGCGCAGACGACGCCATCGCACCCCCATCTGGACAAGGGGCGGCCGTCGACCTCCACCAGGACGTCGACCATCGCACCCCTGGCCCGCTTCTCGAGAGCGATCTCGTTGAGTGCCCAGGTCCGGTGGTCGACTTCGCGGTTGTGCAGCAGCCGCACGTCGAGAGTCATGCGCTCCTCGACCACCCAACGACGGTTCACGATGGCGTCCACGACCTCGTGGATGTCCTCGGACTCCGCCTCGGCCAGGAAGCCGACATGTCCGAGGTTGACGCCGAACAACGGCGCATCCCCCGCCCTGGCCCGTTCGGCCGCCCGCAGGACCGTGCCGTCGCCACCCAGGACGACCACGACATCTGCGTTGTCGGCGGCGCGCTCGTCGGAGTCGACGACCACCACGGCAGCCGGGAGCATCGGTCCGCCATGCCTGGCGATGCCATCCCGGTCCTCGTCCGTGATCGTCACCAGGGCACCCGCCGCGACGAGGGCCTCCACGACGCCCGTCAGGGCCCCACGCGCCTCCGCACTCCGCGGGTTGACGACGAGCAGGACGCGACCGGCCGGGGTCTCTTCGCTCATGTCGGTCCTTCCGTGATGGCGCGTGCGATCTCGGCGTCGAGGGCCCCATCGATCAGCGGGCCACCCGCCCCCATCCTGCCCTCCTGCCCGACCAGCCAGAGGAAGTACTCCACGTTTCCGCTCGGTCCGGGAAGCGGACTGGCCGTCACCCCGCCCACGCGCAGCTCCATGTCCAGCGCCGCCTCGGCGACACCGCGGACGGCAGTGGCGCGGAGCACAGGGTCGCGCACGACGCCATCGCCGACCGCAGCCCGACCGACCTCGAACTGCGGCTTGACCATGAGCACGAAGTCGGCATCGGCGGTGGCGACGCGCGCCAGAGCCGGCAGGACGAGCTCGAGCGGGATGAAGGAGAGGTCTGCCACGACGAGCCCCGGCCGAAAGGGCAGGTCGGCAGGCTCGAGACTGCGCACGTTGGTGCGCTCCACCACGATCACCCGGGGATCCGTGCGAACCGGCCATGCCAGCTGCCCGTAGCCCACATCGACGGCGAGGACTCTCGCGACGCCGCGTTCCAGGAGGACCTGGGTGAAGCCGCCGGTCGATGCACCCGCATCGAGGGCATCTCGTCCCGACACCCTCACGTCGACGAACCGGTCGAGGGCGCCGATGAGCTTGTGGGCCCCGCGGGAGACGTAGTGGTCCTGCGGGGCCGTCTCGACGGTGATCGAGTCGTCCTCGTCCACCTGCGTGGCCGGCTTGGTCGCCACCGTGCCGCGCACGCGCACGCTTCCTGCCGCGATCAGCTCACGCGCATGGTCGCGCGACCGGGCCAGCCTGCGCCGGACCAGTTCGGCGTCTAGCCGGCGACGGGCCACCCCTGTGCCTCCTTGTCGCGATCAGGACGTGGCTGAGTCCAGGTCCGTGAGCGTTGCGCGCAGGCTCTGATGGATGGCATCGAAGACGCGGGCATGCTCGTGGACGTCGTCGACGAGCTCGTCCAGCAGATCGAGGGCGGTGTCGACGCGCGGCTCCCCCGTGGGCTCCCAGACGGCCAGGACGAGGCCGGCGTCGGACTCCTCGAGGACCATGACGTCGTCACTCGACAGGTCCCGAGCAGGGTCGTCCGTGGGCAACTGGCTCACGCGTGCCCACCCTCGTCGACGACGACGACCTTCTTCTTCTTCCTTCTCGGCGCTTCGGCATCTGCGGCCGCGGCGGCAGGAGTGTCGTCAGCCGACCCGCCCTTCGGCCAGGTCTCCCGCGGCGCCGGCGCACCAGCCGTGCCGGTCGGTGCCTGCAGGTCGCCGATCTGCCTCTCGAGTCTTTGCACGTGCCTGCGCAGTGCGGCCAGCTCGTCCTCGCGCACGAAGCCCATGCGACCGACGGCGCGGTCGACCTCCGCCCGGATCATCCCGACGAGCATCTCGCGGTTGCTCCGACTGGTGGCCATGAGGTCGTCGGCAAGCGCCTGGACCTGGCCCACCGTCTCCGGGGCCGGCATCGCGCGCGTCGTCAGGGAAAGGCCCTGGGCCAGCAGCCCCGTCACGGCGTCCCTGGCCTTGGCCGTCGTGCCCTCGGTCAGTCCCGAGGCCATCTGCAGGTAGGTGCGCAGGTCGTCCAGCACGGTATGACTCCTTCGACGTCGGTCCCTCGATGCCCCAGTGGTAGCGGACGAGAACACCGTACCCGCTGAGGGCCTCGTCCAGCGTCAGGGCGTCTGGCCGGCGAGCAGCGCGAGCGCGGCCGCGGCATCGAGCGACCGCCCGGCATCGGCGCACCTCCAGGCGAGTTCGGCCACGGCCCTGAGTGCGTCCCATGGCTGGGTCCCTCCCCCATCGAGCTCGACGACGCCATCGACCAGCCGCGCCGTGGCCCCCCGGCACGTGGCCATCGAATCGGTCGCGTGCACGACCGGATACGGCTCGAGCAGCACCCGCAGGTCTCCCCCGAGGTAGGTGGGTCGCTCCGGTGGGATCGCGCGCACCAGCTCGGCGAACGTGGTCACCCCGCTGAAGACCAGCAGGCTGGGGATCCCGATGCGTGCACCCGCCGCGATATCCGTGTCGAGTCGGTCGCCGATCATCAGCGGACGGTCGCTGGTGGCCCTGTCGATCGCCTCCAGCAGAAGCGGCGGCTCGGGCTTTCCGGCCACCGCGTCCGGCGCCCGCCCGACCGTTCTCGCGACGACTTCCACGAGGGACCCATTGCCCGGCGCGATACCCCGCGGAGTGGGGAAGGTGAGGTCGGGATTCGTCGCGATCCAGGGCAGTCCGGTGCGCACGGCGAAAGTGGCCTCCGCCAGGTCGCGCCACGTCAGGTCAGGGGAATAGCCCTGGAGCACCGCCGCGGGCGCGTCGTCGAGGGATCGCACCGGGATGTAGCCGCGTTCCTCGAGCGCCTCGACAATCCCCTGGCCGCCGATGACGAGAATCCTCGCTCCGGCTGCGACGTACGCGGGGAGCAACGAGACGGCCGCCTGCGGGGATGTGATCACCTCCCGCGCGCTGGCCTCGATGCCCAGGGCCCTCAGGTGATCCGCGACCGCCTGCGCCGGCCGCGCGGCGTTGTTGGTGACGTAGATGCAGGCCACTCCCCGCTTGCGGACACTCCTGATGGAGTCCGCCGCGTACGGCACCGCGTCGGGGCCGACGTAGATGACGCCGTCGAGATCGAAGAGCAGCGCGTCGAATCGGTCCACCAGGTCGGGCATGCGGTCCCTCTCGATGTCGCTCACGTCCGGATCGGCCCATCGAGGGGCGGCCCACCGAGAGCTCGTGCACGCAAGGTCGCCTTCACCGGCGAGAGCGGCCGGCCGTACTCCGATCGGTCGGGCCGCCTCACGAGGGCACCGTCGCCCTCATCGCCTCGGCGCGTGGCCCCCGAAATGCCGTCCACTGCCGACTCACGCATCCGACCATCGTGCCACGCCCCCGCGAAGGCGGCCCGCCTGCCACGTCGGTGTCAGGCCGTCGCCCTCTTGATCAGGCTCACGTCGACCTCCATGGCGCTCCCGAGGCCACCGCCCGACCGCCAGAACCGCCGGTGCAGCGTGCCCTCCACGCGGACCCGGTCCCCCGCTGAGAAGCCCTCGAGCCGGCGGTTCACGGTAGTCCGGAATGACTGGCAGGCGATGGCGTCCACGCTGGCCCCATGGGGCGATCCGGCTGGTCGGCGGCGCATCGACCGGTCCACGACGACCGTGAACACCGTGACCACGTCACCGCTCGGCAGGGCACGGGTATCGATCCGGGCGCCGAGCCGGCCCACAATCACGACGTGACTGAACGACTCCCCGGCGTCCACCTCGGTGCGAGCAGCCATGCGGACCCCTTCGAACGGTGCCCCGGGCGGGGCGAGTCGACCCATCCTGGCCGGGCGGGGGGATGACCCACCCCGAGCAGCCGACGCCTGTGGATCACCACCACTTCGGGCACTGCTGGGGATAATGCCCTCGTGACTGCGGCGGCCGAGGACCTGGGCGGAGACGTCTTCCATATCGACACGCGCATGGGGGGCCACTCGGGGATCACCTCGGGGTACCTGATCCGCGCGGACAGGCCCTGCCTGGTCGAGACAGGGACAGCACGGTCCGCCGACACGGTCATCGCAGCGCTGACAAGCCTGGGATTGGGCCGCGACGACCTTGCGACCATCGTCGTCACCCACATACACCTCGACCACGCTGGCGGTGTCGGCGACCTCGCCGCGGCCTTCCCCCGAGCGGACGTGGTCGTGCACGAGCGGGGCGCCCGGCACCTGGCCGATCCGACGCGACTCATGGCCAGCGCGCACCGCGTCTTCGGACCGGACATGGACCGGCTCTTCGGCGAGCTGCGCGCAGTCCCCCAGGCACGCCTTGTCACCCTCGGCGACATCGGCTCGATCGATCTGGGTGCCGGCCGCAGGCTCACTGCCTTCCACAATCCGGGTCACGCCTCGCACCACATCGGCCTGCTCGACTCCCAGACCGGTGACCTCTACACGGGCGATGCGGCCGGGGTGTACGTACCCGAGACCGCCGATGTCAGGCCGGCTACGCCGCCCCCGGACTTTGATCTCGATCTCACGCTCGACTCGCTGGCCCGCATGCGCGCCTGCCGGGCCGAGCGTCTGCTGTTCAGCCACTTCGGCCCCGTCGTGGCGGTGGACGACACCCTGGCCCGTTCGGAGACCGAGCTGCGCTACTGGGTCGAGACCGTCGCCGCAGCGCACGTCGTCGATCCTGGACTTGACCACGCAGTCGCGATGGTCCGCGAGAAGGACCGCGAGCGGCATCCGCTCTTCTACTCAGACCTCCGCCGCGTGGCCAGGTTCGACGAACTCTCCAGCATCGAGGCCAACGTCAGCGGAATCGCTCGGTGGCTCAACGGCCGCCCGCCCGCCTAGTCGTCCTCGTTGCCGGGCTCGCCCTCCTCCTCGATGAACGACAGTCCCGCGGCCTCGTCGAGACGCTCAGCCGCGTCCGTCACGCCGTCGACGTCGGACTCCGCCGCCTTGCGCATCCACTCGTGCGACTCGTGGAACCTCCCCGCGCGCTCGAGCAGGTCCGCATAGGCGTACTGCAGCCGTGCGCGGGGCCCGCCCTTGGGCAGTCGCCGGAGCTCGGGTGCCTGCAGCATGAGGATCGCAGCGTCCAACTGCCCCAGATCTGCCCTCGCCCCGGCCGCCACGAGGAGCAGCTCCACCCTCGTCGCGGGATCCAGCTTGCTCGACTCGGTCTCGCGAATGAGCTCCAGTGCCCGCTGGGGGCGACCGAGTCCACGCTCGCAGTCAGCCAGCATCGGCACGTACTCGTCGGAACCCGTCATCCGGCGAACGGTTCGCAGTTCCGCGATCGCCTCGGCAAAATCCCCGGCCAGATACGCGGCCACTCCCGCCGCCTCCCGGACAGGCGCCACCCGCCCGGCACGTCGCTTTGCCGCTGCAATGTGTGCGCGCGCGAGCGGGATGTCCTCGTCGACCAGCGCCAGGTCCGCAGCAACCAGATGCCGCGCCACGATCTCGGCAAGGCCTTCCGGCAGGGTACGCAACTCATGCGACAGGCCGGGGTCGAGCTGATCTGCCCTGATCTCGTCAGGGATGTGCGGGTCTCGAGGCCGATCAGCCTGATAGGGCGCTGATCGTGCCCGTTCCGAGCCCGTACGCTCGTCGCCGCGGTCCTGGCGCTCCTCGCGACGAGGCGGACGCGGCTTACCACCCGAAGCAGGCGCCCTGCCAGTCCCCGGCTTCCCCGCAGGACGCGGCTTACCACCAGTACGCTCGTCGCCGCGGTCCTGGCGCTCCCCGCGACGAGGCGGACGCGGCTTACCACCCGAAGCAGGCGCCCTGCCAGTCCCCGGCTTCCCCGCAGGACGCGGCTTACCACCAGTACGCTCGTCGCCGCGGTCCTGGCGCTCCTCGCGACGAGGCGGACGCGGCTTACCACCCGAAGCAGGAGCCCTGCCGGCCGCGGACTTGCCCGGCGGACGACCACCACTCGAGGCCGGCCCGCCCTTACCCGCTGAATCCGTTCGCCGAGGCGGTCGCTCTGAGGTCACAGTCGATCCTCTCAAATTCATCCCAGGAAATGACAAAGGCCACCCGAAGGTGGCCTTTGTCAAAGAAATGTCCGGCGGCGTCCTACTCTCCCACCCAGTCACCCGAGCAGTACCATCGGCGCTGAGAGGCTTAGCTTCCGGGTTCGGAATGGAACCGGGCGTTTCCCTCTCGCTATGGCCGCCGAAACTCTATTGAGTTATCAATCGTACAGAGCCTTGTGTGTGCTCTGAGTTCCCGACCGAATCTCGGGAACCGCACAGTGGACGCGAATGTTATATATGAGGCAAGTCCTCGGCCTATTAGTACCGGTCAGCTCCATGCGTTGCCGCACTTCCACATCCGGCCTATCAACCCAGTCGTCTAGCTGGGGGCCTTACCCGGTTACCCGGTGAGAGTCCTCATCTTGGAGCGGGTTTCCCGCTTAGATGCTTTCAGCGGTTATCCCTACCGAACGTAGCTAACCAGCAGTGCCCTTGGCAGGACAACTGGCACACCAGAGGTTCGTCCATCCCGGTCCTCTCGTACTAGGGACAGGTCTCCTCAAGACTCTTGCGCGCGTGGCGGATAGGGACCGAACTGTCTCACGACGTTCTAAACCCAGCTCGCGTACCGCTTTAATGGGCGAACAGCCCAACCCTTGGGACCTACTCCAGCCCCAGGATGCGACGAGCCGACATCGAGGTGCCAAACCATGCCGTCGATATGGACTCTTGGGCAAGATCAGCCTGTTATCCCCGGGGTACCTTTTATCCGTTGAGCGACGCCGCTTCCACAAGCATGCGCCGGATCACTAGTTCCGACTTTCGTCCCTGCTCGACCCGTCGGTCTCACAGTCAAGCTCCCTTGTGCACTTACACTCGACACCTGATTGCCAACCAGGCTGAGGGAACCTTTGAGCGCCTCCGTTACTCTTTAGGAGGCAACCGCCCCAGTTAAACTACCCACCAGGCACTGTCCCTAATCCGGATCACGGATCGAGGTTAGACAGCCAATACGATCAGAGTGGTATTTCAACAATGACTCCACCTGGACTGGCGTCCAAGCTTCACAGTCTCCCACCTATCCTACACAAATCGAATCGACCACCAATACCAAGCTATAGTAAAGGTCCCGGGGTCTTTCCGTCCTGCCACGCGTAACGAGCATCTTTACTCGTAGTGCAATTTCGCCGAGCCTATGGTTGAGACAGCGCTGAAGTCGTTACGCCATTCGTGCAGGTCGGAACTTACCCGACAAGGAATTTCGCTACCTTAGGATGGTTATAGTTACCACCGCCGTTTACTGGCGCTTAAGTTCTCAGCTTCGACCCGAAGGTCTAACCGGTCCCCTTAACGTTCCAGCACCGGGCAGGCGTCAGTCCATATACGTCGTCTTGCGACTTTGCATGGACCTGTGTTTTTAGTAAACAGTCGCTTCAGCCTGGTCTCTGCG
>CAVZPI010000028.1:0-164571 GCA_963777085.1 uncultured Actinomycetes bacterium | reverse complement strand
AAGATTCTGATCACCTGTTTGTGATGGCTTCTGACTCAGCTGATCCAGAACGCGCGGCATTTCTTCTTGATCGCATCCTAACTGACTTTCGCTCGGGGAAACTAGCCGTTCCAATTACGTGCAAGTATGTCTCGGGAGCTGGTGAATCGAATTGCGATGGTCGTGAAATTTTGCGTTCATTGAAGCTAACTGACCTTGAAAGAATGGAGGCAGTGTCCGAACGTGAGGTTGCTCACGGTGCTGTGCACGTCGATTTGCTCACGATTGCGCATCCAACTAAGGACAAACGCAATCTCACTCGTATTTCGGTTACGAGCGAGCAGCACTACGGCAAACAAAGCGCCGCAGAGGGCGAACTGAAGTCAATTGCCATAGAGATCAACGAAATATATTGATCCGCACGAATGTCTGTTTTCCACCCCGAAAGTGCCATACCGGCTAGTCGGCGAACGACAACATTGCAGACATCGTCCGAGTGGTTCACATTGCGGCTATGAGCGAAGAGCATTGGAACGAGCGGTTCAAGCGCGTTGTGAAGGCGAAGCCAGCGCTGGAGAAGCGTCGAGCCGCTTCGGCTGACGACGCAGGATGAGCGCCGGGCGGCCCTGTCCGAGGCGCGCTACAACCTGTTCTCCCTTCGCTCGCGTGACGTCCTGATCGACCTGCTGACCGACTCCGGCACCGGGGCGATGAGCCGCGACCAGTGGGCCGCGATCCAGCACGGTGACGAGTCGTACGCGGGCTCGCCGTCCTGGGACTGTTCCGCGGCGCGGTCCAGGAGCTCTTCCCCTTCGCCCACGTCATCCCGACGCACCAGGGCAGGGCGGCCGAGAAGATCCTCTTCTCCCTCATCGGCGGCCACGGCAGGTTCATCCCCAACAACACGCACTTCGACACGACCCGCGCGAACATCGAGTTCACCGGCGCCGATCGCCACTCGACCTGGTGATCGACGAGGGCCGTGACCCGCGTCGCTCCACCCCTTCAAGGGCAACATGGATCTCGCCAAGCTCGAGGCGTTCATCGAGCGGCACGGCGCGAGAGCATCCCGGTGATCATGCTGACCGTCACCAACAACTCCGGCGGCGGCCAGCCGGTATCGATGGCCGAACATCCGCGAGATCCGGGAGATCTCGCTGCGACATGGCATTCCGCTGTTCCTCGACGCGTGCCGGTTCGCCGAGAACGCGTGGTTCATCCGCACGCGCGAGCCGGAGCTACGCCGACTGGGACGTTCCCGACATCGTCCGCGAGATGGCCTCGCTCGCCGACGGCATGACCATGAGTGCCAAGAAGGACCCGCTCGGCAACATCGGCGGGTGGCTGGCGATGAACGACGACGAGCTGGCTGCCTCGTGCCGCACGATGCTGGTCCTGACCGAGGGCTTCCCGACGTACGGCGGACTTGCCGGACGTGATCTCGAGGCCCTCGCGGTCGGTCTCACCGAGGTGGTCGTCGCACGACTACCTTCGCTATCGCGTGCGGTCGACCGCGTACCTCGCGGAGTCGCTGGCCGGGATCGGGATCCCGGTGGTCCAGCCACCCGGGGGCCATGCGGTGTACATCGACGCCCGGGCCTGGCTGCCCCATATCCCGCCGCTGGAGTACCCGGGGCAGTCCGCGGCCGTCGCCCTGTACGAGGCGGGCGGGATTCGCGGGTGCGAGATCGGCACGGTGATGTTCGGCCGCCAGCCCGACGGAACCGAGGTGCCCGCCGCCATGGACCTGGTCCGCCTCGCCATCCCGCGCCGCACCTACACGCAGAGCCACATCGACTACGTGATCGAGGTGTGCCAGCACGTGGCCTCGACCGCATCGTCCCTGACGGGCTATCGCATCAGCCGGGAGCCGGCCTCGCTGCGCCACTTCACCGCCGAGTTCGAGCCGCTGTAGCCCCACCCGGTAGCGTCACCGGAATGGTGGCGCTCCCGGCTCTTCGCGAAGTGCTGGCCGGACGTGACTTCCGACTGCTCTACAGCGTGCGCCTGGTCGCCCAGTTCGGCGACGGACTGCTGCAGGCCTCCCTCGCCACCTTCGTGCTGTTCTCTCCAGAGCGGCAGCCGGGAGCGGTCAAGGTCGCCGCCACCTTCGCGATCCTGCTGCTCCCCTACTCCGTGATCGGACCGTTCGCCGGGGTCTTCCTCGACCGCTGGCGACGTCGCAACGTGCTCGTCCGGGCGAACGTGCTCAAGGCGGCCTTCACCATCCCGATCATCGCCCTGGTCATGGCGGGCAACGACGGCCCGGCGCTGGGCCTGACCGTGCTCATCGTGCTGGGGATCGGCAGGTTCGTGCTCGCCGGGCTCTCCGCATCGCTGCCGCACGTGGTCGTCGGTCGTGACCTGGTGACGGCCAACGCCCTGACTCCCACGTCCGGCACGATCATGTCCGCAGCCGGCGCGCTGGTCGGAGTGGCCCTGCGCTCGGCGACCGGTGGCGGGGATCGCGGCAGCGTGCTCGTCCTCGCGTGCGCCGTCGTGGCCTACCTGCTCTCCGCCGCCATCGCCCTGCGCATCGCGGTGGACCGGCTCGGGCCGGACGGCGAGCGGGCGTCCGACACGATCCGCGGAGTGGCGATCGGGCTCATGGAGGGGGTGCGTGAACTGCGCATCCACTCCCAGGCGGGCCGGGCCATCGCCGTCGTGGGCGCGCACCGCATCGCCTTCGGCGTGCTGACGGCCGGCGGGCTGCTCCTGGTCCGGTACACGTTCAACGATGTCATGCATGCCGACAGCGCGCTCAACGAGTTCGCCATTCTCACGGGGGCGACAGCCCTCGGTGCGCTCGTCGGCGCCATCCTCACGCCCGGGGCGAGCCGCCGTTGGGGGGCGGTCAACTGGTCGGTCTTCGCCCTGGCACAGGCCGGCATCCTGGGCATCGGCCTGGTCATCGCGGGCGCCATGGTGCCGGCCTTCGCGATCCTCCTCGGCGGCGGCCTCAGCCTCGGCTTCACCGGCCAGTCGGTGAAGGTCTGCTCGGACACGCTCGTGCAGCGCTTCATCCCCGACGACCACCTCGGGCGGGTCTTCGCCCTGTTCGACATGATCGTCAACGTGTGCCTGGTCAGCGGCATCACCGCCATGGCCGTGCTCTCGCCGACGAGCGGTCAGGCTCCGCTGGTCTACGCCGCAGTCGGCGTCCTGCTGGTGCTGGCATCGCTGTGGTATCTGCGCGGCGGCAGTCCTAGAGTCGCAGTCATCGACGAACGAGGGGATCAGCGATGAGCAGCGAGGCCGATACCGCAGGGCGCTGGGGAGCGCGTTCGATCGCCTCCCTGCTTATCTTCGCACTCGCCACGATCCTGATGCCCGTCGCGCTCGTCGGGCACTGGGGTCACCGCACCGTCATCGACAGCGAGCGCTACATAGAGACGGTCGGCCCGCTCATCGAGCAGCCCGAGGTACAGGCCGCCGTCGCCACCGCCGTGACCGACGCGGTCATCGCCAAGGTCGACACGAAGGGCCAGGTCGAGGGCCTTCTCACCAAGCTCTTCCCGGACTCGTCGTTCACGACCCAGCTGGCCTCCCCGATCGCCACCGGCATCAACGGGCTCATCGGCGATCTCGTCACCAAGTTCGTTGCCTCGGACCAGTTCGCGGCGGTCTGGATCAAGCTGAACGTGGCGGCGCAGAAGGGCTTGGTCGCGGTCCTCGAGGGTGGTCAGGAAGGCCCTGTGCAGGTGGTCGGCGACAACGTCGTGCTCGACATCTCCTCTGCCCTCACCGCGATCCAGACCCACCTCGTCGACAACGGGATCTCCGCGGCTGCAAGCGTCACCGTGCCGCAGGCCGACCGCCAGATCGTGCTCATGAGCGCACCCGCCCTGTCGCAGGTCCGCTTCGTGTACTCGCTGACCTCACCCATCCTGCAGTGGTTCCCGCTGGTCATCGCCGCCATGTTCGCCCTGTCGATCGCACTCGCGCGCCGGCGGCCCCGCACTGCCGGGGCGACCGGGTTCGTCCTCGTGGCCGTCGGGGGGCTGCTCACCATCGGCATGGGCATCGGCCAGGGCGCGTTCGTCGACCAGCTGTCCGCCACGCCCTTCGCCGCTGCGGCGAACGTCTTCTGGGAAACGCTCTTCACCTACCTCGTGGCCGGCATCCAGGCGCTGCTGGTGCTCGGACTCGTCGTGATCGCGGCGGCCTGGTTCGCCGGCCGCACCAGGCTCGCGCGCACGGCGCGCGGCCAGGTCGTCAAGGGCCTCGGCGAGATCAGCGCCCGGATGCCTGCCGGCCTCGAGCCGCTCGGTGCCGCCCTGCGCCCCGTCGTCGGCCACGTTCGCTGGGCCATCTACCTGCTGGCCGGTCTCGCCCTCGTACTCGGCAGCATGGCCTCTGTCGCGAGCATGCTGTGGCTGTCGGCGCTGGTAGCCGGGCTCGTGACCGTCGTTCAGCTGCTCGCCGGGGTCGGGGCATCCTCGACGACCACCGAGACTCCCTCGGAGGATCTCAGCACGATCCGGTAGTTCTCCGCCTCGCCTGGCTGCGCGAGGCACACGCCGCCCGACGCGATCGACGCCTGGTAGGCCGCGAAGTCCACGGCCACCTGATCCGCGTAGACGTGAGCGAAGTCGTGCACGGCCTTGTCGAACTTCGCGCTGGTGCCGAGGTATCCGGAGATGGCCACCGCGTCGCCGGAACGCGCGTGCGCGCGTGCCAGCGTGCGACCGCAGACCATCGCGTACGCGAGCAGCGACGACTCGTTGAGGGTGGCCGGGTCGGGGGCGTACTTCATGTCCCGCAGCTGGCGCACGTAGAAGTCGCGCCCCCCGGGTCCACGGATCCAGCCGAGGAAGACGTCCGAGGCGGCCTGCATGAACTGCTGGCCGACGACCACGCGCTCTCCGCTCTCCGCGAACGCCGAGGGCTCGGTGAACGGCTCCAGGACGCTCTGCACGGCCTCCTTGACCTGGAGCACCATGAGGTCGTTCTCGTCCCTTCCCTGGAGAAGGATCACGAAGGCGAGCAGGCCGACGCTGCCCACGCCGACCACCTTGTGCCCGAAGTCGATCGGGTGGTAGCGCCGCAGCAGCTGCTGCCGGTCGCGGGGCAGCGTCAACTGGTACTCGTCGAGCAGGTGCGAGATGACCGCCCAGGCCTCGTCGTCCATGGCCACGCGCATGAGCACCGGTGGCTGGTTCCTGAACTGACGCTGACCGTCCACAATCACCGTCATCTTCGAGATCGCGGACCATGCATCGCGGCTGCGCGCCCTGCTCTCGCTCTGCTGGATCGTCCTGGCCTGGACGGAGGCGCGCCCGATGTCCTTGGCCCACTGCTCGAGCACCTCGACGCTGACCCGGTCGTACCAGACGTCGAGGTCCGTCATCTGCGCGTACACCGCCATCTGGGTGCGGTAGGCGAAGCCCACCGCCGTCGCCGCGTTGTGTACGGACTGCTCGTCGAGGTCGTTGTCGCGACCGGCGAGCACGAAGGAGGTCGAAAGACGCAGCACGTCCCACTCGAAGGGCCCCGGGTTCGTCTCGTCGAAGTCGTTGATGTCGAAGATGACCTTGCGATCGGGCGCGGCGAACATCCCGAAGTTCGAAAGGTGCGCGTCACCGCACAGCTGGGTGATGAGCCCGGAGTTCGGCATCGCTGCCAGGTCGCTCGCCATGATGACGGCGCTGCCCCGATAGAACGTGAAGGGGCTGACGGACATCCGCGAGTGCCGCAGGGGCAGGAGCCGCGCCACGCGCGTGACCTCCTGGCTTCCCAGCAACTGCACCGGGTCGGGCCGGTCCGCACCGGCGGCGAACTGCGCGATGCTCGTGCGCGCCCGCCGGGCACGTGCCTGCCGGCCGGTCTCGATCCGCTCGTCGACGGTGGCGTTGCGCACCCGCGTGGTCAGCTGCATGGACGCATCGCTCACGTCGGGCTGGACGTCGGCATCGGTCATGGATAGACCGTAGTGCGGCCGGCACGCGCTGGTCAGGCTCGCGAGGCGGTCTCCTGCTAGGGACGAGCGGCCCACCAGGCCAGCAGGGCCTGCGTCGCCAGTTCGTCGTCCATCGGCCCGCGATCCAGTCTCAGGTCGAGCAGGAACCGGTACGCCTCGCCGACGACCGGGCCGGGCGGGACTTCCAGGATCGCCATGATCGTCCGCCCGTCGAGATCCGGTCGGATGGAGTGGAGCTCCTCCTGGGCCGCCAGCTCGCCGATACGGCGCTCGAGCGAGTCGTACGAGCGCTGGAGGGTGGCGGCCCGACGGCGGTTGCGGGTCGTGCAGTCCGCCCTCGTGAGCTTGTGCAGTCGAGCCAGCAGCGGACCCGCGTCGCGCACGTAGCGACGTACCGCGGAGTCCGTCCACTCCCCGGTCCCGTAGCCATGGAAGCGCAGATGAAGCTCGACGAGCGTCGACACGTCGTCGATCATCGTCGTTCGAGAACCGCAGGGCCTGCATGCGCTTGCGGGTCATGCGTGCGCCGACGACCTCGTGGTGGTGGAACGACACTCGGCCGTCCTCCTCGAATCGACGGGTGCGTGGCTTGCCGATGTCGTGCAGGAGCGCCGCCAGGCGCAGCACCTCGTCGGGTCCGGTCGCCGGTACGTGCGCCGTCTCCAGTGCTATTGCCTGCTCCAGGACGGTGAGGGTGTGCTCGTAGACGTCCTTGTGGTGATGGTGCTCGTCCTCCTCGAGCTGCAGGAGCGGGAGCTCGGGCAGGACGAACCCTGCCAGGCCCGTGTCGACCAGCAGCGTGAGACCGCGTCGCGGATCCGGCGACATCACGATCTTGACGAACTCCCCGCGAACGCGCTCGGCCGAGACGATCGACAGTCGCTCGGCCTGCTCCGTCATGGCCTCCACCACGTCGTCGAGGACGTCGAAGCCGAGCTGGGCGGAGAAGCGCGCCGCGCGCATCATGCGCAGCGGATCGTCGCTGAAGGAGTCATGCGGTCGGCCGGGCGTGCGGATCACCCGGGAGTGCAGGTCGTGGACGCCGCCGAACAGGTCGACGAATGACAGGTCCGGCAGCCGGATGGCCATGGCGTTGATGGTGAAGTCGCGGCGGCCGAGGTCGCCCTCCAACGAGCTGCCGAAGTCCACCTCCGGCTTGCGCGAGGTCGGGTCGTAGACGTCCGACCGGTAGGTGGTGATCTCGACCTCCCGCCCCTGCACGCGCGCGCCGGCCGTCCCGAACCGGATGCCCACGTCCCAGGTGGCCTCGGCCCAGCCTTCCAGCAGGCCGAGAATCCGGTCTGGCGGCGCGTTGGTCGTGAAGTCGAGATCGGCTCCCGCATCCCGGGACATCCGTCCCAGCAGGGCATCGCGGACCGGTCCACCGACCAGAGCGAGCTCGAAGCCGGCCTCGGAGAAGCGCTCCCCGATCGCCGTCAGGAGTCCGGCGATCGGCGTGAGCTCGGCGACGGCCCGCTGCTGGGCCAGGCGGTGCTCGGATTCGGGGGCCACGCCAGCAGAGCGTAGACGCCCCCCTCCGGCGGTTATCCTGCCCGTATGGCCAGCCCCCGCGATCAGGTGCCTCGGAGGGCACCGCTGCGCCGGGTTGAGGAGACCTCCGCTGGTGGATTCGTCCTCGACCGACGAGGTGCTCGCCCCCAGGCAGCCCTCATTGCGCGGGCGGACCGGCGAGGTCGCCTCGCCTGGTCGCTGCCCAAGGGCCACATCGAGGAGGGCGAGACTCCCGAGCAGGCCGCGGTCCGCGAGATCCACGAGGAGACCGGCATCACGGGGAGCATCCTGGCCCCGCTCGGCACCATCGACTTCTGGTTCATGGCCGAGGACCGTCGGGTGCACAAGACCGTGCACCACTTCCTGCTGGCTGCCCAGGATCTCGAGCCTGTCCGATGCCGACGCCGAGGTGGCCGAGGTGGCCTGGGTCCCCCTCGACGAAGTGGGCGCCCGGCTCCGGTACGCAGACGAGCGGCGGCTGCTCTCCCGCGTGCACGAGGTGCTGGCCGACCCCGCCATCTGGACGGCCGCGCAGTGAGCGGACCGCACCGGCTGCTGCCCGTCGCCGTCACCCTGGCCTCGACGGTCGCCCTGCTGGCCTGGCTCCCGACGTCCCCGGCAGCGGCCGTCGACGTCACGCTGCCGTCGGTCCAGGTCGTCATCGACTCGCTGTCCCCCGAGGTGGCCGGTGCCTACGACGTGCTCCGGGTGCGCGGGCGGCTCGTCAGTTCAGCCCGAACCGAGCTGACCGACGTGAGCGTGCAGCTTCGCCGCTCGCCGGTGCCGATGACCGCACGCAAGGACGTGTCCAAGGTGCTGTCCGCCGGACTCGAGCCCGCCGATGGTGAGCCCGCAGCCCTCGCCTTCTACGGGACGAAGCGGGCAGTGAGCAGCAACCTCGCACCGGGTGCCCAGCAGTCCTTCACCATCAAGGTGCCGCTCAGTGATCTCGGCCTGTCGACGTCCGGTACCTACGTCATCGGGGTCGAGGCCCTCGCAGTCGAGGCCGGCGTCGACGCGTCCCCCGTGCGCAAGGGGATCGAGCGCACCTTCCTGCCCTGGTACCCGACAGCGGACTCGGTCGTGCCCATCGACCTCGTGTGGCTGTGGCCGCTCGCGGACTGGCCGGCCCGCACGGCCACCGGGCTCCTGCTCAACGACCGCACGCCGGCCGAGCTGTCGCCCGGCGGCCGACTCGACCGGCTGCTCACCGTCGGCAACCGCTTCCGCGGGATGGTCTCCTGGATCGCCGACCCCGCCCTCCTCGAGGGCGCCTCGGACATGAGCCAGGGCTACCAGGTCCTCCGCGACGGCACCGTCTCGGTCGGCGACCGGGAGCAGCCGGCCAGACGCTGGCTCGATCGACTGGCGGACGCCACCCGCGGCGTCGGACTGCGGGGGCTGCCCTACGGCGACATCGACGCGTCCGCGGTTACCCGCGCCGACATGTCGAACGACGTCGTCAGGGCCGTCACGCAGGGTCCGGGGATCGCCACCGCGGCCCTCGGTTCACCCGTTCCCGGCAATCTGTACTGGGCACCCTTCGGACGGGTCGACCGGAGCACCGCGAACGTCCTGGCATCTGCAGGGGTCACCGACCTGATCCTGTCGTCCGACGCCCTGCCGCCCACCGACCAGGCTCAGCCCGGGGAGGGGCTCGCGACGGCGGCGCTGCCCACCTCTGTCGGGACGATGCGGGCCGTGCTCGCCGATCCCGGCCTGTCCGACATCCTCTCGCTGCCGCAGCGAACGGCGTCGGACGTGATCGCCGCTCGCCAGCAGTTCCTTGCCGAGACCGCCCTCATCGCCGAGACGATCCCGGCCGAGCAGGCCGGCCGGACCGTCGTCGTCGCCCCGCGCGACGTGCGCTGGAATCCGTCCGCCTCCTTCCTCGCCCCGCTGCTTCGCGCCACCCGCACCGCGCCCTGGCTCTCCCCGCAGACCCTGACGCAACTGCTCGCCGAGCCGGCGCCCGCCACCAGCCGGCAGCGCGGCGGGTACGGGCAGAAGGCACGCGAGGCCGAGCTTGACCAGGGCTACATGGCCACCGTGCGGCGCGCCACGCAGCAGCTGGAGGCCTTCACGTCGATCCTCGACGACCCCACGGGGTTGAGCGAGCCGTTCTCCGCGGCCCTGCTTCGAGCCGAGTCGGCGGCCTGGCGGACCAGCCCGACGACGGGCGTGCAGCTCGTGCGGAGCATCTCCGGCGAGCTCTCCGACCAGATGGGCCTGGTCCGCGTGCTCTCGCAGGGCACGGTCACCTTCTCCGGCGACAGCGGTCGCGTGCCCGTCACGATCACGAACGACCTCGACCGCTCGGTCACCGTCGGACTCGCGTTGGAAGGGGTGCCGTCCATCCGGCTCCAGTCCGAGCCGCTCGACGGCATCCGTATCGGGGCCGGGAAGATGGCGAGCGTCGACATCGTGGCGCGGGTCGTCGGCGGCGATCCGCTCGCGGTCGACGTGCAGCTGCTCACGCCCGAGGGCCTGCCATACGGAAGGGGGGCGCCGATCACGGTGACGTCGACGGCGTACTCACGTGCCGCGGCCTGGGTCGTCGCCGCTCGCCTTCCTGGCGATCCTGGTATTCGTCCTCGTCGGCGTGATCCGCCGCATCCGAGCGGCGCAGGTCTCGCGCTCCGGTTCGAGCCTGCGACGGTAGGGCCATGACGAGTCCATCCGGACAGGAGCCGGGCCGCCCCGCGGACGCGGACAACGGCCTCCTCGATGCCGAGGAGGGCGAGGAGCTGCGCGAGTCCCAGCCCGGCGACCTGGCCGCGAACCCGCCCGTGGCGACCTCCGGCCAGACGATGGCGCGCAACAGTGCCGTCATGGCCGCCGGGACCGTCGTGTCCAGAGTCACCGGAGTCCTGCGCGACGTCGCGATGACGGCGGCACTGGGCTTCTACCTGGTATCCGACGCCTACTCGCTGGGCAACTCGCTGCCCACCGTCGTCTACATCCTCGTCATCGGCGGCGCACTGAACGCCGTCTTCATCCCCCAGCTCGTACGGCGCATGAAGGAGGACGACGACGACGGCAAGGCGTACGCCGACCGCCTGCTCACGCTCGTCGCCACCGTCCTGCTCGTGCTGTCCGTGGTGGCCGTGGCGGTCGGCCCCGTGGATCGTCGACCTCTACACGCCCAGTCGACTACCCGCCGAACGAGTTCGACCTCGCCGTCGCGTTCGCCCGCCTGTGCCTGCCGCAGATCTTCTTCTACGGCCTCTACGCGATGCTCAGCCAGGTCCTCAACGCCCGCGGGCAGGTTCGGCGCGCCGATGTTCGCCCCGATCGCCAACAACGTCGTCGCCATCGCGACCTTCGGACTGTTCATCGCGGTCGCCGGAACGTCCGCCGCAGCCGACGGGATCCTCACCAGCGGCCAGGTCCTCATCCTCGGCATCGGCACGACCCTCGGCGTCGGTGCTCCAGGCGGTGATCCTCATCCCGGTCCTGTGGCGGCGCGGCTATCGTGTGGACGCCGCGCTTCGACTGGCGAGGCGCCGGCCTCGGCAAGGCCGGCGGACTGGCGATCTGGACGATAGGGCTCGTCCTCGTGAACCAGGTGACCTACATCGCTGATCACGCGCCTCGCGACGCAGGCCAACGTCAACGCGACGAACGCCGGGCGGCGTGGCAGCCGGACTGACGACGTACCAGAAGGCCCACCTCGTCTTCATGCTCCCGCACAGCGTCATCACCGTCTCGATCGTGACGGCCATGCTGCCCGCCCTCAGCCGCATCGCGCACGACGGCAACCTCGCGCAGGTGGGCGCCGACGTGGCAGCGACGATGCGGATGGTCGGCGCCCTGATCGTCCCCGTCGCCGCCATCCTCATCGTGAACGGCGCGTCAGTCGCGATCCTGCTCTTCGGCTACGGCGCGGCGACGCCCGAGCAGGCAGGCCTGATGGGCCTCATCGTGTCCGTCTTCATGCTGGGACTGCTGCCGTTCACCCTGTTCTACGTCCTGCTGCGCGGCTACTACGCCCTCGAGGACACCCGGACACCCATTCTGGCTCACGGTGGTGTTCAGCGTCGTCTGCTGCTCTCATCGTGCTCCCGCTGTTCTACCTGGCCGCTCCGGGGTGGCAACCAGGTCGCCGCCATCGCGCTGGCCTACGCCGTCGCCTACTGGATCGGCTTCGTCATCACGTGGTGGGTACTGGCACGGCGTCTCGGCTGCGATGGAATCGCGGCGGACCGTCTGGTCGCTGGCACGCATGCTGATCGCAGGCAGTGCTCGCGGTGCCGGCTCATGCTGGCGGTGCCTGCTGCTGCTCCTGGCCACCTCGAGACGGGCGGGATCGCCGCCACCAGCACGGGCGTCCTCCTCCTGTCAACGTCGCGATCACCTCCGTCATCGGGCTGGTCAGCTACCTCGCCGCGGCGTGACTCTTACGCGTGCGCGAGGTGTCCGACGTACTCTCGCTGGCCGGCCGCGTGGTCGCCGGCGAATGAGGCGCGCATGAGGGCCACCGAGCAGACTCGGCCGCTATCAACTCCTCGACCTCGTGACCCAGGATCCGGGGCGGGCGACGGCGCTGAGGTCTACCTCTGGCACGCCTACGACGAGGTCCTCGACCGGGACGTCGCCATCCGGGTGCTGGCGACCAGACGACCCGCGCAGCGCCGCCGTCCTCGGGTGCCGCCCAGGCAGCGGCGCGCGTCGACGACCGGCGCCTGCTGCGCGTGCTCGACATCCTCGACCTGCCGGCGACGGCGACCGATCCAGCCGGCATCGCGGTCGTGAGCGAGTGGGCGTCGGGCCGCAACCTGGAGCGGTCCGATCCAGGATCGCGGGCGGCACGCCCTTCTCTCCCGCAGAGGCACTGTCGCTCACGGCCGAGGTCGCCCGAGCGATGGCCGCCGGCTCGGCGCCAACGTCAGCCACGGCCGACTGCGACCCTCGAGCGTGTTCGTGACCGACGCGGGCGAGGTGCGCGTGCGCGGGCTCGCCGTCGACGCCGCCCTGTTCGGCGCTGCTCCCCGACTCACCGGACAGGTGCCGTCCGACCGGGCGCAGTCCGACGTCGACGCGCTGGGCAGCCTCGTCTACCTGCTCGCCACCGGCCGCTGGCCGGGACCGCTCCCACCGGCGCCGAGCGCACCGAGGGCAGGCGGCATGGTGCTGCCGCCCTCGCAGGTCACGGGCCGCCCTGCCCCGGGGCATCGACGACATCGTCGCGCGATCCGTGAGCGCGGCTGTGCGACCGCGCGGAGTGGCGCGGGTCGGGGATCCACCGGCTTCGCCATCATGGTCGGCGCCGTCCTCGACCACGTTGCGCCCATCAGCACGACCGTCCGCGCGGTGCCGCCGTCGGCCGGGCGCCGAACTGCGCAGCAGATCCTGCGTGTCGTCCTGCGGCCCTGGTGGTCGTGTGTGGCCTGGCGCTCGCGGCAGGCCTCGCGTGGGTGGGCTGGCAGTTCGTCACCGGTGCCCAGGCCCCGACTGCCAAGTCGGCCGCCCATTGATCGACCGGATACTGACCGAGCCGGCACACGTCGAGGACGACCTGGCGGAGCTCGACGGTGCGCTGGTCATACCCCATCAGCACGTACCGCTCCTACGACCCGTTCGGCGACGACGACGGGAACGGCAAGCCCGACAAGCGGAAGGGGCGCGAGAGCGAGGAGCTCGCCGCCACCGTGAACGACGACGACCCGGAGACGGCCTGGCTCACGTCGGAGTACACGACGTCGACGCTCGACGGCAAGGCCGGGCGTCGGCCTCATCCTCGACCTCGGGGAGCCCCGCGACGTCCAGCAGGTGTCCCTCAAGCTCGTCGGCAGCGGTAGCGAACGTCGACGTCCGGATCGCCGATCGCGATCCTCTCCGATCCGGCGCTGTGGACGCCGCTGGCCTCAGCGGCCGTGGCGAGGGACACGATCGACCTGCGCGTCACCTCGGCCGGTGACGGGACGGTACGTGCTCGATCTGGTTCACTCGGGTTCCTCCGGCTCGTCGACTCCGGCGCCGGTGTCTACCAGGGTGGCGTCAGGGCGGTGGCGTCAGCGGCTGACCTCTAGAGCGTGTCGCATGAGTCTTGCAGCGACGCCACCCTTCTCGAGTGTCCCGCGTTTCACCAGGCCGCGTTAGCGGCTTGATGTGTGCGGGTTCCCGCTTCATCGAGGCCCCTTTCGTCGCGGTGTGAGCCGTGACCAGAGCGTTCCTCTCTGCGGGCGTTGGTCTCCGGGCCTGCTGCTTGCGGGTCCCGGGCGGCGTGAGCTGTCGCCCATGCTGCGAGGTTGATCGCGGCGTTCACATCCCGATCTGCCGACAGGCCGCATGATCCGCACTGGTAGATGCGGTCGGCGAGGGTCGGATCGGGGTTGAGCCCGCTGCATGACGAGCACGATTTCGAGGACGGAAACCACCTGTCAACCATCGTGATTGCGCCACCGCGCCACGCTTGCTTGTAGGCAAGGATCCGTGCAAGTTCGCTCCATGCCGCGTCCGAGATTGATCGTGCGAGGCGATGGTTGGCGAGCATCCCGGCGACGTTGATGGACCTAGAGACCAAACCGGGTTCACAGTCCAACCACGACGATGGGTCGTCGAACGCACCCACGCCTGGATCAACCGGAACCGCCGACTCGTCCGCCAATGGGAAACCACGCTCGAAGCGCACGCCGGATTCCTCATCCTCAGCCAAATCGCCGTGTTGCTCCGACGAGTCTCCTCCGACTTATGCGACACGCTTTAGGCTCAGTCCCGTGCCCCCGCCCATCGACGCGCCCACGGACGCCGAGCTGCTCGGCGCGCACGTGGCCGGAGACCCAGCCGCCTTCGGCATGCTCGTCAGCCGTCACCGCGATCGGCTGTGGGGAGTGGCCCTGCGCACGACCGGGGACCCGGAGGAGGCGGCCGATGCCCTCCAGGACGCACTGATCTCGGCCTTCCGGCGGGCCGACCAGTTCCGAGGGGACTCGGCGGTGACGACCTGGCTGCACCGGATCGTGGTCAACGCCAGCCTGGACCGGCTGCGCCGGCGAGCGGTGCGCCGCACGTCCGTGCTGCCGGACGACGACGAGAACCTGCCCGGAGTGGTCGCGGTGGACCCGCACGACGCCATCGACCGCCGCGAGACGCAACTGGTCATCACGGCGGCGCTCGCCGAGCTGCCCGTCGACCAGCGCGAGGCCGTGCTGCTCGTCGACGTGGAGGGCTGGTCGGTCGAGGAGGCAGCCACGATGCTGGGCTGCCCGGCGGGCACGGTCAAGAGCCGCTGCTTCCGCGGCCGGGCCAAGCTCGCCAAACGGTTGTCCTACCTGCGGAACCTGGACCAGACCGACGCCGTCACACCCACCGAAGGAGGTGAGACCCACCATGGCTGACGAGTACGACTCGATCGACGACGCCCTCGACGACCCGTCCATCGATGTCCAGGCACTCGACGCGATCACCGCGACCCTGGCCGGCCTGACCTTCCTGGACTCCTCCCACGACGTGACAGCCGAGGCCATGCCGCCCGAGGTCTGGGCCAGGCTGTCCAGGGCCCTCGCAGACGAGGCCGCCGCGCGCTCAGGGGCAACCGCGGGCAACGTCGTGCCGCTCGCGCCCCGGGCCGAGCGGGCCGAGCACCGCAGCCTGCGCTGGGCCGGCGGCCTGGTCGCGGCGTCGGTGGTCCTGGTGGCCCTCGGCATCGCCGTGAGCACCCTGTCCCTGGGCGGAGGCAGTGGGGAGGCGATCATGGCCGGCGACGCGCCCGTGGCCCTGGCCTCGTCGGACGCGGCCGGTGCCGCGGACGCCGCTGCGAAGTCGGCTGGGCTCGCACCCACCCCCGAGGCCTTCGCCGCAGAGTCCGTCGCGCCACAGGCCGCGCGCATGGTGATGGCCTCGAACGTCAACTACACCCGGGCCGGACTCACCGACCAGGTCGCCACGCTGCTCGACGAGGTCGACGTCCACACGCCCGAGGAGGCCTCGCTCATGCCGGTCACCCCCGTGGCGCTGCCCATCGAGGGCGGCTTCACGCAGTCATGGGAGGCCCTGCGCGCCTGCCTGACGTGGTTGGCCAAGTCGGCGCAGGCGCAGGCACTCGTCGTCGACCGCGCCACGTACGAGGGCACCGACGCAGGCGTGGTCGTGGCTCCGGCGAGCCAGGTCGATCCGGCCACCAGCCCACCGCCCACCACCACGTTGGCGTCGCCGATGGGCACGCTCGACGTCTGGGTCGTCAAGCCCGAATGCCAGCAGGTCCAGGACGGCATCATGGCGCACGTCCCGTACGTTCTCCTGCCCTGACCGGAAGCCGCGAGGAATGCGGCGGACCGTAGGATCGTTGCAGGAGGCATTGCATACCCCCCAAGGTATGCGTCGCCCGTGCAGACGGGCGCTCCACCGAGCCGAGCCACTAGAAGGGGCCATGTCGTGAACCAGGTCCGCAACGTCATCATCATCGGGTCAGGACCCGCCGGCTACACCGCAGCGGTCTACGCGGCACGGGCTCAGTTGCAGCCCCTGGTGTTCGAGGGCGCGGTCACGGCAGGCGGCGCGCTCATGAACACGACCGAGGTCGAGAACTTCCCCGGATTCACCGACGGGATCATGGGGCCGCAGCTCATGGAGCAGATGCGGGCGCAGGCCGAGCGCTTCGGCGCCGAGCTGATCACCGACGACGTCATGAGCGTCGACCTGACCGGCGACATCAAGACCGTCGTGGACGGCTCCGGCAACAGCTACCAGGCCAAGGCCGTCATCCTCGCGATGGGCTCGGGCTACCGCGAGCTCGGACTGCCGAACGAGAAGCGGCTGTCCGGTCACGGCGTCTCCTGGTGCGCCACCTGCGACGGCTTCTTCTTCCGCGACCAGGACATCGCCGTCGTCGGCGGCGGCGACACCGCGCTGGAGGAGGCCGGATTCCTCACCCGTTTCGCGAAGTCGGTGACCCTCGTGCACCGTCGCGACGAACTGCGCGGCTCCAAGATCATGCAGGAGCGGGCCATGGCGAACGAGAAGATGAGGTTCGCCTGGAACTCGGTCGTGTCCGAGGTCGTCGGCGACGCCAAGGTCAGCGCGATCGAGCTCACCGACACCCAGACGGGCGCCACCCGCGAACTGCCGGTCACCGGCCTGTTCATCGCGATCGGTCACGACCCGCGCTCCGAGCTCGTCAAGGGACAGGTCGACCTCGACGACGAGGGCTACGTCCTCGTGGGGGCCGGTACCACGGCCACGAACCTGCCCGGCGTCTTCGCCTGCGGCGACCTGGTCGACCACACGTACCGCCAGGCCATCACCGCAGCCGGCACCGGATGCGCAGCCGCCCTCGACGCGGAACGATTCCTCTCGGCGAGCGAGTAACCTAGGTCAACCGCCCGCGGGGGCAGACCGCCGCAGATCGGCACGAACCACCCTCACTACCCAGGAGAAGAGCCATGGGAGCAACGAAGAAGGTCACCGACGCGAGCTTCGCCGATGACGTGCTGCTGAGCGACAAGCCCGTGGTCGTCGACTTCTGGGCGGAATGGTGCGGACCGTGCAAGATGATCGCCCCGATCCTCGAGGAGATCGCCAGCACCAACGACGGCATCGTCATCGCGAAGCTGAACGTCGACGAGAACCCCCAGACATCCGCCTCCTACGGCATCACGTCGATCCCCACCATGAACGTCTACAAGGGTGGCCAGGTCGTGAAGACCATCATCGGGGCGAAGCCGAAGGGCGTCCTCCTCGCTGAGCTTGCCCCCTACCTGTAAGCACGTGTTCATCGGAAGACCCGCGCGACGAGGGCCCTCCCGGACCCACGGGCGCGCGTGATGCTGCGCTGCGGGGACATCGGGCCGGCCGTCGCCGAGGTCCGCACCAGGCTGGCCCACCTCGGGCTGTGCAGCGACCTCGCGGACGGCGACCCCGACCGCTTCGATGCCGAGCTCGACCACGCTGTGCGGGCCTTCCAGCAGGAGCGCGGCATCACGGTCGACGGCGTGGTCGGACCGCACACCTTCGGGCGCCTCGAGGAGGCCCGCTGGCAGCTCGGGGACCGGGTCCTCACCTACGTGCCCGGCCACCTCGTCAGCGGCGACGACGTCACCGAGTTGCAGCGGCGGCTCAACCAGCTGGGATTCGCGGTCGGCCGACCCGACGGCAGGTTCGGGCGCCACACCGACATGGCCCTGCGGGAGTTCCAGAAGGGCGTGGGCGTCACCGCCGACGGCACGTGCGGTCCAGACACCTTCCGGGCGTTCGATCGCCTCGTGCGCACGGTGTCGGGCGGCAACGCGACCGGCTTGCGGGAGCACGTGACCCTGACGGAGCTGCGCACCGGGATCGCCGACAAGGTCGTCGTCCTCGATGCCGGGGATCTCACCGATCCCGACCTGTGCCACGCGGTCGCGGCCCGGCTCGAAGGCAGGCTCGCGGCACTCGGCACGCAGGTGCTGCTGACGCGCCCCGCCCAGGTCGATGAGCAGTCCGAGAACGCCGACGACCCGTCCCGGGCGCAGTTCGCCAACGATGTGGGAGCCGACATCGTGCTGTCCCTGCACGTGAATCGGGTGTCGAGCCCCCTGCCCAACGGCCTTGCCACGTTCTACTTCGGCGATCCGTGCGGAGGCGCGTACTCGCCGGGCGGGCGCGTGCTTGCCGAGTTGGTGCAGTACGAGCTGCATTCGCGCACGGATCTGCTCGACTGTCGCACGCTGCCGCGCACCTGGGACATGCTGCGCCTGACCCGCATGCCGGCCGTGCGCGTCGAGCTCGGCTACCTGTCGAACGAGTCCGATGCCCGGCGGCTGACGAATCCGACCTTCCAGGACGTCGTCGCCGAGGGCCTGGCAGCGGCCGTCACGCGGTTCTGCGCGCCTCGCTAGCCTCCTGGGGCCCGGGGTAGACCTCGTCGTCGACACTGCTCGGCCGCGGCCAGACGAGGCGCACGACGAACCCCAGCAGCACGCCGAGCCCGATCAGGCCAAGCAAAGCCAGCAGACGCCGCATGTTCCCGCCCTCTCCCTTGGCCCTATCGTAGGTCGACACGACCAATGGCGACAGGTGAAGGCCGGAGAGGGGACTGTCATGAGCAGTGGAGGATCGCGTCTGGACCCGTGGGTGGATGCCTACGCCAGCCGCGCCAACGCCATGCGCGCCTCGGAGATCCGGGCCCTGTTCGCCGTGGCCTCGCGGCCCGAGGTCGTCTCCCTCGCAGGCGGAATGCCCTATGTCCAGGCGCTGCCCGTCGAGATGCTGGCCGACACCGCGCGGCGCATCCTGCACGAACGCGGTGCTGTGGCCCTCCAGTACGGCTCCGGCCAGGGTGACGTCACGCTGCGCGAGCAGATCCTCGAGGTCATCGCCGAGGTCGGGATCAGCGCCCATCCGGACGACATCGTCGTGACCCCCGGCTCGCAGATGGCGCTCGACCTGGTCACCCGGGTGTTCTGCGATCCCGGAGACGTCGTCCTGGTCGAGTCGCCGTCCTACGTGGGGGCCCTCGGGGTGTTCCAGGCCTACGAGTGCGACGTCGTCCACATGGCGATGGACGACGAGGGACTCGTCCCCAGTGCCCTCGAGGAGGCCATCACCTCCGTGCGGGCGGCGGGCAGGCGGATCAAGCTCATCTACACGATCCCCAGCTTCCACAATCCTGCCGGAGTGACCCAGGGCCAGGCCCGCAGGTCCGAGATCCTGGCGATCGCCCAGCGTGAGGGCATCGCCGTGCTCGAGGACGACCCATACGGACTTCTCGGCTTCGAGGGCGAGGTGCCCCGGGCGATCAGGGCTCATGACCCAGACGGCGTGATCTACCTCGGCTCCTTCTCCAAGACCATCGCCTCGGGCCTGCGGGTCGGCTGGGCCGTGGCTCCGCACGGCGTGCGCGAGAAGCTGGTCCTCGCTGCCGAGGCGGCCATCCTGTGCCCGTCCAACTACACGCAGCTGACCATCTCGGAGTACCTGGCGACGCAGCCGTGGCGCGAGCAGGTGAAGACCTACCGCGAGGTGTACCGGGAACGACGTGACGCCCTCCTGGAGTCCCTGCAGGCGCTCATGCCCGAGGGCACGACGTGGACGATCCCCCAGGGCGGCTTCTACTCCTGGCTCACGCTCCCGCACGGCCTGGACGCCACCGCCATGCTCCCCCGGGCCGTCGCCAACCTGGTGGCCTACGTGCCCGGCACGGGCTTCTACGTCGACGGTCAGGGCCGGCACAACATGCGGCTGTCGTACTGCTACCCCGAGCCTGATCGGATCCGCGAGGGCGTGCGCCGGCTAGCCGCCGTCATCGAGAGCGAGATCGAGCTCGTCAACACCTTCGGTACCGGGCATGCGCTGAACGCCACACCCGGCTCGTCCGTGCCCACTCCCGACCTACGGTAGGAGATCCCATGCACGTTCTCGTCCTCTCCGGCGGGCTGTCAGCAGAGCGCGACGTGTCCCTGCGCTCCGGCCGCCGGGTCGCGGAGGCGCTGCGCGTCGAGTGTCCGGACTGGGAGGTCAGCGAGCACGACGTCGACGGGCGACTGCTCGACCTGCTCAGGGAGCACCGCCCCGACTGCATCGTGCCGCTGCTGCACGGAGCCGCCGGCGAGGACGGAGCCCTTCGAAATGTGTTGGAGTCATTGAAGATTCCCTTTGTCGGGTCCGATGCAGCAGCCAGCAGGCTGGCCTTCGACAAGCCCATCGCCAAGCAGCTCGCCGAGTCCGCGGGCATCAGCACACCCGCCTGCGTGTCCATGCCGCAGTCGACGTTCCGTGAGCTCGGCGCGGCCGGAGTGCTCGATGCCGTGGTCGAGAGCCTCGGCCTGCCCTTGGTTGTCAAGCCCACCAAGGGTGGCTCCTCCCTTGGCACCGCGATCGTGCACCGAGCAGTCGACCTGCCGGCCGCGATGGTCGGCGCGTTCGCATACGGCGACGTCGTTCTCATGGAGCGGTACATCGAGGGTGTCGAGGTCACGGTCGGCGTCTTCGAGCGGGATGGCGACGTCCTGGCGCTGTCGGCCGTGGAGATCGTCCCCGAGGGGGAGCTCTACGACTACGCCGCGCGCTACACCGCCGGCACCACCGAGTTCTTCTGTCCGGCCCGGCTCACGGACGAGCAGGCCCTGGCCGCACAGGCCATGGCCCTGGACATGCATGTCCTACTGGGCCTACGCGACCTGTCGCGGACCGACCTGATCATCGATGCCGATGATCAGGCCTGGTTCCTCGAGGTCAACGTGGCGCCGGGAATGACGGAGACCTCGCTGTTCCCGCAGGCCCTCGCCGCCGCCGAGATCTCACTCGGCGCACTCACGGCCGATCTCGTCCGGACCGCGACCGATCGCCGGGCCGGGTCAGCGCTGGCTGGTGAGGAGATCGACGATGCGTCGCAGATCCTCGGCGTCGGCGCACTCGATCAGCAGCCGACCCCGTGACCTGGGCGTGGCGAAGCCGTCTGCGCTGACGCGGGTATCGAGCCGGTCACCGGCCCGCTCGGTCAGCTCACCGACCAGGTCCGCCGTCTGGCCGTCCTGGGGCGAGGCGTCCCGTGAGCGGGGTGAGCGCTTGCGCCGGCGGCCGTCGGCGTCGCCGACGAAGATGATCTCCTCCACCGCGCGCACGCTCAGGCCCTCGGCCACGATCCTGGTCGCCAGCGACTCCATGGCCGCCGTGTCGTCGAGGGACAGCAGCGCCCGGGCGTGGCCGGCGCTCAGGACGCCGGCTGCCACCCGTAGCTGAACGTCGGGGGCAGCCGCAGGAGCCGGATCGTATTGGTGACCTGGGGGCGAGAACGGCCGATCCTCCTGGCCAGCTCGTCCTGCGTGCAGCCGAAGTCCGAGAGCAGCTGCTGGTAGGCCGCCGCTTCCTCCAGTGGGTTCAGATCGGCGCGGTGCAGGTTCTCCAGGAGGGCATTGCGGAGCATCGCATCATCGTCGGTGTCCCGGATGATGGCGGGGATGGCCGTCAGGCCAGCCTCCCGCGACGCACGCAGTCGGCGCTCGCCTGCGATGAGCTCGAAGGTGCCCCCGTCCGTGCGGCGCACGACCACGGGCTGCAGCAGCCCGACCTCGCGGATCGAGAAGACCAGCTCGGCCAGGGCATCCTCGTCGAAGACCGTTCTGGGCTGTCTGGGGTTGGGCACGACCTGGTCGATGGGCAGTTCCGCATAGGTGGCGCCCATGGGCTCACGCACCTCTGCACCGCTGGGCGCCGGCTGCCCTGGGACCAGCTCGGGCGTCGGGGGCACCTCGAGCGGGACCGATGCCGGGATGAGGGCACCCAGTCCCCGGCCGAGCCCTCGTTTGGGTGTCGTTGCCACGATCACCACTCCTGTCAGATCGGGGGAAAACTCTGGACGTTTGGCCGGTTCTACGAGGGCCTGCCTGTGGATAACTCTGTGGATTCCTGCGGATGGCCCATCAGTACCACCTGGGCCGCAGCCTCACGGTAGGCGAGCGCCCCGGACGACGTCGGATCGTAGGTCAGCACCGTCTGGCCGTACGACGGTGCCTCGGAGACTCGCACCGATCGGGGGATGACGGTATCGAGCACCTGCGCGCCGAAGTGCGTGCGCACCTCGTCCGCCACCTGCGACGCCAGCCGGGTGCGCCCGTCGTACATGGTCAGCAGGATGGCGCTGACGACGAGTTCGGGGTTCAGGTGCGTGCGCACCATATCGACGGTCCGCAGCAACTGGGAAAGCCCTTCCAGGGCGTAGTACTCGCATTGGATCGGCAGGAGCACCTCGCGGGCGGCGACGAGTCCGTTCAGGGTCAGCAGCCCCAGGCTCGGTGGGCAATCGAGGAAGACGAACTCCGGTGCCGTGCCCCCGTCCTGCCGTTGGTGCGCGAGGTACGCGGCGACAGCCTTGGAGAGCCGGTACTCGCGGGCGACCATGGCGACCAGCTCGATCTCCGCCCCGGCCAGGTCGATAGTGGCGGGGACGGTTCGCAGGCCCGGGAGATCGAGGCAGGGCTGGGCGACGTCGGCGAGACTCAACTCGCCGCTGAGCACCTCGTACACGCTCGGCGTGCCCTCGGTGTGCGTGGCGCCGAGGGCGGTGGAGGCGTTGCCCTGCGGATCGAGATCGATGACCAGCACCGAGTGACCCGCCTGAGCAACGGCGGCGGCGATATTGACTGTGCTGGTGGTCTTGCCGACGCCGCCCTTCTGGTTGGCGACGGTGATGATCCGCGTCATGCCCTATCGCCGGGTGCGGTCGGCCAGCCCAGACCCGCGGGGGTCGTCCCCGTCGATGTTTCACGGGAAACATCGTCCGTGGGGTCGTCTGCCAGCCAGCCCAGACCCGCGGGGGCGGTGGCCGCAGGCGTCGGCGTTGCAGGGGGCAGGGGACTCGCCATGTGCGTCATTGTGCCGTACGGCGCGTGCCGACGATAACGGTGGTCGGTGGATCCACGACCCCTTGACCCACCTCGAGGACCTCGAGATCGATCAGTCCCGCGGCCGCGGCCACCGCCGCGGATTGGGCCAGTTCCGTGCGTGCACTGCTGCCCTTCAGAGCGAGCAGTCGGCCGCCGTCCGCAAGCAGGGGGGCGGTCCAGCCGATGAGCCGGTCCAGTGGCGCCACGGCGCGCGCCGTCACGACGTCGACAGCCCGCCAGCCCGGCGCTCGCGGCACGTCCTCGCCACGTCCCCGGATGACCTCCACCCGATCGGCCAGGTCGAGTGCGGCCACCGCTTCGGCCAGGAAGTCGCTGCGCCGCAGCAGTGGCTCGATGAGAAGGACCTGAAGATCGGGTCGGACGATCGCCCACACCAGCCCGGGTAACCCCGCGCCGGAGCCGACATCGGCCACCCGGCAACCGCTCGCAATCAGCCCGGCATCGGGCGCGGCCACCACGGCGCAGTTCAGCAGGTGCCGCTGCCACAGGCGCGGGACCTCCCGCGGGCCGATCAGCCCTCTGGCCACGCCCGTATCACTGAGCAGGTCGGCGAACACGGCCAGGGCGATCAGATGCGGCTGAAGCCACTCGGGCAGGGGTGGGACAGGACCTGGTGTTTCACGGGAAACCATCGCGTGTTCCCTGGCCGGGCGAGTCTTAGGCGGTTCTGATGACCACGCGGCGCGTCGGCTCGTCGCCGTCGGACTCGCTCTTCAGGCCGGCGTCGGCCACCACATCGTGCACGACCTTGCGCTCGAACGGGGTCATCGGCTCGAGGCGCACGGGGGCCTCGGTGCGCTGCGCCTCCGCCACGGCCGCCTCGGCGATGGCCACGATCTCCGCACGGCGGGCGGCCCGGAAGCCGGCCACGTCGAGCATCAGCCGCGACCGCTCACCGGTCTCCCGGGTGGCGGCCAGCCTGGCCAGCTCCTGGAGCGCGTCCAGGACGTGCCCATCCTCACCCACGAGATGGCGCAGGTCGCCGGGGGAGACCTCCAGGACCGACACCATGGCCCGATTGCCCTCGACGTCGATGTCGATGTCTCCGTCGAGATCGGCGATGTCGAGCAGGCCCTCCAGGTAGTCGGCAGCGACGTCACCCTCGCGCTCCAGCAGCGACGTCCGCTTCGGCCGTGGCCTACGCGGCGCCGCGGCGCCCACGGGCTCGTCCGTCTCCTCGGGCTCGTCCGTCCCTATGAGCTCGTCGGTCTCCATGAGCTCGTCGGCCGGCTCCGGCACGTCATTGATCGTCTGATCCTGCACGTCGGTCATGAATCACTCCACACGGTTTGAGCTACATCGGTCAGGGGGCCGGCAGTCGCTACTGCGGCGGCTTCTTCTTGCGCTGGCTTCTCGAGGTCTTCTTCGGCTGATTGCGACCGGAGTTTTCCGACGCTGTGTCGGTATCCTCCGTCGGGATCACATCGGTGGTTGCCCCCGCCTTGGTGGCCCGCTTCGCGGCAGAGCGCGCCTGCTTGGCCTCGAAGGCGGGCGTGCCCGGCTGCGGGTTGTTCCGGATGACCCAGAACTGCTGGCCCATCGACCACAGGTTCGTGGTGAACCAGTAGATGAGCACGCCGATCGGGAAGTTGATGCCCGAGACGGCGAAGATGAGCGGGAAGACGTAGAGCAGGATCTTCTGCTGGCGCACCATCGGGTTGTCGGGCGCGCTGTTCTTGACGATCAGCTGACGCTGGGTGATGAAGGTCGTGGCCGTCATCAGCAGGATCATGATGATCGCCAGGATGCGCGTATTCAACGGGTTCGGGGTCGCGTCCGCGTCCATGAACGTCGCGTAGAGCGGGACCCCGAAGAGCTGCGCGTCGTGGAACTGCGGTACGAGGGACGCGTACTGGCTCCACTGGAAGACACCCTGGGCCGTGTACGTCGGGTCGTCCGCGTTGTACATGGCCAGGCTCTGCAGGACGCCGAACAACGCGAAGAAGATGGGTGCCTGCAACAGGATCGGCAGGCAGGACGCAAGTGGGTTGGTGCCCGTGTCCTTGTAGAGCTTCATCATCTCCTGCGACTGGCGTTCCTTGTCGCCGGCGTACTTCTTCTGGATCTCCTTCATCTGCGGCTGGATCAGCTGCAGGTTGCGCTGCGAGTTGATCTGCTTGACGAAGAGGGGGATCAGCAGGATTCGGATGACGATGACCAGCCCGACGATCGCGAACGCCCACGTCCAGCCGCTGGATGGATCCATGCTGAAGACGTTCGTCAGCAACCCGTGGAACTGGACCAGGATCCAACTGACCCCGATCTTCAGCCAATCGAGAATGAACATCGGTTGTCTTCAGCCTTCCTTAGACGTTCGTGTTCGCGGCGTCGCGCGCCATCATCGTTCCAGACCGTGGTTCGCCGTTCGGATGCACGTCCGGTAACCAGCGTCCGGGGGCCGGCACCGGGTCGACCCCACCGCCGTTCCACGGGTTGCACCGCAGGATCCGCCAGCCCGTCAGGGCCGTGCCCTTCAGTGCGCCATGGGTCCGCACGGCGCCCAGGCCGTAGGACGAGCAACTCGGGTGGAAGCGGCACGAGGCGGGCGTCCACGAGGAGATCAGGATCTGGTATCCCCTGATCGCGATGATGAGGACGGCAGCCAGCAGCCAGCCGACGGAGTGGTTCCACGCCCAGGACAGCGCGGACCCGGATCTCGAGAGTGCCTGGCGCACGCCGCGCCCCCTACTGCCGGGCCGTGAGCGCGCTGCGCACCGCGCGCAGGACGCTGTCGCCCAGTCGGGTGTCCGTGTCGGCGCCCGCGAGCGCACGCAGCACCACGACGCTGCCGGCCGGAAGGGTGGGCAGCAGTGGACGAATCGCCCCTCGCAGCCGTCTGGCTGCTCGATGTCGCTGCACTGATCCCCCCACCGCCTTGCTCACGATCAGGCCCACTCGGGGCTGGTTCACCGGATCGCCGCTGTAGACGTACGCGACGACGCAACCGCGGGCAGATCTCGCCCCACGACGGGTCGTGCGGGAGAAGTCGGCGGCAGTCCTGAGCCGGTTAGCCGCGGGAAGCACGAAATATCAGGCGGAAAGTCGCTCGCGGCCCTTGGAACGCCGCGCAGCGAGGATGGAGCGACCCGCGCGCGTGCGCATACGCAGCCGGAATCCGTGGGTCTTTGCCCGACGACGATTATTGGGCTGGAAGGTGCGCTTCATGGTCTGGCTCCTGGGAACATTCGTGCGGGGAAGTCTGCAGTGGTCGACCAGTATCGCGGCATGATGCACTCACCCCGACACCGGGCAACTGTTGCAGACTACGTAAGGCGGGTCGCCACGGTCAAACCGGGCCGCCTGCAGGGCCGCACTTGTCTGCCTGTCCCCCGGGTGACTATGGTCGCGGAACCCGTTCCACATCTGTGGATAAGATTGTGGATACCTTGCTGACAGACCGGGGGAGAACCACGATGGATGCGCCCGGTGACCTGGCCGCCGTGTGGGCCCAGGCTATCGCCAGCCTCTCCGATGGCAGCCTGACCCCGCAGCAGAAGGCCTTCGTCAAGCTGACGCGTCCGCTGGGCCTCGTCGAGGACACCGCACTCATCGCCGCCCCCAACGAATTCACCAAGGACGTCCTCGAGACCAGGCTCCGGCCCATGGTCGTGGAGGCACTGTCCGAGCTGCTCGGACGCGACATCAAGCTCGCTGTCACCGTCGACCCGTCCATCGACCCGGCACTTGACGACACCACCGACGAGGTCGCCGACGCCACCTACGCGGACGCCCAGGAGGCCCCGCGACCCCGGCACCAGCGGCCGTCGGACCGGCGCGAGGAGTCCAGCCGCCCGGGTACCGGCTCCCCAGGGACGCGCAACGAGGACGGCCGGCTCAACGACAAGTACACGTTCGAGACGTTCGTCATCGGCTCCAGCAACCGGTTCGCACACGCCGCCGCCGTCGCCGTCGCGGAGCAGCCGGCCCGCGCCTACAACCCGCTGTTCATCTACGGCGGCTCCGGACTCGGCAAGACCCACCTGCTGCATGCCATCGGCCACTATGCCCGCACGCTCTACAAGGGCACCCGGGTGCGATACGTCAGCTCGGAGGAGTTCACCAACGAGTTCATCAACAGCATCCGCGACGACAAGGCCGCCAGCTTCCAGCGCCGGTACCGCGAGGTCGATGTCCTGCTCGTCGACGATATCCAGTTCCTGGGCGGAAAAATCCAGACGCAGGAAGAGTTCTTCCATACGTTCAACACCCTGCACAACTCCAACAAGCAGATCGTGGTCACGTCCGATCTGCCCCCAAAGCAGCTCCCGGACTTCGAGGACCGGATGCGCTCCCGCTTCGAGTGGGGCCTGATCACCGACGTCCAGCCGCCCGACCTCGAGACCCGCATCGCCATCCTGCGCAAGAAGAGCATCCAGGAGCGGCTCGTCGCGCCGCCGGAGGTCCTCGAGTACATCGCCTCCAAGATCTCCAGCAACATCCGCGAGCTCGAGGGCGCGCTCATCCGCGTGACGGCCTTCGCCTCCCTCAACCGCCAGTCGGTCGACCTTGCCATCACCGAGATCGTGCTCAAGGATCTCCTGCCGTCCGATACCGGTCCCGAGATCACCGCCGCCCAGATCATGGCGGCCACGGCCTCGTACTTCGGCGTGACCGTCGACGACCTCTGCGGATCGAGTCGCTCGCGTGTCCTGGTCACCGCACGCCAGATCGCCATGTACCTGTGCCGGGAGCTCACCGACCTGTCGCTGCCCAAGATCGGCCAGGCCTTCGGCGGCCGTGATCACACCACCGTGATGCATGCCGACCGCAAGATCCGCCAGCTCATGGCCGAGCGCAGAAGCCTGTTCAACCAGGTCACCGACCTCACCAGCAGGATCAAGTCCCAGCCTCGCACCATGTAGCACTCACGTCACTTTGCTGCCGTCCGTCACATCCGTCCCCATGATGTCCCCAGTTGTGGACAGACGCCGTAAGGACCCTCTTCGCGCCGGCGCCCGAGATCATCCCCAAACCGTGGACATCCTGTGGATAACTGGACCGATAGTCGCGCCAACCACCACTGGCCTGGGGACAACCTGCGCCTCGCCGCGAGACGGTCGGTGCCTCCGCTGCCGGTTACCCCCCGCCGTGCACAGGAAGGGGCTGCGTCCTCCCCAGCACCTGTGCACCACGACACGCCTCTTGAGCAGCCAGAACGGCAGTTGTCCACCTCGTGCACACCCCCTATGACGATGACTACACCTCTTGCTGGAGACTTCGATGAACAGCCTTGTGCACGGGAACGGTGGACAAGGGTCGTAGATGGTCCCCCACTGCACGAAGGTGGGCCTTTCCTGCCAGACTGTCGCCTCACATCAGGAAAGCGGAGGACACCGTGAAGCTTCGGGTCGAGCGTGACGTGCTCGCTGAGTCAGTGGCATGGGCAGCCAGAACACTGCCCTCACGGCCATCGCTTCCTGTACTCGCCGGCCTGGTGCTGACCGCCACCGAGGACGGTCTCACCCTGAGCAGCTTCGACTACGAGGTGTCCGGCCGAGTCGAGATCGCCGCTGACGTCAGCAGTGAGGGCACCACCCTCGTCTCGGGTCGCCTCCTCGCGGACATCGCGCGCTCGCTGCCACCCCAGCCCGTGCAGATCGAGAGCGAGGGCACCCGGATCGCCATCACGTGCGGACGCTCCTCCTTCACGCTGCCCACGCTGCCGGTCGAGGACTACCCCCAGTTGCCGGTCATGCCGACGGCGTCCGGCACGATTCCGGGCCAGCTCTTCGCCGCGGCCGTCGCCCAGGTGGCCATTGCGGCCGGCCGCGACGACACACTGCCGACGCTCACGGGCATCCGCATGGAGATCGAGGGCTCGAGCATCGTGCTCGCGGCCACGGACCGCTACCGCCTGGCCGTCCGTGAGTTCATCTGGAGCCCGCAGAGCCCTGCAATGTCCACGCATGCGCTCGTGCCGGCCAGGACCCTGGCCGATACGGCGAAGTCACTTGCCGACGTCGCCGAGGTGGTGATCGCGCTGTCCTCCGGTGGCACGGGAGAGGGACTCATCGGCTTCGAGGGGCGCGGACGCCGCACCACGACCCGGCTGCTCGACGGCGAGTTCCCGAAGTATCGGTCGCTCCTGCCGAGCGAAGCGGCTTCGGTCGCCACCGTCGAGACCGCGATGCTCCTCGAGGCCGTCAAGCGGGTGGCCCTCGTCGCCGAGCGAAACACCCCCGTGAAGCTCGCCTTCGAGGGATCCGAGCTCACCCTGCGCGCCGGCGCCGGCGACGACGCCCAGGCCGTCGAGGTGCTCGAGTGCTCGCTCACTGGCGACGACATCGACATCGCCTTCAACCCCGCCTACCTCCAGGACGGCCTGGTGGCCATCGGCTCAGCGGTGACCAGGTTCTCGTTCACCCAGCCCACGAAGCCCGCGGTCCTGACTGCACTCGATCAGGAGACCCAGCAGTCCGTGGACGACTACAAGTACCTCCTGATGCCCGTTCGACTCACCGGCTGAACCCGCGTGTGGGTTAAGGCACTGCGCCTGACCGACTTCCGGTCCTATGAGCAGGTCGAGGTCAACCTGCTCCCCGGCGTCACGACCTTCGTGGGCCAGAACGGCCAGGGCAAGACGAACCTCGTCGAGGCCATTGCGTACGTCTCGACCCTCGCCAGCCATCGCGTCGCCAATGACGCCCCGCTGGTGCGCGTCGGCGCGGAACGGGCGATCGTCTCCCTGGAGGCGGTGAAGGACGAGCGAACCCTCCTGGTCGAGATGGAGATCAATCCGGGACGAGCGAACCGTGCTCGGGTGAACCGGTCACCTGCCAGGCGGGCACGCGATGTGCTCGGCCTCGTGCGCACTGTCCTGTTCGCGCCCGAGGACCTTGCGATGGTGAAGGGCGACCCGTCCGGGCGACGCGTGTTCATCGACGAGCTCCTCGTGCAGCGATCTCCGCGGATGATGGGGGTGAAGGCCGACTACGACCGAATCATCAAGCAGCGCAACGCTTTGCTGAAGTCATCGTCGGCTGCTCGACGCGGGAGTCCTGCCGAGATGGTGCGCACCCTCGAGGTCTGGGACGACCAGCTGGCCGACATCGGCTCGGACCTCGTCGCTGCTCGAGTGGCACTGCTGGACGCGCTCCGACCCCATCTCGGGGAGGCCTATGCACTCATTGCCGGCGGCGCGTCGGCGGTCAGCTGCCCCGACGTGACGATGACCTATCAGTCCAGCCTCGGCCCTCAGGCCGAGGTGTTCGCCGATCGTCAGTACTGGCGCGATCAGCTGCTTGCCGGGATCCAGGCGCGTCGACGCGATGAGCTCGACAGGGGAGTCACCCTGGTCGGTCCGCATCGAGACGACCTCCTCATCGGCCTCGGACCGACGCCCGCGAAGGGCTTCGCCTCCCACGGGGAGTCGTGGTCGATCGCCCTGGCCATGCGCCTGGCCGGCCTCGAGGTCCTCCGCTCCGACGGCGACGATCCGGTGCTCATCCTCGACGACGTGTTCGCCGAGCTCGACATGTCACGGCGCCAGCGGCTCACCGAGCGGGTGGTCGGCAGTGCACAGGTACTCATCACGGCCGCCGTGGCCGAGGACGTGCCGCCTGAGCTGTCCGGACGACGCCTGCGGGTCGTACGGGGGGCGGTCCTCGATGACTGACGGTCCCCTGGACGACCTGCCGATGCCTGACGACGAGGCCGCCGACGCGGCCGCCTCGTCCGCGCTTCGACGTGCGACCAAGTCGACGTCGAAGGCCAAGTCGCCGTCGAAGCGCCCACCCGCCGCCGCCTACTCCGACGACCGCGACCCGCAGCCCCTCGCGGCCGCCCTCGATCGGCTGGTGCGCGACCAGGGCTGGGAGGCCGACTCGGCCGTGGCCCTGCTCATGGGTGAATGGCCGCAGATCGTGGGTCGGGATCTTGCCGAGCACGTGATCCCGTTGGGCTTCGCGGACGGTGAGCTGACCTTGCAGGCGGAGTCGACCACGTGGGCGACGCAGGTCCGGCTGCTGCTTCCACAGGTTCATCGCGCCATCGACGCCCGCGTCGGCGTCGGGGTCGTCAAGCGCATCCGGATCAGGGGGCCGCAGGCGCCCAACTGGGCGGCCGGTCCACGGCGCGTCCCGGGGCGTGGGCCACGCGACACGTACGGCTAGACGGTCACAGAAGGCCTCTGAAGGCGAACAGCAGGACTTTTTCGTACGGGAGATCGTGACCAGGGGGTCAGTGCGCGCATTTCTGCCCCTATGGGCCGCGACGTGGCTATCGATGTCCGCCCGAGCCGATAGACTGACGGAAACCTTCGAACCCGCACCTGGCGGTGATTCATCGATCTGAGGAGGCCCGCCCGACGTGTCCTATGACGCCAGCGCGATCACGGTTCTCGAGGGCCTGGACGCGGTCCGCAAGCGCCCCGGCATGTACATCGGATCCACGGGAGAGCGAGGCCTGCACCACCTGGTGTACGAGGTCGTCGACAACTCCGTCGACGAGGCCCTGGCCGGCTACGCGGATCTCATCACGGTCACCCTGCTGGCAGACGGCGGCGTCCGGGTGGTCGACAACGGTCGCGGAATCCCCGTCGACATCGTCGCGAGCGAGGGCAAGCCCGCCGTCGAGGTGGTGCTCACCGTGCTGCACGCCGGCGGCAAGTTCGGTGGCAGTGGCTACTCGGTGTCCGGCGGGCTCCATGGCGTCGGTGTCTCCGTCGTGAACGCGCTGTCCACGAATCTCGACGTGGAGGTGCGCCGCGAGGGTCGCGTCCACCGCCAGAAGTACCTCTACGGCGCTCCGACCGGTCCGCTCGAGAAGGGCGAGGCCACCGACGCAACCGGCACGATCATCACGTTCTGGGCCGACGGCGCGATCTTCGAGACCACACACTTCGACTTCACCACCCTTGCACGCAGATTCCAGGAGATGGCCTTCCTGAACAAGGGCCTGACCCTCGAGCTCGTCGACGAGCGCAAGGCACTCGTCGTCGATCCGCAGGCGGAGGTGGATCCCGAGGTCGACGAGGCCGAGCGGATTCGCCGGGTGCGCTACAGCTACGAGGGCGGCATCGCGGACTTCGTCCGGCACATCAACGCGAGCAAGGGCGTCGCGAACCCCAGCGTCATCGACATCGAGTCGGAGTCCGACGACAAGCGCATGAGCGCCGAGATCGCCATGCAGTGGAACACGACGTACGCGGAGTCGGTCTACACCTTCGCCAACACGATCAATACGACCGAGGGCGGCACCCACGAGGAGGGCTTCCGATCGGCGCTGACCACGCTGATGAACAAGTTCGCCCGCGAGTGGAACATCCTGAAGGAGAAGGACCCCAATCTGAGCGGCGACGACATCCGTGAGGGGCTCACGGCGATCGTCAGCGTGAAGATGGCCGAGCCGCAGTTCGAGGGCCAGACGAAGGCGAAGCTCGGCAACACCGAGATGAAGACGTTCGTGCAGAAGGTCGTCAATGACCAGCTCGGCGAATGGCTGGAGAAGAACCCGGCCGAGGGCAAGGAGATCGCGCGCAAGTCCGTCAACGCGGCAACTGCCCGCATGGCGGCCCGCAAGGCCCGCGACCTGGCCCGCAACCGCAAGGGGCTGCTCGGCGGTGCCGGCATGCCGGGCAAGCTCATCGACTGCTCGAGCCGTGAGCCGGAGGACTGCGAGGTCTTCATCGTCGAGGGCGACTCGGCAGGCGGCTCGGCCCGGCAGGGTCGTGACCCCAGGACTCAGGCCATCCTGCCGATCCGCGGGAAGATCATCAACGTCGAGAAGGCGCGCATCGACAAGGTGCTGCAGAACACCGAGGTGCAGGCGCTGATCTCGGCGTTCGGCACCGGCATCCAGGACGAGTTCGACATCAACCGGCTGAGATACCACAAGGTCGTGCTGATGGCCGACGCCGACGTCGATGGCCAGCACATCCGCACGCTGCTGCTCACGCTGCTGTTCCGATTCATGAAGCCGCTCGTGGAGCAGGGGTACGTGTTCCTCGCCCAGCCGCCGCTGTACAAGATCAAGTGGTCGCGCGAGGTCGCCGACTTCGCGTACACCGAGCGCGAGCGCGAGCTGCTCACCGCGGCCGGCGTCGCCGCCGGGAAGAGGCTCCCGAAGGAGGAGGCCATCCAGCGGTACAAGGGCCTCGGCGAGATGAACGCCGACGAGCTGTGGGAGACCACGATGGACCCGGCCCGTCGCGTCCTGCTGCAGGTGACCATCGACGACGCGGCACAGGCGGACGAGATGTTCAGCGTCCTGATGGGCGAGGACGTCGAGTCCCGCCGCAACTTCATCCAGCAGAACGCGCGCGACGTGCGCTTCCTGGATATCTGATGCACCGCAAGGCATTGCGACTGACCAACCGAGCAACGGAGAGCATTCGTGTCTGACGACGTCGAGATCGCTGAAGAGGTCGACCCCGGCCAGCACGGCCGGATCGAGCCGGTCGACCTGCAGACGGAGATGCAGCGGTCGTACCTGGACTACTCGATGTCGGTCATCGTCTCGCGTGCCCTCCCCGATGTGCGCGACGGCCTCAAGCCCGTGCACCGGCGCGTGATGTACGCCATGTACGACGGCGGCTACCGGCCCGACCGCAACTTCTCCAAGAGCGCCCGGGTCGTCGGCGACGTCATGGGCAACTACCACCCGCACGGCGACAGCTCGATCTACGACGCCCTCGTGCGCCTCGCCCAGCCGTGGTCACTGCGCTACCCGCTGGTCCAGGGCCAGGGCAACTTCGGGTCGCCGGGCAACGACCCGGCCGCGGCCATGCGCTACACCGAGTGCCGCATGGCCCCGCTGGCGATGGAGATGGTCCGCGACATCGACGAGGACACCGTCGACTTCGGCCCGAACTACGACGGCCGCACTCAGGAGCCCCTCGTCCTGCCCAGCCGGTTCCCGAACGTGCTCGTCAACGGCTCGTCGGGCATCGCGGTCGGGATGGCCACGAACATCCCACCGCACAACCTGCGCGAGATCGCCGAGGGCGCGCAGTGGATGCTGGCCAACCCGCAGGCCGATCACGAGGAGCGGATGGCGGCCCTGCTCGGCATCGTCAAGGGGCCGGACTTCCCGACCGGCGCCCTCATCGTCGGCCGGCGCGGCATCGAAGATGCCTATCGCACGGGCCGGGGCTCCATCACCATGCGTGCGGTCATCGAGGTCGAGGAGGACGCCCGCGGCCGGCAGCACCTGATCGTGACCGAGCTGCCCTACCAGGTCAACCCCGACAACCTCCTGCTGCGCATCGCAGAACTGGTCGGCGACGGCAAGCTCACCGGGATCTCCGACGTCCGCGACGATTCATCCTCGCGCTCGGGAATGCGGCTGATCATCGAGCTCAAGCGCGACGCGGTGGCCCAGGTGGTGCTCAACAACCTGTACAAGCACACCCAGCTGCAGGACACCTTCGGTGCCAACATGCTGGCGATCGTCGACGGCGTGCCGCGCACGCTCACCATCGATCAGTTCATCCGGTACTGGATCACCCATCAGATCGAGGTCATCCAGCGCCGCACCCGCTACCGCCTGCGCAAGGCCGAGGAGCGCGCGCACATCCTGCGCGGCTACCTCAAGGCCCTCGACGCCCTCGACGAGGTCATCGCGCTGATCAGGGCCTCGTCGACGGTCGATGACGCGCGCACGGGCCTGATGAGCCTGCTGGAGATCGACGAGATCCAGTCGACGGCGATCCTCGACATGCAGCTGCGTCGGCTGGCAGCCCTGGAGAGACAGAAGATCATCGACGAGTACGAGGATCTGATGGCGAGGATCGCCGACTACAACGACATCCTCTCCAACGAGCCCCGGCAGCGGGCCATCGTCTCGGAGGAGCTCGCGGAGATCACCGAGAAGTACGGCGACGAGCGGCGCACGGACTTCGTCGCCTGGGACGGCGACGTCACCGACGAGGACCTCATCGAGGAGGAGGACGTCGTCGTCACGATCACGGCGGGCGGCTACGCCAAGCGCACGAGGTCCGACCTCTACCGCTCGCAGCGACGCGGTGGCAGGGGCGTGAAGGGCGCTGCGCTGCGCCAGGACGATGTCGTCGAGCACCTCTTCGTCAGCACCACGCACCACTGGATCCTGTTCTTCACAAACAAGGGCCGGGTCTATCGCGCGAAGGCATACCAGTTGCCCGACGCCGGGCGCGATGCTCGTGGGCAGCACGTCGCGAATCTGCTGGCCTTCCAGCCCGACGAGACCATCGCCCAGGTACTGGCCATTCCGCACTACCAGGCCGCGGAGTACCTGGTGCTGGCGACCGAGCGCGGGCTGGTGAAGAAGACGCGGCTGTCGGAGTACGAGTCGAATCGCCTGGGCGGCATCATCGCCATCAACCTGGCGGATGACGACGAGTTGATCTCGGCGCGACTGGTGGCGGAGACCGACGACCTGCTCCTGGTGTCCCGCAAGGGGATGTCGGCGCGGTTCACGGCCGACGCCGACACGCTGCGCGCGATGGGTCGAGCCACCAGCGGGGTCATAGGCATGCGTTTCCGCGGCGACGACTCACTGCTGGCCATGGACGTCGTGCGTCCGGAGACCTTCGTGGTCACGGTGACCGATGGCGGATTCGCCAAGCGCACGCCGGTGGGCGACTGGGCCACGAAGGGTCGGGGGATCCTGGGTGTGCGCGCGATGAAGCTGGTCGAGGTCAGGGGTTCCCTGGTGGGCGCCATGGTGTGCGACGAGGCCGACCAGTTGTTCGCGATCGCGTCGAACGGGGTTGTCATTCGCACCCGTGTCGGCGAGATCCGGCCGTCCGGGCGTGACACCATGGGCGTCACGCTGATGAACCTGGCCGACGACGTCACCATCGTCGCCGTGGCTCGCGGCGAGGTGGACGACGAGACGGACGACGAGGACGAGGGCAGTGACGTCGAGGCGGGCACGCCAGCCTCGGATGGCACGACCGTGACGCGGGAGACACCGGCCGGTGACTCGACCGATGAGGGGGCGGGAGTCGAGTGAGTGGCGGTGACGGAGTGCGGACCCCCAAGCGGGCCCGCCTCTATGTCACGCGTGTCGATCCCTGGTCGGTGACGAAGGCTGCCTTCATGCTTGCCCTGGCAGTGGGCATCGTCCTCGTGGTGGCCGTCGCGGTGCTGTGGTGGGTCCTCGACTTCACCGGGGTGTTCCTGGCCGTCTCCCGCACGATCGACGAGGTCGTGGGCTCGGCGACGACCGGCTTCGACCTGCTCAGCTTCCTGGAGTTCTCGCGCGTGATGGGCGTCGCCATCGTGGTCGCATCGGTCGAGATCGTGCTGATCTCCGTGCTTGCGACGCTGTTCGCCGTGATGTACAACCTGACGGTTGGGCTGACGGGGGGCGTGGAGGTCGTCCTCTCCGACGAGGTCTGAGAAGACCCTCGGGGTCAGCCTCGCATCAGCAGTCCGGTAGTCTCACGCCTCGTTCGGGCCTATAGCTCAGTTTGGTTAGAGCGCTTCCCTGATAAGGAAGAGGTCGGTGGTTCAAGTCCACCTAGGCCCACATGAAGAAGTTGCTGATTGTTGCCCTGGCCGTCGGTGTCGGCTACGTCGTGTACCGCCAGATCGCAGCGAGGAAGGCGGAGCAGGACCTGTGGTCGGAGGCCACCAGCGAGCCCGACCTTCGCTGATCTCGTGACCGGCCCCATCGCGGGGCCGACAATGGGGGCTTAGCTCAGCTGGTAGAGCGCTGCCTTTGCAAGGCAGAAGTCAGGGGTTCGAGTCCCCTAGCCTCCACCCATGCCCGGTGATCACGCCCGGCATCCGCCGAACGAACACCACCCGATTCCTCTTTCAAGCTTGACGTGGTTACAGTCGCGATATATCGTGATCCCAACGCAACAGTATGTGATAGTGAAAAGGAGTGAACATGAATGACCAGCAGGCACAGCCGACCAGTCCGGACGACGCTTTCGAGCGGTCCGACTCGGCCGTCCAGCACAGTGGTGGTCGTCGGCACGGCGGCCACCGCGGCCCCGGTCGCGGCCCTGGTCCCGGTCCGTGGGGCGGCCGCGGCCCGTGGGGTCCGCCGCGAGGCCGTCGACGCGAGCGCGGTGACGTCCGGGCCGCGATCCTGCTACTCCTCGCCGAGCAGCCACGCCACGGCTACGAGATCCTCACCGAGCTAGCCGACCGCAGCGACGGCCAGTGGCAGCCGTCGCCGGGATCGATCTACCCCGTCCTGAAGCGGCTGGCCCGCGACGGCCTCGTGCAACCCACGCAGCAGGACGGCAAGCGAGTCTTCACCCTGACCGACGAGGGCGCCGCCGTCGTCGCGCGGGAACGATCCGAATGGGGTGAGCCGTGGGCCCATTCGGGCGAGGCGGACAGCGACGTCGCCGGTGAACTGTGGGCCGAGGGCAAGCAGCTTGGTGCCGCCGTATGGCAGGTCGGCCAGCTGAACGATCCCGCCCAGATCACCGCTGCCACGGCGATCCTGGCCGATGCGCGCAAGCGGATCTACGGGTTGCTCGCTCAGTAGCAGGCGCCGCGCCGCGCGATCTGGCTCGAGCCAGGCGGGCGCTTGGGTACCGTGCCCTCATGAACGGCACCGAGGCGCTCGCGGTCGAGATCGATGCGACGGACGCCGGCCCGCAGGACGCGTCCAGTGGGCCGCGAAGGGTTCTCGCCGCGATCACCGGTCCCCGCTACGGCCCCTCGGTCGTCGTGTGGCTGGCCACCCGGCTCGCGGTGTTCGTGGCCGGCTGGTACGCCAGCTGGGCGCTGGCCGGTCCGCCGCTTCTCCTGCAGGGCGCCGGCATCCAGGCGGGGTCGCCGAGCTCCTTCCCCGAATTGTGGAACCACTGGGACGCGCTGCACTACCAGAGCATCGCCGGGCCCGGCTACGGGGCGGTCAACTTCGAGACGAACTACGCGTTCTTCCCGGGCTTCCCGATGGTGATGAGGCTGGTCGCCTTCACCGGCGTGGATCTGACGGTCGCCGGCCTGATCGTCGCCCTCCTGGCCGGCCTGGCGGCCGCGGTCGCCCTTGCCCGGTTGACGCAGGACGTCGGTGGCCGACCCGAGCTCGGAGTACTCGCCTGGGCCCTCGCCCCAGCAGCGGTCTACCTCGCCGCTCCGTTCTCCGAGGCGCTCTTCTGCGCCTTCGCCTTCTGGGCGTGGGTCATGGTTCGCCGGGGCGCCTGGGTGTGGGCGTCCGTGCTGGCGATGCTGGCCTCCTGCACACGCGTCAACGGTCTCTTCCTGGCGGTCGCGATCGTCGTCGCCTTCCTGACGTCGTCGCAGCGCCGGTGGTCCAGGGCACCGGCGCTCCTGCTGCCCTTCCTCGGGGTCCTGGGCGTGTTCGCCTACTACCACCACCTGACCGGCAGCTGGACGACGTGGTCCGATGCCCTTGAGAAGGGCTGGGGTCGCCGGGGGCTGATGAATCCGTGGGAGTCCTTCACCACGATCTTCGACTACGCCTACCACTGGGACCTGGCTGCTCCCTGGGTCGTCCAGTACCGGTTCGACATCCTGTGGACGTTCGCCCTCGCCGCCGTGGGAGTCGTGCTGCTGGTCAAGCGCTGGTGGGGCGAGGCCACGTTCGTCCTCGTCACGGTCGCGTCGCTCTCCACCACTGTGTGGGGATCCGTGGGGCGCTACACGCTGATCATGTTCCCGATGTGGATGCTGCTGGGACTGTGGATGACGAGGAGCCGCGTCGTCCGCGTCCTGTACGTCTGCGTGGCCGCGCCGATCATGCTGGTCTCGGTCGCCGTTTTCGTCAACGGCTACTGGGTCTCCTAGGATCGGGTCATGACCACAACCGCGACGCTGCATACGTCCATGGGCGACATCCGCATCACCCTGTTCGCCGACCAGGCGCCCAAGACGGTGCGCAACTTCACCGGCCTCGCCGAGGGCACGCAGGAGTGGACGGACCCGCGGGTGCGCGCCAAGTCCACAGCGCCCCTCTACGACGGCACGATCTTCCATCGCGTGATCTCCGGCTTCATGATCCAGGGCGGCGACCCGCTCGGCACCGGAACCGGTGGCCCGGGCTACCGCTTCGCCGACGAGTTCACCTCGGAACTGGTCTTCGACCGCCCGTACCTGCTGGCCATGGCGAACGCCGGGCCCGGCACGAACGGGTCGCAGTTCTTCATCACGGTGACGCCCACCAAGCACCTGAACATGAAGCACACGATCTTCGGCGAGGTGGCCGACCAGGAGTCTCGCGACGTCGTCGACGCCATCGAAACCACGCCCACGGGTCCGGGCGACCGGCCCCGCACGGACGTGGTGATCACGTCCATCGAGATCACCAGGGACTAGTCACCCCGTGACCGACACGCCCGCACTCCCGGGCTGCTACCGGCATCCCCAGAACGCGACGGGCATCCGGTGCACTCGCTGCGACCGGCCCATCTGCGCGCAGTGCATGGTCGCGGCGCCGGTGGGATTCCAGTGCCCGGAGTGCGTGGCCGGTGCGCAGGCGACGCGCCGGCACGTCACGACGGTGGTGGGCGCCTCGCCGATAACCAGGCCGGTCGTCACCTACTCGCTGATCGGCGTCAACGTCGCGCTCTACGCGCTGCAGACGGTCGTACCGAACGGCGCGGTCACGAACAACTGGTCGATGTGGCCCGCCGGCATCGCCTACTACGGCGAATGGTGGCGCCTGGTGAGCGGCGCCTTCCTGCACGGCTCGATCATGCACATCCTGTTCAACATGTACGTCCTGTACGCCCTCGGCCCGACCCTGGAGCGGATCCTCGGGCACGTCCGCTACCTCGTGCTGTACCTCGTGGCGGCGCTCGGGGGCGCTGTCGCGTCGTACCTGTTCACCTTCGTCTGCACGCCCTCGGTCGGTGCGAGCGGTGCCATCTTCGGGCTCATGGGCGCACTGGTCGTCGCGGGCCGTCGGTTGCGCTTCGACATCACGCAGGTCCTCGTGCTGCTCGCCATCAACCTGGTGATCGGATTCATCTCGCCGAACGTCGACTGGCGTGCGCACATCGGTGGAATGGTGGTCGGTGCTCTCGTGGCGGCCGTCTTCGTCTGGGCGCCGCATGGGCGCCGGCTGATGTGGCAATCGATCGGCGTCAGTGGCATCGTCGTAGTCCTCGTCCTGCTCGCCATCTGGCGGAGCAGCGAGATCATGGTCAATGAGCTCTGGAGAGTCTGCTAGCTAAGGGGAATCCATGAACGACGCCGTCATCGTCTCCGCCGTCCGCACGCCAGTCGGCATCGGCAAGCCGCAGAAGGGCGCGTTGAGCGGGATCCATCCGGTGGACCTGTCGGCGGTCGTGCTGCGGGAGGTCACGAGGCGAGTGGGGCTCGATCCCGAACTCGTCGACGATGTCATCTGGGGCTGCGTGTCGCAGGTCGGCGAGCAGGCCGGCAATGTCGGCCGGAGTGCGGTTCTCTCCGCGGGCTTCCCCGAGGACGTCACGGCGGTGTCGATCGACCGTCAGTGCGGGTCCAGCCAGCAGGCGGTCAGCTTCGCAGCAGCCGGGGTTATCGCAGGTCACTACGACGTGGTGATCGCCGGTGGCGTGGAGTCCATGTCGCGCGTGCCGATGTTCTCCAACTTCGTCGGCGGCGACGGTCCCTACCCGGCCAGCATGAGCGAGCGGTACGCCGGCGGGCTGGTCAACCAGGGCGTGAGCGCGGAGATGATCGCCGAGCGCTGGAACCTCTCGCGCGCCTACCTCGACGAGATCGCCGCTCTCTCGCATGCGCGGGCGGAGCAGTCGCGTGCCCAGGGCGGGTTCGCCGACGAGATCGTCGCCGTCGAGACTGCCGACGGGATCGTCCTGGAGGATCAGGGCATCCGGCCGGGCACGACGGCCGAGTCCCTGGCCGCCCTCAGGGCGCCCTTCCTCGAGGGTGGCGTCGTGACGGCCGGCAACGCCTCGCAGATCTCCGACGGCTCGGCCGCGCTGCTCCTCATGAGCTCGGAGCGGGCCGCGGCGCTTGGCCTGACGCCGTGGGCTCGCGTGCACACGTCCGTCACGGCGGGAGTCGATCCCGTGATCATGCTGACGGGCCCCATCCCGGCGACTGCGCGCGCCCTGACGCGGTCGGGACTGGCCCTGGCGGACATCGGGGCCTTCGAGGTCAACGAGGCCTTTGCGTCGGTCCTGGGGGCCTGGTACGCGGAGACCGGAGCCGACCCGGCGATCACGAACCCCCAGGGCGGCGCCATCGCCCTCGGGCACCCGCTGGGTGCGTCCGGGGCCCGGCTCATGACGACCCTCCTGCACCGCATGCGGCGGGAGGGCATCCGATACGGGCTGCAGACCATGTGCGAAGGCGGCGGAATGGCCAACGCGACGATCCTGGAACTGCTCTAGTAGTTATCCACAGGCTTATCCCCAGCTGGGGACAAATGACAGCCGTGTAAGTCGGCTACTTCCAGCGGGTGGCCAGGCCGAAGCCGACGGCGATGAAGGCGAACCCGATGCCGACGTTGACCAGCGGGCTGAGGTCCTTCATGAGCGGGATGCTCGGGCCGGCGATGTAGTAGATGACGATGTACGCCAGGCCGATGCAGAACATCGCGACCATCGTGGGCGCGAGCCACGACGGCGAGCCGAGCCGCGCCACCTTGCGCTCCCCCTTGCCGGTGGGAGGCGGGGTGTAGACGTCCTTCTTGCGGCCTTTGGACTCAGGCACGAGGGTCCTCCCGAAAACGAGCGGACGCGTCTGGATCGGCGTTCGCGGTCAGTGTTCGCGGCCCAGCCTGCCATACCGCCCCATCACCCGTGCGGTTACCGTGGTCGGGTGCGCAGGCTCGACCGCATTCCCCTGACCCGCTTCCACCCCGCCGTGGTGGTCAGCGGCCTCGTCTTCGCGCTCGCCGGGCTGATGTTCGCGGCCGCCGCGAACACCAGCCAGGGCACGGACCTGCGGGCCGAGCGTGCCACCGAGCTCCGCGACCTGGTCCGGCAGAAGTCGGATCACGTCAATGCGCTCGAGGAGCAGGTGGCCGGCCGGCAGCAGCTCGTCGACGATCTCACCCAGGGCCGGATCGGGGACCCGGCGGTCGCCCTCACCCGCAAGCAGATCGACGCCCTGGCGCCGGCGGCGGGGCTCACCGACGTCGTCGGGCGGGCACTCACGGTGACGCTGGACGACGCCCCCCTGCGCGAGCCCGACGACCCCCTGTGGCAGACGATGACGGCGAACGATGTCATCGTGCATCAGGCCGACCTCCAGGCCGTCGTCAATGCGCTGTGGCGGGGCGGTGCCGAGGCGCTGCAGGTCATGGACCAGCGGATCATCAACACCAGCTCAATCCAGTGCGTCGGCAACACCCTGCTGCTGCAGGGCCGGGTCTACTCGCCGCCGTACGCCATCACGGCCATCGGGCCGGTGAAGAGGATGCGGAGCGCCCTGCGCCGGGACCCCGAAGTCTCCGCCTATCGGGCGTGGGCCGCCGCCGTCGGACTGGGCTACCAGGAGAATCGGCACCACGAGCTCACGATCCCGGCGCACACCGGCCCGATCACCATGCAGTACGCCACGGCGATGCTGCCGGCGTCGAGTCCGCCCGTCGACCCTGATGTCGCGGAGTCGCTGGCGCAGCCGTCAGAATGACGCCGTGACACGCATCCTCGTCGTCGACAACTACGACTCCTTCGTCTTCAACCTGGTCCAGTACCTTGCGCAGCTGGACGCGGACGTGATCGTGCGGCGCAACGACGAGGTCACCCCCGACGAGGCGCGTGGCTTCGACGGCGTGCTGCTGTCCCCGGGGCCGGGCACTCCCCAGGACGCCGGTGTCTGCATGGCGATCGTCGCCGAGTGCGCCGGCGACGTGCCCATCTTCGGCGTCTGCCTGGGGCATCAGGCGATCGCCGCGGCCTATGGCGCCGACGTCTCCCGGGCTCCCGAGCTCCTGCACGGCAAGACGTCCGAGGTCTTCCACGACGGCGTCGGCGTGCTCGCCGGGCTGCCCTCGCCGTTCACGGCCACGCGGTACCACTCGCTGGCGGTCGAGCCGGCGACCGTGCCGCCCGTGCTCGAGGTGACCGGCACCACCAGCACGGGCATCATCATGGCGATCCGCCATCGCGAGCTGCCGATCGAGGGCGTGCAGTTCCACCCCGAGTCCGTCCTGACCGAGGGTGGTCACCTCATGCTGGCCAACTGGCTCGGGGTGTGCGGAGACCCGCTCGCCGTCGAGCGCTCGGCGCTGCTCACTCCCGTCGTCGGCCGGTAACCCGCCGACAGCGGGACAACTGACCAAAGAAGCGCCCCCAGCCCCCGATTCCCGCCGTTTGTCCCGGATACCGGGACAAACGGCGGGAATCGGGGTGTGCGGGGCCGGGATTCGTCAGCTGTCCCGGTCTCGGTGCCCCGGTCGCGGCGTCCCGGTGGCGTTGCCCCGGTCGCGGTGTCCCTGTTGGTGGGATCTTCGGGTCGAGCTAGGGGCGCTGGTGGAGGACCAGGGGCAGGACTGCCGTTGCGCCCGCCTCGCGGAGCAGCGCTGCCGCCCAGGTCATCGTCCAGCCCGTGCGGTAGCTGTCGTCGACCAGCAGGACGGGCACGGGTGGCAGTCCTGCTCCCGGGCGCAGGCGCAGGCGAACCTCGAGCGCGCGGGCGCGAGCGGCCGGTGAGGCATCGGCGCCGGGCCGCGGCCCGGCCTGCTCCAGGGCATCGACCAGCTCGAGGCGGCCCACGTCGGCGAGCCGCGCGGCCAGCGTCCTGATGGTCTCGGGCCGGGTCGACGAGGGCATCGGCACGACGACGACCGGCCGGTCGCTCCACGACGTCGACCAGCGCGCCAGTACGGCGACGAGCCCGTCGACCACGGTGCTCGGCAGCTCGCGGTCCGGCGAGCCGTCGGCGACCAGCGCGGCGATCTCGGCCCACGCCGGGTCGTCGGCGAAGGCCAGCGCCCGCCCCGGCTGCGCAGCGAGGTCGCGTGAGATGCGGCCCCTGTGGCTCACGAGGCCGCCGGCCCACATCTTGCGCGGCTCCAGGATCACGTCGAGCCCGCGAAGGTACGACGTCGCCGCTGCCACCGAGTCGGGGCCGGGCGTGGCGGGCAGTCCGCCGGGCAGGCGCCCGGTGCAGGACGAGCACCGGCCGCAGCGGGCGTCCTCCAGCACGTCGTCGTCGAGTGCGCGGCGCAGCAGGGTCTCCAGGCACGTGTGACCGCGCGTGTAGGCACGCATGAGCCCGGACTCGGCGCGCCGCGCCGAGACCAGCTCGGCATACCGCTCATGGTCGTAGGCCCAAGCAGCACCCGTCGCGGACCAGCCGTCGATGGTGCGCTGCGCTGCGCCATCCACGGCGAGGATCTTCAGCAGCAGCTCGATGCGGCCTCGACGCACGCCGGTGGCCGCCTCGATCGCCTGCACGCTCAGAGGACGCTCCGTGCGCCGCAGCTCTGCGAGGACGGCCGCAGCCTCGTCCTCCTTGGGCACGCTCGCCGTCGCGAACCACTCCCAGATGCGCTCGTCGTTCGCGGCGGGCAGCAGGGCCACCACCGCGGTGTCGAGGGCGCGCCCGGCCCGTCCGACTTGCTGGTAGTAGTCGACCGGGGAGCCCGGTGACCCGACGTGCACGCAGAAGGCGAGGTCCGGCTTGTCGTAGCCCATTCCGAGGGCGGACGTGGCCACGACGGCCTTGACCCGGTTGGCCCGCAGGTCGTCCTCGATCCGCGTCCGCTGGTCGGGTTCGGTCTGCCCGGTGTAGGCGGGCACGACATGCCCGCGGGACTGCAGGAAGCCGCTGAGCCGATTCGCCTCGGCGACCGTGAGCACGTAGACGATCCCCGAGCCGGGCAGGCGGCCGAGCGACTCGTCCACCCAGGCATACCGCTCCAGGGGCGTGAGCCCGGCAACGACCGACAGGTGGAGGGACGTGCGGGCCAGCTGCCCGCGCTGCACGAAGGTCCCCGCGCCCAGCTGAGCGGCCACGTCGGCCGTGACCCTGGCGTTGGCGGTCGCGGTGGTCGCCAGGACCGGCAGATCCGGGTTGGCCAGCAGCAGCCGGGCGATGCGCTGGTAGTCGGGCCGGAAGTCGTGCCCCCATGACGAGATGCAGTGGGCCTCGTCGATGACGAGCAGCCCGAGGCGCGGCAGCAGGTCGGCGAGCACCGTCCGCTCGAAGGCGGGATTCGCCAGGCGTTCCGGCGACACCAGCAGGACGTCGATCCGGTCGGCCAGGATCTCCCGTTCGGTGGCCGCCCAGTCGTCGATGTTCGCGGAGTTGAGCGTGACGGCGACCAGGCCGGCCCGGCCCGCCGCGGCCACCTGGTCGCGCATGAGGGACAGCAGCGGGGAGACCACGAGGACCGGTCCTCGACCGGCCGAGCGGACCGCACGCGCGGCGATCCAGTAGACGGCCGACTTGCCCCAGCCGGTGGCCTGCACGACGAGGGCGCGCCGGCCGTCGACCACCAGGACCCGCACGGCATCGAGCTGGTCGTCGCGGACCCGGGCGTCCGGTCCGGCCAGGGCGGTGATGACCTCTGCCGACGCGTGCAGGAGGGCCGCCTCGTCGACGCGGCGGGCGGACGGCACCGTCACGGGGCTACGGCGTGCTCGGGAAGGGCACCGGCTCGCCCGAGGGGATGACGACGGCGGTGTTCGACGGCACCGGCGTCGGCGTCGGCGGCGGGGGCGGCGGGGTGTACGTCGAGACGGTGATCGTGACGATCGACCCCCGCGGCAGCAGCTCGCCGCTCTGCGGCGACTGGGCCAGGACGGTGCCCGCGGGAACGGTGCCGTCCTCGAGCTCGACCACCTGCACGTCGAAGCCGAGCTGGGCCAGGTCGCTGCGCGCCTGCGCCTCGGTGCTGCCCGTCACCTTGGGCACCTTCACGAGTCCGGACGAGACGGTGATGCTCACCGCGGTTCCGGCGTCGACCTGGGTGCCCTCCGGAGGGTCCTGGTTCAGCACGTATCCGGCGGGCTGCTGGGAGTTCTTCTCCTTGACGGCGCCGAGTTGGAGGCTGGCGTCCTGCAGGGCGATGCGGACCGCCGCCACGGACGTCAGCGCGACGAGCTGCGGCACGGTCGCCTGCTCGAGCCCGCTGCTGACGGTCACGTTGACGCTCTGGTTCTGCTCGATGCTCTCGCCGGCCGCCGGCTGCTGCGCGGTGATCGTGCCGGCCGGACGGTCCGAGGTGGCGGGCGTCTGGGCCCCGAGGCGAAGCTCGTAGTCCTGCAGCGTGGACGTGGCCTGCTCGATGGTCAGCCCGTCGAGATTGGGCACCTGGATCGGTGTGAGCGACGGGTGCTCCCGAAGACGAAGCGCCCGATCAGCAGCGCGCCGATCACGGCCGCGGTGATGCCGACGAGGCTGAGGGCCCAGAAGCCGAGGCCGCGGCGACGGCGAGGGCGCGCCTGGTCGTACATCGGCTCCTGGCCGCCGGGTGAGGCCGCCGCGACCGGGCTGAGCATGGCCGTGCGGTCGAGCGTGATGGCGGGCACGGCGGCGGTCACGGGTGCGCCGGCGATGGCCCGCTCGACATCGGCCCGGAAGTCGGCCGCCGTCTGGTACCGGTCGTCGGTGCGCTTGGCCAGCGCGTGCAGGACGACCGAGTCGATCTCCGGCGACACGCCGGGATCGACCTGCGACGGCGGTACCGGCATCTCGCTCACGTGCTGGTAGGCGACGGAGACCGGCGGAGTCGCCGGTGAACGGCGGACGGCCGGTCAGCAGCTCGTAGAGCAGGACGCCCGCGGAGTACAGGTCGCTGCGCGCGTCGACGACCTCGCCCCGCGCCTGCTCCGGCGACAGGTACTGCGCGGTGCCCATGACTGCGGACGTCGCAGTCATCGTGTTGCCGACGTCGTTGATCGCGCGCGCGATGCCGAAGTCCATGACCTTGACGTCGCCGGTGCGGGTGAGCATGACGTTAGCCGGCTTGATGTCGCGGTGGACGATCCCGTGGCGGTGGGCGTAGTCGAGGGCCGCGAGGACGCCCGCGGAGATCTCCAGGGCCCGCTCGGGCAGCAGCCGCCGGCCGCTGGAGAGCAGTTGCCGCAGGGTCATCCCGTCGACGAACTCCATCACGATGTACGGCACCACGACGCGCTGGCCGTCCGGCGACGTGAGGATGTCCTCGCCGGTGTCGTACACGGCCACGATGTTCGGGTGGTTGAGCGAGGCGGCCGACTGCGCCTCACGGCGGAACCGGGCCTGGAAGGTGGGGTCCTTGGCGAGGTCGGGACGCAGGATCTTGACGGCGACCCGGCGGCCGAGCCGCAGGTCGCGTCCCTCGTGCACCTCGGCCATGCCGCCACGACCGATGACCTCGCCGATCTCATAGCGATCGCCGAGCATCCGTGCCTTGGTCGAATCGGTCGTCATGCGCTCATACTCTCAGTTGTTCCGGATGGGTCACCGCAGCACGGCCTCTATGACGGCCTTGGCGATGGGAGCGGCCAGCGCGTTTCCGCTGACCTCCGCCGCCCCCGCATCCTCGACCACCACCGCGACTGCCACCCGGGGTGCCTGGGCGGGCGCGAAGGCGATGAACCACGCGACGGAGGGGTTCTCGTTGCCGGTCTGCGCCGTGCCGGTCTTGCCCGCGACGCGCACGCCGGGGATCTGGGCGTTGGTTCCGGTGCCGTTGTCGACGACGTTGACCATCATCTCCGTCAGCATGGCCGCGTTGACGGTCGACATGGCCTGCTCGTAGGGCTGCGGCTCGGTGGTCTGCATGATCGACAGGTCCGGGCCGCGCACCTCCTGGACGAGGTAGGGAACCATCGTGGTGCCGGTGTTGGCGACCGCCGCCGTCACCATGGCCATCTGCAGGGCAGTGGCCCGCACGTCGAACTGCCCGATCGCCGACAGGGCCGTCTGCGCATCGTCGGGATCCTCCGGGAAGGTCGATGTCGCGGCGCGCAGCGGGATCTGGAACGCGTTGTCGAAGCCCATGAGGTCGGCCTGCGTGCGCAGTGCATCGGCTCCGAGCTCGTTGCCGAGCCAGGCGAAGGCGGTGTTGCAGGAGATCGCCAGGGCCTCGCGGAGGGTGACCAGCCCGGTGGGGCTGCACGCCGTGCCGCTCCAGTTGTGCAGCTTCTTGGTGGAGCCGGGCAGCTGGTACGTGGCGGGGCCGGGCAGGACGGAGTCGGGGGTGAACCGGCCCGACGCGAGCGCCGCGGCCGCGGTGACGATCTTGAAGGTGGACCCGGGCGGGTTCAGCGACACGATGGGGCGGTTCAGCAGCGGCCGGGCGGGATCGGCCTCGAGCGTGGCGTAGTAGTCGCGGATGGCCGCCGGATCGTGGGTCGACAGCAGGTTCGGGTCGAACGACGGCATCTGCACCGACGCGAGAATGCGCCCGGTCGACGGCTCGATCGCCACGACCGCGCCCTTCTTGCCCCTCAGCCCGTTGAAGGCGGCCTTCTGCGCGCGGGCGTCGATGGTGGTGCTGACGGCACCGCCGGCCGGCTCGCGGCCGGCGAACAGCTGCTGGGTGCGGTCGACCACGAACAGGCTCGACCGACCCGTGAGGATGCGGTTCTCCGTGCGCTCCAGTCCGGTGGCCCCGTAGACGAGGGAGTAGAAGCCGGTGACCGGCGCGTACAGCGGACCGTCGGAGTACGCGCGCTGGTACTTCAGGGTGTCGCCGGTCTCGACGGAACGGGCGGCTGGGTTCGGACCGACCAGGATCGGCCCGCGCTCGCGGTCGTACTCCTCGAGCAGGACCCGCTGGTTGCCGGGCCGGTCACGGTAGTCGCCGGCCAGGACGACCTGGATCACGGTGACGTTGGCGATCAGCGCGATCAGCATGATGCCGAGCACGAAGGCGATGCGGCGGATGGGCCTGTTCACACGCGTCGCACCACCTGCGTGACGGCGTCGTCGGGAGACGGCGTGATGACCTCGGGGCGGCGCGCGCGGTCGGAGATGCGCAGCAGCAGGGCGACGATGATCCAGTTGGCGATGAGCGACGAGCCGCCGTACGACAGGAACGGCGTGGTCAGGCCGGTCAGCGGGATGAGTCGGGTGACGCCGCCGACGATGACGAAGACCTGCAGCGCCAGCGTGATCGACAGGCCGGCCGCGATGCAGCTGGCCGAAGGAGTCGCGCACCGAGACCGCAGTGCGCAGGCCGCGCTCGATGAGGATGGCGTAGAGGAGCAGCATGGCGACGAGGCCGGTGAGTCCGAGCTCCTCGCCGAGGGCCGCGATGATGAAGTCGGTGCTGGCGAACGGGACGAGGTTCGGGAATCCCTGCCCGAGCCCGGCGCCGAGGATGCCGCCGTTGGCGAGGCCGAAGAGCGACTGGACGATCTGGTATCCCGTCGTGTCGGCATACGCCCACGGGTCCAGCCAGACCTCCACGCGCAGTCGGACGTGCCCGAACAGGTAGTAGGCAAGACCGGCGCCGATGACGAACAGGAAGCCGCCGAGGAAGAGCCATGACCTTCGCTGGGTGGCGATATAGAGCATCGCCACGAACAGGCCGAAGAACAGCAGCGACGTGCCGAGGTCGGTCTCGAAGATCAGCACGCCGAGGGAGACGAGCCAGGCGATGAGGATCGGCCCGAGATCCTTCAGCCGGGGCAGTCCCGATGCCCAGGAACTTGGTGCGAACCAGCGCGAGCGAGTCGCGCTTCTCCACGAGGTAGCCGGCGAAGAAGATCGTCAGCACGATCTTGGCCGAGCTCGGCCGGCTGGAACGAGAAGCCGCCGATGCGGATCCACAGGGTCGCGCCGTTGACCGTCGTCCCGATGAACGGCGCGAGCGGCAGGACCAGAAGCACCAGGCCCGCCGAGGCCGAGCGTGTAGGTGTAGCGCTGCAGGATCCGGTGGTCGCGCACGCAGGACGAGCACGGACACGAACAGGATCACCGCCACCGCGAACCAGGTCAGCTGCGAGTACACGTCGGGAGTCGGCTCGGGGATTGCCGTTCAGCGTCGCCCGCTGGGCCGCGGCGACGTCGATGCGATAGATCATGACGAGGCCGAGGATCGTCAGGAGCGTCGCGATCGGGGAGCAGGATCGGGTCGGCGAACCGAGCCTTCCACCGGACGACGATGTGCATCGTCAGGGCCAGGGCGCCGACGACGGCCGCCGTGACCCACAGCCGGCTGCCGGCACCCTCGCCGGTGGCCCAGCCCACCTGGAGGGTCCCGAGCACGCCGACTCCCCAGGCGAACACGAGGAGCACGAGCTCGACGTTGCGACGGCTCGGCTGGCGACGGGCCGGCGTGCCCGTCGGTGCCATCGTCGGCGCGGGGATGCTCACGGCAGGCTGCCCGGGCAGCCGGCCGGGGTAAGCAGCGTCTGGCACTGTGCCGCACGGTTCTGCAATTCCGTGACGATGCGCTGCGCGTCGATCTCGTCGGCGGCCGGGATGCCCTTGCTCACGAGCTCCTGGTCGAAGTAGGGCAGCGTGCCGACCTGCAGACCCGAGTCCGACCACAGGTCGGACAGCGGAACCCCGACCAGGCAGCCCTGGACCCCGTGGTACACGGCGACCGTGCCCGTCCCGGCGCTGCCGTTCACGGCGATGTACCACTGGGATCCCAGCCACGTCTTCGTGACGATCGCGGCGATGACCAGGCCGGCCACCACGAGGATCGCCACGGTCGTGATGGCCAGCCAGCGGCCACGCCGACGGCGGCCCGCGACTGCTGCGCGGCACCGGCCTGGCGGCAGCCGTGGCGTCTCTGCGGCCGGGACGACGATCTCGGCGTCGATGAGGGCTGCGGCGCGGTCGGCGGCCCGCCCGGCGACGGGGGCGGCTTGTCTGGTCGATCGGGGTCTGGCTGCGCATCGTCGGGAAACCGGAAGCCAGGCAGGCGCAGCCGGACCCGCGGCTCCCCGGCCGCGCCGACGACGACGGGGGCGAAGATCTCCTCCACGACCGGCACGTCCGCAGCGGCGTCCGGGACGTCGACGACGTCGGCGACCACGACGGTGACGTTGTCCGGCGCACCCCGCTCGAGCGCCAGGTCGACGAGCCGCGTGACGCAGCCGGTCGGCTCGCCGTCGGAGAGGATGCCCGCGATCTCGGTGCCGGTGAGCACGCCGGAGAGCCCGTCCGTGCACAGCATGTAGCGATCGCCGTCTCGCGCCTCGCGCACCGACAGGTCGGCCTCGACCGGGTTCATCCCGTCGATCGCCCGCATGAGCAGGGACCGGCGCGGATGCACCGTGGCCTCCGCCTCGGTGATGCGACCTGCATCGACCAGCGTCTGCACATAGGTGTGGTCATGCGTGATCTGCGTCAGCTCGTCGTCGCGCAGCAGGTAGGCGCGGGAGTCGCCGACGTGGACGACGGCGATGCGCTCACCGAGCCAGTACATGCCGGTGACGGTGGTGCCCATGCCAGTGAGGTCGGGGTCGATGGCGATCACGTCGGCGATGCCCTCGCCCACCTCCCGATCGCGTCGTCGAGAGCGGACAGGACGTCACCGGCCACGGGTGGATGGACGTCGAGATCGGCCACCGTGGCGACGGCGATCGCGCTCGCGAGCTTCGCCGGCGGCATGGCCGCCCATGCCGTCGGCCACGAGCAGCAGCGCCGGCCCGGCGTACCCGGAGTCCTCGTTGCCCTCGCGGATCAGTCCCACGTCGGAGCGGGCGGCGTATCGAAGGCGCAGGGTCATGGCCGCCTACTTCTGGATCTGCAGCGTCGTGCGGCCGACGCGCAGGGGGGCTCCGACCGGCAGGACCGTCGGCGACGTGATGCGGGAGCGGTCGATCCAGGTGCCGTTGGTCGATCCGAGGTCCTCGACCACCCACGAGCCCTCCGACGGGTAGATCCGGGCGTGCCGGCTCGAGGCGTAGTCGTCGTCGATGATCAGCGTCGAGTCCGGCGCGCGTCCGATGGTGATCTGGACGTCCGCGAGGGGCACGATCGTGCCGACGAGCGGACCCTCGATGACGACGAGCTTGCTGCCCTTGACCTTCTGCTGCTTGGCGACCTTCGGCGGCCGTGGCGGCTTGGCTGTCCGGGCCGCCCTGCGCTCGCGTCCGGGCGGACGCGCCTCGGCCGGCTGCCGCAGGTCTCGGCGCAGGACGAGCACCGTCATGAGCACGAAGACCCACAGCAGGATCAGGAAACCCAGCCGGACGAGGGTGAGCGCGAGCTCCGACACGGGTCAGCCGCTCCGGTACACCAGTTGGGTCGAGCCGATCATGATCGCCGTGCCATTCGCGAGCTCGGCCTGCGCGATCCGCTGCCCGTTCACGAACGTGCCGTTGGTGGAGCTCAGGTCACGGATGAGCACCGGCTGGCCGAGCACGATCTCGCAGTGGTGCCGCGATGCCCCGGGATCCTCGATGCGGATGTCCGTGTCGCTGCCGCGGCCGAGGCGGGTGACGGCCCGGACGAGCGGATAGGCGGTGCCCCCGACCTCGAGTCGTGGCTGCCGGACGTCGACGGCGGGTCCGCCCGACGGGGTCGGCCGGCCCGTCCACCTGGGAGCTGACCTCGGCGCGTGCCTCGCTGCGCACCCTGAAGATGCCGGTCTCCAGCTCGTCGTCCTGCCCGAGATTGACCTGCACCGGGCCCAGCAGGGTGTAGCGCTGCTCGGCGGCATAGTCGCGAACGAGGGTCGAGAGCTCGGTCTGGAGGGCGTCCTTGAAGACGGCCAGACGCCGGTAGTCGTGCTCCGACAGCTCGACGTGGAAGACGTTGGGGATGACCGTGCGATCACGGTCGATGACCGCAGCACGATCGCTGATCTCCCGCTGTAGGGCGGAGGCGATCTCCACGGGCTGCACCTCGGCCTTGAAGGCGCGCGCGAACGCGCCGTTGACCAGGCGGTCGAGGGAGTCCTCGAACCGTTCGAGCAGTCCCACGAGATCCTCCGTGTCCGGGCCGAGGCAGTGCGCGACCACCGTGGCGGTGGCGTGGTGTCGATGCTAACCCGCGGGCGGATATCCGTGAGGGTCCCGCACCGCGGGGAGTGCCCGGGGAGCCAAGATGGGCACATGGCGGATCCTGACCTGAGCGTGCGTGTGCGCATGCGATCCTCTGCGGCGCGGGTGTGGGCCAGTGTCGCGGATCCCGCGCGGATCGTCGATTGGTCACCCGAGAGCACCGGGGTCCGTACTGCCACGCCGGGCCCGCTGCCCGTGGGAGCGACCTTCGCCGGCGCCAACCGGAACGGGCTGTTTCGGTGGTCGACGCAGTGCACCGTGGTGGAGTCCGTTCCCGACCGGGCGTTCGCGTTCGACGTCACCTTCCTGGGCATGGCAGTCGCGCGATGGCGCTATTCCATCGCGGAGGAGGGCGACGGCGTGCTGGTCGAGGAGGAATGGTGGGACCGGCGGGGACGGCTCATGGTGGTGCTCGGGGCGCTCGGCACGGGCGTCGTGGACCGTAGGGCGCACAACCAGGCAGGCATGCGTGCAACGCTGGAGGCCCTCAGGCGCGGCATGGAGTCCCGGTCCGGCGCTTGACGGCATTCGGCAGCCGGGCGCCCCGGGGCGACGTCCGCCCCCTGCATCTCGTAGACTCTCGCGAGCATCATGCAGTTCGGCACGCGCGAGTGGCGGAATAGGCAGACGCGCACGGTTCAGGTCCGTGTGCCCGAAAGGGCGTGGGGGTTCAACTCCCCCCTCGCGCACCACCGAGGCCCGGTCCGGCTCAACCCGGCCGGGGCATTCGCGTTCCGCCAGTGCCTCGTCGAGCCATCGGTCCAGGTCACTTGCCATCATGGAGCATGCCTCGACCGACCACGAAGGCTGCCCTGCAGGTGATCGCCAGCGAGACGAGCTACGAGCGCCTCATGTGCATCGCGGATTCCGCGCTGGCAGACCAGGGGCGGCCGACGCCCCGGACCCGCCTGGATTCCGAGGGGGTCTGCCCGCTCACGCTGCTTGAGGGGATGGCAGCATCGAGCGGGTGGACGTGACGACTGCTGCTGCCCTCGCCGACGCGACCTTCGACTCGTGCACCCGCACGACCACGGTGCCGTCGATCGTCTACGGGCTGGTGCATCACGGGCGGCTCGTGCATGTGCGCGGCATCCAGCGCGGTGTCGGGCCCGTCCCGGACGCCGACACCGTCTTCCGCATCGCCTCGATGACCAAGTCGTTCACGGCCGCTGCGATCCTCCAGTTGCGCGATGCCGGTGCCCTTCGTCTGGACGACCCGGTCGCCGGGCACCTGCCATGGGCCGCCGGGATCGGTGCGCCCGCCGGACCGCAGCTGTCGATCCGCGACCTGCTGAGCATGTCCGGTGGCCTGCCGACCGACGACCCGTGGGGAGACCGGCAGGAGTCGTTGCCGATCGCGGACTTCGATGCCCTCGTCGCGGGGGGCCTGTCCTTCGTCCATCCGCCGCGAACCGCGTTCGAGTACTCCAACACCGGCTTCGCGCTGCTGGGTCGCGTGATCGAGGTGGTCACCGGCGGCAGCTACCGGGATCGCGTCCGCACCGAGCTGCTCGCCCCGCTGGGCCTGTCGGCCACGCGATTCGAGGCGTCGGCGGTGCCCCCCTCGCAACTGGCCGCCGGCCACCGGCTGCGGGCCGATGGCGTCGCGGTGCCCGAGCCGTTCGTCGGCCCCGGCGCGTTCAGCCCGATGGGCGGGCTGCTGTCCACGGTGCGCGATCTCGCCACCTGGGTCGCCGGCTACCAGGACGTCTGGTCCGGGTCAGCGGCACTCCACCCGGTGAGCCCCTGGAGCAGACGGGAGCAGCAGGACCTGGTCCGGCTGTCCGGCAGCTACCTGGTCGACGACGACCCGGAGCGACCCGTCGCGGTGACTGTGGGCTACGGCTTCGGGCTGCACACCGAGGAGCGGTCCGACATCGGGCGGACGGTGTACCACTCCGGCGGCTACCCGGGATTCGGCTCCCACATGCGCTGGCATCCGGCGACCGGCTGGGGGATCGTCGCGCTGGGCAACTCCACCTACGCCGGCGTCGCCTGGCCCTGCGCGGCCGCCCTGCGCGTCATCGTCAGCAAGCACAGTGAGGGTGCCACGGCCGCCGCCGACCTGCTCTGGCCCGCCACGCGTGCGGCGATGGACGCCGTGGAGCGGCTGCTGGCCGCCTGGGACGACACCGTGGCCGACGGCCTGTTCGCCGAGAACATCGACCTGGACCAGCCTCGCGGGGAGCGGCGCGCCTGCCTTGCCGCGCTTTTCGAGCAGATCGGCACCTTCACCAGGGACGAGACGTCCGTCAGGGCCGAGACGCCGGCGAGGGCCCGATGGCGCGTCAAGGGTTCCCTCGGCCAGGCGTGGCTGGAGATCCTCATGACCCCGCATGCGGCCCCGCTCGTGCAGCAGATCAGCGTCACGGTGGAGGAGCGGCAGGCCTAGTTCGCGGCCGCTCGGGCCCGCCGACCCTGCGGACTCCTAGAGGCGGACCCGCATGCGATGGGCCCGTCCCCCGCCGATCAACGGGGCGCTCGGCGAGGTGGAGACGGTGGCGAGTCCGAGTCGCTCGTACAGGCTCCGCGCCCGTGTGTTCGCGACGTCGACGTCGAGGGTCAGCCAGCTGCTGCCCGAACTCCGTGCGCGACTGAGGGCATCGCCGAGAAGGGCCTGTCCGACGCCGGACCCGCGAGCCTGCTCCTGGACGGCCACTGCCTGCAGGTACCACTCCCCGGGGCCGTGGCGACGCAGGGCCGCGAAGAGGGGCCAGCCGAGCACGCCGATCGCCGCCATGCGCACGACCCTGGGTCCTGCCGCCCGAGCCATCTCCTTCGAGCCGCCGGGAGTTCCATAGGGCCAGCCCTGGCAGAAGCCCGTGGGGTGGCCGTCGAGCTCGGCGATCGTGACGTGCTCGTAGGAGAAGGCTGTGGCGGGCACGGCGACGACCTCGCTGAGGGTGCGCGCGCAGTGCGACCCCAGCATGGAGGTGAACAGGCCGCCCGCGGCCACGTCGAGTCCCCAGGCGATGAAGCGGGAGTCCGACGCGAGGGCGGGCCGCAGAGTCGCCGGCACGGCTGCCATGAGCAGACTGTCCCAGCGAAGGCCGCCCTATTCCAGTCGGATGTCGGGCAGGATGCGACCCAGCCAGCGGGGCATCCACCAGTTGGCCCGGCCGAACAGGCTCATGAGCGCGGGCACGAGGACCAGCCGGACGATGAAGGCGTCGATGATCACGGCGGAGGCCAGCGCGACCCCGAACAGCTTGATCGTGTCGATGGGGGTGGGCACGAAGGACAGGAACACGCTGGTCATGATCGTCGCGGCCAGGGCGACGACCCGGCCCGACCCGGCGAGGCCCAGCCGCACGGCCCGGGCGTTGTCCTTGGAGGACTCCCACTCCTCGCGCATGCGCGAGACGAGGAAGACCTGGTAGTCCATCGACAGCCCGAACAGGATCGCGAACACCATGATGGGCAGGAACGGCAGGATGGGGCCGGTCCCGGTGACGCCGAGCAGGGAGTCGGCGATGCCCCACTGGAATACCGCGACCGTGACTCCGAGGGCGCCGGCGAAGCTGAGCAGCGAGGTGACGGCCGCCGTCAGCGGGATGAGCAGGGAGTGGAACAGGATCATCAGGGCGACGAAGCCCAGGCCGACCACCAGGAGCAGGAACAGCGGCAGGGCCTTCGTCAGGACGGCGGTGAAGTCCTCCGACACGGCCTGAGTTCCGCCGACGTAGATGACCGCTCCCGTCTCCGCCGTGATCCTCGGAGCCGTGGTCGTGCGGATCGCGTCGAGCAGGGTGCTCGTCGCATCGGCGGAGGGCGACGTGCCCGGCTGCACGACGACGGCCGTCACCCTGCCACCCGATCCGAACGTGGACGCGTCGAGCTCGAGCAGCGGCAGCATCCCGGACGAGGGGACCGTGTGCGCAACACCCGGCGTGGCCTCGAGAGCCGAGATCACCTTGGCCAGGGCAGCGAAGTCCTTGGGGGTGGAGGTCTCGACGGCGACGAAGAAGGGGCCGTTGACCCCCGGTCCGAAGCCGCTCGCGAGCAGGTCGAACCCCGTTCGCAGCGGGCTGGACCTGGCCTCGGAGGAGTCGTCGGGGAAGCCCATCGTCATGGAGGTGGCAGGGAACGCCAGCACGCCGACGGCGAGAAGGGCCAGGGCGGCGGGCACGACGGGCGCCCGCTGGATGAGCGCCCCGTAGGCGCTCCATCTCGAGGAGGCCGGGTCGAAGGGCTTGGGATGCCTGGCCCACGGCGTGCGCAGGCTCAGGGACCGAGCGCCGAGCAGGGACAGCAGGGCGGGCAGCATCCACAGTGCCGACAGCATCACCATGAGCACCGCGGTCGCCGCGGCGACCGCGAGGCCGTTGAAGAAGTTGATCCGCAGCACGAACATGCCGAGCAGCGCGACGATGACGGTGGACCCGGCGAAGGCCACGGCCTTGCCGGCCGTGCCGACGGCGGCCAGGGCGGCGGCCTTGGGCTGCAGGCCCGAGCGGACGCCCTGGTTGAAGCGGTTCATGATGAACAGGGCGTAGTCGATGCCGACTCCCAGCCCGATCATGGCCGCCAGTGTCGGGGCGAACGAGGCGACGTCGGTGAATCGCGCCACGACGAGGATGAGCAGCTGCCCGGCCACGAGGCCGGTGATCGCGACGAAGATGGGCAGGCCCGCGGCGACGAGGGATCCGAACGCCAGCAGCAGGATGACCACCGCGACGAGCAGGCCCACGGCCTGCGACGAGTCCGGTCCGGCGCCCGCACCCTCGAGGACGGATCCCGAGGCACCCACGGTCAGGGTCGAGCCGTTCGCCGACTCGACGATGGCGAGGACCCTGTCGGCCTGGGTGGAGGTCAGGGCGGTCGAGTCGAAGGTGACGGTCGCGTACGCGACGGTGTCGTCGGCCGACACTGCCGAGGTGACGAGCTGGGTCGCCGTCGCCGCCCTGGCCAGGGCGGCCACCTCGGCCTTCACCTTCGCCATGTCCTTGGTAGCTGTCGCGACGTCCTTGGGCAGGGCGGCGGCGAACGTGGCCAGGGACTCCGGATCGGCGGCGGCGAGCGATGCCAGGGCCGCGGCGGGAAGCTGGGCGAACTTCGCCAGGTCGCCGAATGCGGTCGTGATGGCGTCGACGTCGGCCGTGGTGATGCCCTCGAGGAACGACAGGTCCGACGGCGTGAGCCTGGCCAGGGAGTCCAGGGTGGGCTTCGACGCCTTGGCCAGCGACGCCAGTCCGGGCAGGGCCCTGGCGACCGCGGCGAGCCTGGCCGGGTCGGCCTTCGCGAGCGGTGCGATGTCGGCCATGACGGTGGCCGCGGCGAGGGCGTCCGCCTTGGTGAGCCCGGTTGCCGATGCGAGGTCGGCCAGGAGGGTGGCGAAGGCGGGGTCGGCCTTGGCGGCACCGTCGATCGCGCCGACGACCTTCTGGAGGGCGTCGACTGCGCCGGGCAGGGCCTTGGCCCAGCGCGCCAGGGTGGCGGGGTCGGCGGCGGCCAGGGCCCTGAGGTCGGCGGCTGGCAGGTGCGCGAACGCATCGAGTCCCCCGACGGCCTCCAGCCCGGCCCGGATGTCGGCGGCGTTCAGGCCGACCACGAACGACAGCTCGGCCGGCCTGATGGCGGCGAGGGCGTCCAGCACGGCCCTGGGCGCGGAGGCCAGGTGGGCGATCTCCGGCAGGGCCCTGGCGACGGCGGCGAGCTTGGCCGGGTCGGAGTCCGCGAGCGGAGCGGCATCGTCGAGGGCCTGTGCAGCGGCCGCGAGCCGGTCGGCCGGGATACCGGTCTTCTTGGCCATCTCGGACCGGATGGCGGCGAGCACCGCCTTGCGCAGGTCGACGGGCGTGGCCTTGGCGCAGTCCGCTCCGTAGTTGACCCCGTACGGGCCCGCGACGCACTGCGTGTACGGCAGGGCGGCGAGATCGGTCAGGGCCGGCTCGATGGCATCCCTTGTGGCGGAGGAGGTTGCCGAGCCCTCCGGTGCCGACCAGACGACCTTGATGCTCGACGTGTCCGCGGGCTTGCCGGACAGGGCGGTGAGCATGTCCTGGGCGGTGGTCGACGAAGCCCCGGGCAGCGCGAAGCTGTCGTTGAAGGAGCCGGCGAATCGCGACGCCCCGAAGCCGATGGCGACGAGCAGGAGGAGCCAGGCGAGGAGTGCGACGGCGGGGCGGTGGACGGCCCAGCGGCTCACCGCGTGCAACCAGCGGGCCGACGGGTGACCGGGTTCGGGGTCGTCATTGGGCATATGGTGCCGTAGGCCGCGATCCGCCCGTTGGCCGGTTCGTGACGGCGGCCTGCAGGCGCGTCAGGAAGGTCATCTCCGCGCTCATCTGCGGTTCGGGGCAGGCCATCTCCGTCGAGGCGAGCGGACCGATCGTGATGCGGTCGCCCTTCACCTGGTAGGTGCCGGTGAACCGGTTGCAGCCGGAGTCGCCGAAGACGCTGCCGCCTGCCGGAACGCCGATCCGACGCAGGCCGGGGCGCACCGGTTTCAGGAATCCCGGACTCCGTGCAAGGGCACCACTACGAGGTTCCGCGCGACGCCGGTCGCCACCTCGGCGCGGTCGAAGTCCAGTTCGGCCTCGCACTCGGGTGCCAGGCGCATCGCGGCGGCGACCTCCACGGACAGGACGAGGTAGCGCGTCGGGGCGGACCAGCCGCTGGCGCACTGGACCGCGGAGAAGGACCTGCTGAGCCTGGTGTAGTCAGGGCTGTTGAAGGCGGGATGCGCGCGCAGCCCCGTCTGCAGCGAGACGAGGGCCGGCATGTCGAGGAACTGCTCCGTGTCGAGGGGGCTGATGTCATGGGTGATCCCCTGCGCGGACGGATCCGCGAGCAGGGAGGTCACCGCCGACGTGACGTCCTGCAGTTCGACGAAGGTCGTCACCCCGTTCTCCTGCATGCGTGACACATAGGCGGCCGGCGGGTAGACGAGGACGAGGCAGCCCATGCAGCCCGCCATCGCCAGGACGCCGAGGCCCAGTGAGCCGTTCAGCCAGCGTGGCTGCGCGGGCCGGTACGTGGTCAGGTAGCGCTGGCCGACCCGGATGAGCGGGAGGAAGGCCGCCGTGACGAGCCCGATGTTGAACGCGTAGCCGCCGACGAGCGTCGAGGTGTACGAGCGGCTGGCGAAGTAGGGCAGGCACAGCAGGGACCACCCGCCGGTGAGCAGCAGGAGCAGTCCCTGGCGTCGGGTCCACGAGGCCGCCCGGATGCCAGGAGACGTCAGGAGAAGCACCCCCACGGCCGTGGCCGTGGCGAACAGCGCGACGACGACGACGTGCAGGCCGAAGGGTCGCATGGCCACGGCGAAGTAGCCTTCCGCCCCGAAGACCCGTTGGAAGATCAGGGCCGAGTGCCAGTCGATGACCCGTCCGGTCAGGGTGGCGGCCATGAGGTAGGCGAGCCCCGCGAGCAGGGCTCCTGCCGCGATGGCGGCGCCCACGCGCAGGCGTCGGGCGGTGCTGCGCTGGGCGAGCACTCCGGCGCAGATGACGATGACGGCCAGCGGGGCGCCGAAGTCGAGATTGTTGAGCATCGTGACACCGCAGGCGAGGCCCAGGCCCACGTGGAGCAGCGCAGATCGCCGGCCTTCGGGTCGCTCGAGGCGCAGGATCCCGTAGGCGAGCGCGATGGTCATCGTCGGCAGGAACACGCGCAGCGGCAGGACGCCGAAGTAGGTTGCGGCGCTCGTGGCGCGCGGGTTCGACGCGACGACGGGAGCCACGACGACCAGCGCGGACCCCATCGCCATCCGCCAGCCGGACTGGCGTATCGGCAGGCAGATGGCGGTCAGGATGGTCGTCAGCTGCAGAGCGAGCATCCACAGCAGGATGATCCATACGGCCTGGTCCGGGAAGGCCCTGATCGCCGGCGCGATCGGGATGCCGAGCAGTGTCGTGTACTGGGGGAAGTAGTCGACGAGGGGAAACTGCCCGTTCGCCACTGCGGCGAGCTCGTCACCGGTGAAGCGGAAGCTGTCGACATCACGGATGCCGCCCGGCGTCTCGAGGAGGGCAGGGACTGCCAGCATCGCGAGCATCGCGAGCATCGCCAGGCTCACCAGTCGCGAGACCGGCCGGGCGGCGCGCCACTGGAGGATCGTGAGGGCTGCCAGACCGGCTCCCACGAGCAGGCCGAGCCAGCCGATCCCGGGCCACAGGCTCCGCTGGTCGACATCGACGAGAACGGCGATCGTGGCCAGCCCGATCGCGAGCGTCACCACCCCGGTGACGAGCACGTCTGGAGTGCGAGTCGCTCGTGGGTGATCGGAGGGGCCGCCACGGTCGCGCAGGAGCACCACGATGACGACCACGATGAGCCACCAGGCGGCCAGGACGAGCCGGTCGCGTGGCTCGACCAGCAGCCCCCCGATCTCGAGGATGTCCGGGTGCGTCGCCGGGCGGTAGGGCTCCGGGCCGAGCAGGACGATGCCCGCGGTGAGGGCCGTGGTGAGCAGGACCGCGAGCGGTGCCACCATCGCCAGTCGTCGCATGGCTCCCCCCGGAGTGGCCGCGTCGCACATGCCGGCCGACGCATGGGCACGGGCCATTAGCATGGTGGGGCGCCGCGGGCCGAACGTGCGCGGGGTGCAACCGAGGAGCGAGCATGACGGTCGATTCCCCCGCGAGCCAGTTCCCGGACGGCCTGCCGGTGGATGCCTGGCGAGAGCTCTCCGCTCAGGCGGGCGACGTGGTCGTCGCGGTCGATGCGACCGGCAACTGCGTGTGGTCCTCCGAGGGCGAGGGCTCTCTCGTCGGTCGGACTCTGCGCGAGGCCTTCCGCAGCGATGATGCGGCCCTCGTGACCACGCTGCTCTCGCCGATGCCAGGCGGGCCCGCGTGGCTGCGCATCGCGGTCGGGGCCGATGCCGACCGCTGGGTGTCCGCGGTCAGCGTCCCGCGTCCTGACTCGGCCGGCTGGTTCGTGCAGCTGCGACCGAGCCACGGCCTGGGCGAGGCACCCGAGACGGCCAGCGGGGCGGGCGACCAGCACTCCATCACCGGCGTCGCCGGACGCGAGCGGGCGCTGGAGGAGGTGGCCTGGCTGCTGTCGGCGACCCCACGCACGGGCAAGGAGATCGCCGTGGCCTGCTGCTGCCTCGACAACTTCGCGGCCGTCAACGACCAGCTCGGCGGAATCGTGGGCGAGGAGGTGCTCAGGGTGCTCGCGGGGCGCATCTCGGACGCCCTGCGCTCGGGTGACCTGGTCGCTCGGCTGGACGGCGATCGGCTGCTCGTCGTGCTGCGCGGCGTCCATCACCTGCGGGGCGCCATCCGGGTGGCCAACAAGATCCGGGCTGCCGTCGAGGACCCCATCCCGCTGCCGAGCGGCGACCTCGTCCAGACGGTGAGCGTGGGCGTGACCCTCATCAGCCGCGGCGAGAGCGTCGACTCGGTCCTCCTGCGCGCCGAGGGCGCGATGTCGATGTCGGAGGACGCCGGCGGGAACGTCGTCACGTCCAGCCCGCCCATCTGAGCGACCTGGACCAGGCCCATTCAGCCCATGTCGCGAAGCGGAGTGCGGTGGCCCGCCCGCCCCGCATAGCCTGCGGTCCATGCCCAGCACAACCGAGCGAGTCACGTCCGCCTGCGACGCCATGACCCGCGCCGGCGGCCCGCTGCCGATCGCGCAGCTCTCGGCGGGCCTGGGCTGCGGCCCACGACAGCTGCAGCGGGACTTCGCCGAGGTCCTCGGGATCTCGCCGCGTCAGTTCGGCCAGGCGGTGCGCACGGAACGCACCCGTTGCGCGCTGCGCGATGCCGACAGCGTCCTCGACGCAGCCTTCGCTGGCGGCTACGGATCGGTACGCGGGTTCTACGAGGAGGCGGCCCGGCGGCTCGGGATGAGCCCGGCCGACTACCTGTCCGGCGCCCCGAGCCAGCTCCTGCTGTGGTCCGTGGCGGCGACGCCGCTCGGCGACGTCATCGCGGTGGCGACCCCCCGCGGCCTGGCCGCCGTTCGGATCGGCGTGGCGCAGACCCTCGCCGACGAGGTGCGGGCCGAGTTCCCAAGGGCGGTGCTGGAGCGCGACGACACGGCGATGTCGGATGTGATGGTGGCGCTGGTCGCCCTGTGCGCAGGCGAGGCCGCGCCCGCGCTTCCCATCGACGTGCACGGGACCGCCTTCCAGGCCCGCGTGTGGAGCGCGCTTCGCGAGATCCCGCCCGGCCAGACGCGCACGTACGCCGACGTCGCCCGCTCGATCGGCCGACCGGCTGCCGCCCGCGCCGTCGCCCGCGCCTGCGCCACGAACCCGGCCGCCCTGGCCGTTCCCTGTCACCGCGTCGTCCGCAGCGACGGCAGCCTGGCCGGATACCGCTGGGGAATCGCCGTCAAGGCGTCGTTGCTGGCCAACGAGTGCGCGTGACACCGAGGTCCTGGCTGCCGTCCTACGGCGTCCTCGCGCTGATCTGGGGCGGTTCCTTCTACTTCATCAAGCTCGGGCTGGAGTCGCTGACCCCGGCCGGCGTCGCCGTCAGCCGGCTGGCCCTTGGCCTGACGACGATGCTCGTCATCAGCGCCGTGACCCGGACGCCGCTGCCACCCCGCACCGCATGGCGCCCGCTGTTCGTGGCCGCCCTGGCGATGACATCGGTGCCCTGGCTGCTCTTCGCGTACGGCGAGCAGCACATCACGTCCGCCCTTGCCGGGATCATCAACGGCGCGACGCCGCTGATGACGCTCGTGGCGATCCTGCTGGCGTTTCCCGAGGAGCGGCCGACGCGTCAGCGCATCCTGGGCCTGGGGATCGGCTTCAGCGGAGTGCTCGTCGTGATGGGGATCTGGCAGGGCATGGCCTCGGGCACCTGGCTCGGCGTCCTGGCGTGCACGCTTGCGATCTGCTGCTACGGCTTCTCCTTCCCGTACGTGCGTCGGCATCTGTCCGGGGGAGCCCGCGCGACCTCGCTCGCCCCCATTGCACTGGCGACGGGCCTCATGATCATGGGCACGGTGCAGGCCGTGCCGATGGTGCTGGTGGCCGGGTACCGGCACGCACCGATCGGCCTGCCGTCCGTGCTCGGGATGCTCGCCCTGGGCTGCCTGGGCAGCGGAATCGCCTACGTCCTCAACTTCCGCGTGATCAGCAGGTCCGACGCGACCACCGCGAGCACGGTCACCTACCTGACTCCGCTGGTGGCCGTGATCGCCGGGGCGCTGCTGCTGGGCGAGCACGTCACGTGGAACCAGCCGGTCGGCGGACTCCTGGTCGTGCTCGGTGCCGCAGTGGCCCAGGGCCTGATCGGACCGCCTCCGGCGCCTCGACGTCCCCAGCCCGGCTGACGATTCGCTGCCGACGGATCGATGGGCCAGAATGGGCGGGCCATGAGCCCGGGAGCCGAGATCGACGAGTCCCCCTTCGACACCGACGTGCTGGTGGTGGGCGCCGGCCCAGCCGGGTCGGCCACGGCCGCCTGGGCCGCCCGGCTCGGGCTCGACGTCACCCTCGTCGATGCGGAGACCTTCCCCCGCGACAAGCCCTGCGGCGATGGCCTGACACCCCGTGCGATCGCCGAGCTGGACCAGCTCGGCCTGAGTCCGTGGCTCGACGGCAGGGCACGCAACTGGGGCCTGCGGGCCGCCGGGTTCGGCCAGGAGCTCTACCTGCCGTGGCCGGGCGGATCCCTCCCCCGCCATGGTTCCGCGGCGCCCCGGCTCGAGTTGGACGCGGTCATCCGGCAGGTTGCGATCGAGGCCGGCGTCACGGCGTTCGAGGGCCTGCGTGCGGTCGACGTCCAGATGGCGGGAGGCCAGGTGCGCGCGGTCGTCTTCCAGAAGGGTCCAGGTCGCGACGCCCCCCGCCGCGTGATCACCTGCCGCCGCCTCGTGGTCGCTGACGGGGCCAGGTCCCAACTCGGACGGCTGCTGGGGCGCACCTGGCATCGAAGCACGGTGTACGGCGTGGCGGCCCGCGGCTACATCGCGTCCGAACGCAGCGACGACTCCTGGATCTCCTCGCACCTCGAGCTGCGCGGTGAGCAGGGCGAACTGCTGTCCGGCTACGGCTGGGTGTTCCCGCTGGCCAACGGCGAGGTGAACATCGGCGTGGGCACCCTGGCGACACAGCGCAACCCTGCCGACGTCAACCTGCGCGGCCTGCTCGGTCACTACGCCGAGTCCCAGCGCGATGCGTGGCAGCTGGCCGGGGGCGTCCGTGCGCCCTGGTCGGCGCTGCTTCCCATGGGCGGGGCCGTGAGCAATGTGGCCGGCTCGAACTGGCTGCTGGTCGGCGATGCCGCCGGCTGCGTCAACCCACTGAACGGCGAGGGGATCGACTACGGCCTGGAGACTGGGCACCTGGCCGCGCAGGTGCTCGCGAGCACCGTGCCGAGTGCCGCCCTGAACCTGGCGAATCAGTGGGCGCCGCTGCTCAGGGAGCACTACGGCACGGCCTTCTCGATCGCCCGTCGGCTGGCCGGCTTCCTCACCGTTCCGGGCTTCCTGAGCACCTTCGGCCCCGTCGGCATGCGGTCCCGACCGCTCATGATCGTGGCCCTGCGGGTGATGGGCAACCTCGTGACACCCGAGGACACCGACACGGTGGCGAGGCTGTGGCGCACGGCCGGAAGGGCGAGCGTCCGCTTCGACGATCGCCCTCCCTTCACCTAGACAGCCGGCACCTCACCACACCCCGTCGACCTTGAGGTTGGCGGGGGTTCTGCGCCGAAACCCCCTCCAACCTCAAGGTCGACGGGGGCTCCTGGGGTGCGGACGCTAGGCGCGCGGGCCCGTGTCCCTCGCCTCGCGGACGGCGCCCATGGCCTGCTCGAGCTCGGCGAGCCAGTCGCCCTCGTGCTCGGCGACGAGGCGTACGCACCAGCCCAGGGCATCCGACCGCGACCGAGCGACTCCGGCCTCGACGAGGGTGTCGAGGACCTTGCGCTGCGGCTGGGCCAGCCGGGTCATGACGGGCAAGGACAGGCGAGTGAACATCTCGGTGGTCTCGCCGCAGGCCACGCCCCAGGACACTTTGCGAGCCGTGCGCTCCTCGAGCTCGAGGGCGATCTCGATCCGGGCCGACCTGGTGTCCTCGCGGAAGCGCCGGATCCGGCCGGACTGCCCGTCGGCCGCGCCTGCCTCCGGCGGGGCGATGGTGCCCAGGATGAGGATCTCCTCCCGGTCGACGGTGACCTCGACGGCGGTGAACCACTCGGAGGGCAGGCGTCCGGCCAGCCAGTCGGAGACACTGAAGAGTGTTTGCTGTGTATTCATGTAAGCATGATTACAACTGAGGAACCCTCAGGCAAGGCCGTTCGCCGTCGGCGGACTACACGTTCTGGAAGTGCTCGACGACCGGCGTGCCCGCGAAGTGCGGTCCGATGAGCGCCCGCCATTCGGTGAACAGGTTCGAGTCGCGGAAGCCCACCAGGTGGTCGGCGAGCGTCTGCCACTGGATCGTGAACAGGTAGGTCGACGGCCGCTCGATCCCCCAGCCGTGCGGCGTGAAGTCGATGAAGCCGGCTGCTCGGGGGAGGACGGTGGACACTGCCGTGCGCAGCGCCTCCTCGAAGGCCCGCTGGTGGCCGGGCAGGACGTCTACGTGGGCGACTTCGAGAACCATGGCTAGAACGACCAATCCTCGGTGAGCAGCGATTCCTGCATGGACATGCGCAGTGGCTCCATTCTCAGGACGGCCGGCGGGCCGGCAAGGAACTCGGGCATCTTCTCCATCATCGTGGCGAATCCGGCCGAGGACCGATGGGCGTTCTCGGCGTCCTCGTCCTTGAACATCTCGTACAACCATACGATCGACTCGTCGTCGGGGTCCACGGACACGACGAGCATCTCGGTGCCGGGCTCCTCGCCGAGGCCGTCAGCATAGGTGTTCAGGATGTCGAGCATGGCGGCCCGCCGCCCGGCCGTGCAGGTGATGCGCACCAGGAGGCCGCGCCGGCCCGGCAGCAGTGCCTGGACCGGCGCGTCACTCATGGTGATGACGTCCTCGGGCTCTCAGGCCACGTTCTCGACGTACCACTCGTACGTGCTGGTGACGCCGTCGCGGAGCTTGATCGTCGGGAACCAGCCGAGGTCGTTGATGTGCGTGGTGTCGAGGAGCTTGCGGGGCATCCCGTCGGGCTTGGACGAGTCCCACTCGATGGTGCCCTCGAACCCGACGACCGAGGCCACCGTCTCGGCCAGCTCCTTGATCGGCATGTCGTCGCCGAGGCCCACGTTGATGGTCTCCGGCGAGTCGTACTTCTGCAGCAGCAGGAGGCAGGCCTGCGCGAGGTCGTCGACGTGCAGGAACTCCCGCCGTGGCGCGCCAGTGCCCCACACGGTGACGGTGGACGCGCCTGAGGCCTTCGCCTCGTGGAAGCGCCGGATGAAGGCGGGCAGGACGTGCGAGGTCTCCAGGTCGAAGTTGTCGCGGGGGCCGTAGAGGTTCGTGGGCATCGCGGAGATCCACCGGTGCCCGTACTCGGTGCGGAAGGCCTCGATGTAGAAGATCCCGGCGATCTTCGCCATGGCGTACGCCTGGTTGGTCGGCTCCAGTGGTCCCGTCATCAGGGAGGACTCCCGGATCGGCTGCGTGGCGGCCCTGGGGTAGATGCACGACGAGCCCAGGAAGAGCAGGCGCTCGACCCCGGCGGCGTGCGCCGAGTCCATGACATTGGTCTGGATGAGCAGGTTGTCCTTCATGAACTCGACCGGGTAGGTGGAGTTCGCCATGATCCCGCCGACCCGGGCCGCTGCGTCGATCACGACGTCGGGCCTCGCCTCGAGGATGGCGTCGTGCGCGGCCTCCCGATCGCGCAGGTCGAGTTCGCTCGACCGCCAGCCGATGACCTCGCCGACGCCCTCCGCCTCGAGCGCGCGGACGATGGCGGAGCCGACCAGCCCGTTGTGACCGGCCACGTAGACCCGTGCGTCCGCCCATGCGATTTCAGCCTGCATAGTGGCCAATACTCGCACAGTCGACTGCCGTTCAGCCCGGTGACGGCAGGCCCGCAGTGGAAGGATGGCGGGCATGAGAATCGTCACCGTCGAGCAGTTGAAGAGAATCCTCGCCAGCCTCCCGGCAAACCCACGGGTGGTGGCCTCCGGCAACTTCGCGACGCCCACCGTTCTGCTCGGCGCGCTTGACGAGGTGGTTCCGGAGTACCGGCTGCACGTGCTCAACGCGCAGAAGGGGCTGCCCGACCGCCCCGGCGTCACCTACGAGACGGCCTTCGTGGGTCCGGGCATGCGCAACAGCCCTCGACTGACCTACATCCCGTGCCGGCTCAGCCTGGTTCCTGTCCTCTTCCGCGACCACTACCGACCCGACGTGGTGCTGCTGCACACCTCGACGCGCCGCCACGACACGGTCAGCCTCGGCACGGAGGTGAACATCCTGCCCGCCGCCATCGAGTCGGCGCACGAGCGCGGCGGACTGGTCATCGTCCAGGCCAATCCCCGGATGCCGTACACGTATGGCGATGCGCAGATCTACGAGCACGAGATCGACTACCTCGTCGAGATCGACGAGCCCCTGCCGACCCACTCACCCGGTGCCGGCGACGACGTGTCGAGGCAGATCGGCGAGCTGATCGCCGCGAAGGTGAAGGACAACTCGACGCTGCAGCTGGGCATCGGCTCGGTGCCCGATGCCGTGCTCGCCTCCCTCAAGCAGCAGAAGGGCCTGCGCATCTGGACCGAGATGTTCAGCGACGGCGTGCTGGAGCTGTTCAAGCGCGATGCACTCGACACCGACGTGCCGCTGACGGCCTCCTTCATCTTCGGGTCCCAGGAGCTGTACGAATGGATCCACCTGAACAAGTGGATCCGCCTGCTGCGCACCGAGCGGACGAACGATCCAGCGCAGATCGCCCGGCAGGCGAACATGACGAGCGTCAATGCCGCCCTCCAGGTCGACCTCTTCGACCAGGCGAACGCCAGTCGCATCAAGGGGCGCATCTACTCGGGATTCGGCGGGTCGACCGACTTCATCGTCGGTGCGCTGCACGCCCGCAACGGCCAGTCCTTCATCGCCCTGCCGTCGTGGCATGCGAAGGCAGGGGCGTCGACGATCGTGCCCCGCATCACCGAGCCGATCACCAGCTTCGAGCACAGCTTCATCGCCACCGAGAACGGCATCGCCACGGTCTTCGGCCGCAGCCAGGTCGAGCGCGTGCGCAACATCATCGATCACGCCGCCCACCCCGACGCTCGGGAGGAGCTGAACGAGGCCGCGGCCACGATGGGACTCATCTAGGTGCCGGAGCTGCCGGAGGTTGAGGCGCTCGCGCGATTCCTGTCGGCGAGCGTCGCGGGTGACATCGTGGCCGACGTGGTGCTGGCCAGCCTGAGCGCCATCAAGACGGTCTCGCCCCCGGTCTCGGCCCTGCTGGGCCAGCGGGTCTCCGGCGTGCACCGGCACGGGAAGTTCCTCGACCTGGCGACGCAGTCCGGTCCGCACCTGGTGTGGCACCTGTCGCTCGCGGGCTGGGTCCAGTGGCGGCCGGACGTGCCGACGACCCCGGTCAGGCCCGGCAGGGGGCCGCTTGCGCTGCGGGCCACGTTCGTGAGCGATGACGGCGAGCTGCGTGGGGCCCTCGACATCACCGAGGCCGGCACGCGGAAGCGGCTTGCGGTCTACGTCGTCGACGATCCCGCCCAGGTGCCGGGCATCGCCCGGCTCGGTCCCGATGCCCTCTCGCCCGGCCTGACGCGGCATGCCTTCGCGGCAATCCTGGCGGCGGCCGGACGATCGCAGGTCAAGGGCGTCCTGCGCGATCAGGGCACGATCGCGGGCATCGGCAATGCCTACAGCGACGAGATCCTGCACGCCGCGCGGCTGTCCCCGTTCCACCCGTGCAGCTCCCTGACGGAAGACGAGGTCGGCCGCCTGTACGACTGCATGCATGGGTCGCTCACCACCGCCATCGAGAACAGCGTCGGCCATGGCACGGGCACCCTGAAGGCGGAGAAGAAGGCCAACCTCGCCGTGCACGGGCGTGCCGGCCAGTCGTGCCCCGTGTGCGCAGACGTCGTGCGGACGGTGTCCTTCGCCGACTCGTCGCTGCAGTACTGCGCCACCTGCCAGACGGGCGGCAGGCCGCTCGCGGATCGACGGATGAGCCGCCTGCTCAAGTAGGCCCGTAGGCTGGGCAGCATGTTCGGGTCGAAGAAGTCCGGGAACCACGTGCTGCCGCCGAGCAAGTACCGCATGGGCGGGAAGCACTTCAAGAACGACGCGGCCTTCGTCAAGACCGCCGTCCGCGACGTCAAGCGCCTGGAGAAGTACGCGGGCCTGTCCAAGGACTCGAGCCTTCTCGACTGGGGCTGCGGCGCAGGCCGACTCGCGATCGGCGTGCGCGAGCACTTCGGCCGCGTCGCCGACTACCACGGCGTCGATGTGCAGCCCGAGCTCATCGACTGGGCGAACGAGAACCTGGCGGGGCCGGGATTCCGCTTCACGTGCGTCGACGTGAGCAACGAGCGCTACAACCCCGATGGCACCCCCGAGCGCACGCTGGCCGCCGATGCCGGGAGCGTCGACGTCCTCTACGCCTACTCGGTGTTCTCGCACATGAACGACGAGGACACCCCCGCCTACCTCGGGCTGATCGCCGAGGCGCTGTCCCCCGGCGGCATGGCCTTCGTCACGTGCTTCGTGGAGGAGGACGTGACGGGCTGGGAGGAGAACCCCGAGGGCTACGGGCCGCTGGAGTGGAAGGGCCGACTGCACTGCACCCGATTCGCCCGCTGGCACTTCGAGGACCACGTGAACGCGGCCCGACTCGCGGTCGACCGATTCGAGTACGGCCGGGAAACTGATGGCCAGAGCCTCTACGTGCTCAGGCGTCGCTAGTCACCCTGCCCCTCATGTGGGTTATGGTCATTGCGTTCTCGTTGGCGACGAAAGGTTCCTGTCATGCGCCGTGCTGCTGCCATCCTGACCTCCGCCCTGGTGCTGGCCGCCGGACTCGCGGCGGTGCCCGCTGCGGCCGCCCCTGCGCCGGCCACGACGGGGGGCCCCGTTCCCGGCCCGGCGTTCGGCATGCACGTGCCCGGCATCTCGCAGGGCACCGACCCGTCGATCAGCTACGGCAGCGTGCGACTGTGGGACGCCGGCGTGGCCTGGGGTCAGGTGCAGCAGAAGAGCGGCACGTACTGGTGGAACGGCCTCGATGCGGCCATCTCCAACGCCAACAACCAGAACGTGAAGATCCTCTACGTGCTCGGCTCCACCCCGAAGTGGGCGGCCAGCAACACCAAGCAGGGCGTCTACCCGAACAAGGGCGCCGCATCGATGCCGAGCCTCAAGGCATGGAAGAAATGGGTGACCGCGGTCACCCAGCGGTACGCCGACTCGATCGAGTCCTACCAGATCTGGAACGAGGCCAACCTCACGACCTTCTGGCAGGGCACGCCCAAGCAGATGGCGCAGCTGACCAAGGAAGCCTCGAAGATCATCCGCAAGTACGACCCGACCGCCAAGATCGTCGCGGCCAGCAGCACCGTGCGGCTCCAGGGCGCCTACAAGAGGTTCTTCCCGGCGTACCTCAAGGAGCTGAAGAAGGTCGGCTGGCCGATCGACGCGGTCTCCGTGCACCTCTACCCGCCGAGCACGGGCACTCCGGCCACTCGCGCCGACTACGTGGCCCAGGTCAAGTCGGACATGGTCAGGGCCAAGGTCCCGGCCAGCAAGGAACTGTGGGACACCGAGATCAACTACGGCATCGCCGGCCCGGGCAGCAAGTACCCCCACGTCGACATCGCCGGTCCCACTGCCGCCGCCTGGGTGGCGCAGACCTACCTCGACGACATCCGACTGGGCGTCAGCCGCGCCTACTGGTACTTCTGGGCACCCAGCTCGAGCCTCGTGGGAATCCAGACATTCGACGGCACTGTGGGTGCGACCGCACTGCAGACGGTGCAGAACTGGCTCTCCGGCTCCTACTACTCGTGCATCAGCGGTGCGGTGAACACCTGCCAGCTCGGCGACTATGCCAACCCGCAGGTGATCGCCTGGGCCTCGACCGGCTCGGGTACATTCACTGTGCCTGCCAACGTGTCGCGTTCCTGTGACGTGTTGAACCAGTGCATCCCGGCGATCCCGGGAAGCCAAGTGACGATTGGAAGCATGCCGCAATGGTTTGGAACCGCCACAAGCTGGTAATCGCGGTGACGGCACTCGCCGCCACCTCGCTCGTCGTGACCGCCTGTTCCTCGGGGGGCTCGACCGCCGGCTCGCAGGGCCCTTCGGCCACGGCGTCCTCGACCGGGATCCCGGCGGGCGGGGTCCAGCCCTCGCTGGTGGGCATGCACGTGGAGGGCGCCGAGGCCGGCGCCTGGCCCTCCGCCCCGTTCGGCGCGCTGCGCCTGTGGGACAACGGCACGGCCTGGTCGCAGATCGAGCTCGAGCCCGGTGTCTACAAGTGGGACAACCTCGAGGGCATCCTCGAGAACGCGCAGTCCAAGGACATGAAGGACATCCTCATGGTCCTCGGCACCACCCCGAAGTGGAACGCCAAGAAGATCAGCGACACCGACTACCCGCAGCCTGGCGCGGCGAGCGCGCCGAAGGACCTGGACGCCTGGGATGCATGGGTCACCGAGGTGGCCACTCGCTACAAGGGCCGGATCACCTCGTACCAGATCTGGAACGAGGCGAACCTCAAGAACTTCTGGAACGGCACGCCGGAGGAGATGGCGGACCTCACCAAGCGGGCCTACGACATCATCAAGAAGATCGACCCCGATGCCCTGGTGGTGTCGGCGTCGCCGTCGACCCGGCTGACTGCCTCCTTCGACAAGTTCTTCCCGGCCTACCTCAAGGCCCTTGCGGCCAAGGACTGGCCCGTCGACGTGATCGGCATCCACACCTACCCGACCGCCAACGGCGATCCGGTGGCGCGCGGGCTGCTCATCAAGGCAGTGCAGGCCGCCATCAAGTCCGCCGGTGCGCCCGACCTGCCGCTGTGGGACACCGAGCTCAACTACGGCCTGGCCGGACCGGGCCCGGACCTGCCGAAGCAGGACATCACCGGCGCGCAGGCGGCCGGCTGGGTCGTCCGCACCTACATCGACGACCTGCGCTACGACGTGGGCCGCTCGTACTGGTACATCTGGACGCAGAAGCCCTACGACCTCCTGGGCATCCAGGCCTACCCGGGCTCCGACGCCGAGCAGGGCTTCTTCGCCCTCGAGAACTGGGTGTTCGGCCAGACCTTCGACGGGTGCACCGAGGAGGGCGCGACGGTCCTGTGCAACTTCTCCCGGGACGGCCAGAAGTCGGTCGTGGCCTGGGCGCAGACCGGCGAGGCCCCCTACACCGCTCCCGAGGGCTCCCAACTCGTGTGCGATCCGCTGGCCAACTGCCAGGAGACGACGCCCGGGGCGGCGATCACGCTGACCGAGGTCCCGATCCGGATCTATACGCAGGCCTGAGGCAGGCGACCTCCTCACCTGGCGGCCGTAGCGCGCCAGGCCGGTCGGGAAGGGTAACGATCAGGCAAAGGGGCGCTCGTGGTGGCGGGCTGGCGATACCGACGCTGCTACCGTGGCTGGAGAGACGGACGGGAGGCGACGCGTGTCACTCGAAGAGCGCAAGCCCGCGGCTGACGAGCACCACACGATCCCCCTGCGCACGCCCGCCCGGATCGGCTGGGCGGAGGCTCACTCGCACCGTGACCGACCGCACCTGCGACGCGACCCCCTGCGCGTCTACGCCACGCGGGCCGTCATCCTCGACAGCGCCGCCGTGCTCGTCGCGGGCATCGTGGGATTCATCCTGCGATGGGCGATCCCCTACTCGATCGAGCTGAACAACCTGACCTACGTCTCCCTCGTGGTGGTGGTGGTCGCGTCGTGGATGGTCGTCCTGATCCTGCGCGGCGCATACGACACGCGCATCCTGGGCGTGGGCTCCGAGGAGTTCAAGAGGGTCGTGGCAGCCACGGCGACGGTCTTCGGCGCCGTGGCCGTCGTGGCGTTCGCCCTCAAGCTCGACCTGTCCCGCGGCTTCGTCCTCATCACCTTCGCGGTCGGGCTGGCCCTGCTGCTGTGCGTGCGCTGGAGCCTGCGGGCCTGGCTGCGGCACGAGCGCCGGTACGGCCACTTCCTGCACCGCACCGTCGTGATAGGTGCCGAGCCGCTCAAGTCGGAGATCGTCGACATGCTCGACCGAGATCCCGTCGCGGGCTTCACGGTCGTCGACGTCATCGACGAGCCGCCGGTGCTCGGCGACGAGGACGGCCTGGACATGTGGCTGGACGAGGTCATGACGCGGATCTCCCTCGAGGACGCCGACACCGTGGCCGTGGCCGGCTCTCCCGCGCTGGGACAGAAGGTCGTGCAGCGACTGGCCTGGCGGCTGGAGGGTCCCCGCGTCGACCTGCTGGTCGCGCCGACGATCGGCGACGTGGCGGGACCGCGCGTGACGATGCGCATGGCCGCCGACCTGCCGCTTCTGCACCTGGACGAACCGCACCTGACCGGACCCAAGCGGGCCATCAAGCGCACCCTCGACATCGTCTTCGGCGCGCTGCTGTTCCTGCTGTTCCTGCCGCTGATGGTGCTCGCCGGCATCGGCATCAAGCTCAGCAGCCGTGGCCCGATGCTCTACGTTCAGGAGCGGGTGGGCCGTGGTGGCCAGATCATCACGGTGCCGAAGTTCCGCACGATGTACGTGGGCTCGGACAAGCTGCGCGGCGAGGTCATCGGCACGCCGGACGAGGACATCGGCGACCGCTACCGCAAGGATCCCCGCATCACCCCGTTCGGCCGGATCCTGCGGCGATGGTCCATCGACGAGATGCCCCAGGTCGGCAACGTCGTCACGGGCTCGATGTCCCTCGTGGGTCCGCGTCCGGTGCTCGTCGACGAGATGCCGCTCCTGGGCGACTCCGACCACCGCCGCCACCTGACCAAGCCGGGTCTCACGGGACTCTGGCAGGTTTCCGGGCGCAAGAACGTGGAGTGGGAGGAGCGCATGCGCCTCGACCTCGACTACGTGGAGCACTGGTCGCCCGCGCTCGACCTGGTCATCGTCGCCAAGACGGTCAAGGCCGTCCTCATGGGCAAGGGCGCCTACTGACCCAGCCGCGTGGCGTGTTTCGCTCGGGGAATGTCTGGCGAAACGCGTATCTATACTCCTTGAGTGACCCGGAGCCGCCGTAGCCTCGTGCTGGGCGGTGCGCTCGTCCTGGTGGTGGGCGGCTTCGTTCTCTGGCTGCAGGCGGGCCTGATCTACTCGATCGCGACCCTGGCCTACGGCGGATACGGGCTGCAGAGCCACCTGACGGGGGCTGCCGACGGGGTGCAGAGCGGCACGTACGACGAGGCGCGGGCCGAGTACGAGGCGGCCGTGGCCTCCACGCAGATGCTCGACCGCTCGGTCGGCACCGGCCAGCTCGCCCTCATGGGCGGCATCCCGGGAGTGAGCGTTGCCGTGGACAACTGGCGGCTCGTCGCGGCTGCGGCGGGCGAGATCGCGGGCAGCACCGGCGACCTGCTGTCCCTGTACGGCGACCTCTCGGGGAAGAGCGGCGGGCCGAAGATCTTCAGCGACGGCGCGATCGATCTCGCCCGGATCTCCGACCTTCCTGCGCGCGTGAAGGTCGCGAGCACCCACCTCGACCAGGCGGCCGAGCAGCTGGTCGACATCCACGCCGACTCGCGCGGAGCGGTGATGCTCGACCGCATCCGGGACAAGGCGCTCAAGGAGATGAAGTCGGTCCAGCAGGCGGTGGACTCGCTTGAGGGCATCGCACCGGTGCTCCCGGACGCCCTGGGTGCCAACGGCGTGCGCCGCTACCTCGTGGCCATCGGCAACCAGGCCGAGATGCGCGCCGCCGGCGGAGCGCCGCTGAGCCTCGTCCTGGTGGAGTTCGACCACGGGCGCATCTCCATACCGCTCAAGGGGCAGACCAGCACTCAGCTCTTCCCGCCGCTCAACGCGGCCGTCTCGTGGTGGGGTCCGGGCGCGAACCCGTTCTTCCCCGGCAATCCGCGCAACGCTCCGTTCGTCGTCACGAACACCCACCCGAACCTGCTGTTCTCCGCGCAGGAGATGGCCGGTGCCTGGCAGGGCGGCGACTATCCGCCCGTCGACGGCGTCGTCACGATCGACCTCACTGCCATCGCTGCCGTCCTGGACGCGACCGGGCCGGTCGACTCCGCCGCGTACGGCACGGTCGACGGCGCCCAGCTCGGTCGGATCCTGCTCATCGATGCCTACCGGACGTTCGGCCAGGACGACGCCGCCGCAGCGGCAGCAGGCGAACCAGGACCTGCTGGACGTCCTGATCAAGAGGGTGCTGTCGGGCGACGACATCGTCTCGGCCGCGAAGGCGATGCTGGGCACGGCGCCGGGGCGGCACGTGCAGATGTGGATGAAGAGCGCAGCAGCTCGAGAAGCTCGCCGTCGACAGCGGCGCCGCGGGCGAGGTCAACGATCCGGGCACGGGCGACTGGTCGGCGATGTACACGCAGAACGGCAACCAGAGCAAGGTCGACGTCTTCCAGCAGCGCAACGTGCTGGTCACCGCCCAGCTTGCCGAGGACGGCTCCGCGCGGGTGACCCAGCAGATGACCGTCACCAACGCCACTCCGGCGGACCGGCCCGCGGAGGGCACCTTCGGGACGGATCGGCTACGAGACCATGTGGCTGAAGGCGGCGTACATGATGTACGTGCCGGACAACGGCGACGAACTACGCGGCCTCGTACCCGTCCGGCTTCACCGTGCGGCCCTTCAGGAATCATCCGCAGCTGGGCAAGGGCTGGGTCGAGGACGGGTTCGGCCATCGACTGATCCGCGTCGTCGGCTGGACGGCGCCCGGCGGGCAGAATTCGGTGTCCATCACCTACGACCTGCCGGCCGGCACGTTCGACGGGGCCGAGCCCGGGACCCTGGACTATGCGCTGCGCGCCGAACCGCAGTCCCTGTGGGTCGATTCGGTGCTCACCGTCCAGGTCAGCGCACCCGCCGGATGGACTCCGGTTGCGCAACAGGGCATGCTCACGCAGGGCTCGACGGCTACGGTCAGTGCCGTGCAGTCGGCCCCTGTCAACGTCGCCATGTCGTTCACGCGATGAGCGTCGAGTCCGGGACCCCGAGTACCCGCACGCCCCTCGCGGTGATGGCCGCCGTCACGCTGGCGACGGTCGTCACGCTGTGGCTGCTGCCGCCGGTGGGGTTCGTCGCCTCGATGGTGCTGCTCGTGCTGATCCCGCCGTGGGGACGCTCGCTCACCGAGCGGGCCGTCGTCTCCGACCGTGGTGCTGATAGGGCTGGTGGCAATCGCGTTCCCGCGCGCCGGGAGCACGCCTGTCACGCAGACCAGCGCCAGGCTGGCCCTCTCGGCGCTCCTCGTCCTCGTCCTCGCCCTGCGGCTGGTCCCGAGGCTGCGTGCGGCGGGCATTCCCCGGCCGACCATCGGCGATGGCCTGGTCGCGGCGTTCGCCTGGCGTGTCCGCGTGGTGGCTGATGGCCGCCTACATCGGCCGGCAGGCCTACGAGATCGTCAGCGGCCTGTACTTCAGCGGCTGGGACAACCAGGCCCACTTCACCACCTTCGCCAACACGTACAAGGCCGGCAGCACCACCTGGCCGACGATCGACGGCGGCGTGGCCTGGAACCAGTGGTACCCGTCGCTGCACTCGACGCTCTGGTCACTGGCCGAGCTCGCCTCGCGCAGCACCGCGCAGCTCCTCGACCGCCCGGGGCTGCTGTGGCCCTACGTGCAGTGGAATGCCATCAGCTTCGCCCTCAGCCTGGCGTGGCCTGGCCTGGGTCGCGGGAGACCTCGCCGCCCGGTTCGGCGGCCTGGGGTCGGCGAGGCGGACCAGGCCGTTGGCCATCGGCGCGTTCGCCGTCTTCGGACTGCTGGGCAGTCCGGCGCTGCTCTACAACGCGGGCTTCACGAACTTCATGATGGGCGTCGCGATCATGGTCGTCGTGGCGTACGTCAGCGCCCGCAGCTGGCGCTCCGCGCGCGTGCTCGGCTGGTTCCTCGTGCCGCTCGGCGCGATGGCGATCATCGGGCTGTGGACCCCCCTCGTCCTCGGAATCGTGCCCTCGGGCGTCGTCGTGGCCATCGCGCTGCTGAGGCACAGGCGATGGCTGGGGGCCGGCTGGCTGCTGGCCAGCGCGGCCGCGGGACTGCTCATGATGGTCACGCAGAGCCAGGCCATCCTGGGAGTCGAGCCGGGCCAGTCCACGGTGGACTTCACGGCCGGCCTCGGCGCGGTGGGCACGGGGATGATCTCGTTCAACATCGGCGCGGCCCTGCTGTCGCCGGTCGTCGCCGGGCTGTTCGCAGTGCTCGCGATCCGACGGCGACAGTGGCCCGTGCCGGTGGCCGTGCTCGGACCCGTGCTGGGCGGCCTCGTCATCGCCCTGGTCTTCGCGAACGGCGCGGACACCGCGCATGTGGGTCGGCTGCAGTCCTACTACGTGCTCAAGGCCCTGGACGCCATGCTGCTGTCCGCCGCGCCCCTCATCGCCGCCCTGGCGGCGGTGGCGCTGGTGCGGGCGCTGCGGGGAGCGCGGCGGTCGACCATGGTGATCTCGACGGTCCTGGGGGGCGCGGTCGCGGTGGCGATGTTCGGCTACGTCGGCGTCGTCCCCGAGCAGACGGCCGAGAGCTTCGCCATGGCACCGGGTGTCGAGGCGGGCCAGGCCCGGATGACCGGGATCGACGATCCGCTCGTCGGCGACGCGATCATCCGTGCCCGCGACGCCGCCGTGCCGTATCCCGACTACACGACGCTGCTCTGGGACGGCGCGGGGACCCTGCCGAACCTGTGGGTGGCCTCCCTGAGCAGGGTGATCTCGAAGAGCCAGTACGCCTTCTATCGGGGCCTGCCGTCGTTCCCCTACGACGAGAAGGCCGCGCAGTACGTCAGTTTCGCATTGAACCTCGACGCCAGGCTGCGCGTCGCAGTGCTGTGGTTCCGGACGAGCTCCGGCGACCTGCTCGATGCCTACGTCAAGGACCGGGGGGACGACCGCGTGAAGCTCGTCAAGGTGCCGATGCCGTCGTCGCTGCTGTGCCAGGAGTGCTCGCTCTGACGTCGGGCCTGCGATCTGCAGCGGTCCTTGCCCTCGCGCTCGCGGGCACGGCCTCCTCGCTGGTGCCGTCGACGGCAGCGCCCGCGCCGACGGTGGCACTGGCTGCCTCGCAGGTCAGCCCCGCGCCCGCCCTCCCTCCGACGGCCGGCCTCCAGGCCGACGATCAGCGCACCCACGACCGGCCCGTCTCGGTCCCCGCGGCCGGCTCCGCTTCGACGGGTCACTGGACGATCTGGACGGGCAGGGCCGGCCAGTCGACCGAGACGACCCTGTCGCTGCCTCCGGGTGGCGGCCAGGCCCTGCTCGGCGACTGGAACGGCGACGGCATCGCCACGCCGGGCCGGTACGAGGCGGGGCAGTGGTTCGTCACGAACGCGTCGGTCGATTCCGCCGCATGGGAGCCGCGCGCCTCCTTCGGGGGCGACCCGGCCGACATCCCTGTCGTCGGCAACATCGACAAGGACCACAGGGCCGACATCGGCGTGTTCCGCAACGGCACGTGGCTGTGGCAGCGCGCCAACGGCAAGCCGGCCCGCACGGACGATTTCGGTGCGGCCGGCGACGTCCCGGTGGTCGGCGACTGGGACGGCGACGGCCGCGACGACATCGGCGTCGTCCGCGGCGGAGCCTGGATCCTTCGCCTGACCCGCGTGACCAGGAGACCGGCCTTCGTGGGCAGGCACGTCCAGGTGTCGATGGTGCCCGAGGCGAGGGCGGCCGTACTGCAGTTCCCGTTCGGCCTGTCGACCGACAGGCCGGTCGTGGGCGACTGGGACCGCGACGGCCGGGCCGATCCGGGAGTGGTCAGGGCCGGCCGGGACTGGTACCTGAGCAGGGGGCTCGGCCACGTGCTGCGCACGAGGCACGAGGTGCACGCGCTGACCGGCGACGAGGTCGCCCTCGTGGGCGATCAGGCCACGGCGGTCGGCCACTGCCCCACCGCCACCGCGGCCGGGGAGCGGTACGGGTACGCGGCCGCCGCCAGGGTGCGCCTGGCGTCGAGCGCGATCGGGAGGACCACGGCGCCCGGCTACGCGGACATCCTTGCCACCGTCCAGGACGGCCTGCGCTACGTGATGACGAACGACCTGACCAACCGCCTGCGCAGCCGCACCAGCCACCCGTACTACGACCCGCTGAGCACGCACAAGACGATCGAGGAGTCGGTCCGACGGTCGGCGAACTCCGCCCTGGCCGCGGCGATCATGCTCACGACGACGAAGTGGAAGTCGGTCAACGGGATCACGCGCGCACAGCTGCTCGACTACGCGCGGTGGCACATCCGCTCGCTCGCCTGCCAGCACGGCGCATCCTCCCCGGGCGGCTGGGGCAACGACTGGCAGTCGGCACTCTGGGCGGTCACGACCGGGCAGGCGGGGTGGCTGCTGTGGCCCTACCTGAGCCAGCAGGAGCGGGGCCTCGTCGCTGCGATGGTCGTCAGCGAGGCCGAGTACGCGTCGGCGCGCGGGCCACGGTACTTCCGCAACCGGCTGGGCCAGGAGCTGACGCCGGGTGACTCGCAGTCGGACGAGGTCTCCTGGGACCTGACCGCGCCGGCGCTCGCGCTCGCGATGATGCCCCACTACGGCAGCGCGGGAAGGTGGCGCAATTCGCTCATCGCCATGTCGATCGCCGCGTTCGCGCGACCCGACGACCTGCATCGCGTGCAGGCGGTCAACGGCGTGCGGCTGGACATCCGCCTGCCGGGCACCAATGCCAACGAGGACGGCACCGTCACCAACCACGGCATCGTCAACCCGGACTACACGCAGAACGTGGAGCACCTGTGGTGGGCAGCCAGCATGCTGCGCGTGGGCCGCCGAGCCGTTCCCGAGGCGGTCTTCCTCAACGCCGACATCGTCTACCGGGCGCTCGCGGTCGTGAACTTCCCGTCGCCCCCGTACGAGGCTCCGGGCGGCACGGTGTACCAGCCGGAGGGACGGATCTACTACCCGATGGGCGTGAGCTGGGGTGTGCGTCGTCCGGCCACGTTCGTCGGCGTCGACGCCTTCGCGAACGTGTACGCGGCCAAGGACGTCAATGCGGGGGCCTTCCTCGCCGCGCACGCGGCGGACACCCGGACCCTGCAGCGCAGATGGACCGACGGGCACATCTACGCCGACGACGGCTCGGAGGACTCCTACCGGCTCGGCAAGGAGGAGTACGCCCTGCAGCAGATGGCCCTGGCCTGGTGGGCGGGCTCGCTCAAGCACGGGCCGAGGATGCGCATCGACCGCACGGCGTACAAGGGCATCAGCCTCGGGCTTGGCCGCGACCTGCCCTACGTCCGGCCGTGAACTCCCGGCAGGTGGCGTAGTCCGGCAGGAGCCCCTGCGCCAGTGCCTCGGCGAGAGTGGGAGCCTGCCGGTCCTTGGCGGAGATGACCAGGTCGAGGTCGGGCCAGGGCAGGGCGAGCGCGGGGTCCAGCGGATGGATGCCGTGCTCGCGGGTCGGCGCGTAGGGCTCCGAGCACAGGTACCCGATCGTCGCCATCTCCGACAGGGCGCAGAAGGCGTGCCCCAGGCCCTCGCCGACATACAGGGCCGTGCGCGTGCGGTCGTTGAGCTCGATCGCGTCCCAGGTGCCGAAGGTCGGCGAGCCCACCGCGGATGTCGACCACGACGTCGAGGATGCTGCCGGCGAAGCACTGGACGTACTTGGCCTGCCCGGACGGCACGTCGGCGAAGTGGATGCCCCGGACTGTTCCGGAGTTGGACACCGAGATGTTCATCTGCTTGAGCCCGAAGTCGTGCCCGGTGGCCTCACGGAAGGCCGACTCGGTGAAGGACTCGAGGAAGACGCCCCGATCGTCGGGCCGAAGGACGGGGGTGAACTCCCACACGCCCTCGATCGACAGCGCTCGCACCTTCACGGCGAGGAGGCTATCAGTCACGCCGAGCCGATCCGGGCCCCCGCGGGAGCACTACGGTGGAGCCCGTGAAGGTCACCCTGATGGGCACGCGCGGCGTGCCTGCTCACTACGGTGGCTTCGAGACGGCGGTCGAGGAGATCGGCCGGCGACTGGCCAGCCGTGGGTACGACGTCACGGTCTACTGCCGCAACCCGGGCCAGCGGCTCACGTCCTACGAGGGCATGCACCTGGTCAACGTCCCCGCCATCCGACACCGCATCACCGAGACGCTCTCCCACACGGCATTGAGCACGGCGCACGCCATCATCCGCGGACCACCCTGACGTCGTCCTCCTCCTCAATGCGGGCAACGCCCCCCTGCTCAAGCCGCTGAAGCTCGCGCGCATCCCCACCGCCATCCACCTCGACGGGCTGGAGTCCAAGCGCGAGAAGTGGCGAGGCGCGGGGGCCGCGTACTACCGCTGGGCCGAGGGCGCGGCGATCGCCTGGGGGCAGGAGGTCATCGCCGACGCGCAGGCCATCGCCGACTACGTGCGGCAGGCAGTACGGACGCGACTGCACGGTGATCCCCTACGGGGCCAGCGTCATCCGGCCGGGCAGCGATCGGCTCTCCGAGGTCGGAGCGGAGGCGAAGGGATACCACCTGATCGTCGCCCGGTTCGAGCCGGAGAACCATGTCATGGATGCCGTCCACGCCTACCGCGTGTCCGGCGATCCCAGGCCGCTGCTGGTGGTGGGCAACGCCCCGTACAGCCAGTGGTACGTGGAGAACGTCCGCAATGCGGCGCGGCACGATGCCAGGATCCGCCTCCTGGGCGGCATCTACGACCAGGAGCTGCTCGACCAGCTGTACGGCAACGCGGTGACCTACATCCACGGCCACTCGGTGGGCGGCACGAACCCGTCGCTGCTGCGCGCGATGGGCGCCGGTGCCCCGGTGCTCGGCTTCGACGTGGAGTTCAATCGCGAGGTGACCGCCGGTCGCGCACTGTTCTGGGCCGATGCCGACGAGCTGACCGCCATCATCGACGACATCGCCACGGGCGCCCTGGATGCCGAGCTGGCGCAGTTCAGCGCCAGCGGACGCGACCGGATCATGTCGGCCTACCAGTGGGACTCCGTGACCGACCTGTACGAGCAGCTCATCGGGCGGCTCGCGGCCTCGCGCAGGCGGAAGCCGTGACGACGATCGCGGCGGTCATCGTCACCCACGACGGGGCCGCGTGGCTGCCGGCCACCCTGGACAGCATCCGGCGGCAGTCCCGTCAGGCGGACCGCATCGTGGTCATCGACGACGCGTCGACGGACGCGACGCCCGCCATCCTGGCCGATCACGGGCTCACGCCGCTGCCTGCGGCCACATCGGCCAGGGACGTCACCACCCGGATCGCCCGCAACTTCGTCCAGGCGGTCCGGGCCAGCGGGGAGGCCGACCTGGTCGCCCTCGGCGATCACGACGACGTCTGGCACGACGACCGCATCGCACGGCAGGCGGCGATCCTCGAGGCGAGGCCCGACGCTCTCATGGTGGCCTCGGACGGCACCGTCATCGACGCCGCCGGCGAGCGCACCGGCGCCAGCCTCCGCGACGCCTTCCCGGTGCCGGCGGCCTGGGACGAGCTGACCGACGCGGACCGCATGCGGTACGCCCTGCGCCATTCGGTGGCCACCGGTGGGGCCAGCATGATCCGCCCGGCGGCCTTCCCTGACCTGTCGGTTCCCGAAGGCTGGCTGCACGACCGCTGGTGGAGCCTCGTCGCAGCGGCTCGCGGCGGGCTGCTGATCGACCCGGCATCGGTGATCGACTACCGGGTGCAGCCCGGCCAGCAGGTGGGCCTCGACGCTGCCTCGCAGGGGCACGGCGGCCTCGCCCGGCTGGCGACGCTGGCCCGGCATGGTGGGCGCTCCGTTCGCAAGGAGCGCGACCTGCGACGGTTGCTGCGACCGATGGCGCTGGATCCCGAGGTGGCCGACGTCGTCAGCCTGCGCAGCGTCGTACAGGCCTAGGCTGCAGCCGTGAGCGCCCAGATCCTTCTCGAGGTCACCGATCTCGTCGAGTTCCTGCAGCGGCAGGAGTCCGTCTCGGGCGTGCAGCGAGTGATCGCCGAGACCGCGCCGCTGATGCTGGCGGCCGACGCGACGATGTCCGCCGTGGTGCTGGATCGTGCGCGTGGGCTGTTCGTCGGGCTGACGACGGCCGAGGCGGGCGTCCTGATCGGTTCAGGCGCGCGCTCCACAGCGGCCGAGGCTCGTGCCCAGCTGGCCGCCGTCGCGACGGCGTGCCTCGAACGGGCCCGATCGGCGCCTGCGGTGGCGATCACGGACTCGACGGTGCTGGTCTTCCTCGGCGCGGTGTGGATCAACGATGCGCTGATGCTGGCCGCTCGCGACGCGTACGCCTCGGGCGCGCGGTGCGTCTACCTGCTCTACGACCTCACGCCGGTGCTCGAGGTGGGCCACACCGCGGCCGTCAACCGGCTCTTCGACCGGTACCTCAACCTCATCACGCAGACCGGATCTGCCGTCCCGGCGATCTCCGCGTCCAGCCGGCGGGACTACGAGCGGTACTGCGCGGACCGCGGGCTGGTGGCGCCGCCCGGTGGCGTGACCGGACTCCCGTGCGGCCTGACCCCGGCGCAGTTCGACACCGACGGGCCACCGTGGCCGAGGCCCTACGCCCTGTTCGTCGGGACCGTCGAGGCTCGCAAGAACCACCTGCTCGCCCTGCACGCCTGGCGGCGGCTCATCGAGCGGCACGGTCCGGCCGGTGTCCCGGACCTGGTCTGCGTCGGGCGCCTGGGCTGGCACTCTGCCGACTTCCTGCGCGAGTACGTGGACTCGGCGGGCCTGGGCGGGAAGGTCAGCGTGCTGTCGTCCAGCGTTCCCGACGCGGAGCTGGCGCGCTTCTACGCCCATGCGGAGTTCACGGTCTACCCGTCGCGCTACGAGGGCTGGGGGCTGCCGGTCTCGGAGAGCCTCGCCTTCGGCAAGGTCCCCGTGGTCGCCGACAACTCGTCGCTGCCGGAGGCCGGTCGCGACCTGGCCGCGTACTTCGTCTCGGACGACCTCGAGTCGCTCGTCGCGGTGCTCGAGGCGAGTGCCCTGGACGTCCCCGCGCGGCGGGCGGCCGAGCAGCGCATCATCGCGGACTCGGCGGCGCAGATCAGCTGGCAGGGCGTGGCGCTCACGATGGGCAACGAGATCGCGGCCGCGGCCGCGGCGGAGGCGAGGATCCCTGTGTATCCCGAGATCGAACTGGGCCGCGAGTACATGCTGGCAGTGGGCCCGCCCGCGCCGGACAGCGGCTACGCCGACCAGTACATGGCCCACCTCCAGCAGGACGGACTCACGCCGATGCTGCGCCAGCCGCGCGGCGAGCGCGACTTCGAGGTGGTCGATGCCGCGGTGGTCGGCACGTTCGGCTCGCCCCAGGCGTGGGGCAACGAGATCCGTCCGGGCAGGCGAATCGACTTCCGCTTCACCCGGCCCGTCGACGGCCCGCTCACGCTGCTCGTCTCGACCCGGTCGATGCCAGGGGTGGCCACCGTGGACGCTGTCGGCCCGGGCGGTCCGCTGCGCGAGGATGTGTATTTGGGCTCCGTCATCACGCTGGCCCTCGGCGACGGCGCGGCCGGCGAACCGGCGCAGGTGTCGTTGACGGTGCTCGACGCGAGCGACTCGATCGAGGGCTTCCTCGGGATCCGCTCCTTCGTGGTCCTCGCGGGCGACGACCTGCGGTCCGAGGTGCTCGCGCACCGATCCGCAGCGGCGGCCCTGCGCCAGGAGCTCGACTTCATGACGGGCACGCGTTCCTGGAAGGTGACCGCGCCGCTGCGCAGGTTCAAGGGGCGCGGAAGCTCCTGACTGCGGCTACGACGCCTTGGCCACCGTGATCACGAAGGCCGCGCTGTTGGCGCTGAAGGCTCCGGCGCCCGGCGAGCTGGCGGTCAGCACGCAGGTGCCGCCGGCCTTCGGGGTCACCAGGGTCGGGCCCTGCAGCAGGCAGGGCCCGCCCTCGGCGAGGTTGACGGCCGCGCCGGAGCCGGAGGACGCGGCGATCGGGATCCGTTGACCGCCCTTCGCCGCCACGGGCGTGTTGACGTGCAGGACACCGAGGCCGTTTGCCTGCACCGACATGCCGTCCGGCGGCCCGACCGGCTGGACCGAGATGGCCTGGCTGTTGCTGCCGCTTGTCGTCGTGTTGGTCGCGGAGAAGTCGGCGATGACGAACTGGTTGCCGATCGTGCCGGGAGTCCAGCTGGCCGACGCGGCCTGACTGACGATCGGGATCGATCCCGAGATGCCGGTCACCACGCCGTTGGTGTTGTTCAGGAAGGCGGCCGTCCCGGTCAGCAGCGGATTGCTGATCACCGCGGTCACCGTGGCGGGATCGCCGATCGTGAAGACGGCCGGGAGCCGCAGCGTGACGAGCGGCACGGTGCCCACGACCGCCACGCTGGCGGTGCTGGTCGAGCCGGTCGCGTTGGGCGTGCCACCCATCCCCGCCGAGGGCGTGTAGGTGGCGACGATGGGGTACGTGCCGATCGACGGAGGCGTCCACGAGTAGGAGCCGCTCGCCAGCCCGCTGCCCTGGCCCCAGAGCGGGGCGCTGCCGTACGTGCCGCCGAAGCCGTTGCTGATGGTCACGGTGCCCTGCGGGACGTAGTTGCCGCCCGTCGCCTCGACGGTGACCGTCATGGTCGTCGGCGTCCCGGGCTGGGCGAAGTTCACCGCCGACAGGATCGTGCGGGTGGGGATCGCCGCGACGGTGACCGCGACGGCCGGCACGGCGGCCAGGCTCCCGACTCCGCTGATCGTCCAGGTCCCCGAGGCGGGGGGCGTCCACGGGAAGCTGCCTCCGCCCTGCGCGCTCAGGGCGAGGGTCTGCTGAGCCACGGCCGCTCCGTTGAGCGAGAACAGGACGGTGGCCGACTGGCCCTTGAGCCCGGGGGCGACGACGGTGACGGTCTGCGCCAGGCCGACCGTCCCATTGGCGGCGGCAACGACTGGGGCGGCTACGGGCCTGCGCGGCGCGGCCGCTGCACCGGGGGCCGCGGTGACCCCGATGGCCAGCGCCACGGCGGTCAGGCCGGCCGCGGAGCGCATCATCGGGGTGAGCGGGAGACGGGGACGAAGTCGCATGGGGGGCCTTCCTCGCGGGCGTGAAACCGGGGCATCTGCGGCAAGGCTAGCGATCAGGCGCCCGCGTGGCCGCTCGTTGGCTCGGGCGCGCCGGAATCGGGTGGCTAGACTGCTCAGACCATGGAAGCAAGCGATGACACCGGTACGGACACCGTGCTGATGGACGCCGGGCCGTGCTGACGGAGCTGTATCGGCAGCGCGCCCTCGTCTGGGCCTTCGCGAACCGTGACTTCGCCACCCGATACCGCGCCAGCGCGCTGGGCTGGGCCTGGTCGCTCATCCAGCCGCTGGCGACGCTGATCGTCTTCGCCGCCGTGTTCAGCTTCGTCTTCCGCATCCAGGCGCCCCCGATGCCGAACGGGAACTCGTCGTACGCCGCGTTCCTGTTCACCGGACTCGTCACCTGGAACCTGTTCTCCAGCATCCTCACGCTGTCGATGATGCAGCTGAAGGCCAGCGGCGAGCTGCTCAAGAAGGTCCAGTTCCCGGCCTGGGCCCCGGTGCTCGGTGCCTCGATCGTCCAGCTGATCCAGGTGCTGCTCGAGTTCGTCGTCCTCGTCGCGATGTTCCTGTACCTGCGCAACGTCGGCTGGACCTGGATCCTTGCCCTGCCGATCCTCGCGGGCACGCTGCTCTTCGCGCAGGGGATCGGACTGGTCCTGGCCATCGTCAACGCGCGCTTCGGCGACGTGATGTACATCGTGTCGGTGGTGCTGAGCGCCCTGTACTTCCTCACGCCCGTGCTCTACCCGATCAGCATGGTCGACGACCAGGGAGGCTGGTTCGGCCTGGTCATCCGCCTCAACCCGATGTCCTGGTACGTCGAGAGCATGCACCAGGCCATGTACTCGCTGGTCGCTCCGCCACCCGGCGTGGTCCTGGCGCTGCTGGCCGGTGGTGCCGTGACCTTCCTCGCAGGCTTCGCCATCTTCAACAAGTACGGCGAGGACATCGGGGAGCTGCTGTGACGACTCCATCGATAGCGGTCGACATCCGCGACGTCGGCAAGCGCTTCAAGCGCAATGCCGACCGTCGCACCACCATCAAGGAGCGCCTGGTGCGCGGTCGCTCGCGCAAGCCGGAGGACTTCTGGGCCGTGCGCGACGTGTCGTTGAGCATTCCCAAGGGCAGCGTCTACGGACTCATCGGCCACAACGGCTCGGGCAAGTCGACCCTGCTGAAGATGATCGGCGGCATCTACCGGCCGACGCAGGGCTCCATCACCACCGATGGCCGGGTCGCTGCGCTGATCGAGCTCGGCGCGGGCTTCCACCCGGAGATGACCGGTCGCGAGAACATCAAGCTGAACGGGTCGATCCTGGGCCTGACGCGCAAGGAGATCGCCGAGGTCGCTGACGAGATCGTCGAGTTCAGCGGCCTCGACCGACTTCATCGACGAGCCGGTGAAGTACTACTCGAGCGGCATGTACGTGCGTCTCGGCTTCGCGGTCGCGGTCCACATGAAGCCCGACGTCCTGCTCATCGACGAGGTGCTCGCCGTCGGCGACGAGGAGTTCCAGCGCAAGTGCTTCGACCATCTCTACGCGCTGCGGAGGTCAGGGCGGACCATCGTCGTCGTGAGCCACGGCCTGGGCCAGCTCGAGGGGCTGTGCGACGAGGTCGCCTGGCTCGAGCACGGCGTCATGCAGGACCACGGCCAGCCCGTCGACGTCATCGGCGCGTACCTGAAGCGGGTCAACGCGGAGGAGGCATCGAGGCATCCGCAGATCGCGTCGTACGCGGGCCGACGACGACGGCACGGTCGCCGACCGCGGCATCAGGCTGAGCAGCGCGGAGATCGTCAACGACGTCGGCGATCCCATCAACCACGCGGAGACGGGCAAGACCTTCGCGATCCGGGTCGGGCTGACGATGACCCAGCCGATCCTGGGGCCCAACGTCCGCATCGCCCTGCAGCACGACAGCGGACCGCTCGTCACCATGGTGAGCAACCATCGAAGGGCGTCGACTTCGCGACGATCGACGGCCACCGCACGGCCGAGTTCGCCCTCGTCGACAACCCCCTCCTGCCCGGCCGTTACCGGGTGCACCTCGACGTCTTCGACTACACGGGCTCGAAGCTGCTCGACACCTGGACCGACGCCGTCGAGTTCTCCGTGCGCAGCCAGTCGGGCGAGTTCGGGCAGGGCTTCGTCCAGCTGCCGGCCAGCATCCGCCTCCTCTAGGCACCGTCATGGTCTGCCGAGTCGAACCCGCTGATCCGAGCCAGGCGCCGTGCCGGCCGCGTCAAGCGATGGGTGCGGCGCAAGGTCTACGAGCGCAACATCGGCAGGCAGTACAAGGCGTGGCTCGCCGACGCGGCAGGAGTCTATCCCGGCACCACGAGCTACCTCACGACCATCTCGATCGTCGTCCCCGTCTACGACCCGCCGGTGAAGTTCCTGCGCGAGTGCCTCGAATCGGTCGTCGGGCAGCAGGCCCGCAACTGGCAGCTCATCGTGGCCGACGACGGATCGACCAAGGCGGACGTGCGCGACTACCTGGCCGCCTTCGTCGCCGTGCACGAGGGCGACGAGCGGATCGTGGTCGTGCGCAAGGAGAACGGCGGCATCTCGTCGGCACTGAACGCGGCGCTCGCGCGGGCGACGGGTGAGTACGTCGGCATGCTCGACCACGATGACCTGCTCGACCCGCGATGCATCGACCAGTTCTCGCGTGCGCTCGAGGCCGGGGGCTTCCCCGACGCCGTCTACTCCGACGAGGACAAGGTCAACCCGCGCGGGGAGCACTTCGAGCTCTACTGCAAGCCGGACTTCTCGCCCGAGCTGCTGCTCACGCAGATGTACCTGTGCCACTTCACGGTGTTCCGCCGGGAGCTGGTCGAGGCGGTCGGGGGACTGCGCAGCGCGATGGACGGCGCGCAGGACTTCGACCTGGCGCTGCGGCTGCTGCCGCTGCTCAGGCGCGTGGTCCACCTGCCCGAGCCGCTGTACCACTGGCGGGCCTGGGCGGAGTCGACCGCGCTGACGATCGACGCGAAGCCGTGGGCGCAGACGGCGGCGGCCCGGGTCCAGCAGGAGCACTTCGACCGCACGTTCGGCGGCGGAACGGTGTCGCCGAGCCGGGTCCCGGGACTCAACGAGGTGCATCCGCGGGTCGCGGGCGACCCTGTGGTGTCGGTCATCATCCCGACCATCGGCACCATGAACGACGCGCGGGAGCGCACGCCTCGTCGACGATGCCGTCCACTCGCTGATGGAGCACGAGACGGAGGCGGCGCTGGAGATCATCGTCGTGACCACCGGGGTGCTTCCGGACGTGCAGGTCGACCTGCACGGCAAGCACCGGCTGCGGCATGTGGTGTACGGCGCCGACGTCTTCAACTTCTCCGAGGCGATCAACACCGGTCGATCGGCGGCGACGGGCGACTACCTGCTCCTCCTGAACGACGACACGACGGTTGCCGAGCCCAATCCGGTGACCCGCATGCTCGAGATCGGGCAGATTCCCGGGGTCGGCGTGGTCGGCTGCAAGCTGACCTACCCGGACGGCCGGCTGCAGCACGCGGGGCTCGTCCTCCTGCCGTCCGGCCCGACGCACTGCTGGATCGGCAAGCCGGGCAGGGAGCCCGGCTACTTCGGCTCGACCCTGACCCCACGCGACTACCTGGCGGTGACGGCGGCCGCGATGCTCGTCCGGACGAGCGTGTTCGACGACCTCGGCGGGTTCGACACCGCCTTCGCCCGGGACTTCAACGACGTCGACTTCTGCCTTCGCGCCCACGCGGGAGGCCAGCGCGTAGCGTGGACGCCGTATGCGCACTTCACCCACTACGAGGGCGCGACGATGGCCAGGAAGAGGCCCGACTCCGCCGAGGGACAGCTGTTCCGCCAGCGGTGGGCAACGGCCTACCCCGTCGATCCCTACTACTCACCCGCGCTGAACCAGCACCTGCAGCGCATCTACGAGGCACTGTGAGAAGCCGATGACCGAGACCATCCGCTCGCGCCGCGGGCGCACGCTGCATCGTCCTGGGCGATCCGGTGCTGCTCACCATGGACCGCCTGAGCGAGTTCACCGCGCGCATCGACTCCGACCCTCGGATCGTGTCAGCTGTCGCTCGTAGCCGGACCCGTGCCGGGGGGCAGTGGCTGCGAGCCTGCCGCTCCGGCCGGCCCGCTGATCGCCGTCGCCGACGACGCCACGGACCTGGTGGGGCCGCTCGACCCCGACGACGCGGAGGCACTGCCCGCGTGGCTGCTGCGCGCCTCCGAGCGCGGGCTCTGGCACGACTGGTGGGTCACCGACAGCGCCGATGTCGCGCACGCCGAGCCGATCCTGGCGACCGCCGAGGTCGACGTTCTCGAGGAGGACGATCCCAGCAGCTCGCACCACTCGACACTGCGCCGCTACCGACCGCGTGGCAACCAGCTGACGATCACCGTGGACGTCACGTGGCTGGGCCCCTACGAGACCGGATCCCAGGTGCTCACGACCTCGGCCCTGGACGCGCTGTCCCTCCAGGACTTTGTCGCGGAGATCCGGCTGGTGGGGCTGGACGAGCTGCCGGGGTATGCGAGGCACCTGGCCAGTCATCCGCGCGTCCGGGTCATCGGACCCGGCGAGAATCCGCCGCGCTCCGATGTCGTGTGGTACCCGAACCAGATCGACGGGCGCAGCAGCATTGCCGATGCGCGCCGGCTGGGCGCGCGGGTCGTGGCCACGTACCTCGACCTGATCGCCTACGACATCCCCCGCTATCACGGATCACCCCAGGCCTGGCACGCCTACCGGGCCCTGCAGCGGCGCATCGCGCTCAGCGTCGACGGCATCACCACGATCAGCGCCGACGTCGCGCAGCGCCTCCTCATGGAGGTGCCGCGCCTCGAGCCCGACCGGATCCTGCCGCTGCCGCTCGGCCTGGACCACATCACGCGTGAGCAGGCCCCCGCGCAGCCTGATGCGGACCTCGATGCTCTCGTCAAGTCGTTGGGCGGCAAGCGGTTCGTGGTGGTGCTGGGCAACGACTTCCAGCACAAGAACCGCGACTTCGCGATCAGGGTGTGGCAGCACGCCCTGCAGGCCGGGCAGCCCTGCGACCTGGTCCTTGCCGGCCTGCACGTGAAGAGCAGCAGCTCCAAGAAGGAGGAGGATGACCTGTCCGCGCGGCATCTGGACCTACGCGGGCGCATCCACTCCGTCGGGCATGTGAGCTCCGCGAGCCGGGCCTGGCTGCTCGCCAACGCCGATGTCGGCCCTGTATCCGTCGAGCGCCGAGGGGTTCGGCTTCGTGCCCTACGAGGCGGCGGCCCTGGGCACCCCAACCGTCTTCACCGACTTCGGGCCGTTGCGCGAGATCTCGCGCCTGTCGGGACTGCCGGCCGCGTGGTCCATCGAGAGGCACGCCCAGGACCTGGTCGCGCTGCTGTCGAGCGAAGGGGAGCGGGCGGCCCGGGTCGACGCCCTGCGTGCCGTCATCGCCCAGCACACCTGGGCGGACTTCGCCACCGACCTCGTGCGCTTCTTCGTCTCCGTGACCCGCATGCCCGAAGTGGCCACCAGTGCAGTCGGAGCCGACGCGGCGGCGGCCGATGCCGCCGCCCTGTCGTCGATCCTCGCCAGTCGCACGTGGCGCGTCACGGAGCCCCTTCGCCGGGCCGGGAAGAGACTGCGGCGCAACTAGTTCAGCCGGACCGGCGGCGCCGTCCCATGGCGGCGCGGGTCCCGCGGCGCATGCCGTCGCGCAGCTTCTCTGCCGGGCCGGCCCGTCGCCCGGCCTGATCGAGGAGGGCGCGCGCCGTGTACGCGACCATCGCGGAGACCGCGGGGTCGTCGGCGTGCACGACGCCGCCGTAGGCCGTGGGAGTGTGCACGATGTCCCAGTCGTTCCACTCGCGGAGCGTCCGGCCGTCCGGCAGGGACCCCTTCAGGAGGTCGAGGAGGTCGCGCCAGCCAGCAGTCGATCGCGCCTCGAGATCCCGGCGAAGACTGGCGGAGAAGACCGAGTCCGGCGCCCGAACGACCGCGAAGCCGGTCTGCAGGACGTCGACAATCACGTTGCGCTGGTGCGGATCGAGGTCACCGGTCGCGTTCATCGCACGCAGCCAGGCGATGTGGGTGGCGGACAGGCTCCGGTTGAGGCGCGCGCGCTCGGGCCGCCTGGTCGCCTGCGTCGGCAGCTCGAAGGCATCGATGAGGAGCGCCGTGGAGTCCATGCCGCGGGGCAGGGGCAGGACCATGGGCGTGGCCGTGCGGAAGTTCGACAGGAAGTCCTCGGCGAGGCGGGGCCACGAGCTCCAGGGCGATGCCAGGACGCGGTCGGCGTACTCCTCGGGCAGCAGGTCGGAGCCCTCGCGGATCGACGTCCGATAGCCGCTCTCCAGCCAGTCGATGAACGGGCGGAGGACCACCACAGGCGTGACGTCCACCGCGGCCGGGAGGAGCTGGTCCAGCTCGCGGCAGCGGGCCGGCCCGTCGGCGTACCCGTCCGAGAAGTGGCCCAGCAGCGACTCGTTGGACACCACCATCGTCAGCGCGGTCGCGCCATGGAAGGTCGCAAGGTCGCGGGACAGGTCGGCCAGGGCGACCTGGTTGAGGAGCGATCGACTCGGGTGGACCTCGGGGACGCGCAGGCGCACGTGCCGCTCGTCGACGATCGACGGCAACTGGTACTGCAGCGATGTCGTCCCCGTGCGATGCAGGCCTGCATGCACGACGAGCCTGCCGTAGGTGAGCACGGGCGGAGTCTATGCTTCGGCCAGCCGATGTTCACCGGAAGTTCACCTTCTGTGCTGCACTCCTCTCGTGCCTTCCGGGACATCGAACCTCCGCTGACGCGATGGGAAGCCGACCTTGACCGAGCCGGGCAGTACCGGTGCAGCCGCGTCCAGCGTCCAGTCGCGGCCTACGATGACGTCAGGTGATGACTGCGAGCCGGAAGCGTGGGGCATGTTGATGGAGGCGGCACTGCCGGTGCTGCTGCGAGTGGCCTGCGAGCCCATCGTGCTGCGCGATGGGCGCGGTGCCATCGTCGGGTCGAGCCCATCGTGGGACCTGCTGGTCGGTGACCTGACGGGCCCCGACGCGTGGCTCGACCTCCTCGATCCGGATGACCGTCCTCGGATGGAGGCCGAACTGGCGGTCGGCCGTGCGTCGGAAGTGGTATGCGCAGTCCCCGTGCGGGTCGTCGTGGGCGATGCCTGTCGCTGGGTCGTCGGCACCGTGGCCCCCGTCATGGGGGTCGACGGCGCTCGTATGGGAGAGATCACGCTGCTGGCACCCATGAACGACGCCCTGGAGAGCAGCCGCAGTGCCTGGGATCGCGAGGACGTGCTCAATGCTGCCGCGCGGATGGTTCACGTGGGTGCCTGGGACTGGAACATCCAGACGAGTTCACTGTGGTGGTCCGACGAGGTCTACCGCATCTTCGGGCTGGCGGTCCAGGAGTTCCCAGCCACCTACGAGGCGTTCCTCGGTCATGTGCATGCCGGGGATCGCGAGGAGGTGTCCCGGGCCGTTCAGGCCGCCTTGGACGGAACGCATGGGTACGACATCCGGCATCGCGTCGTGCGCACCGATGGCACGGTTCGCTTCGTGCGCGAACGAGGCGAGCTCCTGCGCGCCGCCGACGGCTCTGCCGTGCGCATGCTGGGGACAGTGCAGGACGTCACGGAGCAGGTCGAGGCGGAGGCAGTCAGCGAGGCTGCCAGGCAGGAACTGGTCGCAAGCGAGACGCACTTTCGGCTCTTGGCGGAGAACGCCTCCGATGTCGTGCTGCTCGTGGCGCCGGATGACATGCTCACGTGGGTGTCACCGTCGATCGGCCGCATGCTCGGGTGGCGACCGGATGAGGTCCTCGGTCATCGTGGAGTCGAGTTCGTTCATCCGGATGATGTCGGGTCGATGCGTGGCCCACTGTCGGGCGCGTACCGGGACGAGGTGCAGGACGCCGAGTACCGGATGCGGAAGGCCGACGGCGACTACCGGTGGGTGTCGGCCGTCTCCCGACCGGCGTGGGGGCCTGGCGGTGACCTCCAGGGCAGGGTCGTCGGGCTCCGGGACGTGCACGAACAGGTCATTGACCGACTGCGACTCGAGGAGTCCGAGGCCCTGCTCCGGGTGGTGCTCGACAACACGTCCGACGCGATCATGCGGTTAGGCCCGGACCAGCGGGTGGAGTACGTGAATAGGCGGCTTGCGGACTCCACGGGCGTCGCCATCGCGGACTGGATGGGCAGGACGCTGCAGGAGGCGGGGCTTCCATCGCGTGTGGCACTCGCGTGGGACGAGTCCAGCCACCACGTGTTCGCCACGGGCGAGCCCGTGCTCCGGGAGTTCGAGATCGACCTGCCGATTGGCCGCCGATGGTTCGAGACCCGAGTGGATCCCGAGTTCGCCTCGGACGGATCGGTCGCGCACGTGCTCACCACGAGTCGAGACGTCACCCAACGCAGGCTCGCCGAGACCGAACTGCGCAACTCCGAGGAACTGCTGAGCGTGATCCTCGAGGGGTCGTGCGACGCAACGTCCACCTACGGGCCGGACCTGAGGTTCGAGTACGTGAACCGTCGCCTGGTCGAGCTGTCCGGTACTTCCGGCCGAGGCGTGGATCGGCAGGACCATGGAAGAGTTGGGATACCCCGAGCCGGACGTGGCCGTCTGGACCGCGCGCATCCGCGGGGTGTTCGAAACCGGAGAGCCGGACGTGATGCAGTACGAGGCGGACGACACCGCGGGACACCAGTGGTACGAGGCCATCCTGTCCCCCCAGCTTGGCCCTGACGGGTCGGTGGCTCACGTCATCTCCACCAGTCGAGATATCACCAAGCGAGTGATCGCCGAGCAGTCCCTGCGCGAATTGGCCACGCATGACTCGTTGACAGGGCTGGCCAACCGGGCGGCACTCCTCGACGAGATCACCCGTGCGCTGAGTGCCGGCCGCCGATCGACACGCTCGACTGCGGTCCTGATGCTCGACCTCGACCGCTTCAAGAATGTCAACGACTCCCTGGGTCACGGCGTCGGAGACACGCTCCTGCAGGCAGCCGCGCAGCGCATCGTCGGCACGATCCGCGACAGCGACCTCGTCGGACGCACCGGCGGGGACGAATTCGTGGTGGTCATGCGCGACCTGGCCGACCCGGCGGAGGCTGTCGGTACCGCGTGGCGTCTCGTCGAGGCATTCCGGCGCCCGTTCTCCACCCGGGATGGCGAGCTGTTCTCCACGGCGAGCATCGGCGTCGCCGTCGCCGTCGCCTCGGACTCGAGTCGGCCCGCTGACCTCGTTCGCGAGGCCGATACGGCCATGTACGTCGCCAAGGGCGGCGGGCGAGACCGGGTGTCGGTGTTCAACGAGGATCTGCGGGCTGCCGTCACCTACCGCCTGGCCATCGAGGGCGACCTGCGCCACGCTCTCGAGCGAGGCCAGCTCGCCGTGTGGTATCAGCCTGAGGTCGATCTGGGCACCGGGTCCGTCATCGCCGCGGAGGCCTTGCTGCGCTGGCACCACCCCAGCGGCGAGCTGCTCACCGCAGACCGCTTCGTCGACGTGGCCGAGGAAGCGGGGTTGATCCTCGACATCGGCGACTGGGCGCTGCGAGAGGCTTGTGCCCAGGCCGCTGCCTGGACCGCGCGCTCGCCAGGCCGCCCGCTCACGGTTCGGGTGAATGTCTCGGCGCTCCAGCTCGCCGAAAGCGGGCTTCTCGACGCACTCGACGACGCATTGATGTCCAGCGGCCTGGATCCCGACCGGCTGTGCCTCGAGATCACCGAGACGGCCCTGCTGCGCGAGACCGCCATCGCGCGTGACAACCTCGTGGGCATCCGCGACCGCGGAATCCGCATCGCGATCGACGATTTCGGGACCGGCTACGCGTCCTTGACCTACCTGCATCGCTACCCGATCGACGTCCTGAAGATCGACCGCAGCTTCATCGCCGACGTCACCACCAACGAGCACGACCACCGACTCGTCGGCGGTCTCATCGCCCTGGCGCATCACCTCGGGCTGAGCGTCACCGCCGAGGGAGTCGAGCACGAGGACCAAGCCGCAGCGCTGAGGGCCCTGGGCTGCCACGGCGCGCAGGGCTACCTGTACTCACGGGCGATTCCCCCGGAGCAGATGAGCGAGATGCTCGAGACGGTGTTCCCGCACCGCTGAGGACCGACAGGGGCATTCCGGGAGAGCGAACGTCTGTTGACGCAAGGGGGACCCGACCGTGACAGAATTCGAATGTGCCCGGCCTATCGTCGCGGGCGCAGAGGTAGGGAGCCCACCGTGAGCGAGGTCCTGGCAGTGCTCCTGACCTGGACGGCGATGAGCATCGGCACGATCCTCATGGGGAGTCCGGCCGGGATCCTGGCCAGGCACCGAGTCGGAACCCTGGGCGCCCTTCGCGTCGCCCTGTGGATCGGCACGGCGACCATGACCGCGGTGCTGCTCGTCGCGAACCTGTTCATCCCGCTCGGCGGCATTCCTGCCGTCGAGGTCGTCGGGCTCGTGATGGCTGCCATGGTCATCGGCAGCGCGGCCATGCTGGTCCGGCAGGCACGCTCGTGGGCGCGCAAGCCGCTCGACCTGTTGCGCCGTCCTGCCTGGTGGGCGATGGCGGCCATCGCCGCCCTCGCCCTCCTGCTGATCCTGTTCGCCGGCAGCGTCGGCGGGCCGGTCACGAACTACGACAGCGGGCTCTACCACCTGAACGCCATCCAGTTCTCGGCCGGCTATCCGACGATTCCGGGGCTGGCGAACATGCAGGATCGCTTCGGGACGAACGTCAGCGCCTTCGAGCTGGCCGCCTTCATGACGAATTCGCCCTGGGGCGCCGAGGCCTTCCGTCTGCTGGTGGGCCTGTTCGTCACCCTCTTCTGCGTCGACACCGCGCTGCGCCTGATCGAGCGGCGCGCGTCCGCCCGCACGGCACCGGGCCTGTTCGTCATGCTCCTGGCGTTCGGCCTGTTCGGCCCGTTCCTGCTGGCCAACGCCGACTACTGGGTCACGAGCCCCTCGCCCGACACCATCGCGATGCTGGTGACCATCGTCTCCGGGGCCTACCTCGTCGATGCCGTGCGCTACCGGAACGGGATCTGGGGGACCGTGGCCCTGGTGATGGCGGTCCTGGCTGCGACGGTGCGCACCCAACTGTGGCTGATGGCGGCGCTGACGGCCGTTGCGCTCGCCGCATCGTGGTGGCTCGCCGGTCGGGCCGAGCACCGGTCGCGGGGCCGGCTTCGGCTCCTGACGTGGCTCGGCCTTGCGCTGTCCACCGTCCTCCTGGTGGCCATGCTCGCGCGTGATGCCGTGATAAGCGGCTGGCTGCTCTACCCGGCGAGCCTGCTGCCGCTTCCGGTGAGCTGGCGGGCGGCCGATCCCACGGTGGCGGCCGACTGGGTCCAGTCGTGGGCGCGCGACCCGTCGTCCACGCCCGATCAGACCCTCGGCAACTGGGGCTGGCTGCCGGAGTGGGCCGGCCGGACCCTGGACGACTGGTCGGTCCGGGGGTCGATGGCGCTGCTCGCGCTGGTCCTCGTCGTGGTCCTCGTGGCGAGGCGCCCGGTCATCGCTGACGGTGCGGCGACCCGACCGCCGCTGACGCCAAGGTTCGTGGGGCCATGGGACGTCGCCCTGGTGATGCTGCCCTGCGTGGGCACGGTGCTCGCGTGGTTCATCCTGGCTCCCGATCCGCGGTTCGCGTGGGGCGCCATCGCCCTCCTGGGCCTGCTCCCGCGGCGCTCGCTCTCGCCTCGATGAACGTGCGGCTGGTGATCCGCACCACCCGCCTCCCGGCCGACGCGCTCGCCGCGGTCGTGGCCGGCTTCATGTGCGCGACGCTGGTCCCGCCGGCCGTCGCCGGGCTGGTCCAGGGGAGCCAGGTGGCGGACGCCGAGGTGCGGACGTACGCATTCGGGCCGTTCGAGGTGACGGCCGATGTCTCGCCCGTCCCGGTGCCGGAGGTGACCCGTGAGTTCCTGTCGAGCGGCCAGGTGCTGGAGCAGCCGGTGGAGACCGACCAGTGCTGGATGGTGTTCCCGCTGTGCCGGCCGTACGCCGATCACACGACCAGGTTCGTCGGCGTGACGATCGCGGACGGACTTGTCAGCGGCTAGTCGCGGCCAGCCGGAGCAGGTACGAGCCGTAGCCGCTCTTCTCCAGGGGACCGGCGAGCGCGGCGAGCTCGTCCGACGTGATCCACGCATTGCGCCAGGCGATCTCCTCGACGCAGCCGATCTTCGTGCCGGTCCGGTCCTCGATGACGCGGACGAACTCGCCGGCATCCTGCAGGGAGCGGAAGGTGCCCGTGTCGAGCCATGCCGTCCCGCGCTCGAGGACGGTGACCGTGAGGTCGCCGCGCTGCAGGTAGTGGTCGTTCACGGCGGTGATCTCGAGCTTCGCCCCGGGCGCTCGGTCGGATGGCCTTGGCGACGTCGACGACCGTCTCGTCGTAGAAGTACAGTCCCGGGATCGCGTAGTTGCTCCTGGGCCGCACCGGCTTCTCCTCCACGGAGAGGACGAGGCCCGAGTCGTCGAACTCCACGACTCCGTACTCGCTGGGGTTGGCCACCTCGTAGGCGAAGACATGCGCGCCGCTCTGGCGGGTGAGCGCGGCGAGCTTGCGACCCAGGCTCGGGCCGTAGAAGAGGTTGTCGCCGAGGATCAGCGCGGCCTGGTCTCCGGCAAGGAAGTCCTCCGCGATCAGGAAGGCCTGGGCCAGCCCCTCCGGCCGCGGCTGCACGGCATAGCTGATGGACATGCCCCACGGTGTTCCGTCGCCGAGGAGGCGGGAGAAGGACTCGGAGTCCTCGGGGGTCGTGATGACCAGCACCTCGCGGAGCCCGGCTGCCATGAGGGTCGCGAGCGGGTAGTGGATCATCGGCTTGTCGTACACGGGGAGCAGCTGCTTGCTGACCCCCAGCGTGATGGGCCACAGTCGACTGCCGGTGCCACCGGCGAGGATGATCCCCTTCATCCTGCGAAGGCTAGCGTCCGATCCGGCCGGTGCCACCCTCGAGCCTGGTCCCGGCGGAGCTAGCGCCGGGACGCGGGGAGCAGCCCACGCGCGCTGGCCTTGGCCTTGCGCCAGCGATCCTCCTCGATGGTCACCGCGAGGAGGGTGTTCATCGCGAGCCGCCGCATGGTGCGAAAGGCCTGGCGCGGGGACTGCGCGAACTCCTCGGGCAGCAGTCGCAGGCGGTTGCGGACGATCGTCGTGCGTCGCGCGGGCGGGTGCCCGGAGGCGAGCACGGCGCGGCCGAGAACCCTGACCTGGCGGCCCGATCCCACTCGGTGGCCCAGGCTCAGGCCTGGGGCCAGGACGATGCGCAGTCCGCGCGCGCGGAGTCGGACGCAGGCGGCCGCGTCGACCCCGTCGATCGCCAGGGACTCGTCGAAGCCGCCGATCAACGACAGGCCGTGGACGGACCACAGGGTGCCGGTCTGGATGACCTCCTCCGTCGTCGCGAGTCCGCCCGCCCGGCGGACCGGATACGCCAGCTGCCCGCTGTCGTCGTCGATCGAGCCGGCCGCCACTGCCCCGATGGCGCCGGGGCCGAGCACGCGCTCGGCCTCCGCGCAGGCACGCAGGAGGGCGGGCAGGTAGTCGATCGTCAGCGTCGAGTCCTGGTCGACGGTGAGCAGCCACGTCGCCCCCAGCCGCCGGGCGTGCCGCAGTCCGTCGTTCAGGCTGCGGGCGATGCCTGCGTTGCGCCGATGGCGGATGAGCGTGACGCCCTGGGCCGCGGCCGACCGCAGGGTGGCGTCGAAGGTGCAGGGGCTGGCGTCGTCGGCCAGGACGACGGGGACCTCGTTGGCGGCGAGGACGTGGAGGATGGCCTCGAGGTCGGCGGCTTCCGGCCGATAGGTCGGGACGACGGCGACTACGACACTCACGATCGCAGTCTAGGGAGGCGGTAGGCTGTTGCAGATCGTCATTCACAGGTCGGAGGAATCTTGTCTGAGGCAAAGCGCGCGTTCATCACGGGCGTAACCGGCCAGGACGGCTCGTACATGGCCCAGCAGCTGCTCGAGAAGGGCTACGAGGTGCACGGCGTCGTGCGCCGCTCGTCGACCTTCAACCGCAGCCGGATCGACCACCTGCACCACGACGAGCACATTCCGGGCAAGAACCTCCACCTGCACTACGGCGACGTCACCGACGCAGCCCGGATGTCGCAACTCATCCACGAGATCCGGCCGCACGAGGTCTACAACCTCGCGGCGCAGTCCCACGTGCGGGTCTCCTTCGACGAGCCCGCCTACACGGCCCAGGCCACCGGCGTCTCGACGCTCAACCTGCTCGAGGCGATCCGCAGCACCGACACCTCGATCCGCTTCTACCAGGCCAGCACGAGCGAGATGTTCGGCGCGAGCCCGCCGCCGCAGAACGAGGACACCCCGTTCTACCCCCGCAGCCCCTACGGCGTGGCGAAGGTGTACTCGTACTGGATCACGAAGAACTACCGCGAGGCGTACGACCTGTTCGCGGTCAACGGCCTGCTGTTCAACCACGAGTCCCCCCGGCGCGGCGAGACCTTCGTGACCCGCAAGATCACCATGGCGGTGGCGAACATCGCCAACGGCACGCAGAGCGAGCTGTGGATGGGCAACCTCGACTCGGTCCGCGACTGGGGCTACGCACCGGAGTACACCGACGGCATGTGGCGGATGCTGCAGGCCGACGAGCCGGAGGACTTCGTCCTGGCCACCGGCTCGGCGTACACGATCCGCGACTTCCTCGGCTTCGCGTTCGGGCACGTGGGACTGGAATGGGAGGACTACGTCCGCTTCGATCCCAAGTTCCTGCGCCCGACTGAGGTCGACGAGCTCATCGGCGATGCCGGCAAGGCCAAGGCCAAGCTGGACTGGCAGGCATCCGTCCTGCCGCCCGAGCTGGCGCGCATCATGGTCGACGCCGACATCGCCCGGCTCGAGGGCGCCAAAGAGGGCCAGTTCTAGGCCCGATCCGGCCTCCGCAACCATGAAGAGCGCACTCGTCACCGGCGCGGCCGGCCAGGACGGCATCCTGCTGGCGCAGATGCTGCTCGCCGATGGCTATCGCGTGCGCGGCCTGGTCAAGCCCGGCACCGATTCGTCGGTACTGCACCGCTACGCGGACGCGGTGGAGATCGTCTCGTGCGATCTCGGCGATCCGGCCGCCCTGCGTGCGGTCATCGTCGACGACGTGCCCGACGAGATCTACAACTTCGGCGGCATCAGCTCGATCATGGAGTCGGTCGGCAACCCCGGGATGACCCGCCAGGTCAACGTCGGTGCGGTCGAGACGATCCTCGGCGCGATGGCCGACCTGGCTCCGCTGCACGGCTGCCGGTTCGTGCAGGCCTCGTCGGGCACGATCTTCGAGGGCAGCGAGGTGCCGTTCCAGAACGAGTCGACTCCGCGCGTGCCACGCACTCCCTACGCGATGGCCAAGGCCGAGGCGATGGAGCTGATCACGGAGGCGAGGGAGGGCAAGGGGCTCTTCGCGTCTGCGGCGATCCTCTACAACCACGAGTCACCGCTGCGCGGCAGCGGTTTCGTGACCCGGCGCATCACCGAGGGTGCGGCCCGCATCGCTGCGGGCCTGACGGACGTTCTGGAGCTCGGCAACATCGACGTGTGCCGCGACTGGGGCTGGGCGCCCGACTACGTGCGTGGCATGCGGCTGATGATGGCCGCCGACCAGCCGGGCGACTTCGTGCTGGCGACCGGTGAGGTCAACTGGCTCAAGGACTTCCTGCGACTGGCCTTCGAGGCCGCCGGCATCGCCGACTGGCAGGACCATGTGCACACCCGCGAGGACCTGCGGCGCACGACGGACCCGACCGTCCTTCGCGGCGACAGCGCGAAGGCGCAGCGCGACCTCGGCTGGCGGCGCACGAGGACCTTCCCGGAGATCGCGGAGGCGATGGTCGCGTACGACATTCGACTGCTGGAGGAGCCGGCGGCTCTCTGGCACGAGCGATGAAGGCGAGCCCGGACGCGGCAGGGGAGGCGACGAAGAGGGTCTCCCACGCCCAGAACGCCGAGGACATCCGGGTCTGGCGCGCCTTTCGTGACGCCTCACCCCCACCGACCCCCGCGAGTGGTGAGCTGTCGGGCGCCATCAGGGTCGGGGGCGCCCGACAGCTCACCACTCGCGGCGTGGGGTGGACGTATGTCGACGTCGGCGCGAATGAGCCGGTGCACCTGTCCATCACTGCCGCGCTGCATGATCTCGGCTGGCGGGGGGTTCTCGTCGAAGCCGACCCCTTCCTCGCGGAGCAGTTGCGGGTGCACCGCCCCGACGACACGGTCGTCCAGGTGGCGGCCGCGGCCGGTCCCGGGGAGCTGACCTTCCACCGCGTTCCGGGCACCGGCCTGGGCACCATCGACGAGGCCGAGGCTCAGGCGGCACGGGCTCGCGGTTTCGCGGTCGAGCGCGTCGTGGTCCGCACGGAGGCTCTCGACGCCGTGCTCGACGCGCAGGGCCTGGGTGAGGTCCACTTCATGTCGATCGATGTGGAGGGCGCGGAATCCGTTGTCCTGCAGGGACTGTCACTGATCCGTCACCGCCCGTGGGTGCTCTGCGTCGAGGCGGTCTACCCGGGAACGACGACGCCGAGCCATGAGGAGTGGGAGCCTGGGATCCTGTCGAAGGACTACTCCTTCGTCACGTTCGACGGGGTCAACCGGTGGTACGTGGCGAACGAGCACGCCGAGCTCGCCGGCGCGGTCGCGGTGCCGTTCAACGCGATCGACGCGGGTGAGCACGGCTGGGTGGTCGAGGCGCAGGAGACCCTGCAGCGTCGTGTCGATCGCGCATCGGCCCGCCGGGCATGGCAGCGTGAGTTGATCCTGCACGACATCCGGGACGAGGTGCCCAGGGCGGAGTACGAGCGGCAGATCCTCGAGCTGAGGACAAGGCTGGCACAGGTCGAGGGCTCCCGTTCGTGGCGCTTCGCGAGCAGGGCCGCGAAGGTCGTCAAGGTGGCCCTGTTCCGTGCCCGACAGGCCGCGGAGCACCTGCCTGCCCCCGTGGCGAGGCAGTTGGTGCGCCGGCGTCACCTCAGGCACGTCACCGTGAACATGGGCCATCTGACGGACCCGGCGTACCTGGGCAGGCCGCCGGCCGACGTCGTCGGCTGGATCACCCCGGACGGCCTGCCGCCGGTGCCCGCGGGCGGTTACGACCTGCGGGCCCTCACGGCGGCCGATGCGGCGGCAGCGCAGGCCTGGCTCGATGCCGGTCCCTACGACTCCGACGCCCTGCTCGACCGACGCACCGACAACCATGGCGACGAGGTGGGCCGGGCCATGGCTGCCCTGCGCCTGCGCCTGCGGCTGGCAGATCGGCCGACCAGGCCGCACTGGGCCGGCGGCAACAGGGTGCTCTTCGATGCCCGGTGCCTGCAGACGCCGGCTTTCGGGAATCGCGGCATCGGGAGATTCGCCAAGGCCGCGCTGCTCGGGGTGCGAGAGGCGATCGGCGACGAACGCCTGGTCCTGCTCGTCGATGACGGGTTGGAGGCGCTCCCGGCCGACCTCGCCGGCGACTGCGACCTTGTCACGCGGGTGGCGGAGGACACGCTGCCGGCCTTCAGCGTGCTCGTGCAGCCCTCTCCCATGACGGCGAGCGCAGAGCCGCTGATCCCACTGCTGCACAGCTCGGCGCACCGGATCGCGGTCGTGTTCGACTTCATCCCGATGCACTACCCGACCGTCTACCTGAGGCACGTGGCCGGCCGGGCGGAGTACGCAGCGGCGCTGGACTCGCTGCGGATGTACGACGAGTTCCTGTGCATCTCGCACCTGGCGCGCGCCGAGCTCGCTGCCTTCCTGGGGCGGCCGACCCAGGGCCCGGGAGCCCTGGACGCCGTCGTGGCCTGGCCTCGCGACGTGCTCCCCGGGGGTGCCGTCACCGCGGCGAGTGGCGGCACGGGGCCGATCGTCGTCATGACCGGTGACGAACCACGCAAGAACACCTTCGGCATGCTGGCCGGCATCGGTGCCGCGACAGCCGGCGATGCCACGCCTCGCGACGTCGTGGTGCTCGGGATGGCCGGGCATAACACGCGGGTCCACCACTGGTCCATCGCGGCGGCGATGCGCCCGGGTGAGGCCGTCACGGTCGGGCGGATCAGCGACGTGGAGATGCATGAACTGCTGGCGCGGGCGAGTCTCGTCGTCGTCGACTCCTTCGACGAGGGCCTGTCACTGCCCGTCATCGAGGCGGTGCGGGCCGGCGCGCCCGTCGTCGCGTCGGACATCCCGGCCCACCGTGAACTGCTGGGGCGTGGCTCGTTCCTCGCCGACCCGGCGAGCCCGCGCAGTCTCGACAGGGCGATCAGGCGCCACCTGCGCCGTTCGTCGACGCAGGCGAGGCAGGCCCGCGCCCTTGCCGCCCATCGACACGTCGACCTGGAGTCGGCGCTCGGGCAGCGGGTCGTCAGGGCCGTCAAGCCCGCCGAGGTCGACCTGCCGGCGCCGGGCGTGTTCGTGGGCGGTCGCCCGCTGCGCGTCGGGATCGCCACGCCCTGGGCCCCCCAGCGCTCGGGTGTCGCCGACTTCTCCACGACGACCACCCTCGAGATGGCCCGGCTGTGCGACGTCACCGTCTACACGACGAGCGATGCGGACGTGGCCGGCACGACTCCGCCCGGCATCACGCTGCGGCACAAGAGCATCGACGACGTCCTCGCCCACGGCACCGACGACGACGTCTTCGTGACCGTGGTGGGCAACAGCCACTTCCACGTGCCCTTCCTCGAGGTCATCGACCACGTCGACTCCGTGGTCGTCTCGCACGACACCCGCATGGTCGAGCTCTACATGGCGATGCGCGGCCAGGGTGGGGTCGCGCAGGTCATGCTGCGCGGCACCGGGCGCAGCGAGCTGAGTCCGCCGCTCGACGAGCAGATCGACGACATGCGCCTGCTGCAGAATGCCGGCTTCTGGGAGATCGCCCGGCGTGCCCGACTGCTGGTCATGCACTCCCCGAGCGCCGCGCCCCGCATCGAGGCCGAGACGGGAGTCGTGCCACGCCTGCTGCCCTTCGCGAACCAGCGCGCCCCCCAGGGACCGGTGACCGAGGAGATGCGGGGCGCCGCGCGCGCGCGCCTCGGCTTCGACCACGGCCCGTACGCGGGAACCGTGCACCTGGCCTCCTTCGGCTTCGTCGACGTGCGCACGAAGATGACCGACGTCGTGATCGAGGCGGCGGCGTGGCTCAGCCAGTGGGGCCACCGCGTGTCGCTGCACCTCGCGGGTGCTGCGAGTCCCGAGGTGACCGAGGCCCTTGCCCGTCGCGCGCGTGAGGCCGGCATCGCGAACTTCCAGGTCACGGGCTTCCTGACGGATGAGGAGTTCCGCGACTACCTGCTGGCCGTCGACCTCGGCCTGCAGCTGCGCATCGGCCCGCTGCTCGGCGTCAGCGGTCCGCTGAGCGACCTGGCCGCGTACGGCACCACGAGCATCGCGAGCTCGGGCCTGGCGATCGACGTCGACACGCCTGCCTACGTCGATCGGCTGCCCGACGACGTCAGCCCGGTGATGGTGGCGGAGGCCGTCGAGTACCGGCTGGCCCACCCGATCGCGCACCAGGACCGCGAGCGCATGCGGCTGGAATACCTGGACCGCAAGTCGCCGAGGCGGTACGCCGAGCTGCTGCTCGAACTGCTGACCGAGGTCGCCACCACGCCGCGAAGGGGTGGGACCTGATGCACGTCGGGATCGACATCGAGCAGTTCGTCCGCGACCCCTACGGGTCGGGCATCCAGCGCGTGCTGCAGTACCTCGCGATGCAGTGGCCCAGCGAAGAGGTGCAGGCCGACTTCGTCGCCCCGATGGCGGACGAGTACGGGTTGCTCACCCCCGGGCAGGCCGCCGAGCTCATCAGCATCCCGTTCACGCCCCGAGAGCCGGGCTCCGACCTGCGGCACCTCGTGCGCGACCACCTGGCCGCCCTGGACGTGGTCCGCGTGAAGCCGGGAGACCTGCTCGCGCTGTACGACGCGTGGCTGCTGCCCGAGGTCTCGTACCTGCCCTCCGTGCTCGAGCGCTTCGAGCTGCTCTCCGCCTGCGTGCCCACGGCGATGATCGGCTACGACACCCTGCCGATGAGCGATCCGGCCAACTACCGGTTCAAGCCCGGTTCGGCGGCCTACGTCAGCGAGTACTTCCGACACCTGGCCACGGCCGATGCCGTGATCTGCATCAGCGAATACGCGCGCGACAGCATCCTGGGCCGGCTGCGCCGTGATCCGGCCAGGCACATCACCGTGGCGTCTCCCGGCGGGGACCAGCTGGCCGCACGCGTCGCGCAGCCGCCCGCCCGGCCGGTGTTCGCCAGGCTCGGCACGCTGGAGGCGCGGAAGCATCCGGTGGAGATCCTCCGCGGCTTCCAGGAGGCGGTGAGCGCTCACGGGGTGGAGGCCGAACTGCTCTTCATCGGCAATGCCTCCGCCTCGGAGGAGTCGATCAACGAGGCGGTGCGCGGGGCGATCGCCGAGGGCTACCCGGTCCGGTGGGTCGTCGGTGCCTCGGACGAGGAGGTCCACGACCTCGTCCATCAGTCCAACGTGTTCCTGTCCATCGGCATCGAGGGCTACGGCATCCCCGTTCTCGAGGCCATCCGACTCGGCACGCCGGTGCTCTTCGACGGAATCCAGCCGGCCGGCGACCTCATGGTCGGCCGAGGCGCCCGGCGCGTGCCCGGCATGGCCCACGAGGACCTCGTGCGACTCTTCGTGGCGTACGCGGCCGACGAGTCGCTGGCGGCGCTGCGCGCCGAGCTAGATCCGCAGGGCGTGCCGACGTGGGCCGCCTTCGCGCAGGCCGTGGCGACCAGCGTCGCCGACTCCGTTTCCGAGTAGGCGATGGGGATGGCGTGCCTTCCTGCGGCAGCGCCCCGGCGTCGCGTGCGACGTCGGTCGACCGGTGACCGGACGGTCCTGCCACGCCCGTCCGGCGACGTGGGCTAGCGTCCTTCCATGACCGTCGGCCGGACCCTCGTCGCCATCCCCGCATGGAACGAGGCGGGATCGATCGGCGGGGTCATCGCCAAGGTCAGGGAGCACCGTCCCGAGGCGGACATCCTCGTCGTCAGCGACGGCTCGACGGACCGCACGGCCGACATCGCCCGCGAGGCGGGTGCCACCGTCGCGGTCCTCCCCTTCAATGTCGGGGTCGGGGGCGCCATGCGCACCGCCTTCCTGCACGCGGCGCGCAACGACTACGACGTCATGGTCCAGGTCGACGCCGACGGCCAGCATGAGCCGGCCGAGCTCGACGCGCTGATCGACGGGCTCGGGGAGGCCGACATCATCGTCGGCACGCGCTTCCATCCGGGTTCCACGTACGGCGTCCGTGGTCCTCGCAAGTGGGCGATGCGCATGCTCTCCTTCGCCCTGACCCGCATGGCGGGGTCACCCATCACCGACAGCACCTCGGGCTTCCGCTCCGCCGGGCCGCGGGCCATTGCGCTGTTCGCCGTCGAGTACCCGGCCGAGTACCTCGGTGACACGGTGGGCTCCCTGACGATCGCGATCCGGCACGGCCTGGTCGTGCGCGAGGCGCCCGTCACGATGTACTTCCGCGAGTACGGGAGGCCGAGCAAGAACGCCCTGTGGTCCGCGCTGTACCTGGGCCGCTCGATGCTGGCCCTGCTCGTCACCCTGCTGCAGGGCGGCGCGCGCACCAGCAAGGGGGACCAGTCGTGACGGCGAACGTGCTCGCCGCGGTTGCGGCCGTCATCGTCTTCGTCTTCATCCTCTGGCTGCTGCGACGCGGAGTGCTGAAGGAGAAGTACGCGGTCCTGTGGCTGCTCGTGTCCGCGGGGGCGGCCTTCTTCGCTCTCGTCCCGGGCTCGGCCCGCTGGCTGAGCGACGTGGTCGGCGTCGAGATCCCGGCCAACCTGCTGTTCTTCGTCACGCTCGTCCTTCTCGTCCTGGTCAGCGTCCAGCTGAGCTACGAGCTCAGCCGTCACGAGGCGCGGATCAGGCGGCTGGCCGAGGAGTCGGCCCTGCTCGAGGAGCGGCTGCGCCGACTCGAGGCGCGTGACGGCGAGGTCGAGCGCTAGTCATGGAGGCGTGCGCCGAGCCGGTGCTGCTGATCGCGTTCAACCGTCCCGACCTGCTGGCCGAGGTCATCGGGCGGGTGCGTCCCGCGCGGCCGCCGCGCGTGTACCTCGCCGTCGACGGGGCCAGGCCCGACCGTGCCGGCGAGGCCGAGCGCGTGCAGGCGTGCCGCGACATGGTCTCCGCGCTGGACTGGGGGTGCGAGGTGCACACCCTGTTCCGGGAGGACAACCTCGGCTGCGGCCGGGGCGTGTCGGGTGCGATCACGTGGTTCCTCGCCCATGAGGAGCGCGGCATCATCCTCGAGGACGACATCGTCGTCGACCCGTCCTTCTTCGGCTTCGCCGCCGAGCTGCTGGAGCGCTACCAGCACGACGACCGGGTGGTCGCGATCACCGGCACCAACTTCGTGCCACCGGAGTTCATGACGGACCCGACGGGCTACCGGTTCTCGCGAGTGCCGGTGGTGTGGGGCTGGGCCACCTGGCGGAGCACGTGGGACCGCTACGCCTTCGACATCGACGGCTGGCGGGCCCAGCTGCCGGCGCGAAGGGCGTGGCCGGCGATGGGCGGCACCGTGGGGTCGTACCTGTTCTGGTCGGCCAACTTCGACCTGATGGCCAGGCACGCCATCGACACCTGGGACCTGCAGCTCGTCTTCGCCAGCATGGCCGCGGGAGGCTGGACCGCGACCCCCCAGGTCAGCCTGGTCGACAACGTCGGCTTCCGCGCCGATGCCACGCACACGCTGCGCACCCCCGACTACCTGCGCAGCGTCGAGCCGATCGACCTCCCGCCGGCCGAGCGGCCCGTCGTGCTCGACGAGCGGGCGGACCGCTGGCTGATGCACCACGTGTACGGCGCAACCCTGCCCGGCCTGGCGGCGCAGGGCCTCCGTGGAGCGCGCAGGGCGCTGCGGCGTCCGTGAGGCGACCGGTCAGGTGAGGAACGGCTCCCCGGGGCCGTCCGACTCCGGCATCTGCACGTTCGGGTCGTCCTGGAACAGCCCCACCCGGTTTCCCTCGGAGTCCTCGAAGAGCGCCGACCAGCCGACGGTGGGGATGGGCATGCGCCCCGTCAGGGGCCGGCCGCCGGCGGCCGCGATCGCCGCGAGCGCGGCGTCGATGTCGTCGACCGAGACGTAGAAGGTCAGCACCGGCGAGTCGGGACCGCGCATCGTCAACGCGCCGCCGATGCCCTCTCCCTCACCCCCCGTGGTCGTCCAGTACTCCAGCGGCCCCCATCGCTCGAGGTTCCAGCCGAGGGCCTGGGCGTAGAAGGTCACCGCGCGGTCGCTGTCGTCGATCGGGATCTCGAAATGCACCACCTTGCCGGCCATGGCAACCTCCTCGTCCACGATGATGCGCACGCTGGAGCGGATACCACAAAGGTAGACTCGGCGACGCAGGTTCGCGAGGCGTGCGGCGCCTCTACAAGCGCTGGGGAGTCTTCGTGGACGGCAAGAGGGCCCTGGTCACCGGGGGCGCGGGCTTCATCGGCTCGCATCTGTGCGAGCGGCTCCTGAAGGACGGCTACGACGTGCTGTGCGTCGACAACTACTACTCGTCGTCGAGGCAGAACATCGACCATCTCCGCGCGCACCCGCGATTCGAGGTTCTGCGCCATGACGTGACGTTCCCGCTGTTCGTGGAGGTCGACGAGATCTACCACCTGGCGTGCCCGGCATCGCCGATCCACTACCAGCGCGACCCGGTGCAGACCACGAAGACGGCGGTGCACGGGTCGATCAACATGCTGGGCCTGGCCAAGCGCACGGGCGCGAAGATCCTGCAGGCGTCCACCTCGGAGGTGTACGGCGACCCGCTGGTGCATCCGCAGACGGAGGAGTACTGGGGCAACGTCAACCCGATCGGGCCGCGGGCCTGCTACGACGAGGGCAAGCGGGCCGCGGAGACCCTGTTCTTCGACTACTACCGGCAGCACAGCCTTCGGATCAAGGTCGTGCGCATCTTCAACACGTACGGTCCTCGGATGCACCCCGACGACGGCCGCGTGGTGTCGAACTTCATCGTCAGCGCGCTGAAGGGCGAGCCGCTGACGATGTACGGCAGCGGGGAGCAGACCCGCTCCTTCTGCTACGTCGACGACCTGGTCAACGGGTTCGTGGCGATGATGGCGTCCGACGACGAGGTGACCGGGCCCATCAACCTGGGCAACCCGGGCGAGTTCACGATGCTCGAGCTCGCGCGCGAGGTCCAGCGGCAGGTCGCCGACACCGGCATCACCTCGCACCCGCTGCCCGAGAACGACCCCACCCGCCGCCAGCCCGACATCACCAAGGCGCGGGAGATCCTCGGCTGGGAGCCCAAGGTCCAGCTCGCCGACGGCCTCGCCGCCACCATCGCCTACTTCCGCGAGCTGCTCGCCACCACCGCGGGCTGAGGCATCCGCCCGTCACGTCATACCGTCTGGTGGCGTCGGCACCGGAATCGGCTATGGGCAACGCGGTCAATCGCCGCGCGTACCTCGGGCTCGTCGCGGCGGTACCACGAGTTCGGGCATCGCGCGCAGCATGAACTGCTCGAAATGCGGGACGGTGAACCCTGCGTACCCGTGCTCGGGCGTGTACAGCAGGCCCATGGCGATGAGTTCGGCGCGGGTGGGGCCGACCTGCGGTGAGGTGCGTCCGAGGACCTCGGCCACGTCGGATGCCTTCTGCGGGGCACTGCCGAGACTGGCCATGGCCCGCAGGTAGGCACGCTGCATCTCGGTGGTGCGGTCCAGCCGGACTCGGAAGAATGACGAGTCGAGCTTGGACTGGTAGATGTCCTCGGCGTCGAGCACGTCTTGCCGCGTGATTCGATCGCCCGTGGCCAGCGGCCACACCGCATACCCCAGTTCCTGGATGAAGTAGGGGTATCCGCCAGTGATGCTCAGGGCCAGGTCGAGCGCCGGGGGCTCGAATACCGCGCCCTCCGCCTGCGCCGGGCCGGCGAGGGCCTTGGCTGCATCCTCAGCAGTCAGGTAGCCGATGGCCGGGAACTTGAAGAGACGCTCCGCGTAGGACTTGGCGTCCCCAGCCAGTTCGGCGATCTGAGGCAGCCCCGCCCCGACCATCGTGATGGGAAGCTTGCGCTGGACGACCCGGTGAAGACCGCCGATGAGTGCCTCCAGTTGACCCCGCCCCAGGAACTGCACTTCGTCAAGGAGCAGCACCACGCCTCGGCCAATGCTCGATGCGGCCTCTCCCAGCGCGACGAAGACGTCGCTGAGATCCAGGGAGAGGTCACCGTGGTCACCGAACCCTTCCGCCGCCGCCACGTCGATGCCCGCCACGACTGTCCCGCTCGGATCGACGCCGATACTGAACGACTTCAGGACGGCAGCCGCCTGCCGGAACGTATCTCCCCAGCGAGCGCGCGGCGATAGCTCGAATAGGGCGGTCCGCAGCCTTGCGGCGAACTCGCGGCGGAACTGAAGATCGTCGTGCTTGCTCACCTCGATCTCCACCACGACCCACCCTGCGGCCAGCGCTTTCGTCCGGAACTGGCCGAGCAGGACCGTTTTGCCCACCCCGCGCAGGCCAGTGATGATCATCGACTGCTCGGCCCTGCCACTGGCCAGTCTCCGCAGGAGAAGGTCGAAGGACTGAAGTTGATCGTCACGCCCGACGATCACCTCTGGCTCGGCCCCTGCGTTCGGCGTGTAGGGGTTGCACACCGGATCCATTCCCGCACTTTACCTTGTTTATCCTAGTTTCGCCAGAAGCAATAAAGTCTCCTAAAGGCCATAAACTTGGCGAAGTGCGGGCTCGGATTCTCGCTCTGGACCTACGGATGGCGGTCAAGTCCTGTGAGGTGGTCTACGACGACGAAGGATCAGTCGTCGTACACCACCTCACAGGGCTTGACCTCGCTGGCCTGATCAGAAGCCTGCCCGACCGTGCGTGGTCGTGGCCCGGCACAGGACGGTTCAAGCACGGACCGGCATCATGCCTTCGCTAGTACAACGCCAAGCGACCACACGGCTGCCTCGGCCACAAGCCACCCACCTCAGCCCTGGCAGCCTGGCCAACGTCTCCGGGAACTGCAGTCAGCCGTGTCCGTGCGCCTGGCAGCACGATCCGGGAGTGCGGCTTCCGGCCCCGACCGAGGCCAGCGTGGTCGCGGCCTGGCTCATCCCGTCCGCCACTCGGCGTACCCGCGCCGCCCGGGCGGTGGACGCGTCGTAGACGACATCGCCGCCGATGAGGGTGTTCATGACGACGGTGCTGCGGATGGCGTCGACCGGAATCGACGTGATGTCGCGGTCGAGGACCATGAGGTCGGCGGTCATCCCGGGCTCGACGGTGCCGGTCAACGGTGAATGCAGCTGTCGCGCCGCGCCGCGGGTGTGCATGCGCAGGGACTGGTCGCGGGTCAGTGCCTCGTCCGGACCGAGCGGGCGAGGGTTGTCGCCGTGCGGGTCGCGACGGTCGATCGCCGTGGCGATCTGGTTGAACGGGTTGAACGGGTCGACGGGCCAGTCCGATCCGCCGACGAGGCAGGCACCCGCCTGGGCGAGGCTCTGACTCGGGTAGAGCCGGTCGAAGCGCTCCTCGCCGATGTATGGGCGTAGTGCGTCGAGCGTGAACGCGTTGCGCACGGCCCACTGGAGCTGGAATGAAGCCAGGACGCCGTTGCGCGCGAATCGGCCGTAGTCGTGTGGATGCACGAGCTCCAGGTGCGTGATGGTGTGCCCCAGCCGTCGGGCACGGTCCAGGTCGTCGCGCGCTGCGGCTTCGTAGGCGTCCAGGGCGGTTCGCACGGCGCGGTCGCCGATCGCGTGGGAGTGCATCTGCCAACCGGCGCGCTGGAGCGCGACCGCGAGCTTCGCGTACTGACGGCTGGTGATGTACAGGTCGCCGCGGTTGTCGGTGGGCCGACCGTTCGCGTCGAGGTACGGCGTGAGCATCGCCGCGGTCTGCGCCGGGAACTCCATCACGCCGTCGACGAACATCTTCGTCGTCGTGATCCGCAGGAGCGGGTTGTGTCGGTGCGCTCGGCGGATCCCGGCGAGGAATGCCACGGTCTCTGGGGTGTCGGCCGAGTCCTTCGCGGTCAGCACGAACGCGGGCGTGACGTGCTGCTTGAGCACGCCGCGCGAGTGCAGCTGGGAGTAGGTGTCGGCCGAGTCAGGCCCGGCCGCGGCGTCGAGGAACGACGTGACGCCGCGCGAGAGCAGGTAGTCGGCCATCTGGGCGTAGGCGACGGCGAGTCGCTCCGGCGACGGGCCGGGGATGACCTCGCGCACGGCATCCTGGCCGCTGTCCTTGAGCAGGCCGGTCGGGGCTCCGCTTCCGTCGCGGACGATCTCACCGCCTTCGGGATCGGGCGTGGCCGCCGAGACGCCGGCCAGTTGCAGCGCGCGGGAGTTCACGAAGCTGTTGTGGAAGTCCGACCCCTGGAGGTAGATCGGCCGGGTGGTCCGAAGGGCATCCAGCTGGGACCGGTGTGCGACGGTGCCCGCGGGGAGGAGCCCTACCGGGTTCCAGTCCGTCACCTGCAGCCACTGGTCCGGACCGGCGTCGGGCTCGGCGTCGAGGAGGCCCTGGATCGTCCGCTGCAGTTCGTCGACGGTGAGGACGGCGTTGTGGAGAGAGGGGTTGAGTGACTGCTGCGCAGCGCCCAGCGGGTGCATGTGCCCGTCGTGGATCCCGGCCATGATGGTTCCGCCGTCGGCGTCGAGCACCTCGGTGCGGGCCCCGACGAACTCCCGGATCTGCCGATCGGATCCCACAGCGAGGATCGTGCCGTCGGTGGCCACGGCGACGGCGGTCGCCCGGGGATCCCGGAGGCCCGTTCCCGAGTACACGCGCCCGCCGGTGATCGCGATCCGCACCCGACCCGGCACGTCACCTGACGGTCGCGCTGACGCCGTCCCACCGGACAGAGCGAGCGCGCCCGCGACTCCGATCGCTCCGGTACCAGCCAGGAACGAGCGACGGTTCACGTCGTGCGTCATGTCATACCTCCCAATCGACACGGCGCCATGCCGCATGATGTCGATCGGATAATCGATGATGAACATGTTCATCACAAGGACCTCAGGGAGCGCGATGCGTCGTCACCCCACCGTCAGACAGGTCGCGAACGCCGCCGGCGTGTCGCCGGCGACCGTGAGCAACGCGATGAACGGGACCGGGAGGCTGTCCGAGGCGACCCGGCAGCGAGTGCTGACGGAGATCGACCGACTCGGATACCGTCCCCGGGTCACGGCTCGCGCGGCCGCCCGCGGTCAGACCGGAATGCTCGGCCTGACGTTCGCGACCTACGGGGCGAGCATGATGGACTACACAAGAAGCCCCTTCCACTCGAATCTCGCGCTGGGCGCGATCGCCGAGGCCCACCGGCGGGGCTTCCTCCTCGTCGTGCTTCCCGCGGCGATGTCGTCTTGGACCTGGATGACGACACCGGTCGACGGCGTGATCCACTGCGAGCCACGGGCCACGGACCCGGTGCACGCAGTTCTCCGGAAGCGGCGCATCCCGTTGGTGACCGTCGGTGCGACGCCATCGACTCCGGCCCAGCATCCGGCGGCTGCGGACCGCGCGTTCGTCGTCGACACCGATCACGTGGCCGCCGTGAACCTCGTTCTCGACCATCTCGTCGATCAGGGGGCGCGGCGCCCGGCCCTGCTCGTCCCCGACCACGACGACGCCTACCCGTCGGCTGTTCGGGCCGCGGCCCTGGCCTGGGCGGATCGCACCGGCATCCCGGTGCAGTTGCTCTCGTTCCCGCTCGGAACGGACTACGCCCGCGCGGAGCGATCCGCCGCGGCCGAGGTCCTCGGTCGACGGCCTCGCCCAGACGCCCTGGTCGGCCTCTACGACCCGTCGGCGCGGCACATCCTCGACGTCGCCGCCGAGCTGGGCATCGCCGTGCCTGGTCGGCTGAAGGTCGTCGGTTTCAGCGAGAACCTCGAGTACGCGGTCACGACACCACCGGTCACGACAGTCGAATGGGGGGCCCGGACGATCGGCACGGAAGCCGTCGCCATGCTCCTTGCCGTGATCGAAGGCCGACCACTCCGAGAGGACCACCGGCTGGTCGAGCCCACGCTTCACGTGCGGCGATCGAGCGGCTGCCGGCCGGCAGGGGCCGCAGGTCAGGAGCCGTGATCTGATGGATTGGGCCGCACTGGCATCACGTCATACCGTCTAGATCCCGCGCTCGCCGAGAACGTGGCTGGTGATCCAGTGCCGCGTCAGCTGGTAGCCGTCGTAGGCGCTCGCGCGCATGCTCAGTCGCCTGGGCCTGATCGCCACGTCGGGATCGGCCCCGAGCAGCACGTCGAGAGCCGCCCGGGACCGCAGGCGCCGCAGGGTGGTGCCGGACACCTTCTGGTCGGACTGCGCGATGAGATGGGTCAGGGCCGCGCCGTAGCAGGAGCTGAGGACCGCACGACGGGAGCTCATCGTTATCGAGTCGTCGCCCGCGCGGAATCGCGCCCGCACGTCGGGCAGGTGCACGCCGCCACCGCCGGTGAACACCCCCCAGTAGGAGATCAGCAGGTCGGGGCCGATGGCGCGTGTCATGCACGTCTCGGGCAGCTGCTGCTCGAGTGCGGTGCGGGCATCGGACGTGCGCACGAGCACGGCGCCGGGCGACGAGGGCAGCCCGGCCGGGAAGTGCAGCAGCTCGCTGGCGACGATGTCCGGAGTCAGGGTCGTGGGCCGGTCCAGGTAGCGGTTGACCGACGCTCCGTGCGGGTAGTCGACCGCCACGCGGCTGGTCACGACCGAGACGTCGTTGCGCTCGGCCGTCTCCAGCATGTGCGCGATGGCCCCGGGCTCCACGCAGTCGTCGGACCAGATGATCTTCAGCCACGGCGCCCGGGCGAGGGCGATGCCCCGGCGCCAGTTCTCGACGGGGCCGACATTGGCCTCCCAGCGCCGGTAGACGAGGGAGGCGAACCTGCCCTGGCGCGCGGCGACCACCTGCTCGGTGTCGTCCGTGCTCGCATTGTCGACGACGATGACCTCGAGCCGGTCGACCAGGTCCGGCTCCTGGATCGAGTCGAGGGCCTGTGCGACCCCCGACGCCCGCTCGAACGTCGGGATGACGACGCTGACGAGGGGCTCGGGCACGGAGCCAAACTATCGGGCCACGAGTCCGCGATAGACGGCAGTGCGCAACCACGTGTCCGCGGAGTGCAGGCGCTCGTGCCACAGGTCGATACCGCTGAGGTCGAGGGCCTCGCGTCGGGCCCGGTGGAACTCCGCCAGGGAGTCACGCCAGCGGGTCGTCGAGATGCCGCCGGTCTCGAACGTGGCGATCACCTCGCCGAGTGGCAGGGGAGCCCCCTGGGTGCCGGCCCGCAGCACGCTCAGGTAGTCGGCGACGATGCGGAACCGCTCGTCGAATCCGCCCTGCCGGCGCAGCTCGTCGACCTGCATGAAGACGGCCTGGTGGGGGGGGAACAGGCGGCGGGCCAGGAAATGGCGCCGTTCCGCGTCGTAGTCCCAGGCCGGCTCGTGGATGATGCGGCCGGTTGCGGGATCGACGAAGTCGACGGTGCCGAAGGCCCACAGGGGGTGGCCCGGCAGCAGGGCCGAGCGGACCCGGGCGAGCACGCCGGCTGCCAGGACGTCGCCGGCGTTCGCGAAGTAGGCGTAGGTGCCGGTGGCCAGTGCCAGGCCCGAGTTCATCGCCGGGTAGATCCCGCGTGGCTGCGTCCACTCGTAGCGGTGCGCGACGCCGTGCAGGATGCCCGAGGCCACGGAGCGGTCCGCGCTGCTGTCGACGACGACGTACTCGACGCCGTCGAGATCCTGCGAGGAGATCGACTCCGCCGTCGCCCGTAGCCCGTCGGGATCGTCCTTCACGACGGTCACGATCGTCAGCCACGGACGGTGGTTGTCCAAGGTGCGCGCTCCCCGGGTCTCGCCGGCTGGCAGACTACAAGCCATGGGCCGCAGCCTGTTCATCGGAGTGGTCACGCACGGGCACAGCCGATTCCGGCAGGAGGCCGCCGCCCTGGTCGACTCGCTCGCCGCGCAGGCCAGGCTGCGCGGGCTCGAGGTCGGCACCGTCGTCAGCGACCGCGACGACTACGACGCCGGCCGCTTTCCGATCACGCGCCGCCTGCTGCTGCGCAGCGTGGCCGCCCAGTCGGTGCTGGAGTACCGATGGCGCAGGTATCTCGAGTCGGGCGTGGCTCGGCGGCCGCTCCCCAAGGCGGGGAGGCTGGCCAAGGACGTCGCGATGCTCGGCGGCACCCTGCTCGTGCGCACGGGCCGGTACTTCGGGCCGTGGCCCCTCGGCGGCATCGATCGCCTGCATGGCAGCGCAGCCGTGGTCCGGCTGCTCAACATCGACCTGTCGCACCTGCGACTGATGAACGAGGCGATCGACGCAGGCGCCGACTGGGCGCTGGTGATCGAGGACGACGCCAGTGCGGTGACGGCGGCCGAGGCGATGGACGCGGTCCTCTCGACCATCGAGCGGTCCACCGACGCGGTGCCGTCCTATGTGAACGCCTCGCGGTCGATCTCGACGGCCGACCTCGGGATCGGCGCGCTCCTCGAGCCACTGCCCTCGGCGACCGGCATCAAGGTGGCGACGCGGCCGGTCACCAACACGGTCTGCGCGGTCCTGTACAGCGGCGAGATGCTCCGATGGGTGGCGGCGCGCATCGAGCAGGACGGCCTGGTGCCCGTCCTGCCGATCGACTGGCGGCTGAACAAGGCGGTCATGGCCGGCTTCGCCGAGGGCGTGCTCGGCCCGGGCTCGTGCTGGGTGCTGGATCCGGCCCCCTTCGTGCAGCGGTCGATGCACGGAGCCTGAGCCGCGAATCCCCCGTCGACCTTGAGGTTGGCGCGGAAATTCGCGACGGGAACGCGCGCCAACCTCAAGATCGACGGTCTGGGGCTGGATCGCCGCCGGACGGTTTCGGCAGGCGCAGCGTCAGCGGGCTTCTCGGCCGGCGGCGGTCCAGGCCGCGCAGGGCGAGCCAGTCCTTCACCTCGGGCCACGTGCCGCGGTGCGGACGCTGCGGCGACGGGACGACGCCGATGCGGCGCAGCCGCTCGAGGGCGTCGGCGAGGTCGAGGAGGTAGGGGGCGTAGATCGCCTCCAGCGTCTCCGGCGGGATGCGATAGTGCCCGAGGCGGACCCGGTTCTCGCTCATGGTCCGCAGCTCGTGGAAGTGGAAGACGCGCGCCGCTGCCGGGTCGAATCGCGCGGCATTCCAGGGGGCCTGCAGGGCCGACTGCTGCTGAAGGACGTGGACGTCGTCAGGGAACCGCTCGGGCCAGTCGTCGAGGTACTTCTGGTCGCCGAACCTGCCCTCCTCGAACCTCGCGAAGCACCACTCGATGACGCGGTCCTGCCACCAGGTCATGACCTCCGCGCCGGCGTCCCGGACGAACGGCATGAACTGCACGCAGAACCGTCCGCTCAGGGCCGACTGGTCGTACTCGGCGGCGTAGCCGTGATCGGTGATGAGCACGGACCTGCCGGACTCCTCGAACTCGGCGAACAGCGGCGTGGGGTCGCGCACGAACCACAGGTCGGAGTCGAGGTAGGTGGCCCGCTGGGCCGTGGGGTCGGCCGCGAAGACGATCGACGGGGTGAACGGCGTCAGCGTCCAGCAGTACTCGCCGAGGCTGCGTCCCCCCTTGACGGAGAGCAGCTCGGCGTTCTCGACGTCGGGCAGGGGCAGGACGGTGACGTTCGGCAGGCTCAGCCGCTCGAGCGCATCGCCCGACTGCGCATCCATCGCGATGACCCACAGGTGGAAGTCGCCCGCGTGCCGGAGCATCGACCGGTGCAGGGCGAGGCCGTGCGGCAGGAAGGTCGAGTCGAAGAGGGTGACGTAGTGCTCGGTCATGGGCAGGTCACGGCCGGTAGGCGTTGACGGCGGCGATCACGGTCGCCACCTCGTCGTCCGTGAGCTGCGGCTGGCAGGGGATCGAGAGGCAGGTGAGCGCGTGCTGCTCGGCGTGCGGCAGGCCGCTTGGATCCCGCCGGATGCCGAGGCAGGGCTCCTGGTGGTGCACCGGGACCGGGTAGTGGATGAGCGTCTGCACCCCGGACTCCTCCAGGTGCCGGGCGAGGCGGTCGCGCGTGGCGCACGCGAGCACGTAGAGGTGGTGCACGTGCGACTCGGGCGTGAGGGGCGCGTCGAGGAGCCGGACGGCAGGGTTGTCGATCTGCGCCTGGTAGCGCTCGGCGACGGCCCGGCGGCGGGCGGTGAACTCGGGCAGCCACCGCAGCCGCTCGGACAGGACCGCCGCCTGGACCTCGTCGAGCCTGCTGTTCAGGCCCGCGTCGGGGTGGTGGTACCTGATCGACTGGCCGTAGTTGCGAAGTCGCCGGCTGATCGCCGCCAGGTCGTCGTCGGAGGTCACCACCGCGCCGGCATCGCCGAGGGCGCCGAGGTTCTTGGTCGGGTAGAAGCTGTAGGCGGCGATGCGGCCGAAGGTGCCGGCGGCGCGTCCGTCCTCGGCGGCCAGGTGGGACTGCGCACAGTCCTCCACCAGCTCGATGCCATGCTCGGCGGCCAGCTGCGCCCACGCGGACAGGTCGCGCGCCTGGCCGTACAGGTGCACGAGCAGCACCGCCCTGGTCCGTGGCGTCAGGCAGCGCCGGACGCTGTCGGGTGACAGCAGCGCGGTGCCGGGGTCGATGTCGGCGAGCACCGGCGTCGCGCCGGCGCGGATGATGCCGAGCACGCTCGCGAACGCCGTCATGGGCGTCGTGATGACCTCGTCTCCGGGCCCGATTCCCAGCGCTCGCAGCGAGATCTCTATTGCATCGAGGCCGTTCGCCACGCCGACCGCGTGACGCGCCCCGGCGGCCTGCGCCCATGAGTCCTCGAAGCGCTCTACCTCGGGGCCGAGCACGTAGTGGTGCGAGGAGGCGACCCGGTCGAAGGCGTCGCGCATCGCCGCGCCGAGCTCGGCTGGCTCGGCGCTGAAGCCGCTCATGCTGATCACGGGGCGTCCCAGTACTGCGTGGCGTTGCGGCGGTAGTACTCCAGCGTGCGTGCGAGGCCCTCGGCCAGCGGGATGCGCGGCTGCCAGCCGAGGTCGGCCTCGATGCGCGCCGTGCTGCCGTAGTAGTCGCCGATGTCGATCTGCTTGCGGTCCGGCGGGAACTCCACCAGCTCGTAGGAGCCCTCGCCCGCGACCGAGATGAGCAGCTCGGCCAGGTCGCGCAGGGAGATCACCTCGTTGCTGCCGAGGTTGTACACGCGGCCGTTCGCGATGTCGCCGGCGGCGGCCAGCAGCAGGGCCTCGACGCAGTCGTCGACGTACGTGAAGTCGCGCCGCTGGAGGCCGTCTCCGAACACCTTGATGGGCGTGCCGGTGAGCACCTGCTTGATCCAGATCCCCAGGAAGGTCTGCCGCGCGTCCTTCACTCGCATGCCCGGGCCGTAGGTGTTGGTCAGGCGCAGCGCGCAGGCCTGGATGCCGTAGACCTCGTCGTAGAGCAGGTGGTAGGACTCCCCGGCCACCTTGTTGATGCCGTTGACGTCGACCGGCCGCATCGGGTGCTTCTCGTCGACCGGCAGGTAGTCGGGCCGGCCGTAGATCTGCCGGGTGCTGGCGAAGACGATCTTCACGCCGGGATTGACCTCGCGGCAGGCCTCGAGGATCGACAGCTGCGCGGCCGCGTTGATGTCGAGGTCGGTGAACGGGTCGGTCATCGAGTCGAGGTGGCTCGTCTGGCCGGCGAGGTTGAAGAGGTAGTCGACGCCGTCGAGCAGGGCCTTGATGGAGTGCCGGTCGCGCACGTCCGAGATGTGCACGTCGACGCGGTCGCGGATGTCCGCGACGTTGAAGAGGTTGCCGCCGTACGTCGGGATCAGGCTGTCCATGATGACGACGTCGCTGCCCTCGGCGACCAGCCGACGAGCCAGGCTCGAGCCGATGAATCCCACGCCACCGGTGATGAGGACGCGGGCACCCGCAAAGCTCACCCCGGCCTCCCGTGTCCATGCCCCTGCGTCAGAGCCGCTGCCCGTTCGTCGACAACGGCGATCGTATCGTCAACTACCCTCGTACCATGCCTCGCGATCCGGCCCCGGTGGCGCTGTTCGCCTATCGAAGGGCCGACCACATGAGGCGCACGCTCGATTCCCTGAGATCCTGCCCTGAGGCCCCGCTCACGGACCTGTACGTGTTCTGCGACGGCGCAAAGGGCGAGGCCGATGGCGAGGCGGTGCGGCTGGTGCGCGACGCCGTCGCGGCGATCACGGGGTTCGCGTCGGTCACTGTCGTCGAGCGCCCGGCCAACGTGGGCCTGGCGGGCAACGTCATCAGCGGCGTGACGGAGGTGCTCGGCCACAGCGAGCGGGTGATCGTCCTGGAGGACGACATGGTCGTCTCGCCGGACTTCCTCGCATACATGGACCAGGCGCTGGACCTGTACGCGGACGACGAGCAGGTGGCGAGCATCCACGCCTACGTGTACGCCACCCGCACGCCGCTGCCGGACTACTTCTTCCTGCGCGGCGCCGACTGCTGGGGCTGGGCGACGTGGCGGCGCGGCTGGGCGCTCTTCGAGCCGGACGGGCGCCGGCTGCTGGCGAGCCTGGAGGCCTCCGGGAGCCTCCGCGAGTTCGACTTCGACGGCGCGTTCGCCTACAGCGACATGCTGCGCGACCAGATCGCCGGGCGCAACGACTCGTGGGCCGTGCGCTGGTACGCCTCGGCCTTCCTGGCCGGCGCCCTGACGCTGTACCCGGGACGCTCGCTGGTCACCAACATCGGCCTGGACGGCAGCGGCACGCACGCCGGCGACATGCCGGCTCTCGCCACGACTGCCGGGCGCATGCCGCCCATGACGCGGATCCCGGTCGAGGAGTCGGCGCAGGCGCGCGCCGCGATCGCGGATGCGCTGCGGCCGAGGTCCCTGGCGCGGCGCGTGCTCGCGCGTATGCGTCCCGGGAGCGGGGCGTGAGCGACGTCCTGCGGATCGCCTGGTTCTCGCCGAACGCCGGCAACTGGGTGACCTACCGGATGGAGCACCAGGTCGCCAATTGCCTCGCCGACGCGGGTCATGAGGTCACGGTGGTCCAGTGCGACGCCGTCCTCGACTCGTACTGCCAGGTGATGGCCCCGCTCGGGCTGCGGGCGACCTCGACGGCCAGGCAGAGAGGATCCGTCTGCGTTGAGTGCAGGTACGCCGCGGGGCTGACCCGCTCCGCCGCCCGCTACCGGACCGCCTGGCTGTCGTCCTTCCTGGACGAGGCGGACGTGCCGGAGGTCGATGAGGTGCTGGCCGGCGTGCGGCCCGACACCTGGCAGGGCCTCGAGGTCGAGGGCGTGCCGGTGGGCAGGTACGCGAGCTACACGTCGATGCTCCACCACAAGCGTGCGACAGTGGCCGACACCGACGAGTCCTGGGCGGAGTACCGCGCCGACCTGCGCAATGCACTGCTCATGTCGCGAGCCACCCCGCGGATCGCCGACTACGTCGTCCCCACGCACGCCATGGTCTACAACGCCCTCTACCCGGCGAACCGGGTGTTCGCCGAGCTCATGCTGGCGCGCGGGATCCCCCTGCTGAGCATCTCGGCCGGGCCGAGCGTCCCGCGCCGCTACGCGACCCTGGCCATGTACGACGGCATCCGCGCCAGCCAGACCACGGTGGACTCGGCCGCCTTCGGTGCCAGTGCGCGCACCCCGTGCAGCCCGCTCGAGGTGATGCACGTCGAGCGGCACATCGACCAGCTGATGGGCGGCGCCGATCCGTGGGTGTACTCGTCGGCCCCGTCGCGCCGGCCCGCCGCCGCCATCAGGGATGCGCTCGGTGTCGGCTTCGACCGGCCCCTGGTGACGATCCTGGTCTCCAGCCCCGACGAGACGAGGTCAGCCCTGCTGGTCGACGCGGAGTACCACCGGGACCGGGAGCACGGGTACTCCGACGTGCCCGAGTACCTGCGGGCCTGCATCGCGCTGGCACGGTCGCGCCCGGACGTCGACTTCGTGGTGCGGCTGCACCCCAGGCTGGCTCCCAACAAGCGCGACCGCATCACGTCGCCCGACCTGGTGGATCTCTACGCGTTGCTGGCCGACCTGCCCGACAACGCGATCGTCAACCACCCCAGCGAGGGACTGAGCCTGTACGACCTGGTCGTGGTCTGCGCCGCGGCGATCAACCAGTCCTCCAGTGCCGGCCTGGAGTTCCTGGCCTTCGGCGTGCCGGTGCTGCAGTACGACCCCGTCCGCCTCGGCGCCTACCCCGCCGCCTTCGCCGAGCAGGTGCCGCGGATGGACCCGGTGGCCTTCTCCTCGGCCCTCGACCACGCGATGGACGAGGGGTTCGACGTGCGGCATGCGGTGGACGCCTTCCGCTGGTATGCCTCGCTGCACATCCGCTCGGTGGTCCAGCTCGAGCCGCTCGACCCGCCCCCTGCGGGGGGCGAGGCCGACGTCGGGGCCGACGCGGCAGGGCCGCCGACGGCGCCCGCCCCGGCCCGTCCGCGCCCGATCGGCAGGGTCGTCCCCGGTCCCGTCAAGGAGGCCATCGCCCGGCGGATCGTGCGCCGGGAGCGGGCCGCCGACATGGCCGACCGACCGCTTGATCCGCAGGCAGTGCGAATGGTCGTCGAGGCGATCCGCGCGGCCCGCGTCGAGGGTGACATCTGGGAGCCGATCATGACCCTGCCGACAAACCCGACCGGGGCGACGGCGACCGGGGCGACGGCGGCCGAGGCGGCGGCGGCCGCGGCGGCGGCCGAGGCGGCGGCGGTCCTGGCGGCGGTGCAGCGGATGGCCGGCCGACTGGTGCGGCCCGACGAGCCGGGACTCGGCGCGATCAGGGGCGCCTGGCCCGGGACCCCGTAGAACCACCCCGATGCCTCGTCACTCGTGGGGGTTTCCCGACCCTGCAGGAACCCCACGAGTGACGAGGCAACGAAGGGGTCAGCGGACGCGGCGCAGGTAGGTGACGAACCCGCCGGCGCCGCCCGGCTGGAGTGCGTAGCCCGCTCTCTCGAAGAGGGTGCGGGAGGAGGTGTTCGCCTCCTGGACCAGGGCGACCAGCATGGTCACCCCAAGGCGCGGCGACTGCTGCTCGACCCACTCGAGCAGCAGTCGACCGGTGCCGTGGCCGCGATGCGCTGCGTCGACGACGATCGAGACGTCGGCGGCACCGTCCTCGTGCAGATCGAGGCGGACGCTGCCCAGGGGGACGCCGTCGAGATCGGCGAGCCACATGGTGTCCTCACCCCGCGCCAGCAGCCTGCCCAGCCAGGCATCATGGGCCTCGCCGTCGACCGGGGCGGCCTCGCGGTACCACTGGTAGGCACTGGGGTCGTTGCGCCAGGCCAGCAGGACGTCGCGGTCCTCGAGCCGGGCGGGCCGCACGTGCACGCCGGTGCGGGAGTCGTCGGCGTCAGGCATCCGGGGCGAGGACTCCCTCGCCGCGGCGGTAGTCGCGCGCGGCGGGCCGGCCCACGATGGCGCCGAGCTCCCGCGGCGCGGCACCGATGTTCGGCCGGATGATCACGAGGTCGTCGGCCGTGATGAGATCGCCGGCCCGGATGTCGCGGGCCGCCACGATGCTGCGGCGGAAGTGCAACGAGGGCACCTCGGACTCGGTGGGCCCATACGTGGCATTGCCGCGTGCCTGCTGCGCCTCGCGGCAGGCCGTCACGAGGTTCGCGAGGTCGCCCGGCAGCGTCGAGAAGCTCTCGTCCGCACTGCCCGTGCTGGCCGCGTCCTTGACGTGCTTCTCGACGATGCACGCGCCGAGGGCCACGGCGGCGATGGCCGCGGTGTTGCCGATCGTGTGGTCGCTGTACCCGATGGGCACGCCGAAGTCCTGCACCATCTGCGGGATGAGGGTGAGGTTGAGGTCGGTGACCGACGCCGGGTAGGCGCTCGTGCACTTGAGCAGGGCGACCTGGGGCGCACCGCTGTCGAGCAGGATCCGCATGGACTCGGCGATCTCCTCGCGGGTGCACAGCCCGGTCGACATGATGACGGGCTTGCCCGTGCGGCCGATGCGCTCCAGCAGCGGGTGGTACGTCAACTCGAACGAGGCCACCTTGAAGGCCGGCACGCCGCAGGACTCGAGATAGTCGACGGCGGTCGGGTCGAAGGGAGTCGAGAAGAGGTGGACGCCGCTGTCGACGGCGACGGACATGAGCTCCGCAGTCCACTCCCATGGGGTCATGGCCCGTTGGTAGAGCTGGTAGAGCCGCTCGCCATCCCAGGTGCCGCCGGAGAGCAGGTAGGGGGGCAGGTCGACGTCGAGGGTGATCGTGTCGGGACTGTAGGTCTGCAGCTTGACCGCATCCACGCCTGCGGCGGCGCAGTCCAGCACGATGCGCCGCGCCAGGGCGAGATCCTGGCAGTGGTTGGCGGAGATCTCGGCGATGACGTACGGCGGGTGGTCGGGGCCGATCTGGCGGCCGGCGATCTCGAACGGCGCGACGCTGGTCATGACGTCCTCCCGGACTCGTCGTGGATCCACATGGAGATCTCGAAGGCCTCCGCGGCCGGTACCCCGACGGATGCGCCCCGCCACCGCAGCAGCGCCTCTACGGCCTCGTACGAACGGGCGTGCGGCCACGGCCGCATCTCTGCGTCGTAGTGACGCAGTGCCGCCAGCTTGGCGTCGACGAACCCGGAGACGTCGAGGTGGAAGCGCGGATCGAACCGGTCGGCTCCGGGTCGCCAGCCCGTCGCCGACGGGACCTCGAAGTTCAGCATGCGGCGAACGGGCGATCCGGGCTGGGGCCGGGCCGCGACGAGTGCCGCCTCGGCGGTCAGCCGATGGTCCACGTTCAGGTCGCTCAGCGAGTGCGTGAGGATCGTGTCGGGGGCGAAGTCCTCCACGCGTGCGGCGACCAGCTGGGTGATGTGCAGCAGCGGTACGGTGTCCATGGCGTTGTCGGGCAGCTGCTCGAGCTCGACGTCGCTGACGCCGAGCTCGCCCAGCGCCGAGCGTGCGTCGCGCTGCCGCTCGGACAGCTCCTGGGGCATCCGCTCGCGCGAGCCGACTCCGTCGGCGAGGAGCAGCACCTTGACGATGCAGCCGTCGGCGGAGAGCCGGGCCATCGTGGCACCGCAGCCCAGGATGTCGTCGTCAGGGTGCGCCGCGACGACGAGGATCCTTCGCACCGCAACTACTTCCGGACCGTCATGGCAAGGGATCGGTCGAGCGGCAGGTCGCCGTCCGAGGCGAAGAAGTACAGATTCGTCCGGGACGGGAACACGGTCTCGAACACCTGCACATTGGCGAACCACGGCTCGAGGAAGCGGGCCAGGTCGGCCTTGTCGTGGAACTCGTACTCGTGCTGGTGCAGGTGCTTGCCGCCGTGCTCCGGCTCCACGATGGTGTAGCCCGAGACGATGCCCCCGGGCGCCAGCCGCTCCTTGAGCGAGGACATCAGCGCCCGGATCTCGTCCTCGGTGAAGTGCTCGATCGCCGCGTCCCAGATGATGTTGTCGAACTGGCCCTCCGGCATCTGCGTGCGGATGTCGCCGAGCCGGAAGACGATGTTCGGGGCGAGGCAGTTCCTGCGCGCGCTCGCGATGGCCTCCTCGTCGAAGTCCATGGCGACGATGCTCTCGGCCTGCGACGAGTAGAAGTGGTACGTGTTGAACCCGTCGCCGCAGCACAGCTCGAGCACCGTCGGCAGGCGGTCGGTGCGGGTGGCCTGGAGGGCGAGCGACGAGTAGACGCCGCGCTCCCACGGGAAGGACTGGCGCTTGGCGTGCCACTGGTAGAAGGCGTCGATGTGGTGGTCGAAGTACTCCGGGGTGCCCTCGCCCCACTCCCACTCCAGCTTGTACTGCAGCCGGTGGGCGGACGAGGTGAGGCCGCGGGTCAGCTTGCTGAGCCCCCGTGCCACGGGCACGAGCGGCAGGTGGCTCTTGGCCCCCGACACCAGGCGGGCTCCCTGCGACGGCTGCACCTGGTCGACCGGCCCGTCGTGGTGCTCGTCAATTCCGTGGGTCGGCATGGGCACTCCTTTCGCTGCTCGCTAGCCAGCAAGCCTATTGGACATGCGCAGCCCTGTACTCTGGCGCGGTGAGTCGTGACGATGAGCGATCCCGGAGGGGTCTGTGAACCAGGTCAGAGCATGTCGTATCTGCAAGACCGAACGGCTCACGGAGATCCTCGACTTCGGCGACCTCACCCTCACGGGGGTATTCCCCGGCAGTGTCGACGAGTTGGTCCCGTCCGGTCGCGTCCGGCTGCTGCTGTGCCGCGAGTGCGGCCTCGTGCAGCTCGGCGACACCTTCCCGCCGGAGGAGATGTACGGCGACAACTACGGCTACCGCAGTGGCCTGAACCGCTCGATGGTCAGCCACCTCGGCCGCATCGTGCGCAGCCTGGAGTCGCGTACCTCGCTGGCCGCCGGCGACACCGTCCTGGACATCGGCGCCAATGACGGCACGCTGCTCCGGTCCTACAGCGTCGAGGGCCTCAACCGCATCGGCATCGACCCGACGATCAAGAAGTTCAGCGAGTACTACACCGACGACATCACCGCCGTACCGGACTTCTTCTCGGCGGCCGCGTTCCGAGCGGTCACGGACCAGAAGGCGAAGATCGTCACGTCGATCGCCATGTTCTACGACCTCGAGGATCCCGTTGCCTTCGCGAGCGACATCGCCTCGGTGCTCGCCGACGACGGCGTCTGGTACTTCGAGCAGAGCTACATGCCGTGGATGCTGCGCAGCGGTGCCTACGACACGATCTGCCACGAGCACCTCGAGTACTACTCCCTCACCACGATCAAGGCCATCCTCGACCGCTCGGGCCTGGTCCTCATCGACGCGGCCACGAACGCGGTCAACGGCGGGTCGATCTCGGTCACGGCCGGCAAGGCATCTCCCACGCAGAAGCCCACCTCCGTGTACGCGAAGTGGCTGCTTGCGCAGGAGGAGGCCGACCGCGTGCACGCGCCCGAGAGCTGGGTCGAGTTCCGCCAGAAGGTGCAGAGCCGGCAGGAGGACCTGAAGTCCCTGCTCACCCAGCTGCGCGACGGCGGGGCCACGATCATGGCCCTGGGCGCCTCCACCAAGGGCAACGTCCTCATGATGACCACGCCCGTGGGCATCGACCTCGTCTCCAAGGTGGGCGACGTGAACCCGTACAAGTACGGACGATTCCTGCCGGGCACGGGCATCCCGATCGTCAGCCAGGAGGAGGTGCTCGCGGACAACCCCGACTACCTGCTGATCCTGCCGTGGCACTTCCGCGAGACGTTCATGGTGTCGCTGGAGGAGTACCTCGCCGGTGGCGGTCGCCTGATCTTCCCGCTGCCGGACCTCGAAGTCGTTGGCTACTGAGGTCCCAGGCGGGCCGCGCGAGGCCCCCCGGGACCTCGCGCTCATGCTCAAGACCTACCTTCCGGACCTCGCCTACGTCGAGCGATTCATCGAGTCCTTCGAGCGGTTCAATGCCGAGGGCCTCATGCTCTACATCGTCGCTCCGGACCAGGAGCTCGGCTCCTTCGAGGGGTTCGCCGGTGACCACGTCATGGTGCTCGGCGAGTCGCTGCTCGCGCAGTACTTCACCGACGAGCCCATCCTCGGCATCGCCCCCGGCTACATCAACCAGGAGGTCGTCAAGCTCGCCTTCTGGGAGCTGGACCTCTGCGACAGCTACCTGTGCATGGACTCCGACGCGGTCTTCATCCGCCCCTTCGGCCGGCGCGACTTCCTGACCCCCGAGGGCCAGCCCTATGCCTTCCTGACGGAGGACTTCGAGCTGCGCGTCGAGCCCGAGTACTACAACTACTACTGGGTGCACCGCGAGCGCATGATCCGCGACATCCAGTCGGCCGTGGGGCTCGCCGAGCCGCGCCTGCTGACGTGCCACCAGCACGCCGTCTTCTCCGCCGTGGTGCTGAAGTCGCTGAAGACCGAGTTCATGGAGCCGCACGGCTACTCGTACACCGACCTCATCGGCATCTCGCCCTACGAGTTCAGCTGGTACAACATGTGGCTGCAGAAGGCCCAGCCCATCCCCGTGGTCATGCGGGAGCCGATCTTCAAGACCTTCCACAGCGCCAGCCAGCACCTCGAGCACGTGCTGCGCGGCGCGACGGTGGACGACCTCGCCCGGGGATACGTCGGGGTGGTCGTCAACTCGGGCTTCGGCCGGACCGAGGGCGTGATGTCCCTCGACGACCCGCGCTACCGGCTGCTCGGCCGCTATGCGCCTCCCGGCGAACTGCTGAAGGCGGCGTGGATCCGGGTCTACCGGACGCTCCCGTCGTTGCAGCGGCTGGTCGCCCGGCTATCCCGCCGGACCTGACTTGCCCGTCGGAAGGTCCACCCACTGCCGCCCTGCTCGCACACAGAACTCCAGGAATCTCTTGCTGGGCAGCGACTTGCGGCGCGCTCGCCATGTGGACCCCGCGTGGTCTCCGCCCCTGCGCGGGAGGGACGCGACCGGGACCTCCATGATCGTCAGGCCCCACGAGCGTGAGATCGAGGAGATCAGCAGATTGGGTGTCATAGCAGCGGCGGGGACGATGGCCAGCAACCGCTCCAGTGCGCGTGGACGGTAGACGCGCAGCGGCGTGTTCGCGTCGTCCGGTCGCACGTGCGAGCGGGCATGCACAAGGGATCGAGTGGCCCATGACGTCGCACGGCGGAACAGCGGGTCGCCGCGTCCGTGGCGGACCCCCTCGATGATGTCGGCGTCACTCGCGAGGAGTAGGTCGACGAGCATGCGGATGTCACTGCCGGTGAACTGCCCGTCGCCGTCGACGGCGACGACGACATCGGTGTGAAGGCCCAGTCCGGCGTGCAGGGCTCGCAGGGTCGTGGGACCGTGTCCCATGTTTCGCGCGCCCGGGAGTACGGTCAGGGGCAGTCGCGAAGCCAAGCCCTCGAGCACGTCTCGCGTGTGGTCAGTCGAGCAGTCGTCGGCGACGATGATCGACAGATCGAGCCCGTGCATCGCTCCGACGATCTCGTCGAGGAACTCAGTGACGCCGGCCTCCTCGTTGAACACGGGCATGACGACCGCCACCCGGGTCGTCATGCGCTGCCCTTGGACGTCGCTGCGACCAGTCGGGGGACGACCTCGTTGTCGAATGCCGTGAGGGCACTCGCGATGGCCATGTGCATGTCGAGGTACTGGTAGGTGCCCAGGCGCCCTCCGAAGATGACGTTGGGGATCGCTGCTGCTCTCTGGCGGTACGCCTCGAGTGCGATCCGGTCGGCATCGAGGTTGACCGGGTAGTACGGCTCATCCGCAGCCAGGGCGTGCCTGCTGTACTCGCGCATGATCACGGTCCTGTCGTTGAGGCGTGCCCGCTCTGGATGGAGGTGGTGGAACTCGTGGATCCGCGTGAATGGCGTATCCGTGTCGGCGTAGTTCATGACCGAGGTCCCCTGGTGATCGGGGGTGTCGCGCACCTCGACCTCGAAGTCGAGGGTCCGCCAGTTGAGCATGCCGTTGGAGTACTCGAAGTAGCGATCGATCGGACCGGTGTAGACGACCAGTTGATCGTCCCGGAGCAGGTGCTGGACGTCGAAGAAGTCGGCATCCAGGGCGACGCTGATGTTCGGGTGGTCGGCCATTCGCTCGAGCCACGCGGTGTAGCCGTCGATCGGCAGACCTTCCCACGTGTCGTTGAAGTAGCGATTGTCGAAGGTGTACCGAACGGGGAGTCGGGTGATGACGCTTGCCGGGAGCTGCGACGGGTCGGTTTGCCACTGTTTCGCGGTGTAGCCCTTGATGAAGGCCTCGTAGAGCGGGCGCCCGATGAGGGAGATGGCCTTTTCCTCGAGGTTCGCCGGCTCCCGTCCCGCCATCTCTAGGGAGTCCAGGATCACCTGGGCGCGAGCCTCGTCCGGAGTCATGGCCCGGCCGTAGAAGGAGGTGATCGTCGCAAGGTTGATGGGCATCGGGTAGACGCGGTCCTGGTGGATCGTGAAGACCCGGTGCTCGTATGAGTTGAAGGCCGTGAACCGGGAGACGTAGTCCCACACCCGGGTGTTCGATGTGTGGAACAAATGCGAGCCGTATCGGTGCACCTCGATCCCGGTTTCGGGCTCGATCTCCGAGTAGGCGTTGCCTCCGATGTGCGATCGCCGATCCAGGATCAGGACGGGGCGATTCAGTTCGCTGGCGACCCGCTCGGCGACGGTGAGGCCGAAGAACCCGGATCCCACCACGACCACCGGATGGGCGGCGATCGCCGCCCCGAGCGACTCGGGCGGGACATTCCGGATGGGCACCGCCGTAGGGTATCGCCTGCGCCCCTGGCGCGGCGTCGCCGCTCAGGGCTTGCAGATCCCGCCCTCGCCGAGCACGTGACCGTCCCGGACGATCCGGAAGGACTCAGTGCAGTTGGCCGGGAGAGCGGCGTCGTAGCGATTGAACACGTAGACGCCGTAGGGGGCCGTGGCACCGGCCAGGTCCTCGACGCGGACGCCGCCGAAGGGCTTGGCCGGGTCAGGGCTCGGCAGCACGCCGATCTGGTCGAGTCCGAGCTGTTCGAGGCGATCGATGCCCTCCCGCGTGGTCAGGCCCCAGTAGTCGAGCTCCCAGTCACGGTGCGAGTGGTCGCGCCCCGCGATCGGGTTGATGAAGGCGTACTCGTAGGGGAACCACCGCGCGCCCGCGAAGAGGCCGAGGCCGACCGCGAGGGCGCTCGCCCCGATGACGGTGGCCTTCAGCCACGTGGCCGGGCTGCCCTTGTCGACGGCCCACGTCAGGGGCAGGACGGCGAGCACGAGGAAGGCCGGCAGCGCGAACAGCACGTGCCGCGCCGCGTCGTAGATGATGACGTGCGACGCCGCGATGCTGCCCGGCAGCAGGACGCCCTGGATGAGCACCGGCGTCAGCGGGTAGAGGGACTTCCGCTCGAAGCCGGCGACCCGGCCGAGCAGGATGAGGACGGTCAGCAGGGTCCCGGCGAGCAGCAGGCCGATCGTCAGGAGCGGCAGCTGGGCGAGGAACCAGCCCGGCACGTACCACAGCGGCAGGGCGCCGGAGCTGATGTCGGAGCCCGCGAACCGCAGTTCCGACGGGTTGATGTTCGAGGTGGTCACGGCGTCGGCGAGCCATCGGACCATGCCACGCCGGGCGAACGGGCTCTGCAGCCAGACGAGCCCGAGCCCGAGGAGCAGGCCGAAGAAGGAGATGGCGACGACCCGTCGGCGGAACAGCGACAGAACCCACGAGCCGACGACCAGGACTCCGACGAGGACCGTGCCGCTGGCGCGAGATCCGATGAGCTCCGTCGTTCCGAGGACGATCAGCGCGAGCGAGGCGGCGGTATCGAGTCGGCGCTGCTCGGGAAGCCAGGCGATGACGAGTCCGGCGGTGACGAGCGAGAGGCCCACGGCGGTCGGGACGTCCTTCATGTTCATCGCCATGTGCCCGACCCACAGTGGGGTGCTCAGCGTGAGGGCGGCGAGCAGCCAGGCCGCCAGCGACGAGTTGAGCGCGCGGCCGACCGCGTAGGCCACGCCGGCCACGCCGGCGATGCCGAGGATGACGTTCCAGACGCCGAGCCACAGGTACACGTCGTGGTCGAGGGGATCGAGGACGAATCCCGGGGAGAGCACCCCGCCGACCGACTCGACGATGGCGTAGTTGAGCGTGCCGTAGAACTCGAACAGGTAGGGGGTCGCGTCGTACGCGGCCTGCAGCCCCGCCGGCAGGGAGTGGAGCACGCCCTCCGCCAGTGAGATCTCGTAGGGGGTGTCCCAGCCCGAGCCGGCGGCGAAGACCGTGGCGAGCGACATGGCGACGCCGAGGATGATGGCCACGACGAGGCCGGCGGTGAGCCAACGGCGTGGGTGCTGGGGCATTCTCACCGGATGGTCGACCCCTGGATGAGGAAGCCGTTCTTCTCGTAGGTCACGGCCCCGGTCTCCTCGATCTCCCTGCGGGCGTAGTCCTCGAGGTCGGCGGCCGCGCTCTCGTCGTAGTAGGTGGTGGCTCGGTAGAAGCCCATGAAGTCGGCCAGCGAGGTGACGCGCATCTCGCTCTGGAAGTAGTCGATGCGGACGTCCCAGAAGAGCTGTCGGAACAGCGGAGTCAGGCGCGTCGGCCCGAACTCCAGGCTGTCGTACACGGCGATCGGCACGTCGCCGAACTTCGCGGCGAGCTCGACCATGCCGTGCGGGCCGGCAGGGGTGAACACCGCGACGCGTCCGTAGTCGTAGACGGAATCGGCCATGGTCCGCAGGACGGACTCGCGCTCGGGCGAGTAGTACAGCGCGTAGGAGGACTGCGCCAGCGTGTACTGCTTCTGCCGGAACTCGTCGCGGATCACGGCGTCGAGCGTGGCCATGTCGGCCGCGACGGCCTGCAGTCGCGGATCGCCGCCGCCGGCGGCGAGGAGCGAGGCCACCGACTGCTCGCTGATGTCGAGGGCGCTGACGGTGCCGCGGCCGCCGACATCGCGCAGGAAGCGCAGCGACTGCGCCCCCGTGCCGCAGCCCACGTCGAGGATCTTCTCGCCGGGGAGGACGGCCAGGCGTCTCATGTGCCAGTCGGCGAAGTCCACGGACTGGTAGCGGCGATTCAGGTCGAGGCGCGTGTCGAGACTCGCCGTGCTCGTCGCCCGCTCCTGGACGTCGCCGCTGTAGATGTGCTCCAAGGCCATGCGTTCGACACTACCGGGGGGCCCAGGCAGAGTCCACGAGCAGGCTCAGCACGGCAGTCGCAGTACCGCGTAGCTGCCGTCGTCGTAGGCGATGTGGATACGCAGGGCGTCGGGCAGGGGCGTGGCCGAGCGGACGACGAGCCACGCGACCTCGTCACGGCACAGGGCTGAGTCGTCGGGTGGCGTCCGCCCGGCGATCAGGTCCGCGATCGCAGCGGTGCGCGCATCGAGCTCCGCGCCGCCTCCCACGGGCGTGAGCGTGGTCGCGTAGGCCTCGCCGTCGGCGTACGCGCGCCGCCGGCTCAGGGCGCCCGAGAAGCCGCCCGTGTCGAGCTCCGATGCCACGATGTCATCGACTCCCGCGTTCTCGTCGAGCCAGGCCAGCGCAGGCGCGAGACGGTTGAGGTCGACCCCCGTCCGGCTGACCTCGGCCGCACCGGTGCGGTCCAGCGTCGCCACGGACACGACGCCGCAGGCGATGGTCGACAGCAGGAAGTAGCTCGTCATGACCGCCACGAGCAGGCGGCCGATCGGCGCGCCGGTGCGCACATGGGCCACGACGGCCACGACGGCGCTGAGGATGACGGACAGCGCCAGCCAGGCGCACAGGGACAGCAGCGGCAGCGGGATGCCGAGCGGATACCTCTCCGACTCCGCCACTGCCCGGGTCCACTGCACGTCGATGGCTGCCATCGCCGTGACGACGACGAGGAGGGCGAGGTGCACCCAGCGGAAGCTCGCCGACGACAGGCGCACCTGTCGCCAGGCTCGGTCGGCGCCGATGACCGCGACGATCGCGAGGGGCACGCAGGCCGCGTCGATGAACCACGACTGGTTCGTGTCCTTGCCCGACATGCCCACGATGGCGACGACTGCGACCAGGGCGGCGCCGACTCCGATGGCGTACTCCAGGGCCACCCCACGGCGGGCCTCCCGGGACAGCGAGAGGGGGAGCAGTCCGATCGCCCGCGGTGCAGCCCCCAGCAGGAGGCCGGCGGCCAGCGTGACGGCGGCGAACACGGCACCTGGGGCACTGGGCCCTCCGGTCAGGGTGCCGAGCACGGGACTGACGCTCAGGCCGCCGCTGCTGGCCTGTCCGAAGCTCACCAGCAGGTAGGCGCCGAATGCGGGTATCGCGACGGCGGCGAACACGGCGAGGGAGATGGCTGCCGCCCGTCGCCGGAACAGCAGGGCCGTCAGGGCGACGAGCCCGAGTGCGCCCATCGCCACGGCAGCGGCGCTCGTCTTGCCCGAACCCACGGCGATGCCCAGGATCGGAAGCGCTGCGAGCAGCCACCTCGTGCCGCGCCGGCGAATGACGAGCGTGGCGGCCAGCAGCAGGGCGAGGAGCCAGGCGCTGGCGACCGACTGCGACGGCGAGTCCCAGTTGACCACGCGATTGCCCGAGGTGCCGACCGAAGTTCCGACGAGCAGCAGCAGCACGACGACCATCGGCGCCCAGCGGGCCGATCGGACCGAGCGCACCCACGCCGCGCTGATCGACGCGATCGTGACGGCCGCCAGGAGGGGAAGGACCCGGGTCAGGGCGACGAACGGGTCGAGGCCGGCATCCCGGGTGAGGTGCCCGGCGAGGGCGTACGACAGCCAGTGGTAGCGCATGGGCCAGCCGGACATGAGGCCGTTCTCGCTGGGCCCGAACTGCGCCAGCGCGTGGCCCAGGCTCTCGAACAGGGACATGTCGCGCGCGTAGGCGTTGTAGTCGGCCGAGCCGCCGAGGCTGTACTGGGCGAGGTTGTGCAGGCCCATGACGAGGAGGGCACCAAGCCCGACGGCGACGGCGAAGCAGGTCGAATGCCGGACCACGGGCACGAAGCAGTCGTAGCCACGTACGAGGGCGGAGGTCCACGCGGCGACCGGCACCACGAGCACGATGACGGGGAGCAGCCACCCCGGCGGCACGATGCCGGAGCCGGTCAGCAGGACGCGCACGATTGCGTACAGGCCCGTGAACAGGGCGATGCCCATGCCCAGCAGTTCGAGGACGTCGACCCGACGGGGACCGCGGGCCAGTCCCCAGGCGACGCCGCAGCCGAGGGAGCCGGTGACGAGCAGCAGCGCGACCCCGAGGGACGGCCCGATCGGCACCCCGCTGGCGATCAGCAGGCACAGCAGGAGGACGCCGAGCACGGCGAAGGGCGCGACCACCCGCAGCCCGTCCGTCGTCGGCCGGCGGCGGGAGGTGTCGGGCCGAGGCGAGGTCGCCCCCGTCATCGCATCAGCCGGCGGTCAGGAGTCGGCCGTGCAGCACCGAGTCCACGTAGCGGTCGTCGAGCCGGACATGCTTGCGCAGGCGCCCCTCCGGTTCGAAGCCGGCCCGCTCGAGCTCGTCGATGAACACGGTCCGGAACTCGTAGCACTCGGTGGTCAGCCGGTGCAGGCCCAGGCGGGGGCCGGCCAACTCGATCATCAGGTCGAGGAAGGCGGCGAGGTCGGCACGGAAGGTGGGCTCGTCCTGGCGTCCGCCCTCGGTCATGAACGAGACCTCGGCCCGCCGGTTCGGCCAGGAGATGTGCACGAGCCCGCCGTAGCCGATGAGTCGGCCGCGCTCGAGCAGGGCGACGAGGACCTGGGCCGGCTCGGCCTCGTCGAGCTGCGGGCGCACGACCTGGGCGAAGTAGGCGTCCTGATCGGCGACGGAGAGGGGGACGACTGCCGCAGCACGTCGATCTGCTCGTTGCGCCACTCGCGGATGGGCGTGCGGTCGGCCCAGTCGACGGGCCGCAGCGAGTAGCCGCCGCGAGCCAGTCCGGTGAGGTCGGCGCAGCGGTAGGCGGCCGGCCAGTCGCTCATGTCAGGAGCTCGCGCAGGGTCTGCACGACATAGTCCTGCTGCTCGTCCGTGAGATCGGGGTAGATGGGCAGGCTGATCAGCCCGGCATAGACCGCATCGCAGACCGGCATGCCCTCGGGCGGCAGCTCGATGTCGGCGCTCACCGTGTGGTGGTGCACGGGCACGTAGTGCACCTGCACCCCGATGTGGCGCTCTCGCAGGCCGCGGAACGCCCGTGAGCGCTCCGCCACCTGGACGGCGAACAGGTGGTAGCCGTGCAGGTAGCCCTCGGGCGCCGCCGGCGGCAGCACGATCGGCAGGTCGGCGAGCAGCACGCGGTACCGGGCCGCGATCTCGCCCCGCCGCTCGATGAACCGGTCCAGGCGCCGAAGCTGCGAGATGCCCAGGGCCGCCTGGATGTCGGTCATCCGGTAGTTGTAGCCGACCTCGACGGCGTCGTAGAGCCACGCGTCGTCACGGGGCGTGCGATCGATGCCCTGGCTGCGGAACCGGCGCAGGCGCAGGGCGAGGTCGTCGTCGTTGGTCGTGATCATGCCGCCCTCGCCGGTGGTGATCGGCTTGACCGGGTGGAAGGAGAACACGCACATGTCGCTGTGCGCGCAGTTGCCGACGGGACCGTCCGGGGTCATCGCGCCGAGCGCGTGGGAGGCGTCCTCGATGACCCACCGTGGCCGGTGGGCGAGCTGGTCGAGGGCGACCGGCAGTCCGGCGTAGTGCACCGGCACGAGGGCGTGGACCTCGTCGGTCACCGCGGCCGGGTCGATGTTCAGCGTGCTCGCCTCGATGTCGATCAGGGCGGGCCGGGCCCCGACGTAGCGGGCGCAGTTGGCGCTGGCCATGAAGGTGAGCGGGGACGTGTGCACCACGTCGCCTGGGCCGAGCCCGGCCACGTGGCAGGCGGCATGCAGCGCGGCCGTGGCCGAGCTGAAGGTGATGGCATGCCTCGCCTGGACCCGAGCGGCCACCTCGGCCTCGAACTCGTCGTTCTGCGGGCCGGTGGTCAGCCACGTGCCGAAGAGCATGTCCCCGATGGCGGTCAGGTCGTCGGGATGCATGCTCTGCTTGCCGTAGGGGATCGGCTCCATGCTCAGATCGCGCTCACGAACTCGCGCAGCTCGTCGGCCGTGAGCCACAGGTCGTTGGTGTCGGAGCGGTAGGAGAAGCCGGCCGGCACAGGGGTGCCCTCCGGCTCGGCGAACCACCACTCGGTGACGGTGGGCTTGACGACGTAGCGGCTCTCCTGCCGGATCGTGCGCGCGCTGTCCTCGGTGGCGATCATCTCCTCGTGCAGCTTCTCGCCCGGGCGGATGCCGACGTCGACCGTCGGGTAGCCGGGTGCCATCGCCTCGACCAGGTCGGTGATGTGCATGCTGGGAATGCGCGGCACGTAGAGCTCGCCGCCGTGCATCGACTCGAAGGCGTCGATGACGAACTGGACGGCCTGCGGGAGCGTGATCCAGAAGCGGGTCATGGCCCGGTCGGTGATCGGCAGCGGGCGTCCCTCGGCGATGCACTTGGTGAAGAACGGGATCACCGAGCCGCGACTGCCGACGACGTTGCCGTAGCGCACGACGGAGAAGCCGGTGCCGCTGCCCTGGCCGTAGTTGTTGCCCGCGACGAAGAGCTTGTCGGAGGCGAGCTTGGTGGCGCCGTAGAGGTTGATCGGGGACGACGCCTTGTCGGTCGACAGCGCGACGACCTGCTTGACGCCCGGTCGATCGCCGCGTCGATCACGTTCTGGCGCCGAGGACGTTGGTCTTGACGGACTCGAACGGGTTGTACTCGGCGGGTCCACCTGCTTGAGCGCCGCGGCGTGGACCACGTAGTCGACGCCGTGGAAGGCGCGCATGAGCCGGTCCTTGTCGCGGATGTCCCCGATGAACCAGCGCAGCCGCGGGTCGGTCAGGTGGGCGCGCATCTCGGACTGCTTGAGCTCGTCGCGGGACAGGATCGCCAGCCTCCGCGGACCCAGGTGCTCGAGGGCGTGGTTGATGAACGCCTTCCCGAACGAGCCGGTGCCCCCGGTGATCAGGATGGAGCTGTCCTCGAGTTTGCTCATGGCCCGCTGGCACTTCCGATCGCTGGGATGTGGTGGCCAGCCTACCCGGCCACGGGTCGTATCCAGGCGGGTGAGGGGGTCACAGGAGTGGTTCGCACCGGGCGATGAGGTCGGCGACGAGCGCCGAGTCGAGGTAGGCGCGGACGACCACGATGCGACCTTCGGCATCGAGTTCGCAGACCCAGCAGTACCGGTTGTCGAACGGGAGGCCGTCGATGGCGGTGGAGATGGAGCGCAGTTCCGCGATGACGACGTTGCCGGAGAGGTGGACGGCGTTGACCACGAGCTCGACTCCGCCGCGGAGCACCTTGTCCAGCCGTGCGAACGTCGCGTCGTGGAAGGCGGCCTTGGACGAGTAGTGGCCCGCGAGCGGGTGGTGACCCATGACGGTCCAGTCGACGTCGTCGGCGACGCGGTCGAAGAAGGCGGCGGACGTGTCGGGGGAGGCAAGGCTCTCGAACCGGGTGGTCAGTTCCGCGAGGTCATGGGTCATGGAGCGCTCCTTGTCGTGCTGACGATGGGCGTCGGCGTTCGAACACGACCATAGCGCGCGGCCTCGACTGCCTGCCTCGCCATCTTCATGCAGCCCAAGGGCTACGACGGCTCGGGATCTGCGGCAGTCATGACCCGATGCAGGGACTCCGCCCGGCGCCAGTCCTCCTCGGTGTCGATGTCGCATACGCGGGACGACTCGACGGCGTACCCCACCGCGTTCGGCAGGATCGGCAGGCGCTCGCGCCATGCCTGCGCGCGACCCCAGTAGAACTGCCCGGCGTCGTGCCAGCGCTCCTCGAGGTCCTGCGTGCGGGAGCCGGCGAACTCGGGCTGCACGAACGACAGCCGGCCGTCGTCGGACATGGCCATTGCACGCTGGACGGGATGCGGGTAGCGCGTGACCGTCGCGACGTAGGCCGCATGGGCAGTCGCGACGAGGAGATCGCGGGAGCGAAGCAGGTCCTGGGGACCGAGGAAGATCGAGGCCGGGTAGACGCAGCAGGCAAGGTCGACGGTGCGGCCGACCGAGTCGAGCCACTCGATGGCGTGCGCGATCACGTCGACGGTCGGCGCGATGTCGTCCGCGAGGTGCGCGGGCCGCACGAAGGGAGCACTGGCCCCCGCCGCTCGCGCGATGTCGGCGATCTCGTCGTCGTCGGTGCTCACGATGACGTCGTCGAAGGCTCCGCTCTCGAGGCACAGCTGCACCGACCACCACAGCAGGGGGTGGCCGGACAGTTCGCGCACGTTCTTGCGGGGGATGCGCTTGGAGCCGCCGCGCGCCGGGATGATCGCAACGCACGGCGTCATGGGGTCGGCCCGGGCAGCAGGGGCGGCATGGCGCTGGTCCGCAGGCCGTCGTCGACGGCCCTCCAGAAGACGGTGTCGGCAATTGCCCTGGCCCGTGACCGGGCGGCCGCCTGCAGGCGCGCGAGCCGCTCGGGGTCGGCCAGCAGGCCGGGGAGGACCCGCGCGCCGTCGGCCACTGACGCGAACCGGGCGAACTCGACGCCCTCGGTGAAGTAGTGGTCACTGCGGTCGTCGTCGTCGGTGGCGACGAGGCAGCCGGCGAAGGAGCCCTCGAGGATCCGGGTCTTGAGCTGCTTTGTCTCCTCGGTGTGGGCACGGGAGAGGTTGACCGTGATCTCGCTGCGCGCCAGCGTGCGCATGTAGTCGACGTACCCCGGCTGGTCGGTGCGGCTCTCGGCGTAGGTGCGCGTGACGTCGAGCCGCTGCGGGTTGACCGCGACGGCGACGCCCGCCGCGGTGAGCGAGTCGAGGATCGGCACGCGGTAGTCGTACAGCGCGCCGATGAAGGAGACCGGGATGTCCTTGGTGACGTCGGCAAGCGCCTCCTCCACGATGGCCTGGGTGGGCAGGCTCAGCGGCAGCAGGACCGGCCCGACATGCCTGCGGGCACCGGGGATCTCGGCACCCAGCGGCCGGTCGAGGGCCACGAGCAGCACGCGGGAGCTCCGCTCGGCGAGCCGGCGTCCCTTGATGGTCGTCCACTTGAACGCCGAGTCGTACATGAGCCCGATGAAGATGCCGGGCCAGGCCGTGGCCAGCCGGTCGCAGAACAGGTCCCAGGTCCATTCCGCACTGTCGTGCGGGTCCGTCTCGACGTTGCCCAGCACGTGCGTGGCGCCGAAGGACACGATGAGGCCGATGATCCGGTCGTGCCAGGCCGCTGGCGACTCGCCGGAGGCGACATGAGTGACAAGGACGCGGTCGACACCGAGCAGGTCGATGGCGCTCTGCGCCACCTCGAAGATGTGGTTGCCGGCCGCCGGGTGCCATTCGGGCGACTCCGGCCCGTCGCCGGTGGTGATGACGACCAGCCGAGGAGCCGGATCCGAGGGTCCGCGGCTCGGCGCGGGGGCGGCCGTCCAGGGTCGCCGCCGGTCCTGGCTGGCGAGGCGGTTGCGCTGCGCGTTCCACACCGCTGCGTCGAGGCCGGGGTAGACGCGGGAGGCGGTGGCACCGAGAGAAGCACGCCATGCGGCCAACCGTGTGGCGATCAACTAGCCTCCATGGGGTGTCGAGCAATCGTACGTCATGGGATCCCGCCGAGGACCCCGATGCCGAGGCACGCGGGTTCAATCCCCCTCGCACCAACCGGTTGTGGCGCGACATCCTGCTGCCGCGCACGACGTGGCCGATGTTCTGGGCGTACTGGGTCCTCCTCCTGCCCTCCCGTGTCCTTCCCCGCCGCCCGCGCGCCGCGGCGGTGACCCTCGCCATCGAGTCCGGGCGCATCGGCTGGACGCACGTCTTCTACGAGGAGCTGCTTCAGTCGGCCGACGAGTATCTCGGGGGCGCACCGATCGTCCGGGTCGAGATCGACCGCGACCGGCCGTACCTGCCGCAGTTCCGCGCGGCGGTGTCCGAGGGCCCGATGACGCACCTGATCCTCGATCCGCGGACGGGCAGCCAGACGTGGGGTCGCGCCCTGGTCGACCTGCTGGTCATGGCCTGGATGCTCACGCGTCGGGGGATCGTCCCGATCGTCGTGCTCACGGACGCCTCCTTCCGGCGTCACCGGCTGCAGGCTGCGGTGCTCACCGCCTTTCGCGGGGTCGTGGTCACCTTCATGTCGGCCGACCTGATCGCCCCGCTGTTCCCGCACCGAAGGATCATCGGGCCGCTTCCCATGCCGGTGTCCGTGCGACGGCTCGAGTGGCTCGAGCAGGTGCGCGCCGGCGTTCCCGAGCCCGAGCGGGCCAGCGTCCGGTTCATCGGCAGCGTGTATCCGCCGCGCGCGCAGTTCCTGGAGCGGCTGTCCGAGGTGCTGGCGAGCAGGGGCATCGAGCTGCGGATCAACGCGGACAAGTACGGCACGTCGAACGACGACTACTGGACGATCCTCGCGACCAGTGACGTCATCATCACCACGACGCTGCAGGGCATGCCCCGCCCGTACATGGACTGGATCTGGCACCAGCAGCTGGTGTTCCGGTTCAGCGAGGCGCTGTCAGCGGGTGCGGTGCTCGTCTCGCCGGCAGTGGTCGGCGGCGACCGGTTCTTCCGGCCGCTCGTCGACTTCGTGCCCTTCACGAGTGTCTCCGAGGCGGCGGGCGCCCTCGAGTCCCTCGTCACGGGCGGCGAGCTGCTCCGGCGCATCCAGGCTGCGGGCCACGAGACGGCGGCCAAACTCGACCGGGAGCATGCCTTCTGGCGTGATATCGACGGCGCACTCGGCGCGGACCGCATCCGTCGCTGATCAGCCCGAACCCGTCCCGATGCCTCGCCACTCGTGGGGGCTCTCGGGGGCCGAATTCCCGCCACGAGTGGCGAGGCATCGAGCGGGAGCAGCCCACTGGTGACCAGGCACCTGGGGCGCGCGTCAGCCCTCGGTCTTGGGGCCACGACCCAGCAGGGCGCCGACCCTGGTGCGCAGGGCGCTGACCGGGTGTCCCCGGCCGGTCGCGCGCCACCAGGCGCCATACGCGGCGGCCTTGAGCAGGTCGCTGACCGGGACGTACGAGGCAAGCGACTCGTACCGCGCGTCGTCCATGCTCACGACGCCGGATCCCCGCGAGTAGTTGGAGTTGATGACGAGACCGACATAGCCGCGGGCCACGTCGTCGTTGGTGACCCCGCGGAGCAGGTACTCCAGGTGCTGGCTGGCGTTGTGGAAGGTCTTGAAGATCGGCTCCCGCATGACGATCGGGACGGCTTCGCTCTTCTGCCACCACATGTTGTACCAGCTGAACTCGTAGGGGGAGATGGCCAGTGCATCGGCGTAGTCCATGCCTCGCGGCCGCAGGAACTCGTCTCGGAAGGACCGCAGCACCGCAGCCGAGAAGACCGCGTGCTGGTGGCAGGTGAGCAGCCGCTCGGTCTCGAGCCCCACGGTCTGCTGGATAAGGCGCAGCTTGGGCTCGCGCACCGCCCAGTGCTCGCGGAAGTACTCCGGCTCGGCGCGCAGCTCGGTGTCCTCGGTGAGGAAGGCGAACGGCACGCCCGGGGCGGCCATGAAGTCGGTGCGGAAGAACGGACACAGGAACACGGCGTCGGAGTCCATGCACAGGTAGTTCTCGGCCAGGCCGAGCTCCCAGAACGCCATCTTGACGATCTGCTGGTTCATGTATCCGGGGGAGAACCCTGCGATGGGCTCGGTCGTCAGGTGCTCGGCGAGCAGTGACTCGGACAGCACTCGCACGTCGTCGCCGGCGAGGATGCTGAACTCGGCGAGGTCCTCCTCCGGAACGACGATGAGCATCGGCAGGCCGTCCGCGTTGAACTCCCGGTACGACGCCACCAGCCGGGTCGCGTACTCCAGGTCGGGCGCGTAGCTCTTCAGCATCAGTGCGAACTCGGGCGTCGGCGCGCCTGCTGCATCGGTCTGCGCGCCCTCGGTCACGCTGGCACTGTAGTGCCGACGTGTAGCATCGCGCCGGTGGCCTCACGACGCCCTTGGTTCCCGATCACCGCCGGCGCGATGTGCCTGCTGTGGGCCCTTGCCGGCTGGCTGACGGTCATCCCCGACGCGGACCGGCTCGCGGATGGCATCCAGGTGCAGTCGCTCCTGCGCAGCCCGCACCTCGTCCTCGCCTTCCCTGGCCAGACCCATGGCGGCGTGCTGGAGTACCCGGTCCTGATGCTCGCCGAGTGGCTCGCGCCGGGCAACTACTTCGCCCATTCGGCCATCCGCGTCGTGCTCGCATTCTTCACCGGCTTCTTCGCGGCACGCCTGTTCCTTCGGCTGTTCCCGACCGCTCCACGTTGGGCGTTCCTGGCCGCGGTCGTGGCGGGTCCGTACGTCATGCACACCCTGACCGGACCGCAGAACAACCCGGTCGGCGTGATGTGGATCCACGCCAACTACCCGCAGTCGTGGCTGCTCGTCACGATGGGCGTGTCGTTGCTCGCCGACGCCGTCGCGCGGACGGAGCCGGCGCGGGCCTGGCGGCTGCTCCTGCCCGGCCTGCTCATCGGGCTCGGAGTCTACGAGCAGCCCGGGGTCCTGATCCTGGCCATCCCGCTCATCGTCGTGCTGATGCTGGCCTTCCCGCACCGCGCCCGCGTCTGGGTGATCGCGGCGAGCGGCACGGTCGTGGGCGCCGCGCTGATGGTCGCGTCCTTCCTGCTCCATCACCGGCAGAGCGTCTACAACCCCGCGCACATCCCGGTTCCCAATGCCTCCGGGTCGCTCGAGGTGCTCGGGCTCGACGGCATCCCCAGCTACGTCATCTCGATCCTGCCCACTGCCCTGGGGTTCGCCCCCCTCGACGGATCCCCGATCCGGATCGCGGCCGCGGTCCTCGTACCGGTCTTCGTCCTCGTGATCCTCGTGACTGCCGTCGTGTCCGGCCGCCACTCCTGGCGGCAGCGCCGGGCGACGCCGGCCTTCATGCTCTCGATCGCCTGGGTCATCGCGATGCTCGGCATGGTGGCCATGTCGTGGACGCTGAGCCCAGTGTGGTTCTACGGCGGCTGCCTCGGCGTGCTGCTGTGGCTGACCGTCGGCGCCCTGCCCGCCCTGCTGCCCCGCCCTGCCGGCGCCATCGCGGCCGGCTCCTGCGTGGCGCTGCTCGCCGTCTCCACCCTCGCCCAGTCGATCCCGTGGTACCGCGACGCGCCTGCGCACTTCACCGCCAAGGTCGAGCGGATGCAGGACGTGGGCCAGCTCGCCGATGCCCTCGTCGCGGCGGGCGCTACCAACGTGTTCGGCTCGTACCACGACGTGCTGCCGCTCGCCTACGCCGCGGGCGGCCGGCTGCATCCGTCCGCCATCTACTACGACCGCTTCCCGCTCGCGCCCGACGCCGCAGCCACCCAGCGAGTGTTCGTGAACCTGCAGCCCACCGAGTACCACGGCGACGACGCGCTGGCCCTGGTCCTGAAGAGCTGCGTCGACGAGGAGCAGGTGGTGAAGGCCGGGCGCTACGACTACGGCCTGTTCGAGTGCCCGGTGGACGTGGTCTCCCCCAAGCGCTGACCCCTCCGATGCCTCGTCACGCGTGGGGGCCTCCGAGGGGCGCAGAACCCCCACGAGTGACGAGGCATCGGAGGGGGGTCGGGCTGGTTGAGGCGGGATGGGGCTGGTTGGGGCCGGATGGGGCTGGTTGAGGCGGGATCGGGCTGGTTGGGGCCCCTCGGGGGCTACTTGCGGGTGAGGATGAGGCCGCGCCAGGTGAACTCGTGGCCGGCATCGGTGGTCTCGGTGCCGTGGCCCGCGTCGTACTCCGCGACGACCTCCCAGTGCCGGCCGAGGGCCTCCAGTAGCCGGGACCTGGAGAGCACCCACATCGGGTACTGCGCCGCGTAGATCGAGGCGGGCACCTGCTGGATGCACAGCACGTCGTCGTCGGCGTCGCCGATGGGCGTGCGGTCGATGACCAGGGTGGACGCGGGCACGGCCGCGAGGTCGTCGAGCAGTGCGTGCGGCTCGGGCAGGTACTGCAGGGTGCTCGCCAGCAGGATGACGTTGGGCTCGAGCCGCTCTGCGCAGATCGCGACGGACGGGTGGAAGGACAGCCTGTCGGTGGTGAACTCGGCGCGACCGACGGCGACGAACCCCGCCTGCTCCACGACGCCCCAGGCCACGTCGGGCAGGTCGTCGAGGAAGGTGCGGCACTGCCGGTACGTGGAGCCGAGTGAGCCGCCGAAGTCCAGGACGGACAGCCGGCCGTCGGCCGCCGCGCGGTGCGTGAGGGCGGCGATCAGCGGCCACGAGTACTCCGGATCGTCGAAGAGCACCGAGTCCCGCTCATAGGCGGCGTCCCCACGCTCGACGGCGCGGGTGGCGGCGGCCACCCGCTCGAGGATGGCGGAGTCGCCGTAGCCGGGCACCGAGTCGGTCGCCTGTCCCCAGGTGCCGGCGAACTCGCGGAACACGTTGCGACCATTGATGCGGCGCGCTCCCCAGCGGCTCACGGCCGGCGGGGTCCAGTCGGAGCGAAGGCGATGCCAGTCGGTCATGGTCGCTGCCGGTCGGTCACTGCGCGCTGTCGGGCGGCGGCGGGTAGCGGGTGAGCAGGGATTGCAGGGGAGCCAGGCCCACGACCTCGCCCTTCTCGCCGAGGAGGATCACCGAGCGGGCCCGTACGTCGGCCGGTATCGAGTTCAGCGCCGGGGCGTAGTAGTCCCAGTACGAGGTGTTCTGCAGCCACTCGTCGAGCTGCCACGCGACGAAGGGGCCGGCCGCGTCGCCGACGCCGCTGAGGCCACTCATCAGCCGGGAGCACGAGTAGGCGAGCTGGCCGTCGATGAGGACGGACGGCCGCTCGGCCCCCTGCGGCAGGTAGACGCAGCCGAGGGGGTTGGAGCTCAGTGGCTGGTCGGCTGAGTCGCGCACCTCGGCGAGCGTCCAGAACGGGGCCGGCGTGCCGGCGGCGGGGAACATCGCCGGCTTGAGGCGGGCGACCGCGCGGGGGATGAACGAGTCGGCGATGAGGAGGAAGGCGATGGCCGCGATGGCGGCCCAGCGCATCGGGGTGAGACGACGACGGGCCGGGTCGAGCCGGAGCAGCGCGATGGGCAGGAAGACGGCGAGGATGGGGATGCCGGCCGCGAAGAGCATCTTGTTCGAGGCGTAGTTGGGGCCCTTGCCCGTCGACCAGTAGTCGAGCAGGACGACGCCGGTGGCGAACCCGAGCAGGACGACGACCGGGAACAGCGGCGCCAGCGCCGACAGGCGCAGCCGACCGCTGCCACCGGGGCCGGACCCGACGATCAGGGGGAACGAGACGAGCAGGCTGACGGCCACCATGGCGAACATGGTCACCGTCATGACCTCGGTGCCCCCGGGATTGCCGAAGATCTCGAGGGTCGACTCCAGGGCGATGCGCGCCCCGGTCGCGATCCCGCCACCGCCGCCCGCCGCGCTCGCGCCGCCGGCGGAGGTGCCCAGTGAGAAGGCGATGCTGCTGCGGAGGAACTCCTGCATCAGCACCAGGATGACCGCGGCGCCTCCCGCCGTCGCCAGCCCGGTGCGGCGCATGCCGGGGCGGCGAGTGCGCAGCAGCCCCCAGGCGATCAGGCCGAGCAGGAGGGCGACCGCCATGATGCCGATCGGGAACCACACCTGTGCCGTCATGGCGACGATGAGGGTGGTCAGGACGAATGCGCCGCCGGAGCGCACGCGGAGGGCGAAGTGCGCGATCCACATCGCGAAGGCCGCCAGCACGAACTGAAGCGTCAGGTGCCCGTACTGGGTCACCAGGATGCTCGCCGAGGCCATGATCGTGACGCCGAGGATCCCGAAGGGGTAGGGCAGTCGCCCGCGGACCCGTTGGCCGTCGGGCGTCCACCGCGCCAGGCTCGACTCGAAGAGCGGAGCCAGCGCGAACGGAACGATCGCGATGAGGATGGCCTGGGACAGCAGGATCGAGTTGGCCGAGATGGCGACCTCGTTGACCCCGCCGAGCGTGACGGTCGACAGGGCGGATGCCATCGCCGCGGCGATGGTCATCACGAGCAGGAGCGGCCCGCCGACGGCCGCGAAGGTGTCGACCGAGGCGCCGGTGGCCAGTTGCGCACCGGTGGCCAGCCACTTGGCATTGTCCTCGCCCACGGGCTGGGTGATGAGGTAGCCCACGCTCTGCAGGAGGTCGGACGGGGCGAGCACGCGGACGACGGTCAGGAGGCCGGCCAGCACGGCGGTGCACAGCAGGACGACGCCGAAGGCACGGGAGGGGCGGGCCCGTCGCGCAGGCGCGGACGGGGCCGACCGGCGCTGCAGCCAAGCGGTGACGGCGGCGACCGCGAACGTCGCGACGAGCCAGGCCTCCAGCGACGAGCGGGTCCAGCCGTACCCGAAGGTGGCGATGAACTGGACCAGCGTTCCCGACAGCAGCACCGAGAACCCGACCAGCAGGGCGCTGCGGACCGCTGAGCGGGTCAGGAGGGCCACTGCTGCCAGGAGCCCGGCGACGAGGGCGAGGAAGACCAGGTCCAGCACGGACATTCCCTGGGGGTGAGGGCATCGAGCGCGGCGCTTCCGCGTTGCGGCTCAGGGTACAGTGCCGGTTCAGCCTGCGAAGGAGACACCGGATGAGCCCGGTCCCCGACGTCCTCATCGTCATCCCCACTCTCGGCGATCGCGTCTCGTACCTCTCCCAGACCCTGGAGTCGATCCGGGCCCAGGATCCCTGCCCCGCCATCCGCGTCGTCATCCCGCCGCAGCGCGAGGAGGCGGTGCACGTCGCCCGCGAGGCGGGTGCCGAGGTCATCGACGACCCCGGCAGCCTGCCGGCCGCGATCAACCTCGGGGTCCGGGATCTGCCCTCGGGCATCGAGTACGTCAACTGGCTGGGCGACGACGACCTGCTCACGCCCGGCTCGCTTGCGCTCACGCGCGGGGCACTCGTGCGCGACCCCGCGGCCGTGCTCGCCTACGGTGCCTGCGAGTACGTCGACGGCACCGGCTCGGCCATCTGGACGAGCCAGGCGGGGCGGCACGCCCAGTGGATCCTGCCGTGGGGCCCCGACCTCATCCCCCAGCCGGGAATGCTCGTGCGGCGGACCGCCTGGGAGGCCACCGGCGGGCTCGACGACGCGCTGCGCTTCGCCTTCGACCTCGACCTGCTGCTGAAGCTCAAGCGCGTGGGGTCGTTCATCGACGTGGGTGAGGTGGTCTCGAGGTTCCGGTGGCATGCCGAGTCGCTGACCGTCTCCGACCGCACGCGCTCGCTCGACGAGTCCGATCTCGTGAAGCGCCGCTACCTGTCACCAGGGCTGCGCAAGATGGCCTGGGCCTGGGAGCGGCCGGTGCGCGGCGCGACCCGCGTGGCCGCCTGGGAGATGAACCGGCGCGCGGCCCGGCTCCTGCGGGAGCGGGCACCCCAGGCCTGAGGCACGGTCAGCGGCGGCGAAGGCCCACCCCACCCCGATGCCTCGTCAGGCGTGGGGGTTTCACCGGGGTGGAATACCCCCACGAGTGACGAGGCATCGTAGGTACTGAGGGACGGTCAGCTGGCTGTACAGGCGTCCGGGTCCAGCGAGAGCACGGTGATCGAGGGGTTCTGGTAGGTGACCGTGGCTGTGCCCGCCCACCGTTCGGCAGCCTGCGGTCCGGCGAGCCACAGCCAGCCGACCCCGGCGTCGCAGATCGCGGACAGCCGGCCTCCGCCCGGTCCGTCGCCGAGGCCCCAGGAGACGTCCGCGCGCACCGGCACCTGTGCGGCGGCAGCGGAGTCGCCGAGGCCCACCTGGTAGCGGTTGCCGGACAGGTAGGTGCGCCGGCCGGTCAGGGCGGGAACCTCGAGGGAGTCCGGGTTGTAGGTGGCGATGATGCCCTCGATCGGGACGTTGTCCGAGACCCACTCGGCCGCCTTCCAGACGTCCTGGGCGGACGTGGAGACCGGGGCCGTGCCCGGCGCGGGCGTCGGCCCCGTGGGAGTCAGGCCGGAGACCCCGACATCGGTGCTCGGCGCCTCGGTGGCCTGCGGTGCGCCATCGCTCAGCACGAACGCGCGGGCGATCACGCCCATGGTGGTGAGGGCGACGACGGCGAGGCCGAGGGCCACCGCCCGCCGGGGCACGTCGGACCTAGGCACACCGCGGGACAGCAGCCAGCCGAGCGCCACCGCGGCCAGCCAGGCGACGATGGGCACGCCCCACACGCGGACGCCCATGTGCGGCTCGGCGGTGCGGCCCACGACGATGAGCAGGAGGACGACGAGCCCGGAGCCGACCACCGCCACGACGCGCGCGTCGAGGCCGGACCGCATTCGCACGGGCGCACCCGCGGCCAGCCCGGTGCCCACGGCGGCGACGACGCAGGCCGGCCCGGTGGCGGAGAGCAGGAACCACAGGTCGTTGATGCCCTCGCTGAGCACGAACAGCGCGGCGACGCCGGCGGCGACGGTGGCCACGGAGAGGACCGTCTCGGGCTGCCAGCGGTGCCGGGGGTCGAGTATGAGGGGCCCGAGGCCCGCGAGCCGGGCCAGCGCCGCCAGCGACAGGATCGCGGTGCCGATCAGGACGCCGATGGTGCCGGTCAACGGGTTGAGGCCCTGGAAGGTCGATGCCTTGTCGGCGAACTGCCCGACGCTGATGTTGCCGCCCACGTCGACGCCGCTGAGCAGGGCCACGTACGCGACCAGTGCCGCCGTTCCGACCACCACCGCGGCGATGACCGCGCGCCGGGCATGCGGCTCGCGGCGCACGAGCGCGACGAGGGCGACGGCCCCGGCGCCCAGCACGACGATGACCCCCGCGCTGACCTTCCCGCCCGTGCAGGCGACGGCCAGGAGCGCCAGCAGCGCGAGGGCGGCCGGGCCGATCTCCGCCTTCAGGTAGGCGAGCAGGGCGATGACCAGGGCCAGGCTCCACATGAGGGAGAACTGCTGCGACGGGGAGTCGACGTTGAGCAGGACGCCGAACTGGGCGCCCACGAAGCCGGAGAGGACGACGAGCAGGCCGGCGAGGGCGGGGACCCACGGGACGGACGAGAGCCGGCGGGCCCAGGCGACGGCGAGCGCGCTGGCGGCCACCAGGGCCACCAGCGGCAGGGTCTGCGAGAGCACCTGGAACGAGGGTGCTGAGCCGATGGCATCGACGGAGCCCGCCCAGGCGTACGACAGCCAGTGGTAGCGCACCGGCGTGCCGCTCATGAGCACGCTGTCGGCGGGACCGAAGGAGATCAGGCCCCGCGAGAGCGCCTCGAAGAACAGCAGGTCGGGGTGGATGCCCGCGGGCACGGCATCGACCGGAAGCGGCGCCCGCCGCCAGTTCAGCGCGAGCAGGACCAGTCCCGAGGCGAGGCTCGCCGCGAACCCCCAGGACTCGGGACGGTCGAGCGACACGGTGGGCCAGGCGATGCGCCGGGCCCGCACCACGGCGACGGCTGCGACGACGATGGCCGGCAGCAGCCAGCCCCCGCCGAGGCCGAGGACCGCGCGCAGGGCGACGTCGCTGACGGTCGAGGCCACCGTGCCGATGGCCAGTCCCATGCCGAGCAGCTCGAGGACGCTGGCCCGGCCGCGCCGGACCATGGTCCACCAGCCGATCCCGGCCGCCGCCTCGACGGCGATGACGATGGCCTGGAGGAAGGCCGTGCTCACAGGCCGAGGATCCTGGCCTGCCGGGCGAAGTCCGGAGCGGCGGCCCGCACCTCCTCGAACGTGCCGCGGGCCGCGACGAGCCCGTCCTTGAGGTAGATGACGTGGTCGGCGTGCCGGATCGTGGCCAGCCGGTGGGCGACGGTGATCGTCGTGACGTCGCCCTCCAGCTCCTGCAGCGTCTGCGTGATGAGCTGCTCGGTCTCGGCGTCGAGGGCACTGGTCGCCTCGTCGAGGAGCAGCAGGCGTGGCCGCGTGTAGAGGGCGCGCGCGATGCCCAGGCGCTGGCGCTGCCCCCCGCTGAGGCGCACCCCGCGCTCGCCGATCACGGTGTCGATGCCCTCGCGGTCGTCGCGCAGGAATTGCGCGAGCCGTGCGCGCTCGAGTGCCTCCCACACCAGGTCGTCGTCGATCGCCTCGGTCGGCAGGCCGAGAGCGACGTTGTCGCGCACGGTGCCCTGCACGAGTGCGACGTCCTGCGGCACGTAGGCGATCGCGCCCGGCCACGTCAGGATGGCGTCGCGGGGGGACAGGCCCGAGATGCGCACGACTCCCTCGTCGGCGTCGACGACGCCGAGCAGCACGTCGGCCAGGGTCGACTTGCCGGCTCCGGTGCTGCCGACTAGGGCGAGCGACTCGCCCGGATGCACCACCAGGGACACGTGCGCGAGGGCGGGTGAGTCCGCGTTGCGGTAGGTGACGCTGGCATCCTCGAGCACGACGGAGGCCTGGAAGTCCCCGTGGCCGCGGGCGATCGCCGCCTTGATCTCGTTCGGGCGCTGCTCGACGGGGATGTCGCTGGTGACCGGCGCCGGGTTGGTCTGCAGGTAGTCCCAGATCTCCAGCGTCTTGCGGGCGGCGGCGGCGGCGGAGCGGATGCCGATGGCGGCGCCCTGCAGGCGCAGCAGTGAGGGGATGATCCGGAATCCGGCGGCGAGGAAGAGGGCAACGGTGGCGGCCGCGGCGGACAGGTCACGCGTGAGGAACTGCACGACCGCGAGCGCGAAGCCGCCGACGACGAGCGCCGTCTCGAGCACGTACTTGGGGATCTCGGCCATGTACATGTTGCTGGCACTCGCGCGTGCCGACGTGCGAACGAGCTTCTCGAAGCTCGAGACGTACAGCTCGCGGCGATTCAGCACGGTCGTCTCGCGATACGTGATGAGGGCCTCCGACACGGCCGTCATCGTGGTCATCCCGGTCTCTGCCATGAGGTGGGAGTTGCGGGCGCTCGCCCGTCCGAGGATCACGCCGAGGAGGTAGACGATGATCGCGAAGTAGGCGCCCGCCGCCAGGGTGGTGAGGGGATCGATGATGAACAGCCCCACGGCCATGATCCCGAAGAGGAACACCTCGGACACGATGATGAGCGCGGCGCCGAGCAGCGACACGGTGGCCGCGTTGACCCCGCCCGTCAGGGCGTAGATGACCTGGGCCGTCGACCAGCGCTGCACGTCGAGAAGCTGCCGGCTGAGCAGGTCGCGCGCCATCCTGGCCGAGACGTCCGCCTGGCGGTTGGCCAGGAAGAAGAAGATCCGCCGCGTGAGGTAGGCGCTGATGGCCGTCTTGAGCACGAGCATCGTCGCGGCGGTGGCGGCGATCATGCCGGCGAGCTGTGACGCCGTCGCATTCCCGAGGCCGACCCTGTCCAGCCAGTCAGAGACAGCGGTGGGCAGCGAGCTCGGATCCAGGCCGGAGACCGCGATGGCGCCGACGAGGCCCAGCAGCGCGACGCCGAGGAGGTCGAGCAGCCCGAGGCTGGTCTGGAGCACCGAGGCAAGGAGCAGCTTGCGTCGGTCCCTGCGAGTGAGCAGGCCCAGGGCGGCCTTGACCGACTGGGGCACGGTCTTGTCGACGGGGGGATTCCAGTCGTCGGTCTGTGGTCCGAGCGCCTCGTTGAGCAGCTCGCCGACCGAAGGAGTCACGTGCGGAGTTTACCGCCGGCGAACCGGCTCAGCTGCTCCTCGCACAGGCGGCGCGGATCCTGCCCCGCCAGCCGGTCACGTTCCCACTCCACCGTCCACGAGACGGCGTCGCGGTAGGTGAGGCGGTCATCCCAGCCGAGTGCCTCCCGTGCGTGGGTCGCGTCGAGGGCGAGCAGCTCCGCCTCATGCGGGTGCACGTCGGCCGGTACCGACCAGGCGGCCCCCTCGCCCCACAGCGACGCGGCCAGCTCGGCGATGGCACCGACGGTGACGAAGCTCTCCGGTCCGGGACCGAAGTTCCAGGAGCCGGCGCCCCGGCCGTCCAGGAGGGCGGCCATCAAGGTGGTGTAGCCGTTGAGGCAGTCGAGCACGTGCTGCCACGGCCGGACCGCGTCGGGATACCGGATGGCGGCCGCCTTGCCCTGGGCGAAGGCGCGCAGCAGGTCGGGCAGCAGCCGGTCCTTGCAGACGTCGCCGCCGCCGATGACGTTGCCCGCGCGGGCGATGGCCGTGGGGCAGCCGGGGAAGCTGCTGATCCAGGACTGCGTGAGCAGGTCGGCCATGGCCTTGGAGGCGCTGTACGGATCGTGGCCGCCGAGGGCGTCGTCCTCGACGTAGCCCGCCACCTGTTTGACGTTGCGGTACACCTTGTCGGTGGTCACGACCACGTGCCCGCGGACCGAGTCGGTGCGGCTGACCGCCTCGAGCACGTTGAACGTGCCCATCACATTGGTCTCCATCGTCCAGCGCGGGTTGGCGTACGACTCGCGCACGAGCGGCTGGGCGGCCAGGTGGAACACCGCATCGGGACGGATGCGGCCCAGGGCGGAGAGCACGGAGCCTGCCTCGCGGACGTCGGCGCGCACGTCGTGCACAAGCAGGTCCGCGAGACCGGCAGCATCGAAGAGCGCACCGGGCTCGGGGTCCAGGGCCAGGCCCGAGACCTCGTGTCCCTGCTGGGCGAGCATGAGGGTCAGCCACGCCCCCTTGAAGCCGGTGTGCCCGGTGACCAGGACGTGCACGGCTAGGCCTGCTTGCCGTTCGGGGAGGTGCGGTTGGCCGGGTCATCGAGGAACTCCAGGATGGAGTCGGCGATGTAGTCGAGCATCGGGATGGTCAGGCCCGGGTAGACGCCTACCCAGAAGGTGCGGCGCATGACGATGTCGGTGTTGGTGAGGTCGCCGACGACGCGGAACTCGACGTCGCGGTAGGCGGGCTGGCGCATGATGTTGCCGGCGAACATCAGTCGGGTGCCGATGAGGCGGGAGTCCAGGAAGCGCAGCAGGTCCTCGCGGTCGACGGGGAAGTCGGGCTCCAGGGTGATGGGGAAGCCGAACCAGGACGGGTCGGAGTTCGGGGTGGCCCGGGGCAGGATCAGTGCCTCGTGGCCCGCCAGGCGCGTGCTGAGGTGGGCGAAGTTCTCCTTTCGGCGGGCGACGAACCCGTCGAGCTTGGCCAGCTGCGACAGCCCGAGGGCGGCCTGCATGTCGGTGGCCTTGAGGTTGTAGCCGATGTGGCCGTAGACGTACTTGTGGTCGTAGCCCTGCGGCAGGTCGCCGAGCTGCCAGTCGAAGCGCTTCAGGCAGGTGTTGTCGTGCCCGGTCTCGCAGTAGCAGTCGCGGCCCCAGTCGCGGAAGGACTCCACCTGCTTCTTGACCAGCGGCGACTTGACGAAGACCGCTCCGCCCTCGCCGGTGGTGATGTGGTGGGCCGGGTAGAAGCTGGCCGTCGCGGTGTCGCCGAAGCTGCCGGTGCGCTTGCCCCCGTACGTCGAGCCGAGGGCGTCGCAGGAGTCCTCGACGAGCCACAGGCCGTGCTCCTTGCACAGCTCCTGCACCGTGCCGAGGTCGAACGGATTGCCCAGCGTGTGGGCCATCATGATCGCCCGGGTCCTGGGCCCGATGGCCTCGCGCAGGCGCTCGGGGATCGCGTCGTAGGTGCCCAGCTCGACGTCGACGACGACCGGCTTGAGCCGGTTCTGGATGATCGGGTTGACCGTCGTGGGGAAGCCCATCGCCACCGTCAGGACCTCGTCGCCCTCCTTCAGCGCCCGCTTGTGCAGCTTCGGGCTGGTCAGGGCGGAGAGGGCCACCAGGTTCGCACTCGAGCCGCTGTTGACGAACACCGACGACCGCGCCCCGACGTAGCGGGCCAGCGCTCGCTGGAACGCCGTGGTGAAGCGGCCGGCCGTGAGCCAGCCGTCGAGGCTGGAGTCGACCAGGGAGGCGAAGTCCTCGGCGTCGAGGACCTTGCCCGACACCGGCACCGTCGTCGTGCCGGGAACGAACTCGGCGGCTGCCAGGGCCACCTCGGCGTAGGCGCGCACGTCCTTGAGGATGCTGCGCCGCAGAGCCGCCTGGGGATCAGTCACGTGAGGGGCCCTTCAGCGCGTTCGTGCGGGATCGAGGACTCCTAGCGTAGTTGCCCCCTGGGAGGGCGCCGCTGCCTGACTCGGGCGGGTCCCGTGGGGCCGGACGATCGTCCGTCGAGTCGCTGGTCTTCGGGGGATTGCCGCCGAGTGGGCGCAGTAGATTGGCGTCCGACGAGGCGAGGGGGGGTCCGGATGCTCGCAGTGCCCCCGGTGAAGGGTCTGGTCCGCCTCGGTTGGCTGGCGGCCATCGGCGTCGGAATCCTCGCGGCGGCACTGTCGCTCCTGCGCATCCTCGCGACGAACCCCTCGGCGCTGACCACCCTGGTATGGGCCGAGGACGGCCTCTTCGCGCTGTGCGCGCGCAAGGCGGGCGCCCTTGAATGCCTGGCCGAGCCGTTCGCGGGCTACCTGCCCTTCACGCCCAAGGCCATCGGCGTGATGGTGGCCACCCTGCCCCTCGAGCAGTGGGCGCTGGCCACCAACCTGCTTGCCGCAGCGCTCGCCGGCGCCTGCGCGGCAGTGACCTTCGCAGTGCTTGCTCGACAGCGGTTCAGCGTCCTCGCCAGCGCCTTGGTGGCCCTGCTGGTCGTGGCGGCACCCATCAGCGGCTTCGAGATCGTCAACTCGTATGCCAACGTCAATCAGCCGATCCTGTTCACCGCGACGATCGCCGTGGCCTTCCCGATCAGGGGTCGCTGGGCGCTCGCGGGCTACTGTGCCGGCCTGCTCCTGGCGGCCCTGACGATTCCGACGGCGGCGGTGCTGCTGCTCGTCGTGGGCTTCCAGGTCCTTCGCGGGCAGGTCGGTCGACGAGGCGGCGTGGCCATGGCCGTGGCACTGCTGGCCGGGATGGCCGCACAGGTGATGGCCGCCGTGACGGCGGATCAGCACCGATCGCTGAACCTGAGCATCGCGGCAGTCGAGGAGTGGGCTCGAGCCATCCCCAGCGCGCTTGCCACGCTCGTGCCGGGCCTCACCTTCGGCACGCAGACGGACTTCACCGGCGCGCTGTTCCCTGCGAGTGCGCTGACCGAGTGGTTCGTCGTGGCCCCCCTCGCGCTGCTGAGTCTCTGGCTCCTTGCCCGCGGCCGGAACCCTCGTGCGTGGGGCTTCGGGGTGCTGCTGGGCGTGGGCCTGTCGGTGAGCCTGCTCTCGTCCGTTGCCCTGGGCGTGAACAACAGGTACTACATCGCCCCCACCCTGCTCACGGCGGCAGCGGGGCTTCTCGCCCTCGACGACTGGCTCGCCAGGAAGGCGGAGGCCAGCGGCGCCCGCCGACTGCCCTTGCTGGCCATGTCCCTGGTCGCGGTGGTGCTGATCGGCGCCTGGTGGTCGAGTCTTCCGGCGTCGGTCTACCGGGCCGACAGCCTCAGGCCGCCATGGACGCAGATGGTCGATGACGTCAGCCGGGCCTGTGCGGCCGCTCCGGACGCCGTCATCGTCGTGCGGTTCAGCCCGGCGGGCTGGTCGGGCGGCCCCGAGGGCTGGCTGGCCGGGCGCGGCGTCGAGCCCCTGATACCCCGAGCCACCTGCGCCCAGCTGGCCGACTGACTCATGCTGGCGGGTGCTGGCCCGGGCGTCCGTCCGAAGACAGGCGCAGCCTGGCCAGGGTGACGAGATAGGACGCGACGAATGGGCCGAGTCGCCTCTTCGAGTCGCCGTGCACGCGCTCGTGGAAGTAGTCCGGCACCTCATGCACGCGGAAGTCGCCCTTGCCTGCACCCCGGTGCAGGCGGAACAGGATCTCCTCGACGATGTCGAAGTTGTCGCAGGTCAGCGTGATCCGCTGCAGGGGCTCGCGATGGTAGAGCTTGAAGTTGGTCGAGACGTCCCGGCAGGGGATGCCGAGCACGAGGCGGAAGCCGAGGTTCAGCATGCGGCTCATCCCCCGTAGGACGGCGCTGTTGTCGGACTGGCCGCCCTGGACGTAGCGGCTGGCGACGACCACGTCGTTGCCCTCCGCCCACTCGAGGAGTCTGGGGATGGTCTGCGGCGAGTGGGAGCCGTCCGCGTCCATGATCACGACGTAGTCGACCTCGGCACGGGACGCTGTGGATGCCCGTGCGGATGGCATCGCCGAACGAGTCTCCAGGACTGCGGCGAACGGGCTCCGCGCCGAGCGCCCGGATCTCGTCCATCGCCGCCTCATCGGCGCCGCGCGCAGTACCACGTGGACCCGGGAGTCGCAGTCGGGCAACTCGCCGAGGACGCTCCTGAGCTCGGGGAGGAGCAGCCGCAGGCTCTCGGCCTCGTCATATGCCGGGATCACGACGGCGACGGAGGTGCGGCTCATGGGCGACATCCTTGCGTGCCGCAGCCGCCCGTCAGGTCCGGGCTCGGGGCCGTGCACCTGAGTAGAGTCACCACCACTGGGGAAGCAGGGGATTCCGAGAGGACTATCGATGAAGGCAGTGCTCCTGGCCGGCGGCCTCGGCACTCGCATCCGCGAGGAGACCGAGTTCCGGCCGAAGCCCATGGTGGAGGTGGGCGGACGCCCGATCCTGTGGCACATCATGAAGAACCTGGCGTCGTTCGGCATCACGGAATTCATCGTGGCGACCGGCTACAAGAGCAGCATGATCAAGGACTACTTCCTCAACTACGAGGCGCAGAGCAACGACTTCACCGTCGAGCTGGGCAACCGCGATTCGCTGGTCTTCCACGGCGCCCACGACGAGGCGAACTGGAAGGTCACCGTCGCGTTCACCGGCGACCAGACCATGACGGGCGGTCGCGTCTTTCGCGCCGCGAAGTACCTTGGCGACGAGCCGTTCCTGGTGACCTACGGCGACGGTCTCGCGAACGTCGACATCGATGCCCTGCGCGCCTTCCACGCCGCATCGGGAAGGCTCGGCACGGTCACGGCGGTCCAGCCGACGAGCCGCTTCGGGGTCATGGACGTCTCGGACGGCGGCGACGTCCAGCGGTTCCGCGAGAAGCCCCGCATGGACGGCTGGATCAACATCGGCTTCATGATCCTGGAGCCCGAAGCCCTGCAGCACTTCGACGCGGACTGCGTCCTGGAGGAGGGACCGCTGGTCGAACTCGCGGACTCCGGGCAGCTGTCTGCCTACCGCCATGAGGGCTTCTGGCAGCCGATGGACACCTTCCGCGAATCGAAGATGCTCAACGACCTGTGGGCCTCCGGCGCCGCCCCCTGGAAGCAGTGGTGACCCTCCCCGACTTGGCCGGATCAGGGCGGCAGCCCCGCCTCATCAGCATCGTGGTGCCCGCTTACAACGAGTCGGCCTGCGTCGAGGAGCTCGCACGCCGGCTCGGTGCCGTGTTCGACGCGGAGGCCTCCTACGCGTGGGAGTGCATCATCGTGGAGAACGGCTCGACGGACGACACCTGGACCCTCCTTCAGGGCATCCACGGGCGCGATCCGCGGTTCAAGATCGTGCGCCTGGCACGCAACTTCCGCATGGACGGCGGGCTCACGGCCGGTCTGGCGTTCGCCACCGGCGACGCCTGCGTGCTCATGACGGCCGACCTCCAGGACCCGCCCGAGATGATCCCCGTCTTCCTGCGCAAGTGGGAGGAGGGCTACGAGAACGTCTACGGCATCGTGACCGAGAGGCAGGGCACCGGCCCGCTGCGCACGTTCAACTCCAAGGCATTCTACTGGCTTGCGGGCAAGCTCACGGACGGGCGAATTCCCAAGAACGCCAGCGACTTCCGCCTCCTCGACCGCAGGGTGTACGAGACAGTCCGCACGATGGAGGAGCGCAACCGCTTTATGCGGGGTCTCGTGGCCTGGGTCGGGTTCAACTCGATCGGCATCCCGATGGAGCGACCCCCGCGGTTCGGCGGCGTGTCGAACGCCCATTCGTTCAAAGTGATCGAGTTGGCGTTCAAGGGCATCTTCGCCCACTCGTACATGCCGTTGCGGATGATCACTCTCGTGGGCATCTCGGCCTCCGTGCTGTCCGTCCTCGGCTTCATCGTGCTGCTGATCCTGTGGATCACCCGCGGGGTCCCGTTCAGCGGCTTCGGCACCATCGTGTCGCTGGTGCTGCTGGTGTTCGGCGCGCTGTCGTTCATGCTCGGCATCGTCAGCGAGTACGTCGGGCTCATCTACGAGGAAGTCAAGCAGCGACCGAACTTCGTCGTCGCGCATGAGCTCGGGTTCGACCGTGACTGACCTGGCCGTCGTGTTCGGCGCCAGCGGGCTGCTCGGCTCCGAGACGTGCGACCGGTTGCGAAACGACGGCGTGACCGTGGTGCCCGCCGCGAGGGGGACGCGGCCCTCGGCGGAGTGGCTGAACGTCGAGGATGCCGACTGGCCGCTGGCGCTGCCGGAGCAGGGGGTGACGCGCGTCGTGTGGGCGCAGGGGATGAACGCCTCCGGCAGCATCCTCGGCGACGGACCCGAGCAGATGGCCGCTCTCTTCGAGGCCAACGTCGGCTTCGTCGTGTCCACCCTGCGGGCCCTTCTGGATCGCGGCGCTCTCGCGCCGCAAGCGCGCCTGGTCGTGGTGAGCTCGATCTGGCAGGAGACCGCCCGTCAGGACAAGCTCGCCTACGTCACGGCCAAGTCGGCTCTCGCCGGACTGGTGCGCTCGCTGGTCGCCGACCTCGGGCCGCGGGGGCTAGCCATCAATGCCGTCCTGCCGGGGGCGGTGGACAGCCCGATGACGCGGTCCTTCCTCTCGGCGGAGAGCATCACCGAGCTGGAGCGCTCGACGCCGCAGCGTTCGCTGGTGTCGGCTGCCAACGTGGCGAGTGCGTGTGCCTGGCTGACCAGCGAGCAGAGCCGAGGAGTGAACGGCGAGTTCCTGACCGTCGACGGCGGCTGGAGCAGCGTGCGGTATGTCTGAGTTCACGGTGGCCTCGGCGAGCGGGGCCTACGCCGTCCGGATCGAGGCAGGGGCGGTCTCGGAGACCCTCGGGACGGCAGCGGTCATCGTCATCGACGAACGGCTGCGCGACCTTGTCGGCGAGGACTCGATTACGCCGGTCATCGGCGTGGTCGGTGCCGAGGAGACCAAGACGCTCACGGGCTGCGAGCGGATCCTCATCTCGCTCAAGGAGGCCGGCGTCAAGCGCGGTGACCTGCTGCTCGCGGTCGGTGGCGGCGTCGTCCAGGACGCGGCGACGTTCGTGTCGTCCTTCTACATGCGCGGCCTGCCGTGGGTCTACTGCCCGACGACGGCGATGGCGATGGCCGACTCGTGCATCGGCGGCAAGAGCTCGATCAACGTGGGCGGCATCAAGAACCTGGGCGGCAACATCTACCCGCCGAAGCAGGTCGTCATCGATCCGGCCCTGGCTGGCTCGCTGTCGCTCGAGGCGCGGATCTCCGGCCTCGGGGAGGCGGTCAAGATCTGCTTCGCGGCCGGCCCGGAGTCGTTCGCGCGGTATGTAGAACTGGCGATGCCCGCGGCGGAGTTCGGGCAGTCACCGGCAACGGAGGAGCTGCTCACGCACGTGCTGCTCGCCAAGAAGTGGTTTATCGAGGTCGACGAGTTCGACCGCGCGGAACGGCAACTGCTGAACTTCGGCCACACCCTCGCCCATGCCCTGGAGTCGGCCACGGACTTCGCGCTCCCGCACGGCGTAGCCGTGGCCCTGGGCGTCCTCGGCGCGCTCGCCCACCCGGTAGCCGTTGACTCGGACCAGACGCGGCTGCTGGCCGACTACTGCCGCGACCTGCTCGCCCCCATCCGGGACGACATCGCCGACGCGGCCGACGGGCTGGACTGGGAGGCGTTCGATCGCGCCGTGTCGACGGACAAGAAGGGAACGCGGCAGTCCGTGCGGCTTGTGCTCCCGGTCGGCGCCGGACTGCTGAGCGTGGTGGACCTGCCGCGGACGCCCGGCACGCTTGCCACCATCCGAGGGGCCATGGCCGCGGGCCTGGGCGAGGTGACGGGGTGAAGTACTCGGACCAGTTCGTGGACTGGCTCGTGGAGGACGGCTACACGCACTGCTTCTTCGTGGCCGGCGGCAACGTGATGCACCTGCTGGACTCGGTGCGCACGCGGATGACGTGCGTGCCGTTCGTGCACGAGGTCGGGGCGGGGATTGCTGCGGAGTACTTCAACGAGGCGGCGGATCCGGGTGCGGGGCGGGCGTTCGCGCTGGTGACGGCGGGGCCGGGGCTCACGAACATCCTCACAGCCATGGCGGGCGCATTCCTGGAGAGCCGGGAGCTGCTCGTGGTGGGCGGACAGGTCAAGAGCAGCGACCTTGCCGGTGGCGGCGTTCGCCAGCGAGGGATCCAGGAGATTGACGGGATGGCGCTCGCGGCGCCGGTGTCGGTGGGCTCGTTGCAGGTGCGAGAGCCGCTGCCGCGGTCGGTGGTGATGGACGTGGTGCGTGAAGGCCGGGCCGGTCGGCCGGGCCCGGTGTTCATCGAGTTCTGCCTGGATGCGCAGGCAGCGGCGGTCGTGGCGGACGACCATGTGCCGGCAGGTGGGGTGCCGGCGGCGGTGGCACCGGCCGTCGACGACGTGGTGGCGGCGGTGCTGGCCTCGCAGCGGCCGGTGGTGCTGCTGGGCGGTGGCCTGAGCCGGTCGGCCGCACGGCGCCTGGTCCCGGGGCTGGCGGCGCTGGGGCTGCCGATGGCGACGACGTGGAATGCGGTGGACCGCATCGACAGTGGACATCCGTTGTACCTGGGGAGGCCGAACACCTGGGGGATGCGCTGGTCGAACCTGCTCCTGCAGCAGGCCGATGTGGTTGTCGCGGTCGGCTCGCGGCTGGGGTTGCAGCAGACGGGCTTCAACTGGCAGGGGTTTGCCCCGCTGGCGCGGGTGATCCAGGTGGATGTGGATCCGGCGGAGCTGGGCAAGGGGCATCCGCACGTGGACATCGCCGTGGAGGCGGACGCCGGAGCGTTCCTCGAGGGTCTGGTCGCCGCGTTGGGGCGTGATCCTCGGCAGGCCGAGGCGGCCGAGCGCTGGGCGGGCTGGGTGGAGTTCGCGCGACGGGTCGCCGGACTGCTGCCGCTGTCGGACCCGGGCAACTCCCACGCGGACGGCTACGTCGATCCGTTCGACCTCGTCGAGGCGCTGAGCAAGCGGCTCGGCCCGGGCGACGTGGTCGTCCCGTGCAGCAGCGGCGGGGCGTTCACCGTGATGATGCAGGCCTTCCGGCAGAAGGCCGGGCAGGTCGTCGTCACCGACAAGGGCCTGGCGAGCATGGGCTACGGCCTGAGCGGCGCGATCGGCGCGAGCCTGGCGCATCCGGATCGGCGCACGGTGCTGGTCGAGGGTGACGGCGGCTTCGCGCAGAACCTGCAGGAGATCGGGACGGTCGCGGCGCAGCGGCTGAATCTGAAGATGGTGATCCTCTCCAACGAGGGCTACGCATCGATCAGGATGACGCAGCGCAACTACTTCGGCGGCGCGTACCTGGGGTGCGACACCTCCACGGGCTTGGGCCTGCCCGACTGGTCGGCCCTGTTCGCGGCGTACGGCGTCCCGGCGCGGGTGCTCGACCCGGATCGACCGTTCGACGAGGAGACGGTGGCACTGATGGACGCCGCCGGGCCGGCCTGCCGCTCGCGCTTCGTCGTGCGTAGCAGCGCCAGGAGCGTCTCGTAAAAGACCGCCATGAACTCGGGCCCCTGATCGCTGACCACGATCTGCGGCACGCGGTTGTGGCGTCTAACGCTGTCGCGAATGACCATCATGCAACTGCGATAGGAAGGCTCATCGAACGAGAGGTAGTAGGCCAGCACCTTCCGTGTGTAGGCGTCGATCAATACCGTGAGCCAGATGGTTGAGACGATCTGCGCCAACCTGGAGTGAACTAACTTGAGGGGCAGTGGCGTGTGGTCTATGTGGGCGATGTGCCAAGGGTGCGTTACGACATGGCGCGCTTCGGCATGGAAGTCATGCGCCCCACCCCGCGTCAGGCCGACATGATGCTGGTCTCCGGCACCGTGACGAAGAAAATGCTTCCGTCCATCATCCGCTTGTACAACCAAATGCCCGAGCCGAAATATGTTGTGGCAATGGGCGCGTGCGCTTCGAGCGGCGGACCTTTCAAGGAAGGCTATAACGTGGTCGCAGGTATTGATAAATTTTTGCCCGTGGATGTTTACATCCCCGGCTGTCCTCCCACTCCGCAGGCTTTGATCGCTGGCATGATCAAATTGCAGGAAAAAATTGACAAGCAATCCATCAAGACCGTCACCTGGTACAACAAGGAAAAGAAGGACGGCAACTATGTACCCATGCCGATCCTCGGACCTGACTTGATTGACGTGCGCCGCAACGCTGAAATTAAACAAGCCGCCGCGACAAAGGAGAGTGCATAATGGCAACGCCTCTCAACTCTAACCGTTGATCTGGTTGCCCGTTTCCCGGGCATGGTCACCGCTGATGCACGCCCCGGCTACACCGGCTTCATCGTCAACAAAGAAAATCTCGTCGAAGTGGCAACCGCCATCCGCGACGAATTCGGCTACGACCTGCTCACCGCCGTCACAGGCGTGGACTACATCGCCGAAAACAAAATGGAAGTGGTCTATCACGCCTACAAAACAACCGGCGGCGCTGGCTTGGTTTTCAAAGTTCAAGTCGAACGCGTTGACCCGATCGAAGTTCCCTCGCTCACTCAACTTTGGGCTGGCGTTGATTTTCAAGAACGCGAAGCCTGGGATTTGTACGGCATCAAATTCACAGATCATCCCGACCTGCGCCGCATTTTGATGTGGGAAGGCTTTGAAGGTCATCCGCTCCGCAAGGATTGGAAGGAACCCTTCTATGAAGAAGAAGCCAAACCTTTCAAGAGCCGCTGGCCCGATGGCCAGCATACCTTCGCGGAAAACAAGAATCCATTCCGCGATAATCTCAACTTCCCCAAAGATTTCGACCCCGAAAATTTCACGGTCACAAAGGAAGAAGACCT